>NZ_CP049616.1:3865165-4610330 GCF_011068285.1 Flagellimonas oceani | reverse complement strand
GCTGGTCTCCTCGTACAATTGCTGCTCCGTTACCGCCAAGCTATATTTGCTTTGGCTTAGCTCCCGTTCCTGTTCCAAACTGGAAATTCGGTTTTGTGTGTTGGCAATCTCCCGATTAAAACGAGCCGCCCTCGAAATTTCCTGTTCCTTTCGCACATATAGGCTGTCCACCACGGCCACATAATCTTGATAGGATTCCAACGCCCTTGTGTAATCTCCTTTGTTACGATACACTTCGGATAATTTTCGTGTGGCATCCTTTTGCACCACGAGGTCATCATCCTTGTCCGCCTCCACAATACTTTTTTCGAGATAGGGAATCGCCTCGTCCAACTTATCCTGTGCGATATAGGCATTGGCGATTTTATAGTTGATGCGCTGCGTGGTTATGGTATCCTGGGTATTGATTCCCTGGCCCATGGAGGCAACACTCGATCTTGAGATCTCTTTTAATTCGTCCAGGTTTCTTTTTCTCAGTTGGATCTCGTCATCATATCGATTTTTTTGGTTGTAGAAATCCGCCACTTTTTCGCTCTCTTGAATCATTCGTTCCGGTGCCACTTCCTTTGACAGTTTCAAGGAATTTTGATAAAACCCCTCTGCCTCAATCTCCCTATTTTCAATGGCAAAGACATCTGCAATTTTAGAGTTGAGGTCGATTTCCTTTGGGGATATCTGATTTTTTTCCGCAATGAGCAGCCCCTGCCGGTAATATTCCTGGGCCTCTTTCAATTTACCCAACTCCTTATTGGCATCGCCCAAAGCTTCAAAAAGTTCGACCCGCTGGTAGGGCACCATGTTCCTTACCATTATAAGAGGTTCCATGATGGAAACTGCACTTTCGTAATTTCCGTTCAGTACATAGGCCTTGCCCAATAATATTTTGGTCTTGTTGGATTCTTGGGCGGCCAAGGCATCCTTAAAATTGGTGATGGCCAGATCGTACTGCTTATGGAACATATAGATTTCACCCAAGGTTCGTAGCGATGCGGAAAATTCATTTTTATTTCCAGAGCTTCCCAAGGGTTCCATGGAACGCGCGATAAAGTCGATACTCTTTTCCAAATTGGTCCTCTTGTAGGCGTTGGCGGAATCCAAAAAGCGTTGATGGTCCGAAAGATAGTTCAGTGAGCTTGTGGTTTCCCGTTTTTGCCTTTTTGAAACCCCACCGTAATAACCTTCCACCAAAACATCCACATCTTCACCCGATTTGATTCGGTAACGCACCGTTTCCAGTTCCGGCCCTTCAACCATCAATACATCTCCTACGGAGGCCCTGATCGTAAACTCGCCCAAGGCATTTGTAGTGGTAAAAGCTCCTTTGTCCGTAGATACCCGAACTCCCGAAATCGGGGCATAGTTTTCCTTGCCCTTTACCGAGCCCTTGATTTGCATTTGCCCCTGTGCATTTCCAACTTGCGCGACGGAACCCAGCGAGGTGAACAGAATCAACACCAATATGTATATCTTACGGACCATACGTTAGGTAAACATACTGCTTCCCAAGCATTTTAAAAAATGCCCCTCTACCGAAATCCACTAAAAAACATCGCTATTATACCTTGTTACGAAGTAATCGGTTCCATTCACTCATTTGAAATGCCATGTTGCTCATTCCTGATTTTAATTGAACAAAGTTGCCGATACATTTACCCCAACTTTAAAATTATTGCATCATGAAACATATGAATTACTTTTTAGGCTCTGCTTTTCTGCTATTTATGACAGGTACAAGTTATGGCTGCAACCTTAATGCGCACACGAAATCGAAAACAACTTTGGTCACACAGTCCACAACCGAAAAACCATCGGAGCAGTACGTTAAAATTGCGCTGCTCTTGGATACGAGCAACAGTATGGACGGGCTCATCAATCAGGCAAAGGCACAATTGTGGGACATTGTCAACGAGTTTACCCATGCCAAATGTGGCACCAATGTGCGACCATCCCTTCAAATTGCTCTTTATGAATATGGAAACGACAATCTTTCTCCCCGAGAAGGTTATATACGCCAGGTATTGGGTTTCAGTAATGATCTGGACGAGATTTCGGAGAAATTGTTCTCGCTGACCACAAATGGCGGTGAAGAATATTGCGGACAGGTCATCCATACTTCATTGAAACAATTGGATTGGGGAAAAAATTCCGACGACCTTAAAATGATATTTATCGCGGGCAATGAACCTTTTACCCAAGGAAAACTGGATTACAAGGATGCCACCACCAATGCCAAGGAGAAGGACATTATTGTAAATACGATTTTTTGTGGCAATTACGAGCAAGGTATTTCCACCATGTGGAAGAGCGGCGCCACACTTACCGGCGGCGAATACATGGCCATTGACCATAATAGACAGGTCGTTCATATTAACACACCCTATGATGACGTCATCATCAAATTGAACTCCAAATTGAACGGTACCTATATTTCCTATGGTGCAATCGGTAGACAAAAAAAGGAGCTTCAATATGCACAAGATGCCAATGCTGCCGAACTGGAAGAGGTGGTCGCCGTTAAAAGAGCGGTAAGCAAAAGCTCAAGGTTGTACAAAAACTCAACATGGGACCTTGTAGATGCCGCTGAAGACGATGAATCCTTGATCGCCGAGCTGCCCCAAAAAGACCTTCCCGAAGAACTCCGAGGAAAATCCGAAAGTGAAATCAAGGCTTATGTAAAGCAAAAGAAAGCGGAACGGGAAGAAATCCAAAAACAGATACAGGAACTCAATGCCAAACGTGAGGTTTACATTGCCGAGCATCAAAAGGAAGAAACCGGAGAGTTGGAGAATGCCATGCTATCCGCCATAAAGGCCCAAGCCTCCAAGAAAAACTATACTTGGGACAAGAAATAACATTGACGCTTTTTGAGTTTTAAATGGTCTATCATAAAAAGATGGGCCATTTTTAATTGTTGGCCGCAGGACAATAACAGTCGTAGCGCTTGCCTTGGTCGCTTTGTCCAAAGTCGTATCCCAAAGTGATTTGATGAAAGCCACCATTGTCAAAACGAATGTCCCCTGACTGATAGGAATAGTTGTAGGAAAACATAAACTTGTTCACATTGACCCCGATGATCGGAGTGAACAATTGCAGGCGCTGCTCTCCAAAATTTCCATTGGATTGAAATTGTGCACCATCAAAACTGCGACGGTAGGACAATCCGGCCCAAACAGTTCCAAAACTGACATCACGATATACTTTTGCGTTCAAATCCACGGTCTTCTCTTTGGTAAAATCCGTCATTTGGAACAAAATGGAAGGCTCTATTCGGGTAGTCCTTCCAAATACATAACCAACAGAGAACAAATACCGTCGTAAGTTATCAAACTCCGCGGCAGTGTAGAGGTCTCGTCCACTTCCCAAAAGGTTCAAGACAGCGACATGCGCGTAAAACTCGAACAAATTGTAGGATGCCCCTAAGTCGACATTAAAATAACTGGTGGTGTTTTTTACCCCCGTTACTACCGGGTCTGGAATTACGGACCTGAATTCGGTTTCGTCCAAACTACTGAGGATTACACCCGCACTCAATCCAAAAGATAGCTGGTTGAGCGTCCTAAAATCACCTGCCAATTGCAAATGATGGGAATAAGTTGCCTTAAAACCTGTCTGTGAATGGTATCCGTTGGAGTCATTGAAAAGTATACCACCGATACCACTGCGTTCCCCTACTCTGGAATTAATGTTCAGTGTTTGCAAACTGGGCGCCTCGTCCACATTGAACCACTGCTTCCGTGCCGTAAGACGAATTTTGGTGCCTTCCGAAATACCTGCCATGGACGGATACACCAAATAGTAATTGTCCGCCAAGTAATCGAAATACACGGGAATACCTTCTTGTGCTCTGGCAAAGGAACCAAAAAACAAGGCTATAAAAATTGAGGTTAAGATTCGTCTCATCTGACGGTTGGGGCTAATGATTATCGAATACAATAAAACACTTAAATAACGATAAGCTTGTCACATTATTATAATATTTTGCTGCGCATCGCAAGTATTGGTATTTTTGCAACAAATATTCAAGATGAAAGAGTTCAATATCACCGTTGTTTCCACCAACAACCCCAAGATAATAAAATTGGAAGCCAACCATTTTTTGGTGAAGGGCAATTACGAATTTAAAAATATAGATGAGGCCAAAAACTCACCATTGGCCCAGCAACTTTTTTACCTTCCGTTTATCAAGACCGTTTACATTGCCAGCAACTTTGTGGCGTTGGAGCGTTTTGACATTGTGGAATGGGACGATGTAAAAGATGAGGTTGCCCAGCAACTGGTAGAATACCTTAACGCTGGCGAACCTGTGGTCAACGAAGAGGCCGTTGCAAAAAAGGAGCCGATTACCGTTTATGCCGAGGTAACCCCAAATCCAGCGGTGATGAAGTTTGTTTCCAACAAAAGAATCGTGCCATCAACGTACGAGTTCAAGAACATCGACGAGGCCAAGGACTCCCCATTGGCCAAAGAACTTTTTCATTTGCCTTTTGTAAAAGAGGTCTTTATGGACGAAAACTACGTGTCCGTCACCAAATATGAAGTGGCCGATTGGGAAGAGATCAATATGCAATTGCGCGAATTTATCCGTGACTATCTTGCCGACGGCAAGGAGGTGGTAACCGCGGAAGCCATTCAAAAAAGCAAGGAAACCGTAGAGCAAAAAAAATCCGGAACAGATTACGACGACACCTCGCTACAAATTATAGACATTTTGGAAGAATATGTAAAACCAGCCGTTGCCGGTGATGGCGGAAACATTCTTTTCCAATCCTATGAAGAGCAAAGCGGTACGGTGAGCGTTATCCTTCAAGGAGCCTGCAGCGGTTGTCCATCTTCCACCTTTACCTTAAAAAACGGTATTGAGACCATGTTAAAAAATATGATGGGCGACAAAATCAAGGAAGTAGTTGCCCTTAACGGATAATTAACGGGATTACTGCCCAATTCCAGTCAAAATTTGTTATCTTAAAGGGAATCTAAAAAATACATTGACCATGGCAGTTTTAAAAGTTATTGAAGTATTGGCCAACTCCAGCAAAAGCTGGGAAGATGCAACCAACAAAGCGTTGGAACAGGCCTCAAAATCAGTTAAAAATATCCGTTCCATCTACATCAACGAGCAGAGCGCTACCGTAAAAGATGGAAAGATTGACGATTATAGGGTAAACGTTAAGATTACCTTTGAAGTACAATAACAAAAATGAAGAAAAGAAAATGCGTCCCGAAACGGGCGCATTTTTTTTGCACAAACCTACCAAATTGATGAAAAAAGTGTTTTTCTTCATACTACTTGGAACTGCAGTCTTGGGCTGCAAACAAAATTCAAACGAAGTGACGCACAAACATACCAATGCCCTTATCCATGAAACCAGCCCCTATTTGCTCCAACATGCCCATAATCCGGTAAACTGGGAAGCTTGGCACCCCGACGTGCTGGAAAAAGCCAAGAAAGAGGACAAACTCCTGCTCATAAGTATTGGGTACGCCGCTTGTCATTGGTGCCATGTGATGGAAAAAGAGTGTTTTGAGGACGAGGCAGTGGCCCAAGTGATGAACGAGAACTTCATCAATATAAAAATTGACCGTGAGGAGCGTCCGGATGTGGACCAAATCTACATGGACGCCATCCAAATGATATCCGGTCAAGGCGGATGGCCGCTCAATATTGTCGCCCTGCCCGATGGCCGGCCTTTTTGGGGAGCAACCTATGTTCCAAAAGACAATTGGATCAAGTCTCTGGAACAACTGGCCGAACTTTACAAAAACGATAAGCAACGTGTAACCGACTATGCGAACGACCTTGCGAACGGACTCCAGGCCATTAATTTGGTGGAAAACAGCAAGGACAGTGAACTTTATTCTTTGGAGCAATTGGATGGTGCCGTTCAAAATTGGACGCAGTATTTCGACACTTTTTTGGGCGGGCATAAGAGCGCCCCAAAGTTTATGATGCCCAACAATTGGGACTTTTTGTTGCACTATGCCACGGCGACCAACAAACCCGAAATCATGGAGTTTGTGGACACCACACTAACACGAATGGCCTACGGAGGTATTTACGACCATGTGGGCGGAGGGTTCTCCCGCTACGCTGTTGATGTGAAATGGCATGTACCCCACTTCGAAAAAATGTTGTACGACAACGGTCAATTGACAAGCCTATATGCCAAAGCCTATGCCGTTACAAAGAATAACCTGTACAAGGATGTTGTCGTTGAAACCATTGCCTTCGTGGAAGAAGAACTCATGGATAAAAACGGAGGATTCTATTCCTCATTGGATGCGGACAGCCTAGATGAACATGGAAACTTGGAGGAAGGCGCCTATTACGTTTGGACGAAGGAACAGCTCATCGATCTTTTGGGAGATGATTTTAAGCTGTTCCAAGAATATTTCAACATCAATTCTTACGGACATTGGGAAGAAGAGAATTATGTACTTATCAGGGACAAGAGCAATGATGAGATTGCCAACAGTTTCGATATTGACATTAAAACGTTGAGGAAAACCATCAAAAAAAACCTATCCCAACTTAAAAGTGAAAGAAACAAGCGTTCAAGACCTCGTTTAGATGATAAGATTTTAACCTCTTGGAACGGATTGATGCTCAAAGGGCTGGTCGATGCCTATCGCTATTTGGGCAACGACGATTATTTGAAGCTCGCCTTAAAAAATGCAGAATTCATTGAACGGGAAATGATCAAAGAAGATGGTTCCCTGTATCGAAACCACAAAGGAGGAAAAAGCAGTATCAATGCTTTTCTGGATGATTATGCCACTGTTATCGATGCCTATTTTTCCCTTTATGAAGTAACTTTTGACGAAAAATGGCTCAATCTTTCCAAAAACCTGTTGGAGCACACCCAAAAGCACTTTTTTGATGATGCATCGGGAATGTTCTTTTACACCTCGGACAAAGACCGATCCCTAATCAGAAGGACCATAGAAGTGGACGACAACGTTATCTCATCATCCAATTCCATGATGGCCATCAATCTGTATAAATTCGACAAGCTGTTTCCTGAACAAGGTTATGGAAAAACGTCCAAGCAAATGTTCAAAAACGTTCAAAAGGATTTTGACCGTAGGGCGCAAGGATTTTCCAATTGGTTGCATTTGGTCCTTTACACTCATCAGAATTTTTATGAAATAGCCATAATCGGGGATGATTATATGGAAATGGCACAACAGATCGGCAAGGAGTACCTGCCCAATAGTATTATGGCCGGCTCCAAAGAAGATGGTAACCTTGAATTGTTGAAAAACAGGAGTGTACCCGGCAGAACCTTAACATATATATGTCAGGAAGGAGCTTGCAAACTCCCCGTCAGCACTGCAAAAGATGCATTGCAACAATTGTAAAAAGCCTTTAACATTAACATTTGTTTAAAAACCTTTTCTTTTATATTATTTGAATATTAACTACGTTGCCAATTAAACTAAAAGCTATTATGAAAGAACTAGAAAATTACCAAGAATACGTTGATCAGGCCATTGAATGGGCGTTTGGAGTTATACCCAACATACTTTTGGCCATTGTCATATTTTTTGTCGGACTTTGGATCATTAGGCTCTTCAATAAAATGGTGAAAAGGTTTTTTGCCAAAAAGGAGTACGATGAGACTTTGGAATCGTTTATGCAGAGTTTCATAAGCATTGCGCTAAAAATTATGCTTTTTGTACTCGTGGTCACCCAATTGGGGGTCAAAACCTCATCTTTAGTGGCCATAATCGGTGCTGCTGGTTTGGCCATTGGTTTGGCACTCCAAGGATCTCTGGCCAATTTTGCCGGTGGTGTCCTTATATTGGTATTTAAGCCTTTCAAGGTCGGGGATTGGATTTCAGCCCAAGGCGTTGATGGTTCGGTAAAAGAAATTTCCATCTTCAATACAAAATTGAGCACATTTGGCAATCAAATCGCCATTATACCCAATGGTCAATTGTCCAATGGAAATATCATCAACTACAATATGGAAAATACCCGCCGGGACAAAATTGATGTGGGCATTGGGTACGGTTCCAACATAAAGGAAGCCAAGGAAATTCTTTTACAAATTTGTGCCGACAACCCAAATATCAACACCGAACCAGCTCCCGAAGTATATGTTGGGGCATTGGCAGACAGCTCTGTAAACCTCACCTTGCGTTTTTGGGCGAACAACGATGTGTTCTGGCCGGCACACTTTTACGTAATCGAACAGACCAAATTAAGGTTTGATGCCGCCGGAATAGAGATTCCCTTTCCACAAAGGGTTATGCACAAGGCACTGGAAGACTAGTTTTTCTTCTTTTTTTGCTGAAGCACAAAGTCCTTGAGATAATACGGTTCAAAATAGGCCACATCTTCAAATTCGTTGGACTTGTACTTTTCAAAAGCAATGGGAACCATATCCTTCGCTGAAGGAACCACAGATTCATCAAAAATAAAGTTGGGGTGTTCTAGGGCACCCCTACATTTTTCTGCACCGCTTCCAATGATGTAAACCTTATCATCCGACACATAATCCGCAAAAGAGTCCTCATCGATGATTTCTGCTCGAGTTTCACGGACTTCGTTGTATACGGCATCGTAAACACAGGAATACACCTCCATACGTCTGGCATCCAAAACAGGGATAACCAATTCCCCGGGTTTTACATCCGTTTGATGGGCCATACTCTGCAAAGTGGGCACGGAAACCAACGGAATGTCCAGTGAAAAGCACAACCCTTTAGCGGAAGACACCCCAATACGGAGCCCTGTATACGAACCAGGCCCTTTGCTGATGGCAACGGCATCGAGGTCCGAAAACAACAAAGAAGCCTCTTCCAAGGCTTCTTTTATAAATATGTGCAGTTGTTCCGAATGCGAATAGTTCGCTGCGTTGTTCTCTTTTAGGACAAGCATCTCGCCGTCCTTTGCAATGCTCACGGAGCAATTGGTCGTAGCTGTTTCTAAATGTAGTATTGTGGCCATAGCGGCCACAAAGATACTAGTTTAATGAAATGGGTATACCAAAGTAGAACTCCAATATTTTCAATCGGAAGATATAATCGTATTTGGTACGGATCACATCGGCCTGTGCATTCTCCACTCTGGCTTGCGCCTGACTAAAATCGAAAGCGTTCATCAACCCGACATCGTAGCGTTCCTTGGCATACTCATAGGCCAAAGTCCTTGCTTCCAGCGTTTTTTCCGCAGCTGCATAAGCCTTTTCAAACGTATTTACGTTTACGTAGGCTTGCTGGATAGTATTTTCAAGATCCAACTTGTCCTGCTCCAATTGCAATTTTGCCTTTTCCAAGCCGATTTGAGAGCGCATCACGTTGTTTCGGGTACTCCAACCGTTAAAGACCGGAATGTTCAATTGTGCCCCGTAACTGATACCATCAAAAATCCACAATTGGTCGGTAAGACTGGGAGTGTATGGCACTCCGTTTCCGTCGGGAATCTGGGTAACATCCGAATACCTTGTACCATATTGAACAAAGGCGGACAATGTTGGCAAATAGGCACCTTTGGCAATTTTAACATCTTGTTCGGCCAATTCTACATTGGACTCGGAGAACTTGATGTCGTTTCTAAAGGTCATCGCCTTATCAAAAATCACCTTTGGGGAATTATCAAGAATGTCGGACGGTGGAATATCGAATTCCTCTTCGGCAACATCAAAATTCTCGTAATCGGTAATCTGAAGCAGCTGTGCCAAGTTCACTTTGGATATCAGCACATTTCCCTCCCCATTGATGATCTGCTGCTCCTGATTGGCAGCGGTAGCTTCAATTTCCAATAGATCGCCACGTGGCACGACTCCGGATTCCACCAATTCCTTGGTCCGTTTCAAATCCTGTTCGGTAACGGCGTACTGTGCTCTAAATGTTTTAAGCTGTTCCTTGTTGGACACTACTTCCAAATAGGCATTGGCCACGTTCAAACGGATATCGTCCTTTAGGTCGTCCAAACGGTATTGGTTCGCAATCGCGTTCATTTTGGCCCTATGCACCTGGTTGATGTTCCGTAGACCATCAAAAAGTGTAATGCTGGAGCTAGCACTTATGTTCACGTTGTTTGCCGTACTGTTTGTGGGCAAGTTGTTCGTTGGGTTAATGGAGAAACCCGTGTTGCTCGATGCGGATGCGTTCCCATTTAATGTGGGCAACAAGTTTCCAACGGCATCGGACTTATCGATTTTTGCGTTCTCCAGATCTAGTTCAAATTGTTCTACGGTCAAATTGTTCTCTACTGCGTATTCCACACATTCCTGGAGCGTCCATTGTCGCACTTGTGCACTGGACAAGGTAACAGCGAACAACGCAAGTAATATGGTTATGCTATTTTTCATTCGTTTTTCGATTTTGATTTATAAATGATGGTTTAGTATGGATTAGCCTTCGTCAGATTTCTTTTCCAACTTGTTCCAAACCTTGATTTTATCATCCTCATCAATACCCGAAACAATCTCTACGTCTATTCCGTCGCTTACACCCAATTCAAGATCTCTGCGCTCGAATTCATTTTCGCCCGTTTGCACTTCCACGTATGGCTTTTCCGTGTCCTTATCAAACTGAAGCAATGCTTCTTTGATGGACAGCACATCTTTCTTCTCTTCTAGAACAATCGAGGCATTGGCGCTATACCCTGCCCTTACGTAAGAGGTGCTATCGCTCGCTTTTACATCGAGGTCACCTTCTATCTTAAACTGAACGGCACCTTCTTCTTCCACTCCCTTTGGAGCGATGAATTTTAGTTTGGCATCGAATTTTTGCTCTTCCAGGGCACCAAGACTGATTTCCAAGGGCATTCCCACATTAAGTTTACCTACTTCGGCCTCGTCCACTTCTCCCTCAAAGATCATTTTGGACATATCGGCGATGGTGGCAATGGTTGTACCCTCATTAAAGTTGTTACTTTGGATGACCTGATCTCCTTCTTTTACGGGAATCTCCAGAATAGTTCCGGAAACGGTTGCCCTGATGTTGGTATTGGCACTGGCGGAACCTCCCGCAGACCCTTTTCTGATGATCTGGTAATCGGCCTGGGCATTTTTAAGTTCCTGCAAAGCTTGGTCGTAGGTAAGCTTTAGGTTATTAAAGTCCTGACTGGAAATAACGCCCTTATCGAACAAGGTCTTGTTCCTGTCATATTCAATTTTTGCATTGTTCAAGGCCAATTCTGCGGTTCGGACCCTTCCGGCCGCTTGGTTCAAGGATTGTTCGTTGGGAACTACTTTGATCACAGCGATAAGGTCACCGGATTCGACTTGTGCTCCTTCTTCCAACATGATCTTATCAATGATCCCGGAAATTTGGGGCTTGATATTGATCTCGTCCTCCGGTATTACCTTTCCGGTAACAATCACTTTATTCACGATGTCCTTTCGTTCTGCTGTTTCGGTTTTATACAGCTCTACAGGAGCACTGTTCTGCTTTAAAAAGTAGACTATCGCGGCCAAAATACCTATGACCACTACCCCTATCAATCCGTATTTTACATACTTGTTCATTCTTGCTTATTTGATTTCGTTATTTAATTGTATTGATGATTATTCTTCTCTAAGTGCATCTATGGGTTTTATTTTCACCGCCCTATTGGCCGGCAGAAGGCCTATGAGTACGCTCAGACCTACCATTAAAACAAATGATATGATAAACTGAGGTATACTGATCATTGGCTTCACAAAAGGGAAATCATCCCCACTGCCGAACATGGCATCCAAAAGTGACAATATTCCCACGGAAATGGCGAATCCAACGAGGCCTGCAAATGCCGTCAAAACAATGGCCTCGACCACAATCTGACGTTTTACGATTACCGGCGTTGCCCCCAAGGCCCTTCGCACCCCTATTTCTTGGGTACGCTCCTTTACGGTGATCAAAAGGATGTTGCTGATGGCAATGACACCCGCCAAAAGCGTGAATATGCCGACAAAAAATGAAAATCCTTTAAGTACGGTGGTAAATGCGGTGATGCTGTTGAATATCTCGGACATATCGAAACTGCCTATGGCACGTTCATCATCCGGGTGGATATCGTATTTGGCCTTTAAGATGCTCTTTATTTGACTTTCCACAAATTTAACTGGAGTACTCTCCTCCACAGCTATGGCCATCCAGCCCATCCTATCCCCGGAATTAAAAGCCACTTGAAAAGTGCTGAAGGGAATAAATACGGCATTCTCGCCATCGATATTGATATTGTTGTTGGGCTTGTAGATTCCCACAACGGTAAAGTAGACCCCGTTGATACGGATTTCCTCGCCAATGGCTTTTTCACCTTTTTCAAACAACAGCTTGTAGGTCTCTTCCCCGATAACGCAAACCTTTTTGGAATCCTGGATATCCGTTTCGTTGAGAAACCTGCCCTCCACCAATTTCTTTTTGGTGATGTTATCTATCTCAGGGTAATCCCCATACACGGCAGAACCGCTTGTTTGACCGTTTCTATATACCGAAACGGTTCCTCTATGGCTTGCAAGCTCAATCCTTGGCGCCAACACTTCGATTTCGGGTATCTGCTTTTTTAAGATATCGGCATCTTCCAACTTGTATTGGATTCTTCTTCCCCGTTCAAAACCCTTGTAGGGTTCGGAGGTGGATTGCCCCCAAACGAACAAACTGTTCGAGGCTGTTCCTGCAAAAAGTTTGTTGAACCCGTTGCTCATACCATTGGCAGATCCCAACAACAGCACCAAGATGATCATTGCGAAGATTACCCCCAGCATGGTCAAAAAGGTCCTGAACATGTTCTTGCTCAGCGTATGAAAAATCTCTATCCACAAGTCCTTATCAAATAACCACATAACTATTTATCACTTAGTGCAACAATGGGTTTAACATTCGCAGCTTTCATGGCCGGTAACAGCCCTGCCAATACTCCTGCTATTACCAAGATTATAGTGGCCGTGACCACCGTGGAAAGGTTCACAGATGGGTTACTGAAAGCCGGTGTTTGGATCATGGGGCCGATTGCGGCCAAAATCATCCAGGCGAACAGTAGTCCAACAAATCCGGAAATCGCAGTAATGAAAACGGATTCCAACAGCACCAGATTCACTATCTGGCTCGGCCTGGCCCCTAGTGCCTTTCGCACTCCTATCTCTTTGGTTCTTTCCTTGATCGTGAACACCATAATATTTCCGATACCCACAATTCCGGCGATAAGGATCAAAAATCCGACCCCTATACCTATTCCTTTCAATACAGCGGTAAAGCTGCTAATGTCATTAAATGCCTCGGCATAGTTCCAAACGGATAGTCCTGCTTGGTCCTCTGGTGCAATTTTATGTCTTCGCTTCATCAAAATCTCCAATCGTTCCGAAAAATCCAAAGCTTCCGTTAAATCATAATTGGGATTGTACGTCAGTGCGATACTGGCAATTTCATTGGTGTTCCCATAAATACGCTGATAGGTACTTACCGGCGCATAGATCCTTCGCTCGGCATTGTCATCCCCATCATCGGTAAAGATTCCGATCACCCTAAAGGGAAGACCGTTGAATTCCACAAATTTGCCCAGTGGATCTTCGTTCTTGAACAAGTCCTCTGCTACCTTCCTACCGATTACCGCAACTTTTGCCTTATTCACGATATCGGCCTCATTGATATACCTACCGGCGATCACGAGTGTTTTTTCAATGGCCTGATGGTCGGGATGTGTGGCCTGTACGGAATAGGATCCCGTTTCCTCTTTATACCGAGCCGTTGCGTTGGCGTAGTATCTTGCGCTTATATATTCAATGTCCTTTGGAAAGCTCTGTTTGATGTAGTCCAGATCATCATTCTTCAATTGGACACGTCTCCCTGCCTCAAAACCACCATAGGCCTTTGAAGTGGTGCCCGTACGGACAAAAATAGAGTTGGTGGCATCATCGTTGAACTGGCCTACGAAACCATTCTGCATTCCGTTCACGGATGCGAGCAGCATCACCAAGATAAAAATGGCCCACCCTACAGAAAACCCTGTCAGGAAAGTCCTGAGCTTATTGGTCTTGAGCGTATTGAATATTTCCTGCCAAACGTCCCGATCAAACATACTGTGCGGCCCTTACTTGTTCAACTTTTTTATCTTCCACGATAACACCGTCCTTTAGGTGCACGATTCGCTTGCACATATGCGCAATGTCCTCTTCGTGGGTCACCACCAAAATGGTGTTCCCATCATCGTTGATTTTTTGGATGAGGTCCATGACCTCGTAGGACGTTTTACTGTCCAAGGCCCCGGTTGGCTCATCTGCCAAAAGCACCTTTGGTTCTGCAGCCATGGCACGAGCTATGGCCACCCTTTGCTTTTGTCCCCCTGAAAGCTCACTTGGCAAGTGACCGGCCCATGGTTTCAGCCCTACCCGTTCCAAATATTGCATCGCCTTTTCCTGGCGTTCCCTTCTGGGTACTTTTTGATAGTATAATGGGAGCGCTACATTTTCGGCGGCACTTTTGTAGTTGATCAGGTTAAAGGATTGAAAGATGAACCCCAAAAACTTGTTCCTATATTGGGCCGCTTTGGTTTCGCTCAAGTTTTTGATCGGCACACCATCCAAGGTATATTCACCGGAATCCGCCCCGTCCAACATTCCCAAAATGTTCAACAAAGTGGATTTTCCCGATCCTGAAGACCCCATAATGGCCACAAGCTCGCCTTCCTCGACTTTAAAATTTATACCCTTTAAAACATGAAGGGAATTGCTCCCCATTTTATAGGATTTATGAAGATCTTTGATTTCTATCATGATTGATGATGTTAGCTATCTTACATTTACTTCTGCTAGTAAGACATATATGTTGTTAAAATGTTACAAGATTTTTTACTTTTTTTTCTGAAGGGCATTTTTTTTGCACTATTTCTCTGCAAGCGCATTCCAAACCTTTACCTTGTCAGTCGCCGCTAAGCCTGACTTTACCTCCACAAAAATGCCATCGCTGACCCCGAGTTCAACTTCTTTCCGTTCGAACTGCTGATCGGCCGTCTCAACCTCAACATAAGGTTTTTTGGTATCATCATCAAATTGCACCAAGGCTTCCTTAACGGCCAAAACGCTATCGGCACGGGCCAAAATAATCGATGCATTGGCACTGAGTCCTGCTCTTATAAAAACGGTATCGTTCTTTTTTAAGGTACCTTTTATTTCAAATTGGATGGCTCCGTTCTCCTCTTTTCCCTTTGGCGCGATATAATCCAGAACAGCATTGAAGACACGGTTTTCAATAGCGCCCACGGTGATTTCCAAAGGAAGGTCCTCTTTTATCTTCCCTACTTCGGATTCATCTACCTTGCCCTCAAAGATCATCTTGTCCACATCGGCAATGGCGGCAATGGTGGTTCCCTCGTTAAAGGTATTGCTCTCGATCACTTGGTTACCGACTTCGACTGGCACCTCGAGGACCATGCCACTTACCGTTGCCTTGATCATGGTATTGGCAGAGCTGCTGAGTCCGCTGGTGGTTCCAGTTTTCACGATATCGTAGCGTTTGTTGGCGGCGGCATAGGCCTGTTTGGCCTGATCATAGGCCACCTCTGCCCGTTCCAGATCGGTTTTGGGAATTACTCCTTTGCCATAAAGTGTGGACTGGCGTTCGTAGTTCCTTTTTTGATCGTCCAGATTTATTTTGGCCTCATCGATTGCATTTTTTGCATCATTGAGCGCCGAAAGATTGGGCACCACCTTTATTTTGGCCAAAAGGTCGCCCGATTTTACGTAATCTCCGCCCTCTACATATATTTCCTCGATCACCCCGGAGATATTGGGCTTGATCAACACTTCTTCCAAAGGAAGAATGCTCCCTGTGGCCACCGCTTTTTTAACAATGGTCTGTTTGGAAGGTGTTTCCGTTTGATAGACAACGGGGTCTTCAGCATTTTTTTGATATAAGTAATACATGGAGCCACCGAACACTACTACGATGAGCAACAGGATGACAATGGTTACCGATTTTTTCATTTTAATTGATGTTATTGATTGATTCTTTACCTATTATTCTGTTCGCAATGCTTCGATGGGCCTGACCCGTATGGCACTCTGTGCTGGAATGAAGCCCGCCAACAGCCCCGAGACCATTAAAATGGTCAATGCCCCGGTGACCACGCCAACGCTCACACTTGGGCTCATAAACATATCCACGGGGCCGACACTGTCCAACAATGAGTTGATACCAAATATGACCAAAGACCCGAATATGATGCCTACCATACCGGAAATCAAGGTCAGGAATATGGATTCCATCAAAATTTGCTTTTTTATGGACCACGGCTGTTCGCCCAATGCCCTTCGTATCCCTATTTCCTTGGTACGTTCCTTCACCACAATGAGCATAATGTTGCTCACCCCTATGATCCCGGAAAGCAGCACCATAATACCTACAATGTAAGCAACTGCCTTTAACGCTCCAAAAAGGCTTTCTACCCGATTGTATTGCTCGTAGAGATCAAAATACCCAACGGCCCGGTTATCTTCCGGGTGTACCTTGTGCCTCTCCTTCATCAAATCCACGATATTGTCCTTGAGTTGTGATATGGAACTGCCATCGTTTGCGGTAATGGCCATCCAACCCACATCTTCTCCTCGGTTAAAAGCTTGGGAGAACGAGGTAAAGGGCACAAATATTTCTTTTTGACCCTCTTCGCCCCCGCCACTATTATTTTTTTTATAGGTACCGATCACCATAAAGTTCACCCCTTGAATTTTAATGTAGGTTCCCAGTGCATCCTCGTCCTTATCGTACAAATCGTTCTTTACCCCTTGACCAATTACGGCCACCTTTCGTTTTTCCCTGATATCGTTATAGTTCAAGAACCTTCCTGCTGTGACCGCCATGGGGTCTTGGTTGATGATCTCGGGATAGTCACCATACACATTGTAAGCACCGGTTCTAATGCCGCGAACAACGTTGTTGTTGCCGCCAAAGCCTCCCAATTGGTTACGTGGGGATATAAAACGGAGGTTGGGCACATTATCACGTAGCGCTTGCACATCGCTGATCTTGAATTCAAAACTTCGCCCCTTGGGCAGTCCTTCGTAACCCTTGGTGGTGGCACGGGTCCACATAAACATGGTGTTGGTGGCGATGTTCCCAAAATCTTGTTTAATGCCGTTCTCCAATCCTTTGCCCGCCGCCAAGAGGACAATAAGAATAAAAATACCCCAACACACACCAAAAGCCGTAAATATGGTACGCCACACATTGGTTGTGAGCACCTCGATTATTTCCCGCCATCTATCTTTATTGAACATATCGGATATGGTTATTCGTCCCTAAGCGATTCTATTACTTTGACTCTTGCTGCGCGGTAGGCAGGCACAAAACCGGCCAAGGTCCCGGCAACTATCAAAACCAATACCGTGGAAAAGGCCACATTAAAGTTCACGGAGGGGTTCATAATATAGTCCACTTCAATATTGGGACC
Source organism: Flagellimonas oceani (assembly GCF_011068285.1). Classification (NCBI taxonomy): domain Bacteria; kingdom Pseudomonadati; phylum Bacteroidota; class Flavobacteriia; order Flavobacteriales; family Flavobacteriaceae; genus Flagellimonas; species Flagellimonas oceani. Next base: position 4,592,956 of record NZ_CP049616.1, on the reverse strand, counting down.
CACTATTTCCAAAAGTGCCATGCTAAAAATGAGTCCTCCAAAACCGGAAATTGCGGTAACAAATATGGCTTCGTGCAATATCATACCGATAATGGACCATGGTTTTGCCCCAAGTGCTTTTCGTATCCCTATTTCTCGAGTGCGTTCTTTTACTACGATCATCATAATATTGCTTACGCCGACCACTCCAGCTATAATGGTACAAACTCCTACGAACCAAAAGAAAAGTTTTATGTTATTGGTAAGCCCATAATATCGTTTGGCCTCTTCCATGGCACTCCAAACTTCTATAGCCCCGGTATCATCTGGGGCAATGGTATGGGTCTGTTGTAAATACTCACGTAGTCCATTTTTAAAATCGATGGATTGTGCAACGGCTTCATCAAAGTTCTCGACAGGTGGCAGGGTAAAGGACATATTATTGAGCCTGTTCCCCCCATTAAACGTCCGTTGGGCCGTGGTTATGGGTATATAGATGCGTTCCTCTTCACGTTCTTCCATTTCCTTGAACACCCCGATCACTTTAAAAGGAATACCGGAAATGTCTATAAATTCCCCGATCGGGGTCGCAACATCATTAAAAACATCTTTTTTTATTTTGTTCCCTATGATGGCGACTTTGCCATTGGAAACCTCATCTTGGTAGTTGATGAACCTCCCCTCGACCATATCGGCGTTCTCAATAAATTGAAAATCGGATGCTACGCCCTGAATTCCGTAGATTAGCGCTTCCTTCCCGTAATTGACATTGACGCCCCTTACAAATATCCTGGCCGAACCACGTTCAATGTCTTCTTTGAACATGGCGCTTGCCCTATCATAATTTTCGTTTACAAGCTGGATTCTCCTTCCCGGATTGAGCCCTTTATACTCTTTGGAGGTAACGCCCGGCCAGACCCATACACTGGTAGATGCGTCTTGTTTGAACTCGTTTTCGATGCCGTTGCGCATACCTTGCCCAAAACCCAATAAAATAACCAGAATGAAGATGCCCGAGGCTACGGAAAGCCCTGTTAAAAAGGTACGGAGTTTGTTCTTTCGTATGGTGTCAAATATTTCTTGCCACCGTTCCAGGTCGAACATAGGTTAGCGATTTTGATTGATGATTTACGCAAGCGTACATCAATATGACTATCAAAATCATAAAATGTTACAGTCCGAGCAAAAAATCCTTGTCAAAAATGACTTTTCAACCCCTCATTTTCCGATAAATAAAATAGAAAAGCCCCCCGACAAGCACATAGGGCACGGCCATAAGGTAAACGATACCGTTATTGATGGCCTCGGCGGTTTTTCCATCGGACTCGCTCTCTACCACCGCTCGGCACATGGCACATTGTGCCTCCGACATCGTTGGTATGATGAACATTATGAACAATATGATGAGAAATCTAGTCTTCATGGAAAATTAATAGGGGTAATAGGGCGAAATCATAACATAGACCAAAACACCTGTGACCGCAACGTACAACCAAATGGGAAAGGTGTACTTGGCCCATTGCCTATGGCTTTCAAAATCGTCAAGGTACACTTTGGAATACGTAATCAGCACCAATGGTATTACGGATATGGACAACACGATATGTGTCATCAAAATAAAGTAATAAATAAATTTTATGGGGCCCTCGCCGCCAAAAACGGTTGTTTCCGAAGTCATATGGTATGCCACGTACATCACCAAGAACAAAGCGGACAAAATTATATTGGTCAACATTAACCTCCTGTGGATCAATTGGCGTCCGTTTTTTATCGCAATAATGGCAGCAACCAATAGAACCGCAGTTAAACCATTGATTCCCGCATAAATCGGGGGAAGAAAAGACAACGGCTTTGCGTTCGGAATTTTGTAGCCAAACAAAAGTGCCACCACTAAGGGTATCGCAATGGAAATTACGGTTATCAACCTATTGTACCGTTTTTCCTTAAGAGTAATTTCCTCGGTCATTCTGCCAATAATTTTTTAATATCCTCTTTTAACATGGTAATCTGTTGGGTTTCCCCATCTGAATTTACCTTTTGTTCCTCGGTGATGGTTCCCCGATAATAAATCAATGGGTTGCCGAACTCATCTTTGCGTGAACGAATATACCCATTTTTATCAACCAAAGCGAACATACCCGAATGCTCAAAACCTCCGGGAACTTCCTGATCCTCATTTGCAAAGATGTAAAAACCTTGTTGGGCGAGCTCGTATATTTTTGCCTGGTCACCCGTCATCAAATGCCAATCCTTATCGGTAATTCCATATTTTTCGGCATACGCCGTTAACACGGATGGTGTATCGTATTGCGGGTTAATGGTGAAGGATGCTACCCCAAAGTCCTCCTCCCCTTTAAAGACCTCCTGCAATTCCACTAGATTCTTGGTCATTATGGGACAAATAGTGGGGCAAGTGGTAAAGAAAAAATCTACAACATACACCTTGCCCAAATAATCTTTATTGGTTACCAGTGTGCTGTCTTGATCATAAAACTCAAAGTCCGGCACACGTCGTTTCTCACCTTGGTTGACCACAAAACCTACCTCTCCTTCCTTGGGGGTTTTGCTCATTCGGTCGTTTTCCACAATGGTGCCCCCTTTTACGCGTATTGTGATTTCATATACGGCGAAAATCCCAAAAATCAATATGATCGCTGAGACCCAAATGTAGGTGTGCTTCCTTTTGTTATTTGCTCCTATCGGCATTGTTCTTTTTTAAAGCTAAACGGTATTCGGCCAAGATAATCTTAATATCGTCCACCATTTTATTGTTCAATTCTGCTACTGATGAGGTATCGAACCCATACTTTGTTCCTTCATCCTCATCATCTGTGCGCCCACGGAGTTTTAGGTCCTTATCAATAATGAAGACGTTAGGAGTGGACAAATCGTTATCCAAGACAACATTGGTGCCCAATGATTGAAAAAGAGTTTTTATCTCATCCCCGGTTATGAAGGCAAAATGCCATTTATCTATATTGGAGAGCTTTCCCAACTCGTTCTTCAGATCTTCCACTTGGGATTTTTGGTCCTCCGTCACCACCATCACCATTTGAAAATCGTTGAACTCCCCGAATCTTTTATATATTTTTTGGTTCAGGTTGAATGCATTTCCTTGTTTGGAATCGACATCATTGCCCAAAAAACCCAGAATGGTTATTTTATCCTTAAGCTGGACATTGGAGTCCATTTGCGAAATATCGGCCACTTTCTCGGTAAGTACGGGCAAACGTCCAAAATTGTTGACCCCCGATGCAAAAAACAAATACACCACTACGGGCAATATAAAAAGGACGGCTAAGACGATTTTCTTTTTCATAGTGTTTACAACCGTACAAAAATAAAAAAAGACGGTTGGAAAACCGTCTTTTAAATTTGTTAAATGCTCTTCTTAGAAATCCCAAGTTATAAAGCTATCGCTGTATACAGTGTAAATGTAATCCGCTTCGAACAGCAGAATGAATATTAAATAGCAAACCAAGAATATGGGAGTCCATACGATCACCCTTCGCAATGCTGTCTTCTCGTCCCTAAGGTGCATAAAGTCCCATGCAATGTAATAGGCCTTAACCAAGGTAAGAATGATAAAGATCCAGTTAAGCAGTTTCATCCCCAAAAAGTAACTATGGGTCAAGAACCGTGGTTTTATGATACCCAATGCAACTTCCACTGTTGTAACAATGGAAAGGAAAATAAGTACTCCCCAAATTTTTTGGGTGTTCGACTTGAATTTTACAAGTCCTCTGAAAATCTCTAATTTATGCTCGTGTGCCATGTATCGTCAATGTTTTTTATACCAAATAAAAGAATGTAAATACGAATACCCATACCAAATCCACAAAGTGCCAGTACAGTCCAACTTTTTCTACCATTTCATAATGTCCTCTTCGCTCGTAGGTGCCCAAGATCACATTAAAGAAGATAATGACGTTGATCACTACTCCCGAGAATACGTGGAAACCGTGGAACCCAGTAATAAAGAAGAAGAAATCGGCGAACAATCTATGTCCGTATTCGTTGTGGATAAGGTTTGCACCTTCCACCACTTGGTTGGCCTCCAATATTTTTGAAAGCGATTCTTTCCTGTCCAAAAGGGTTTTTTCCCCTTCTTCGTTGAGTTGTTCTGTTCGAATTAGGATATTTGGCGTTGCCTTAAAGCCCTCAACTACCTCATTTAAGGAGTATGATGTTTGATAGCCTTCACTTTGGAACCAGATTCCCTCGCTTGCAGCGTGCTTCACCCTTTCTTCGGGCAAGGTTTTGGCAAAGTCCGCCAAAGCAGCCCTTTCGCCAGTTTCCGCATCCACAAACTGAAGGATTCTTCCTGAATTGGTCTCTACCGCTCCGAAATCCCCTTTTATAAAAGTTGCCCATTCCCAAGCCTGTGAGCCAACGAATATGGCACCACCGATAATGGTAAGGAACATGTACAGGATAACACTTTTCTGTTTCATCTTATGGCCTGCATCCACTGCCAATACCATGGTCACGGAAGACATAATCAAAATAAAGGTCATAAATGCCACATAATACATAGGATAGTTCCCATGGAAAAAGGGCACGTGGGTAAACACCTCATCGGCAATGGGCCATACCTCTATAAACTTAAATCTTGAGAAACCATAGGCTACCAAGAACCCAGAAAAGGTCAAGGCATCCGACATGATAAAAAACCACATCATCATTTTTCCATAGCTAGCGCCCAGGGGCTTATTTCCGCCTCCCCAAACGCTGTCTTCTGTACCGGTACTTACCGTTGCATCCATATAAAAGGTCGTTTTATTAAAACTTTCACAAATTTACATTTTTTGATGTATTGTAAAAGACAAACTTGATCGAAAACTGCGCCAATCCTGTTTTATTTCACGAAATACATAAATAGAATTAGATATACCCAAATAAAATCCAAAAAATGCCAAAATGTGGCTCCCAACTCCATGCCCAACATATTATCGGGGGTATATTTCTTTCTTGCTTGCTGCACTATTACCACTAAAAGGGAAATCAATCCTGCCACTACGTGCGCTATGTGCACGGCAGCGATCAAAAATACGTAGGACATTTTTATATTACTGGTGGGTCCGGTAAAGTAATAACCGTTTTCCAACATTTGTGAAAATCCTACAAATTGCAATGATATAAAGGTGATTCCCAGTGCCAAGGTGATGAGCAAAAACACCGTCCCGTTCTTTTGATTGTTATTCGCAACGGATTTCTTGGCCAAAAAATAGGTGATACTGCTCAGGATGATCATTGCGGTACTGATAAAGAACGCACTTGGCAGTTCCAAATCACTTACCCAATCCTCCCTTTTGCTACTTACGATATAGGCACTCGTCCAGCCGGCAAATCCCATGATCAAACTCACAATACCGAACCAGAGCATCATTTTTTTTGCCCTTCTGTTCTTTTCCTCTACTGTTCCTTGGGTTAAATCCATTTTAACTTATAAACTTATCTAATACGTAAACGACCTGAATCAATGATATATAGGTGACACTGGCCAACATCAATTTTCTGGCCGAGGCATTGTCCCTGTTTTCATAGAGCTTGAAGGCAAAAAACAACATGACCAATCCAGACAACAATACAATGACCGCTGCGGGAATGGAAAGATGTAGCCTACCGGTAAAACCAAAAACGGGCACAATGGAGATGACTATCATCCAAATGGTGTACAGAATAATTTGAAGTGCCGTTCCTTTATCCTTATTTCCTGTGGGCAACATTTTAAAACCGGCCTGTTTGTAGTCCTCGTCCAACATCCAACCGAGTGCCCAAAAGTGCGGAAACTGCCAAAAAAACTGGATCATGAACAAGGTTCCGGGCTCTATGCCAAAATCGTCGGTGGCCGCCACCCAACCCAACATAAACGGTATGGCTCCGGGAAATGCCCCGACAAACACCGCAAGCGGTGATTTTGTTTTTAACGGCGTATAAACGCTGGTGTACAAAAAAATGGATATGGCGCCGAACATTGCCGTTTTAGGGCTTAGCGCAAGCAAGGCCAATACACCGAGCACCGTCAAAGTCACGGCTATGATCAGTGCGGTCCTAACACTCATCCTACCAGATGGAATGGGCCTATTTCGGGTACGCTTCATTAAAGCGTCGAGGTCCTTTTCTATTATCTGGTTATAGGCATTTGAAGCCCCGACCATGCAGTATCCTCCGAACATCAATAACAACAGGGAGACCAAATCGACCTGGTAGGCGCCCAAAAAATACCCTGCAATCGAGGAGAAAACCACGCTTACGGCCAGTTTGGCCTTGGTAATCTCCTTAAAATCGGAAAGTACTATGGAAAGGGTATTATTTTTTACGGAACCTACAGCAGATTTCATCCACATCTATATTGACTGGCAAAGATAACGCCAGTGCATATCTTTTGCAACCAAAGCTAAAGTTTTATGATTCTTGATGATAATTCCATAAAAAAAGCCCTGACGTTTCCATCAGGGCTTTTTCCATTCCTGCCTCAACAGGAATTTATATATAAATTTTACTGAAGCTTAAATGTGATCGGAATACTGAAAGGTACCTTTACCGGTCTTCCTCTCTGCTTTCCAGGAGTCATTTTAGGTAATTTTTGGATGATACGCATTGCCTCTGCCTCCAAGTTTTTGTCCGGTCCGCGCATTCTAATATTTCCGATACTTCCATCTTTTTGGATAACGAAAATAACACTTACCCTACCTTGAACTCCCATTTCTTGGGCAATTTCCGGGTAACGGAAGTTTTTACGGATATGATTTTGCATTTGCTCTTGGAAACAGGCTTTCTTATCCTTGGCGTTTTCACAGCCAGGAAATATTGGAACATCCTCGATAACCGCAAAAGGGACCGAAATATCCTCTTCCACTTCTTCCACTTCTACTTCCTCGATTTCGATTACCTCTTCCTCTTGGCTAGTTTCGGTGGACTCGATCACTGTTTCCTCTACTTCCTCTTCATCTTCTACAACCTCGATAACTTCGGGGGCTGCAGGTGGCGGTGGTGGCGGTGGAGTTTTGATTTGTTCGGTCATCGGCACTTCCTCGTCCAATTGATCTTCAACATTCATAGAAATGTCGTAATCGCTGGCCTTATCGTACTTTTTCCACTCCATGGCTCCGTAGACCAATGCCAAAACAGCAGCAAGTCCTATAACAAAGTATAGCGTGCTGTTTCTTCCTACGTCTGCTTTCGGGTTCTTTTTTGGTTCCATCCTTTTTCTCCTTTTCTAAATTTAGTGTTTGCTAATTTAATTATTAATTGGTTAAATAAACAATTAAAATTTCCATTTTAACGGGTTTTTCTTGGAAAAAACCCACCGAATCAGTCCAATTCCTGCAAATGCTCCCAGAGTATTTGCCATAACGTCGCCGAACTCGGCCATTCTATCGGTTGTGAGGCTATACTGCAATACTTCGATCAGTATTCCATATAATATAGCGAAAATCAGAACAATAATCAAGGCCTTGCCCAATTCCAGCTTGCCCATGGTCCTCTCCCGTAAAGTTAGGCACCCCATTACGGCGAACACCAAATAAAATGTAAAATGGGTGATTTTATCGGCGTACGGAATATTTAGCCCTCCGGTGTCCAAGTCCATGTCCGAGAAAGAAAATAAGCTGAGCATTGTTATGATCACTGCCCAGCTTATAAACAATATGGTATATAGGTTTTGCTTAAGCACCGATCAATGCCTTGTAATCCTCGGCACTCATTAGCTCTTCCACTTCAGAAGGCTCGCTTAGTTTAATTTTTACCATCCAACCATCTCCATAGGGATCGGAGTTCACTTTTTCAGGCTCGTCCTCCAATGCCTCATTGAACTCGACGATTTCCCCGCTCAATGGCAAAAACAGGTCGGAAACGGTCTTTACCGCTTCAACAGTGCCAAAAACCTCTTCTTTATCCAATGTTTCGTCCAAAGTTTCCACTTCTACGTAAACGATATCCCCTAGTTCACTTTGAGCGAAATCCGTGATTCCAACGGTTGCGATATCTCCATCTATTTTGACCCATTCGTGGTCCTTGGTGTACTTTAATTCTGATGGTATGTTCATTGCTAATGTGTTTGAATTAGTCGATGGACAAATGTAACAGATTGCGGAAAGCTTTTCAAAGAAACTTTGCGACAAAATGAAGTAAAGATGAACGACCCATTACTAATTACCAAAATTGTACCGCAACGTAAAGCCTGTATTGATAGTGGTCTGGGGAAATGCCGTGGATACCGCGAACTCCGAGAAGGAGTGATCATAAAAGAACAAGGCATTCAAACTTTTGCTCAGGGCATAATCTGCCGTGAACTTTACGGACATTAACCGTTGGCCCGATGTAATTTGATTATTGTCGATATCCAAGTTGCGGATAATGGTTATGTTGTCACGCATTGAAAGGTCGGCCTTTAGGTTCAAATCGCCTTTTAAACGTGTTTTCTCGCCCCCTATATTGGTCACGAACTTCACATCCTTAAAGCGGTAGCCCAGACCAAGGGTATATTCGTTTCCGTTGATTTCGGTCAAAAGATTGTTGTCAAAACTCAAAGATAGGGTCCTGCTGGTGCGCAATTCGGCCAAAAAGCTAAAGGAGTTCTGCATCTCAAAATCTACGCGCATCAACGGACTGAACTCATCTGTGAGCACCACATTATTGATCAGTGTCTTGGGCAACAAATCTCCGTTCTCGGGATCAAATGTGGTGTTTTGACGCTCCAAATTGGTCTGGAACGAGTTTACGCTATAGGCGGCTCGGTAGCCATGGCTCAAGGAGAAACGTTTGAATTTCTTTTTGAACCACCTGTTCTTCATCAAACCGGTATACTTAATGTTCCAGTTTGGGATAGGAATTTCACGGAAAGCGTCCATGTTCACCCTTTCCACATCCTGCCCCGTATAGGCGGCAAAGAATGCGGGAAGCAATACATTTTGTTGTGTTTTACCGTAACGCTCAGGGAAACCGTCCTCATCCAACTGGCCCGGGCTTTCTCCACGATCGGAGACCAATCTGTTCGCAATGGTGATCCTGTTTTGTTTGAACTGTTCAAAGGTTTCGGAATCAAATTCGTCACTTTTACTGAATACAGTTCCGATCATCATCGTAGATATACTGAAGTTCCCCATTTCATTGATCAATCCCGGCTGCTCGTTCATCCACTCTTCTGGGCTATAGGTCTCTCTGGATGAGTTCATATAACTTCTATCGGCGGTCAAGTCTATGGTCAGATCTTGTGTGGGCTGTGCCGTAGCGGTAACGTTCAGCTGCTTGTTGGTGTTCTGCATAAACTGGTTGCTGTATTCCGGATAGTCGGTCAACCAGCCCCTACGCGCCGCTTCGAACCTTACATCTGCCTGACTTCCAAAGACAAATCCCAAAGTGGGCCTGGAAGTCCCAATAAATCCTATGGACTGCGTATAGCCCGGCAATACCGTTCCCCGGTTCTCGCTATAATTTACGTTGACACGTTTTACCATGGTAACAATGTCCACCAAGGTATTGAAGCCCTTGCTTGTTTTTCGCGGACCATCGGTTTCTTCACCGTTGGCAGGGTTCCCCGCCTTATCCCTTCTAATCGGTGCTTGGTTGGCGGTCACCTTTCCGTCACGTTTTTTAAGGCCCAAAAAGTCATAAAAACGTTGCATGCTCATATTGGCCGTCAAATTATGGGTGCTGGCATTCTGGACGGTGTTGATGTTTTCTCCGGCCACCTCTATTAATGCATCCCCGCCACGTTGCCAATCAAAATTACTGGTATAGGTGTACTGGGCATTGATAAAATTAAGGAACGGTATCTTACTGAACGGCAATTCGTAGTTCAACTGCATTTGCTGTGCATGCCTATTTGGTTCGCCAATATCAAAGAATCCATCCCAAAGGTCCAAGGCCTGATTGATTCCGGAATCCCGATCATCGTCCACATTAAAATAATTACGGACAATATTGTTGTTGGAGGCGGTCAGGTTCAGCCTCAATGATTTCGTCAAACTATAATTGAGCGCATATTGCCAATTGAACAGATAGTTACGTTGCTGCAGCAATGGCAACTGGAGCGCATCCACTCCGGGCTCCAACACGTCCCGGTACCGCTGCTGATTAAAGGAACGGTTGTAGTTGGCATTCACCGATAAACTTGTGGGCAGGGCATTAAAGTTCAAATCCTTGAGCCATTGCCAATATTTGCCGGTAAGCATGGAATCCTTTTTGGCAAAGGGCGCCACGGGAGCCGGTTTAAAATTATGATTATAGACAAATCCCGTTGCAACGTTTTGGTCGCGAAGCTCCGCCACCTCAAAATCCCTATGGTCGGTTTCATTGTAGGAATAATTAAAGGTGAAGTTTTCCACATCGAAGAAATTTTCTTCGGCTTCCTCTCCCCTATTTTTTCTGACCCCGATCAAATTGATACTGGTCCGTTTTGTATAGTCTTCGGCCTGCTCCTGAATGGTCTCGGCTTCCTCTTGCGTTGATGCGGCGGCAATCCTGTCATCCAACCTTAAGTCATCGTAAACAGGGTCGAACTCCGGTGTGATCAAGGTTTCGGAAATACCATAATTGAACGGCAATTGCAAGTTCCATTTCTTCGGAAACAATTGTCCCACGTTCACATTGGTCACGACATCATAAGAAATCGCATCTTCCAAAGCACGTTCCGTAGGGGTCTGGTCTATGGATCCAAAACCTGATGTACTTCTGCTTCCCGTTGCCGTAACGTTGGCAAAATCGGCCATGTTGGCATCCAAGGCAGCGGTAGCGGCCCAGCCTCCATTGTTTTCCAATCCTGCCAAGCGAAGTTCGTTGAACCATACCTCGCCTCGGGCTGGAATATCGTCAATGTTTTTGATACCCACCATCATACCACGAATGCTACCCAATGATGGATTACCCCGTATCCCGATTCGGACCCTTCCCAATGTTCGCGGAGCGAATTCATCCACAAGAACAGCTTCGCCATCCACAATTTCGTAGTAATTGATCTCATCAAGCGTTTGATCGGATATTCCTTTTGACTTTACTTTGTTCAAATCCCTTAGTGCTACATCAATTTCGTTGACATCGGGCCAAATCTCTTCTGCAGATGAAGCTCCGAAAGAAGTAAATTGAAGCGGCAATTCTATCTGATAAAAGTTTTCGGAGAAATCGGTACCGATACGCAAGAAACCGACCAAAGGTGTGTCGCTGTCCGAGTAATCCGCATTGAATATTTTTTCGGCGTGCATGAACATTTTCAAGCGTTCGTACTGGCGCACATCCACATTTACATTTTTAAACACCCCACGGGAATCTTGAGACTCCAAATTCTCTACCACAAAGGACAAGGACTGCTCGTTCTGGCGAATGATCGTATTGTTATTGTTCAGCTGCTCCCTGAAAACCCCCGGAGGCAAAACGTAGGGAATAGGTTGTCTTCCGTAGTTTTCTTCAATGTTTACGGTATTTACGTCGGTAACCGTAGCATCATCCGAAGGATCATTGTCCACATTGGGCTGTAGGGAATTGGTGTAGGTCCTCCAATCGCCACGTACCAGGTCCAAGGTAGCAAAACGGAGTACCACATCATCGGAAAACCCGGTCAAATACATCCGCATGAAACTGATGGATCTAAAATCAGAGATTCCACCTACGGCATCGGTAAAATCGCTCAATGGAATTTTATACTGAATCCACCTACGGTTCAACTGCGTACCATTGGGCAAGGTAGGCGTTTGTCCTTCACGGATATCGGTCACATATTGATCATCGATGGTGGTGTTGGGCTTTATTTGGATACGGTATTCGTAATAACTGTTCACCGTATTCATGGTCAAATCCCTGTCAATATCCTCCACATCTGGCAGAGTGGTGGAACCTCTGTTGGTATTTGTAACGGTAACCGGAGAGTTGCCCTGTGTATTGTTAAAATCCAAATAGCGCTCTAAAATACCACCTTCGCGATTCAGATAATATTGGTAGTTGTCCAGAGCAGGGTCTTCTGCTGGGCCATTATAAATAGAAGCTTCTTCGGTATCGCCATAACCATCCAGACCAAGATCTTGTGCCGACCTGTTGGCCTCATCGGCATCAAAAGCATACACCAATGATTGCGTGGAAGGCACTTGCCCCCAAATGGTTTCCCTTGGAACCTCATTGTTGGTGCTTGCCGGCAATCCGTTTTCGTATTGCTTTCGGCCATCCTTTAAAATATCTTCGGAAATATTACCCAAGTTGAATACCAGTTCCCCTGCATTCCCATCAACGGTTTCACCATCAACATAAGGATCCAACACCCAAAATTGGACGAATTCCACATTGGACTGTTCAAAGTTGGTGCTGCTCAACGGTCTCATGATCCCTCCCCATTTCACATCCGGAGTTTCGGTCTCAAAACTTGGATTGGCATTGTATGGCCCTTTTGCATTTGGATAGTAAACCACATCCAAAGTACTTTGCACTTGGGTCTGTCCTTGCGCAATATCCGTTTCGGTAAATACCTCATCGATAAAAACCCTACGGGTAGAGTTCAAGGAAATATCATTATCGGACAATCCGGAAGGTCTCTGATTGGTATAAAAAATAGGGTCGATGGTGTACCATGCCATTTTTGCACGCTCGTAACCTACATCGATTCCCGTTCTATCGTTCAAAAACTCCACTGGCGGGCTCGCCAACGTCCAACCCAACGATGAACGAATATCTATAAGCGCCTGGGCGCCTTCAAAATCATCCAGATAGGTAGTGGTCTCGCCTTGAAAATCGGCGTTCTTCGGTGAATTTGGTCGCAAGAAAGCGACTTCTCCCCTTACAGAAAGATTTGAAGGCACATCCGTATCTATGTTGGGCAACTTGTTCGCCAATCTTGTCAGGAACGGAATCTCGGTACTGAAGTTTCCGTTCAGTCCAAAAATAGTATTGTTCACGGGCTCGATTCCGTAGTTTGATTTTTGGGTGAGGGGTCGCTCGTTCAAATTGAGCAAGGTTCCTCCCAGAACAAATTTTTCGTTGAATTTATGCTCTACGTTCACCCCGGCAAAACGTCTGGTCTGCTGGCCAAATACCGCATTGTTCTCCACGGAAATATTGATAGGCGTATTGGAAGCTTCCAAACTTGGGTCGAGAAGCTGCACCGTTCCCGCTTGATAGTTCACGGTATAATCAATCCCCTCTTGCAGTTGGCGGCCACCGGCGGTTACGGTCACCGAACCTTGCGGCACATTGAAGGCGCCAATAGGAATCCCGTTATTGGATTGCGAAGTATATCGTCCTTTTATCTGGAAACGGTTCTTTTCCGCATCTTGCAAAGAGGCCGCCTTGGTTTTGGCGTACATATTACGGAATACGTAGCGCTGTTGGTTGGGATTGTAGCCCTGATCGTTGGCCACATCATAAACCCCTCCCCCCAACAGTTCGAACAAATACTCTCCGAATGGCTCAACTTTTGTGAAAATAATCCGGCCCGATTGGGAATCGACGGTAATCCCTTCGACATAATCAAAAAATCCGTCCCCTCCAGGTTGCACATCATTATAAGTATTCAACCGGTCAAGATTAAACACATTCAACAATACTTGATCCTGCAACCCTGTTGGCCAACCTGCGTTCGGGTCTACCGGGGTGATGTAGTTTCGCGGGGTTGGGTCGGAATATAGAATGTTAAGTTTGAAATCTTCTTGACTCAATTGATAGGCTCCCGTGGAATAGATGTTTTTCATCATCAAATCCCAAATAGGGTCCTGAACATTGGTGATGTTACTCTTCAGCAACTTTAGAATCAATGCATTGTTCTCTATTAAGTTGGAATTTGGTGGAATTGTGGTAGCATCCACACCGCCGTTGGCAAATTCCCCTACTTGATAGACCTGCCCATTGAAGGTATACTGAAAAGCTACACCCAAAACTTCATCATTGCTCAAACTTTGGCTCAAAGAAATGTAACCCAATTGGGAGTCAAATTCATAATCCCTGCCCGGCTCCAGTTTTCGGGCGTTTTCCAGGATAGCATAATCAAAGCCTTGGTTCACGGTATACCCGGGAATGTTAAAGCCGGATTCTACCGTAGCAATGTCCCGAACTGCCTGGCTTAATGCACCACTCCCAATTTGATTGGGATCATAATCGTTTGCCCCGTTCTGGGGAAGGCCTGTGGCAACAGCTTGCGGATTATAAAAGCCTGCGGGGTCCCCATTGTTGACACCGATACGGGTATTATCGGAAATGGCCTCTCCCAAATCCTGGATGGCCACTACATTTCTTACATTTTGAGTTTGTTGGTTTCGGTTGGTCACCCATACCTCCAAACGGGTAATCTGAACCTGGGTCTGTATAAAGGGATAAAACTCCAGGGCACGGTCGTAATTATCCCGGAAGTAATGTGCCAAGAAAAAGTGCCTATCCTCATCATAATCCAAAGCTGTCAACGAAAACTCGTTGACCGTACCGCCACCTTGGGCCACTACGGTATTATTTTGCGAACGCTGCTCGGAAAACACAGCGGTCACTGTGGTTTTTCCAAATTGAAGTTGTGTTTTTACACCGAACAAACTCTGCGCACCGGTAATCAAAGAACTATTCAGCGGCATACTTACGTTACCCACTTCAATTTTTTGAAGGATATCATCTTCGGTCGGCGTGTAATCCAACTTGACCAAATTCTGGAAATCGAACGTGGCCTCCGTATCATAGTTTGCCGTTACTTGAAGACGCTCCCCTACTTTTCCCAGCAAACTTAAACTGATGCGTTGGTCAAAATCAAAAGAAAGGTTGGTACGGTTTCTCGGGGACAATGCAGGGTTGTCATTTTTTTGCCACAACACGCCCAAATCCATAGCGACCGACCCTTGTGGGATCACCTCAATGGTATTCCCCCCGAAAATGGTCTCAAAAAAGTTACTGTTCACATAAAAGTTGGGCAAAAGATTTCGTCTTGCCTCTTCGCTACCCGCCTTTTTTCCGGCATAGGCATCTCCCTTTTGTTTAAAATAGCGTTTCATCTGCTCCTTCTCCACCAAATCATAGTACTGTTCAGGAGTAAGTATTACAGGGTAATTTACATTGAAATCGCCAATGCTCTCGGTATATACGTATGTGTTTGTTTTGGGGTCGTAAGTGTATTTTGCAACAATGCTATCAGGGTTGTCCATGATAAGGCGGCCAAGCTCAACTCCTGTTTGCACGGAATCCTGAGCCTGTTCGTCCGTTTCCTGCGCCATTAGGTTGGATATGGACAGTAAACAAACAACAAAGAAGATGTACTTAAAACGTATTGGTTTAAGTATTGGTTTTGCCCCTTTTTTCAAACTAGTTACAAATTTTTCAGCGCCTGTTTTATAATGTTCTCTACGCTTAACGAAGTGTCTTGGGAAAGTACCTTGTCCACCACCTTTTCAGATTGCTTTCTGGTAAAACCAAGAACCTCTAATGCAGATAACGCTTCTTCTTTATTTGTATTGTTTGATTGTTGTGAAACTTCGCCTATGTCGTAGACTTTTAAAATCTTGTCCTTCAAATCCAAGATAACGCGTTGGGCCGTTTTGGCCCCAATCCCTTTTACAGACTGGATTGTGGGGACATCGCCATTGGCTATGGCATCCCTTACATCTGCCGGTGACAATGAGGACAACATGGTACGTGCGGTACTGGCCCCGACCCCCGAAACGGAGATCAACAAACGGAATACTTCGCGCTCGGCACGCTCCGCAAAACCGAACAGGGTATGGGAGTCTTCCTTTACCAACAAGTCGGTATAAATAAATATATTTTCCTCATCGGTAAGCATGGAAAACGTATGCAAAGAAATATTCAAAAAATAGCCGACGCCATTGCATTCTACAATGACATAGGTGGGATTTTTTTCGACCAGTTTTCCTTTTAAATGGGTAATCATTTTATCTGATTTTAAGGAGACTATTCTCCTTGCATTCTAGCTTTCCGTCTTTTCTCCCTTTCTTGGGCATCGATAACGGCTACTGCGGCCATATTCACCATTTCGTCCACGCTTGCACCCAACTGTAAAATGTGGGCAGCTTTGGTCAATCCGACCATTATCGGACCAATGGAATCGGCCTTGTTAAGACCTTTCAATAGCTTATAAGTGATATTGGCGGATTCCAAATTCGGGAATATAAAGGTGTTGACCTTTTTACCGGATATCTTGGAGAATGGGAAATTTTTATCGCTCATTTCTGGATCAAGAGCAAAATCGGTTTGAATTTCACCATCGACCACCAAATCCGGATTCCTTTCGTGCAGGATTCTAACGGCTTCCCGAACTTTTTTGGCATGCGGATGGTTTGAAGAACCAAAGTTCGCATAAGATAGCAATGCCATAATGGGGTTAAAACCAAAGGTTTTGGCCACGTTGGCCGTCATTTGGGCAATCTCGGCCAGCTCTTCCGCATTTGGATTTATATTGATGGAGGTATCCGCTAAAAATAGAGGCCCCCTATCCGTGATCATAATATTTACGGTACTGGCATTCTGTACGTTCTTGGCCCTTCCCAATACTTCAAAAACGGGGCGCAATACCTTTGGGTAGGCTCTCGAATAGCCGGAAATCATTCCGTCTGCATCACCTTCTTTCAACATCATCGCACCAAAATAGTTGCGCTTGCCCATGTTGACACGTGCACTGTACTTGGTCTCACCCTTTCTTTTTCTTAATTCCCAAAGCTTTAGCGCATATCGGGAACGCATTTCGCTAAATTCATCGGAACGTGGATCAATAATCGGCACCTCGGCATCAAATTCCAGCTCTTTTTTTAGATGTTCTATAATTTCTTTGTTTCCGAGCAGAATGGGCGTGGCGATTCCTTCTTCGTAAACAATCTGCGCGGCCTTCATTACATCCAATAATTCAGCCTCGGCAAACACGATTCGTTTTGGGTTTACCTTGGCCCTGTTGTGCAACAGCCTCACCACTTTATTGTCGTTGCCCGACCTTTGATACAGTTCCTCTTCATACTTGTCCCAATCTTGAATCGGGAATTTGGCCACTCCACTGTCCATGGCAGCTTTTGCCACTGCCGGTGGAATCTTGGTGATCAAACGTGGGTCAAAAGGTTTTGGAATGATATAGTTTCTGCCAAAGGTCAACCTTGTGGCATCATAGGCAATGTTCACTTGTTCCGGCACAGGTTCACGGGTCAAATCTGCCAGAGCTCGAACCGCGGCCATTTTCATTTCTTCATTGATTTTGGTGGCTCGCACATCCAAGGCTCCCCTAAAAATAAAAGGGAATCCAAGCACATTGTTCACTTGGTTAGGATGGTCCGAGCGTCCTGTTGCCATAATGATATCTTTTCTGGTCTCGCAAGCCAGATTGTACTCGATCTCAGGATTCGGGTTGGCCATAGCAAAGACAATGGGGTTTTCAGCCATGGAACTCAACATCCCCGGAGATACAATATCCGCAATGGAAAGCCCGATGAAAACATCGGCATCGACCATGGCTTCCTCCAAAGTATCTATTTTTCTATCGGTGGCAAACTCCTCTTTCTCCCCACTTAAATTCTCCCTATCGCTTCGTATTACCCCCTTGCTATCGAGCATTACAATATTCTCCGCCCTTGCCCCAAATGCCTTGTACAACTTGGTACAGGAAACGGCAGCTGCACCTGCGCCGCTGACTACTATTTTGACTTCTTCGATTTTTTTCTCGGCAATTTCCAAAGCATTTATCAAAGCTGCAGCAGAAATAATTGCGGTTCCATGCTGGTCATCGTGCATTACAGGAATATCAAGTTCTTCCTTCAATCTGCGTTCTATCTCAAAAGCTTCGGGAGCTTTGATATCTTCCAGGTTGATACCTCCAAAAGTCGGAGCGATGGTCTTCACCGTTTCAATAAAACGGTCTACATCCTTGGTATCCAATTCGATGTCAATCCCATCGATATCAGCAAAAATCTTGAAAAGCAAACTCTTTCCTTCCATTACCGGTTTTGAGGCCTCCGGGCCTATATCCCCCAGACCCAAAACGGCGGTTCCATTGGAAATTACCGCCACAATGTTTCCTTTGGCGGTGTACTTGTACACATCATCCTTGTTCTTTTCGATTTCCAAACAAGGTTCGGCCACTCCAGGCGAGTAGGCCAATGCCAGATCCCGTTGGGTGGAATATGGTTTTGTGGGTACGATCTTGATTTTTCCCGGCTGTGGTTTAGCGTGGTACAGTAACGCTTCCCTTCTTTGCTTTTCCTTGCTCATATTGTAAAAAATGAAGTGGTAAAGTTAGGGCATTCGTTGCTTTTATCTTAAAATCTTGATAATCAATTTCAACTCAAACAAAAAATTGAAAACGTAATTTTATAACCTACTGCCCCAGTTTGGTTTATGAATCCAAGGGATATTCTTTTTTGGCCTTTTTTACATTGAGCCGCATGGCCAAAATACTTGCTATGACAAAAAACGCGCCTGCAAAAAGCATCGCATTGACCGAATTGCCTCCTAAAAGATTTTTAAAAATAGGTCCAAAAGTAAGTGTCTCTATCCCCATCGGGATTACGATCATCATATTCAATATGCCCATATAAACCCCTCTTCGTTCTTGTGGGACCACTTTGGACACCATACTGTAAGGGATTCCCATCATTGCCGCCCAACCGATTCCGAACAGCACCATGGGGAACAGCACGTAAACCGGGTCCTGAATATAAGGTATGGCAAACAACGCGATTGCCGTTCCTAATAAACTCAAAGCATATACTTTTTTGCCCCCAAATCGCATGGTCAATGGCACTAGAACCAATGCCACTACAGCAGTAACAATATTATAGGTGGTGCTCATTTTTGCTGCTTGTGCTGCCGCCTCGGAAGTATCATACCCTAAAGAAACCCTGAACAAAGGCGTGATAAATTGCCAATACACAAAAAGTGCATACCATTGAAAGAGGTAGACCGCGGACAGCTTCCACATAAATCTGGGCATTTGCTTTACCGCATGTGCAATTTCCACAAAAGGAACCTTGAACCGCTCGGCAAAGGGAAGTGCTTTATGTTTATTGATTTCGGTCAGTTCATCGTCCGTAGGTGGAATTTCCGGCGTTTTTAAGACAGACCATAAAATGGTGGCTATCGACAAGAATGAACCGATAAAAAAAGAATAGTACAACCACTTGGGCACAGTACCTTCCACTTCTTGCCCCCCTCCGAACCAATCTTGAAATATAAAGATAGAGGCATTGGCCAAAAGAATGCCCGCACCCACAAAAAGGCTCTGCATCTGATAGCCGATACTGAATTGTGACTCCGGTAATTTATCACCCACAAATGCCCGGTAGGGCTCCATGGCCATATTGTTCCCCACGTCCAAAATCCAAAGTAAACCTACTGCAAACCACAAGGCGGGACTTAAAGGAAAAGCAAACAAACAGATACTCCCCATGATGGCCCCAATCAAAAAGAAGGGTTTTCGCCTTCCCCAACGCGGCGACCATGTTTTATCAGATATGGCACCAATAATGGGTTGAACGATCAAGCCCGTTACGGGACCTGCAATATTTAAAATGGGCAACATTTCCTCTGTGGCGCCCAAAAAAAGAAATATGGGGTTGATGGCACTCTGTTGCAACCCAAAACTATATTGGATTCCCAAGAATCCAACATTCATGTTGAAAATTTGCCAAAAACTTAATTTGGGCTTTTTAATCTTAATCATGTAGTTTGTTTAGCCACTCTTTAACATTCCAACAAAAAAGACAAGAATACTTCAAGAATATGGCTCAATATAATGCTATTTCTTCAAAAAATTGATGTTCCGTTCAAGACCTGATAGTTTTGTTCTTTTTACCGCTGATTTTTTAAAGATTTTTTTAAAGACATCCTCCGTTATCTCTTCCCAATCTTTTTTAGTGAAGGACAATAAGTCCGGATGGGGGTTAAAAAGCGGTTCGCTATGCGATTTTGAAAAACGGTTCCATGGGCAAACATCTTGGCACACATCGCAACCGAACATCCATTCGTCCAATTTACCATCAAATTCAGAAGGGATTTCGTTCTTCAACTCAATAGTGAGGTACGAAATACATTTACTGCCATCGACCACGTAGGGCTGTACAATGGCTTCCGTAGGACAAGCATCGATACAAGCAGTGCAGGTACCGCAATGGTCGGTCACAGGCGTATCGTATTCCAGTTCCAAATCCACGATCAGTTCGGCAATAAAATAAAAGGAGCCCACTTGCTGGGTGAGCAAATTGCTGTTTTTGCCTATCCAGCCAAGCCCACTTTTCGCTGCCCACGCCTTGTCCAGGACGGGGGCAGAATCCACGAATGCGCGTCCGTGGACATCCCCGATTTCTTCTTGGATAAAATGAAGCAAACTCTTGAGCTTGTCCTTAATCACAAAGTGATAGTCCATCCCATAAGCATATTTGGAAATTTTATAGGAATCTGGATTCTGCTCTTTGGAAGGAAAGTAATTCAATAAAAGTGATATGACCGACTTGGAACCTTCGACCAATTTTGTAGGGTCCAAACGTTTGTCGAAATGGTTTTCCATGTACTGCATCTCGCCATGCATGTTCTGGTTGAGCCACTTCTCCAAACGAGGGGCTTCTTCCTCCAAAAATTCAGCCTTGGAAACACCACATGACAAAAAACCGAGGCGTTTGGCTTCGGTTTTTATTAGTTCTGTATTTTTCTGAAGAGCATTCAATATAGATGTTCAATAAAGTATTGAAATGCCAAGATACAAAACAGTAAATCATTATTGCTGTGGTGGAGGCGGAATGGCCATATCATATTGTGATGCCGTGGCCAAAACTTTTTGAATAATTTCAGGTTCCACGGATTTCATGATTGCATTATCTTCAGTTTCCGGAACACCAAAAGTCTCAAAAAATTTATAAAATCCCTTGGGACTGTGAATATTTACCCAAGTGCAGGCTGCATCCGTTTTGTTGCTGAATGTATGCAAGGTCCCAGGCGGGATATCAACCGACTCGCCTTGTTTACATACAAAAGTCTTCCCGTTCACAAAAAACTCAAGTTCGCCCTGGACGACCATAAAAGCCTCTTTGTATTCGCTATGCACATGAGGTGGTGGACCTTGTGCACCAGCTGGAGTTTCACAAACAACCAAATCATAATCACCCGTGGTGGGGTGCAAAGTCACTTTTTGGCCCAAGACCCATTTTGAAGCATTGTTTTTCATTTTATGAGATTTTTGTCTCACAAACATATAGATTAATTTTCATAGCTCAAAATTTTATGAGATATTTGTCTCATGAAAGATAGGCACATTGCATCTGGACGTAAAAAACAAAAGCAGAATACCAGAGATAAAATTCTAGAGGCATCGCGTGAATTATTGGAGAAGAAAGAAACCTTGACCATGGAAAATGTAGCAGAGAAAGCTGGGGTTTCCAGAGCAACGATTTATCGGTACTACACCAATATTGATTCCATCTCCATGGATTTGATTCTTCAACTTGACGTTCCCAAACCTGATAGCTTTTTTGGCAATGACAAGGAAACATCAGAAAATGATACCCTTTTAAACATCCAAAAGGCCTACTTGGATTTCAGCCTTCGAAACGAACAAACTTCAAGAAAGTTTTTGGCAGCTGTACTGGCATCATCCAACCCACAAATGCGTAGGGGAAAAAACCGAATCAACACGCTCCGAGAGTACTTTAAATCTACTAAGGCCGATCTGAGCGAAGAGGAGAAAGAAAAATTGATTCATCTGTCCGTACTTTTAATGGGAATAGAATCCATCATTACAGCAAAGGATGTCTGCGAATTGGACAATGAAACAACCTTTGAAACCTTATCTTGGGGACTACAAATGATTTTGAAAGGGTGCGGACTAGATAAGTAAGATTGCCTAAGGGTCTTTACACTTTACCTTTAGCGTATCAAACTCATCTTTATAACATTTCATTATAGATTCAAATGGGCCATGACGATTAGAAACAAGCTCTTTGACATAATACGGAGAGAGCAATTATATCAGAACAATCCGCCTTGTGTACCGCCCTTTACCTTGCCCAAATGTTTGTAGGCAAGTTCCGTGACTTCACGTCCTCGAGGGGTTCGCATGATAAAGCCCTGCTGAATCAAGAAAGGTTCGTACACTTCTTCCAAAGTTTCGGCGCTTTCGGACACTGCCGTTGCCAAAGTGGTAATCCCAACAGGTCCACCTTTGAATTTATCTATGATGGTGGTCAAAATTTTATTGTCCATTTCGTCCAATCCATGGGCATCTACGTTCAAAGCCTTTAGTCCAAACTGCGAAATCTCAAGGTCAATGTTACCATTTCCCTTTATCTGTGCGAAGTCTCGAACCCTGCGCAATAGTGCATTACAAATTCTGGGCGTTCCCCTGCTCCGACCTGCTATCTCAATTGCGGCATCGTTGGTGATGGGAACGTTTAAAATTTCGGCGCTTCTTTCAACTATGGTGGACAACAGTTCTGTATTGTAATATTCCAAACGGCTCTGGATTCCGAACCTTGCGCGCATGGGAGCTGTCAGCAGGCCAGATCGCGTGGTGGCGCCAATCAATGTGAACGGACTTAGGTTGATCTGCACGGTACGGGCATTCGGGCCCGTTTCGATCATGATATCAATTTTATAATCCTCCATAGCGGAATACAGATATTCTTCCACAATGGGACTCAATCTGTGGATTTCATCGATAAAGAGAACATCCCGTTCATCCAAATTGGTCAACAACCCGGCCAAATCCCCCGGTTTGTCCAACACGGGTCCGGAGGTGACCTTGATTCCCACCCCGAGTTCGTTGGCAAGAATATGCGCCAAGGTGGTCTTCCCCAAACCCGGAGGGCCATGAAAAAGGGTATGGTCCAACGCTTCTCCCCTAAGATTGGCGGCCTGCACAAAAACCTTTAGGTTTTCGAGTACTTGGGCCTGGCCGGTAAAGTCGTCAAAACTAATGGGCCGTAACGCTCTTTCTATATCAAATTCTTCCGGAGAAAGATTTTCGCCTGTTGGATCTAAATTTTCATTCATGGTTCAACAAATATAGTTGAAAACGGAATCCGCCTAAAGTCAAAGGCACTAAAATACCTTTTGGAGTCCACTTCTTAAAAATCTAAACCTTACCTTAGATAAGTTTAAATACATCAATTTATTCCTTTATGATTACCACTGATTATTCCACTGGAATTCTACAATACATACCATTTTTCTACGTGATTTGGTCCGATGACCTGCTCTCCGCTTCAGAAATATCCATTGTACAAAAAGTAATAGCGCAAGATGAAACATTGAGCTTTGAAGAAAAAAAACAATTGGGCGATTGGTTGCACAAAGACCATCCGCCCCATGATGAGGAACTTAAGAACTGGAAACTGACCATTGCCAATTCCAAGGTTAAATTGATCGAGAGCGACACCTATCCGCTTACTTCACTTAGTCAGCGATTGGTTAAAGGTGATAATGTCAACGAAGCGCTAAAGCATATCGAAGTCCATCTTGGCATACAGCCCAACCACTACAACCATCTCTTCGATGTAGAGGTGGTTCATGAAAAAACTTCGGACGAATACGATCCCAAAATGCTGGATTATATGCTTAAGGGTGAGCACACCGAAGTGGTTGATGAGTTCCGGAAGTTTTTGGACAAACCTGATTTTGCTTGGGAAATATTAAGGGATAAAGATGAATTCCGGAACAGGGTATTGAAACAGGTCCAACTTTTGGGAAAAGCGGGATACGGCGCCATGGCCTACCCCAATGCCTATGGCGGAACAGACAACATGCCCGCTTATGCCGCAATTTTTGAACATCTGATGTTCGTGGATGGCAGTTTGGCGGTAAAGTTCGGGGTTCAGTTTGGGCTTTTTGGCGGAAGCATCCAGAAGTTGGGCACCAAAAAGCATCATGATGTGTATTTGAAAGACGCCGGCGAAACCAAATTATTGGGTTGTTTTGCCATGACAGAAACTGGGCACGGTTCCAATGTCCGTGGCATCAAGACCACGGCTACCTATGAAAAGGAATCAGATTCCATCATTATACATACCCCAGGCAAAAATGATAACAAGGAATACATCGGGAACGCCCTGCATTCCAAAATGGCTTCGGTATTTGCACAATTGATCGTCGATGGCAAAAATGAAGGTGTACATGCTATTTTGGTTCCGCTCCGGAATGAAACACACGAAACCTTGGAAGGAATCACCATCGAGGACAATGGTTACAAGTTGGGACTGAACGGGGTGGACAATGGTAAAATCTGGTTCAACAATGTTAAGGTCCCCAGAAAAAACCTCTTGGACAAATACGGGGAGATACGTGATGATGGCTCGTACTTTTCCTCCATCAAAAATCCGAACAAGCGATTTTTCACCATGTTGGGCACTTTGGTGGGTGGACGAATCTGCGTGGCCCGTGGCGCTCTCGGGGGAAGTAAAATGGCCTTGTCCATCGCAGTAAAATATGCCCTGAACCGTAGGCAGTTCAATGATAATGTGAAGGTACAGGAAGACTTGATCATGGATTATCCCACCCATCAGCTGAGGCTAACCCCAAAAATTGCAGGAGCCTACGTGTATCATTTCACTCTGGAAGAAATGATAAAGCGCTACAGTGACGATTCGCAACCTGACAAACGAAAGATCGAGACCCAAGTGGCGGGACTCAAGTCCATAATCACCTGGTTTGCCAACGAAACCATTCAAGAATGTCGCGAAGCCTGTGGTGGAAAAGGCTATTTATTGGAGAACAGGATTGCCGACCTTAAGGGAGATGTGGACATTTTTACCACTTTTGAAGGGGACAATACGGTGCTGTTGCAACTGGCTGCGAAAGGTATCCTATCGGATTTTCAAGCTGAATTCAATAGTGCAGGGTTTGCCTCGGTTTTAAAACTGCTTCAATCGCAGCTTTCGGATAAACTTACGGCCATAAACCCATTGTATTCCAACAAAGTCGATGCGGAGCACCTATACAATCCAAAGTTCCATAAGCATGCTTTTGACTATCGCACGCGCAGGCTGACCTATACCCTCGCCATGCGCATTCGCAACTATATTAAAAAGGGGATTCCCTCGTATCAGGCCTTCCTGAAGGTCCAGACCCACTTACTGGCTTTGGGAAAAGCGTACAGTGTGGAACTGGCGTATTCTGTTTTCTGTGACCATATCGATACTATATCGGACCTTAAATACAGGGTCTTGATGGAGAAAGTAGGTTGCCTTTACGCTTTGGACCAAATCAATTCGGATGCCAGATGGTTTTTGGAGCAAGGTTATGTTGGGAGCACCAAATCGAAGGCCATCCGTCAACGGGTAGAGCGGTTATCCACAGAGCTCAGGCCGCATATTGAAGTATTGGTAGATGGTTTCGGCATTCCGGAGCATTGCATGAGCGCTCCGATTACCCAATAATCATCAGTCTTCTTTTTTGATGAGTTGGGAGGTTCCCAAAAATTCTTCAATGGTAATTTTTGGCGTGCCGTACAGATAAGTTCCTGCGCTTCCTGATGATTTTATGGATATATCGCCAAATGAATAAATCCTTGCATTGGCGGTTCCGGTAATTTCAAGTTGCGCCGAATTGATCTGCATGGCCTCTCCCTTATAATTGGCATTGTCCAGCACGTTGACATGAAATCTATCCGAGGTGCCTTCCATGGCCAAGGATGAATTGCCTTCCATATCCACAACACCGGAATTTATCTGCGCGTACACATAGGCCTGTGCTCTTTTGTTCAGGTTTACGTTCAACGAGTCGACCTCTACATGAAAATCACCGCTGCTGGTATCTTCCAAATTAATATCCATCACGTCCGCATTCGCCTTAATATCCAATTTTGTATTGTTGAAACCATCCACGAACAGTTCCGCGGATTGGATGACATCTTTGGAAACCATGGTCCCGTTTTTTACCGTAATGGCATTGAGCTGGGTATAGTTCACCGTGATTTCCAACTCTTTTTTCGCCGTAATGTTGTAGTAGGAACTTATCACCAAAGTGCCATCATTGACTTCAAATTTAAGTATGTCCACCAAATTATCGTCGGCAATTAGGTGATAGCCCGGCCCCAAGGATTCCTTTAGGGTGATTTCAAGGTCATCATTTAAAATAATTGCGGTAAAGGGCGGAAGTTCTTCGCTCACCTGTGTTACTATGCGACTACCTTTTATTTTGGGTTTGCGCTGCGCAGTGGTCACTATCGGCATTAACACTAAAAGTAGGATAACAATCTTTTTCATCACGGTTGCTTTTTGATAGGGGGAAAATGCTTTTTAAAGATATACAATTCACTTCAAAATCCATTCCAACAAAAAAAGCCCATCCAAATTGGACGGGCCTTTTCACTAATATAACTATATTTTTTAATGGTTGAGTTCTTCTTCGTTCTCTTGAAGCGGAACGTTTTGCGGAACAAAATCCTGTCCTGCAATAATGTACTCACCATTTTCGTATGTTTTACTGTAATCGTATGCCCAACGGTAAACGTGTGGAATTTCCCCTGGCCAGTTTCCGTGGATATGCTCCTGCGGAGTTGTCCACTCCAAAGTGTTGGAGCCCCACGGGTTAACAGGTCCTTTTTTACCGTAGAAGATACTTGAGATAAAGTTGTAAACGAATATTAACTGGGCCAAACCTGCAATGATCGCAAATACGGTCATCAATACCTGTACGTTGGTCAACTCATCGAACATAGGGAACGCGGTGTTCTCGTAGTAACGACGTGGCACCCCTGCCATTCCGACAAAGTGCATCGGGAAAAATACGCCATACGCGCAAACCGCGGTAATCCAAAAGTGGACATAACCCAAGTTTTTGTTCATCATACGGCCCTGGAACATCTTTGGGAACCAGTGATAGATACCTGCGAACATCCCGTACAGGGCAGATATACCCATTACCAAGTGGAAGTGAGCTACCACGAAGTACGTATCGTGAACATTGATATCCAACGTACTATCACCCAAAATAATACCTGTTAGACCTCCTGTGATGAATGTTGAGACCAGACCAATGGAAAACAACATGGCAGGGTTGAGCTGCAGGTTACCTTTCCATAGTGTGGTGATATAGTTGAATGCCTTGACCGCAGAGGGTATCGCAATCAATAGGGTCGTAAATGTAAATACAGATCCCAAGAATGGGTTCATACCGGATATGAACATGTGGTGACCCCATACAATGGTGGATAGGAATGCTATCGCCAAAATGGAAGCTACCATCGCTCTGTATCCAAAAATCGGTTTTCTTGCGTTTGTGGACATTACTTCGGAAGTAATACCCAATGCCGGTATCAAAACAATATATACCTCTGGGTGCCCCAAGAACCAGAACAAGTGCTCATAAAGTACCGGAGAACCTCCTTGGTAGTGCAATACCTCGCCCTGTATAAAAATATCCGAAAGGAAGAACGATGTACCAAAGCTCCTATCCATGATCAGCAGCAAAGCTGCGGACAACAATACGGGGAAAGAGATAACACCAATGATGGCCGTTACAAAGAATGCCCAGATGGTCAAAGGCAAACGTGTCATGGACATTCCCTTTGTTCTAAGGTTGATGACGGTTACAATGTAGTTCAATGAACCCAACAAAGAGGAGGCGATAAATATGGCCATGGATACCAACCAAAGCGTCATACCCATACCGGAACCGGGCTGGGCCATTGGAAGCGCACTCAACGGTGGATAAATGGTCCAACCTGCTGCTGCAGGCCCTGCTTCCACGAACAATGAAATAATCATGATCACGGACGATACAAAGAACATCCAGTAGGAAACCATGTTCATAAATCCGGAAGCCATATCCCTGGCACCAATCTGCAATGGAATCAATAGGTTACTGAAGGTACCACTTAATCCCTGTGTCAACACAAAGAATACCATTAAGGTACCGTGGATGGTCACCAATGCCAAATAGATGTCGGCATCCATTACGCCATCTGGTGCCCATTTGCCCAAAACGGCCTCGAATATCCCAAAAGATTCGCCAGGCCATGCCAGCTGCATCCTAAACAACAACGACATAGCAATACCGATGAATCCCATGATTAGACCTGTAATGAGATATTGCTTGGATATCATCTTATGGTCCTGACTGAAAATGTATTTTGTTATGAAGGTTTCCTTATGGTGATGTCCATGATCATCGTGGTGATCATCGTGACTTACATGGGCTACTTCAGACATATTCCAATTAATTTTTCGTTATTCTTTTTTTGTTTTTACTCTTCCGAAGCGGTTTCTTCCGATTCAACATCCGCTACTTCTTCCGTGCTGGCCGTTTGCTCTTCTGTTTCTGTTTCAGTTTCGTCAACCATTACAGATGCCTTAAAGGTCTGCTGTTCGGCTAGCCATGCATTGAACTCTTCTTCGGTTTCCACTATGATCTTCATCTGCATGTTATAGTGTGATTTTCCGCATATTTTATTGCACAACAAAATGTAATCGAACTCCCATGGATCATCGCCCTTTTGGGCACGTATGGCATTGGTTCTTTTTACCTTATCCACAACATCGGGATTCAAACGCATCTCCTCCGTTGTTATGGTCGGTGTGAATGAAAACTGTGTGACCATACCGGGGACACAGTTCATTTGTGCTCTAAAGTGAGGCATGTATGCGGAGTGCAATACGTCCTGCGACCTCATTTTAAAGTTTACTTTTCTTCCGACGGGCAAGTGCAGTTCCTTTACGATTATATCATCTTCTGCGTTGGGGTCGGATTCATCAATACCAAGAACATTGGCATTGGCAATATCTATCAATCTAACATTGGCTTCACCCAGGACATTATCGTCCCCACCGTATCTTGCGGTCCAGTTGAATTGCTGGGCGTACAGCTCTACGATCAATGGGTCATCGTCCTCGTTGATGTCCATAATATTGGTCCAAGTGTACAGTCCCCAAAGAATCAAACCTGCCAATACGATTACCGGAATAATGGTCCAGATAAATTCCAACCTATCATTATCGGCAAAGAAAAGGGCCTTTTTACCTTTCTCTCCTCTGTACTTATACCCAAAATAGTGCAACAATGCCTGTGTAATGGTCTGTACAAAGAATATAATTGCAAATGACACCCACATTAACTGGTCGTAGTCACCACCATGTTCGGATGCCGCCTCTGGCAAAAGCATTTTGTAATACTTGGCAAAGCTAAAAATTGTGATCCCGTAAATAAAAATGAGGAACGCAAACAACAAATATCCGTTGTTCTTGTTATCGGAATCGTTCGCTATTTGAGAGCGTTCCGTTTTAGTCTGCGACAGTTCAAAAATCTTGGTCATCTGCCAAATCGCAATCGCAACCAGTACTAAAACAGTAAATGTTAATAATGCAGTCATCGTATATCTATCTAAGACTTAAATCGTATTGTATTAATAATGAAAATGTCTACTCTCCTCAATAAATGGGTTTCGTTTGGGCTGTAAGGGTGCCTTTGTCAAAGCAGTGAACACCCAGTACACAAACAAACCTCCAAAGAACAGAATACCGCCAATTTCCGGCAGTCCAATGAACCATTGATCGCCAACCGTTGCAGGCATTATCATATTAAATATATCCAAATAGTGGCCAAAAAGCACCACAATACCGGTCATGATCACAAACCAGTTGATTCTCTTGTAATCGCTGTTCATAAGGACCAACAAAGGGAACACAAAGTTCAATGCCAACATACCAAAGAAGGGCAATTTGTAATCTTGGAACCTTGCCACATAATAAGTGACTTCTTCCGGAATGTTTGCGTACCAAATCAGCATGAACTGTGCGAACCAAAGGTAGGTCCAGAAAATGCTGATACCGAACATGAACTTGGCCAAATCGTGAACATGGCTGTCGTTTACATCTTCCAGATACCCTTTTGATTTAAGGTAAACGGTTACCATGGCGATAACGGTGATGCCGGACACAAACATGCTGGCAAACACATACCATCCAAACAGGGTACTGAACCAGTGCGGATCTACACTCATGATCCAGTCCCAGGACATCATGGACTCGGTTACAAGATAGAATACCAAGAAACCGGCAGACCATCTAAAGTTTTTTACAAAGTTGGTATTGTCATCGGACTCATCTTGTGCCAAGGACAATTTTCTGGAGTATTGACGGTAGAAAATCCATCCGCCCAAGAATATGGCCGCTCTGATCAGGAAGAAAGTGGGATTCAAATACCCTGCTTTTCCCTGCAAAAGTTCGTCATGGGCCACTACTTCTGAATCCATCCATACGAACATGTGGTTCATATGAAGTACCGATAGCAACAATATTACGAATACTATGATACCTCCGGGAACCAAATATGCGGTAATCCCTTCCATCACCCTGAAGAGTAAAGGGGACCATCCTGCCTGAGCTGCGCGTTGTATGGCATAGAATGCCAATACGCCCAACGAGATCATAAAGAAAAAGAAGGCTGCTACGTAAAGTGCGGACCAAGGTCTGTTCTGCAATTGGTGCAGCAAATGCTCATCGTGGGAAGCATCGTGTTCCCCACCATGTGATGCTTGCTCTCCATGGCCTTGGTCACCATGGGCCTCCGTGGCCGCTTCTGCATGCCCTCCTCCATGACCATCATCATGTACTGCTACCATGGCCTTGGCTTCTTCCACGGTTGATGGGGCAGACATAAAACCAATTACAAGGAATATAAATCCAAGCCCCATGGCTATGAAAGATCCTAGTCTAAGTTTGTTTGAAAAGGTATACATAGTTTCTTCTTATCCTATTATTTTGTTAGGTCTTCCTTTAACTTCATCACGTATTCGGATACTTGCCACATTTCTTCTTCGTTGGCGAACTGTGCGGCATAGGAGCCCATGGAGTTCAATCCGTAATAGATGGTGTGGTACGTAGTTCCTACCGTAATATTTCTTGCTGCGTCATCGTAGCTGGGAACACCCAATATTTTTTCTCTCTTTACCAGGTTACCTTGTCCGTCCCCTCTTGGTCCGTGACAAACTGCACAGTAAATGGCATATAGTTCTGCGCCTTTTGCCAAGTTTTCTTCCTGCTTAAGGGAATCCAAGGGACTTGTGTTCAATCTGGCAAGTTCTTTACCTTCTGGAGTGTTTTCGAACTCATAGGGCATGTAGCCTCTGGATATGGTTCCTTCTGGTGGCAACATGGCCTCGGTTCCATCGGGAAACAATCCATTGTCCACACCTTGGTAGGTTTCATATCCTACGGGTTCGTACATGTTTGGCATGTATTGGTAGTTCGGGCTGTTCTTGTCCGCACAAGATGCCGCGAACAATACAAGAACCAAAACAACACTTATTTTACCTAATTGCTTCATATTATTAAGACTCCTTTTCTGTAACTTTTACTTCTACCGCACCTGTTTCCCATAACAAGTCAGCAAGTTCATTTTCGTTATCGTTCAAACCTATTTCCATCAAAAAATGGTCGTCGGTAGTACGTTTGTCCGGATTTTCAGCTTTTTTGAACGGCCACATTCTACTTCTGAGGTAAAAGGTGATCACCATTAAGTGAGCTGCAAAGAAAACCGTAAGCTCGAACATGATCGGCACAAAGGCGGGCATGTTCTCCAAATAGCTAAAACTCGGTTTACCGCCGATATCCTGGGGCCAATCCTCGATCATGATATAATTCATCATAACTATGGCAACGGTAAGGCCCAAACATCCATATAGGAAAGAGGTGATGGCGATTCGGGTATCCGCCAATCCCATTGCCTTGTCCAACCCGTGAACAGGAAACGGAGTGTACACCTCCTCGATATGATGGTGCTCTGCCCTAACCTTTTTTACAGCATGCATCAACACATCGTCATCGTTGTAAAGTGCTTGTATAACTTTTGATGCCATAATTATTTTTTATCGTTTAACAACTTTGCCTGACCCGCCCAATCGTCGCGTTGCGCGCGCCCTGGGAACCTTCCGGTAATGGAGTCCAACAAATCATACTCTCTTTCGGTCATTCTTGCGACCTGGGCATAGGTGAATATGCCTATTTCGTTCAGGGTACGCTCCATTTCGGGGCCTACTCCTTTAATTTTTTTCAGATCATCTGGAGTTTCGGTTGCGGCGTCGAACGTTCCGATGGAACTCAACAATTCGGACACCCCTACCTTATCGCCCACTGCTGGTTTCGCCTCGCCCATCAACACATCATCCGTAATGGGCTCATCATAGCCAACAACTTTATTTACGCCTGTGGGCATTTGGTACAACGGCTGGCCGGCATCCCTCAACTTTTTGTATTTCTCTCCTGAAGATTTCAAGATTGATTTTACTTCTGCCTGAGCAATCACCGGGAATGTTCTGGAATACAACAAGAACAGTACGAAGAAAAATCCGATAGTTCCAATGAAGATTCCAATATCCACAAATGTTGGGGAGAACATCGTCCAAGAAGATGGCAGGTAATCCCTGTGCAACGAAGTAACGATGATCACAAAACGCTCGAACCACATTCCTATGTTCACCACAATGGAGATAAAGAAGGAGAACATGATGCTGGTACGCAATTTTTTGAACCACATGAACTGGGGCGAGAATACGTTACAGGTCATCATGGACCAGTAAGCCCACCAGTAAGGACCGGTAGCCCTGTTCAAGAAGGCATATTGCTCGTATTCTACACCGGAGTACCATGCAATGAACAACTCTGTGATATAGGCACAACCAACGATGGAACCGGTGATCATGATCACAATGTTCATCAACTCGATGTGCTGTACCGTAATGTAGGCTTCCAAGCTGCACACTTTACGCATAATGATCAACAGTGTGTTCACCATGGCAAATCCCGAGAAAATCGCACCCGCAACAAAGTAAGGTGGGAAAATGGTGGTGTGCCATCCCGGAATTACCGAAGTAGCAAAGTCAAACGATACGATGGTGTGCACGGAAAGTACAAGTGGCGTGGCCAAACCTGCCAACACCAAGGAAACTTCCTCAAAACGTTGCCAATCCTTGGCACGACCTGTCCAACCAAAGCTCAACAGACTGTATATTTTCTTTTGGAACGGTTTTACCGCTCTGTCACGAATCATGGCGAAATCGGGCAAAAGGCCGGTCCACCAGAACACCAACGATACGGAAAGGTAGGTTGAAATCGCAAACACGTCCCAAAGCAAGGGGGAGTTAAAGTTTACCCATAGGGAACCGAATTGGTTAGGGATAGGGAGCACCCAGTATGCCAACCAAGGACGCCCCATGTGAATGATCGGGAACAAACCTGCCTGGATCACCGAGAAAATGGTCATCGCCTCCGCAGAACGGTTAATGGCCATTCTCCATTTTTGACGGAACAGTAAAAGTACCGCTGATATCAGTGTACCTGCGTGACCAATACCTACCCACCATACAAAGTTGGTGATATCCCAGGCCCAGTTGACGGTTCGGTTAAGACCCCAAACCCCAATACCCGTGGAAACGGTATAAATGATACATCCTAGACCCCAGAGGAATGCCACTAAGGCAATGGAGAAAACTATCCACCATTGTTTATTGGCCTTTCCCTCAACCGGACGGGCAATGTCCACTGTTACATCGTGGTATCCTTTGTCTCCGACCACTAAGGGCTTTCGAATAGGTGCTTCGTAATGCGACGCCATAATTTATCTTCTAGTTACTTCTTTTTTTATTGATTAAGCCTCGTTGGTGTTTCTCACTTTCACATGATAGAACACGTTCGGTTTTGTACCCACATGCTCCAACAAATGGTACATTCTGTTATCCTCCTTCAACGCTGCCACTTTGCTGTCGTGATCGTTCACATCACCAAATACCATGGCCCCGCTGCTACATGCCGCGGAACAAGCTGTTTGGAACTCGCCATCTTTAATGACCCTTCTATCCCTCTTGGCATCCAAAATGGTCTTTTGCGTCATTTGGATACACATGGAGCATTTCTCCATAACACCTCGTGAACGTACATTAACATCTGGGTTGATCACCATTTTACCCAAATCGTTGTTCATGTTAAAGTCGAACTCGTCGTTGTTGTTGTACAAGAACCAGTTGAACCTACGAACTTTATATGGACAGTTGTTGGCACAGTATCTTGTACCTACACAACGGTTGTATGCCATATGGTTTTGACCTTGTCTACTGTGGGAAGTTGCCGCTACCGGACAAACTGTTTCACACGGTGCATGGTTACAGTGCTGGCACATTACGGGCTGAAAGGCCACTTGTGGATTGGCAGACGGGTCTTCCATCTCCCTAAATCCTCCAAGGGAACCATTATCTCCCCAAAGACCATCCATTCCTTCCTTCTTCTCGTTATCCCCTTCAAAGGTATCTTCGGAAGAGTAATATCTATCTATTCGCAACCAGTGCATATCCCTGGAGCGGCGAATCTCTGCCTTGCCCACCACGGGAACATTGTTTTCTGCATGACAAGCAATAACACAAGCACCACATCCGGTACAAGCGTTCAAATCGATGGATAGGTTGAAGTGATGCCCAACGCTTCTATCAAATTCTTCCCAAAGGTCGGCATCCGGTGAAGTCACAGGTATTTCATTGTGATTCAAACTTACATGCGGCATTGGGTTCCACTCTGCATGATCCTTCGTATTGAAAATCTCCAAGGTGGTTTCCTTGATGATATCACCCCTGCCCATAAGGGTTTTTTGTGACTGAACACAGGCAAACTCATGTGTTCCGGAAGCTTTTTCAACGGTAACGGACTGCACATCGGAGAAATTGGCATACAAAGTGTATGCATTCACTCCAGTCGCCATTTCCGCTTGCATTCCGGCCTTTTTACCGTATCCGAAAGATAGACCGACTGTTCCCACGGCCTGACCTGGCTGAACAATAACGGGCACATTTTCCAGCACCTTACCGTCCACGGTCAAGTTCACATAGCTACCGTTAAGGCCACCATCGGCAACAATGGTATTTTCAAGTCCCCACGATTCAGCGTCCGCTTTGGAAACGGTTACATAGTTATCCCAAGAAACCCTGGAAATTGGGTCGGGGAACTCTTGCAACCAAGGGTTATTGGCCTGTCGACCATCACCCATTCCAACCTTGGAGTAAAGCACCAACTCAGTTCCTTGACTGGTTGAATTTACCAAAGTGCGGATTGCCGAAGCAATTGGAACTATTTCCGGTTGCTCTTCTTCAGCATCTGTTGTTGCAGCAGGAACGTTTGTCTCCTCTCCAACTTCCACGGCCACGTATGGCGCAGCGAACACACCATCTTGCAACGCTTTGTTCCAAGAACCTCCCTGAAGAACATCCGTGCTCCAAGTTTCCTTAATGTATTCGTAATATGTTTTCTCGACACCCATCCATGTTAAAAGTGCTGTTTGAAACTGTCTGGTATCAAACAACTCACGGATTGCTGGTTGCATCAAGCTGTATTCTCCTTTTTTGAATTCGGCATCGCCCCAAGACTCCAAATAATGTGACGCAGCAGCAACATAACCTGATGCTTGCGCGGTCTCGTCATTGGTGTAGGCAAAATCAACCGAAAGCTCTACCTGACCAAGACCGGATATAAACTCTTCGGCATTTGGCAATGTATACGCCGGGTTAACACCGTCCATGATCAATGCACCAACACGACCTGCGTTCATGTCGGCAATTAATTTGCCCACTTTTGCAGCATCACCTTGGCGCACATATTTTGGTTTTTCAACATCAAAAGCCTCGCTGCCCAACAACTTGTTAATGGCCAACACAACTGTTTGTGCATTCTCATCATTAAGCCCACTAACAACCACTGCCTTACTGCCGGCCTTCTTGATCTCGGCAGCGATCTTATCAACAGCTTCATCGACATCGGAAGTTCCTCCTCCAACATTGCTACCGTTCAGTTTACCGTACAATTTGGCAAGTGCAATTTTTTGCTGGGTGGGCGTCATTGGATAACGCTTGTCCGCATTGGCACCGGTCAAGGACATATTGGCCTCCAACTGTACATGCCTGGACATTTTACCGTTTTTGGGAACACGTCCTTTGGTATAACCGGAATCGTATCCGCCGCCTTGCCAGTCACCAAGAAAATCGGCCCCGAAGGAAACGATCAAATCAGCTTTTTCGAAATCGTAATCGGCCAAGGCACGTTCACCGTATGCTTTTTGATAAGCATTCAATGCGGCATCCTCGGAAATGGCATCATAAACCACATGGTTCACGTTCTCTCCGTAAGCCGCTTTAAATTCAGAAATCAATTTGGTGGTCGAAGGACTTGCATAGGTCTGAGTCAACAGGACCACTTGCTTATTGGAACCCTTGAGCGCGTTCAATTTTGCCCTAACGGTAGCGTCCAGCACCTTCCACTCCACAGGTTCCCCATTGGCCATCGGCCCCTGAACCCTTTTGCTATCGTACAAAGTCAACACGGATGCCTGCACTCTTGCATTGGCACCTCCATTTACTTTGGCATCGGTATTGTTTTCTATTTTGATGGGTCTTCCCTCACGGGTCTTCACCAGAATACTGGCAAAATCAAAACCATCGGCAATTGTGGTCGCATAGTAATTGGCCACCCCAGGGACAATATTGTCCGGTTGAACCACATACGGAATGGACTTATGAACAGGACCTTCGCATGCTGCAACCGTGGCTGCCGCCGTACTAAAACCTACATACTTTAAGAAATCCCTACGGGATGTATTGGATGAGGACAGGTTTTCCTTGTCGCCCAAAAACTCATCAACGGGAATCTCTTCGGTAAACTCGTTGTTTTTTAGCGCCTCAACAATGGAATCGTTCGGATTAAGCTCCGCTTCACTTTTCCAATATTTTTTGTTTGATGCCATACGATATATCTGAGATTATCTTCTTTTAATTCTTAATAGTGACACTTTCCACATTCCAGACCGCCCATCATGGCCGCGGTCAGCTCCTCAACACCATACTTCTTGGACAACTCCTCGTGGATTGCTTCGTAGTAAGCATTGCCCTGAACCTTAACATTGGTCTCACGGTGACAGTTGATACACCAACCCATGGTCAACGGAGCATGTTGTTCAACAATTTCCATTTCCTCCACGGGACCGTGACATGTCTGACAATCCACACCAGCCACGGAAACGTGCTGTGAGTGGTTGAAATAGGCAAAATCCGGCAGGTTGTGGATTCTCACCCACTCCACTGGCTGGGCATTACCAGTATAACTCTGGTTTTCCTCGTCCCATCCAACTGCTTTATATAGTTTTTTGATTTCCCCGGTATAGAACTCATTGGTGTACCCTGCGGCCAAATCTTCGGCAGAAGGCCCATCTGGACCACCTGTGTACTCATAGATTGATTTATGGCAGTTCATACAAACGTTCAAAGACGGAATCCCCGAAGTTTTTGAAACTCTCGCAGAGGAGTGACAGTACTTACAGTCCACGCCATTATCCCCAGCATGAATCTTGTGCGAGAAGTGAATCGGCTGAACCGGGGCGTAACCTTGATCAACACCCACCTGCATAAAGAAGCCGTAGGCAAAATAGGCACTGCCCAACAACAAGAAGATGACACTTACCAAAACCAAGAACTGATTCTGGACAAACGCCTTCCATATGGGCAAACGTTTTTCTTTCTCTTTTTCAATGACAACACCATTGGCCTCGGCGATTCTGCGCAAGGTTTTGTTGACCAAAATCAACATTACGACCAACAGACCGAACACCAAGGCAAGGGCACCTAGAATGATTTCATTTGAAATCCCCGAACCGGAACCACCAGAACCTTCACCACCCGCCGGTGTTGCTGCTGTAGATTGAGCAGCCGCTTTTGGAGGCGCAGCGGTATAGGCCAAAATATTGTCGATATCCTCGTTGGACAATGTTGGGAAAGGCGTCATTGCCGCCTGATTGTACTCCGCATAAATCTTATTGGCATAGGAGTCACCTGATGCGATTACTGCCGGGCTATTTTTAATCCATGCATAGATCCACTCCTTATCCAAACCTTCATCTTCCGCCAATCTGGTCTCCACATTTGCCAATGCGGGACCTGTCATCTTTCTGTCCAAAGAGTGACATGCGGCACAGTTCTGATTAAAAAGCTGCTTCCCCTTTACAGGATCACCTTCAACCGCCTCCGCACTTTGTTCTGTAGCAGTATCGGTCGCAGGCTCGGCTTCTTCCTGTGCATAAAAAGATAATGGGAATAATAGGAGAGTTAAACCTAAAACTTTTGAAAATAGATGGCGGTATAAAACCTTTTTCATATTCGTGAAATTTCTATCGAAATCTTTGGCATGATTCTTTCTATTGAGTTTGAGAGCAATAGCTTTTTACCCTACCAAGAATGGCAACAAAAGTAAGACATACAGTCATTTTTTGAAATCTTAAGGTATTCATAACTCTTAATTTATAAAGATTCTAAATAACTTGCCCCCGACTTGGTTAACCTTTAATAATCTACATTTGCAATAAGCATAAATCATACAACACGGAAACAACATGAAAACGGCTGTATTTAGCGCAATTTTAATTGCTTTGGCAACTCAAGCTATGGCCCAGGACGGGCAGGTCACCATCCAGCAAGATCCAAAAATAAACGAGTTGGTGAAACTGTACACCAAGGTAAATGCAAACACTGGATATTATCAAATTCAAGTAGGTTTCGGCAATTACCAAAAAGCACAGGATTTATTAAGTCAAGTTGAAATTGACTTTCCGGATTGGTACTCTAAAATAGAGTTTGAATCCCCTACTTACCGCGTTAGATTGGGACGGTTCAAAACCAAATTGGAGGCCGAAAGAAAGTATTTGGAGGTCCGAAAAAAATATCCGGACGCCATGCTCCTAAAACCTGAGCAAAAAGAATCATAACAAAAAAATCCCGCCATTAAGCGGGATTTTTTTTTGCACTGATATATTGTGTTTACAGCTTTTTCTTCACCGCAACTTCTTGGAAGGCCTCTACAATATCTCCTTCTCTTATATCATTATAGTTCTTGATCTGCAATCCGCAATCGTAACCTTTGGCCACTTCCTTGACATCGTCCTTGAATCGTTTTAACGAGGCCAATTCACCTGTATAGACCACAACACCATCGCGAATCAACCTGATACGGGAATTTCTGAAGATTTTTCCACTCGTCACCATACAACCTGCAATGGTTCCGATTTTTGAGATTTTAAACGTCTCTCTTATCTCCGCATTACCCGTAACCTCTTCTTTCATCTCTGGGGACAACATGCCCTCCATCGCGTCTTTAAGATCATTAATGGCATCGTAGATAATGGAATACATCCTGATATCGATTTCCTCCTTATCCGCAATGGACCTGGCATTGCCCATTGGTCTTACGTTAAACCCGATAATAATTGCATCCGAGGCACTTGCCAACAACACATCGGATTCGGTAATCGCTCCAACTCCTTTATGGATGATGTTCACTTGGATTTCATCGGTGGATAGTTTCTGGAACGAATCCGTCAAGGCTTCAACGGAACCATCCACATCACCTTTAAGGATAATGTTAAGCTCCTGGAAGTCGCCCAATGCGATTCTTCGTCCAATTTCGTCCAAGGTAATGTGACGCTGCGTCCTTACAGACTGCTCACGCTGCAATTGTGAACGTTTTGCCGCAATCTGTTTGGCTTCGCGCTCATCCAACAATACATGGAACCTGTCACCTGCCTGTGGCGCCCCATCCAATCCCAAAATGGAAATTGGCGTGGAGGGTCCGGCCGTTTCTATATTGTTGCCACGTTCATCGTGCATGGCCTTTACTTTACCGCTACATGTTCCGGCAAGTACATAATCTCCAATTTTTAGGGTACCGGTCTGTACCAAAATAGTGGCCACATATCCTCTACCTTTATCCAAAAAGGCTTCTACCACTGTACCGGTCGCCAGTCTGTTCGGGTTCGCCTGAAGCTCCAAAAGCTCGGCTTCCAACAGCACTTTTTCCAAGAGTTCATTAACGCCCTGTCCTGTTTTGGCGGAAATATCATGGGACTGTACTTTACCTCCCCAATCTTCCACCAACAAATTCATTTGCGCCAAACCTTCCTTGATCTTATCAGGGTTTGCAGTCGGCTTGTCCACCTTGTTGATGGCAAACACTATCGGCACACCAGCTGCCTGTGCATGGCTAATGGCCTCTTTTGTTTGGGGCATTATATCATCATCCGCAGCAATTACGATAATGGCAATATCCGTAACTTGTGCTCCACGGGCCCTCATCGCAGTAAACGCTTCGTGACCCGGTGTATCCAAGAATGTGATCTTTTGTCCATCTTCAAGGGCAACCCCGTAGGCACCTATGTGCTGGGTAATTCCACCACTCTCCCCTGCGATTACGTTCTCTTGACGAACATAAT
Source organism: Flagellimonas oceani (assembly GCF_011068285.1). Classification (NCBI taxonomy): domain Bacteria; kingdom Pseudomonadati; phylum Bacteroidota; class Flavobacteriia; order Flavobacteriales; family Flavobacteriaceae; genus Flagellimonas; species Flagellimonas oceani. Next base: position 4,552,816 of record NZ_CP049616.1, on the reverse strand, counting down.
CCAACAAAGATGTCTTACCGTGGTCAACGTGACCCATTACGGTAACAATCGGCGCACGCGCCTTTAAGTCTTCCGGGCTATCCTGGACCTCCTCAATGGTCTCCTCGATTTCCGCAGTAACGAACTCTACTTCGTAACCAAATTCATCGGCAACTATGGAAAGTGTTTCTGCATCCAAACGCTGATTGAGCGTCACCATAATACCGAGGGACATACAGGCCGAGATGATCTGGGTCGTAGTAACGTTCATCATGGTAGCAAGTTCGTTAACGGTAACAAATTCTGTCACCTTCAAGATCTTGCTGTCCAATTCCTGTTGCTCAAGGTCTTTTTCCGTTTGTTGACGGTGCTGATCCCTTTTCTCCCTACGATATTTGGCCCCACGGCCTTTACTGGATTTACCCTGAAGTTTTTCAAGGGTCTCCCTGACTTGTTTTTGTACTTCTTCTTCGGTAGGCTCTACTTTAGGTGCATTGGAACGCTGTCCCTTCCTACCTCCTGCACCTGGCCTATTGTTTCGGTTGCCACCTGCTTGCGGACCGCTTTTTACGATTCTTCTGCGGCGTTTTTTACGCTCACCTGCATCGGACGAAGCCCCTGCCTTGTTGGTCTTTTGGGTGTCTTCTTTTTTCTTTTTCGCTGGTTTTTTAAACTGCGAAAGGTCGATTTTATCTCCTGTGATCTTAGGGCCTGAAAGTTTCTGATAGTTGGTCTTTAAAGTACCGGACTCAGGGCTTTCGGCTTCCTCCTTAGGTTTTTCAGCTTCGGGCTTTTCCTCCTTAACTTCTGGTTTCTTGCTTTCCTTCTCTACGGTTTTCTCTTGCTCTGGAGCTTTGGGCTTTTCTACCTCTTGAGCTTTTTCCTGTTCAACTTTTGGGGCTTCAGGCTGTTTTGGCTCCTCCTTTTTGGGTTCCTCTTTTTTAGGCTGCTCCGGTTTTTTATCCAAATCGATTTTGCCTACGGTCTTGGGTCCGGCAAGTTCTGCCTTGGCCTTCACCACTTCTTGTTCGGCCTCCCTTTTCTCCTTTGCCAACCTGCGCTCTTCCTGTTCCTTTTCCATTCGGATTCGAATGGCTTCCTTTTCTTTGCGCTTTTCTTCACCAACTTCCTTGGAAGCGACCTTTTTGCTCTTATCCGTTTGGAACTCATCCAACAGAACTTGATACACCTCATTGGATATTTTAGTGGTAGGACGTGCCTCTACCTCATGCCCCTCCGAGGCTAGGTAATCGACTGCCCTATCCAGTGAAATGTTCAATTCTCTGAGAACTTTGTTAAGTCGTATTGTTGGATTTTCTGCCATAAATTATTTTACTTGCCCTAAATTTTCGCTGCTAATATAAGCCTAATCTTCAAATTCTTCCTTGAGGATGCGAACGACTTCCTGAATTGTTTCCACTTCCAGATCGGTTCGCTTCGCCAAGTCTTTAACATCTTGCTCCAGAACGCTGCGTGCGGTATCCAATCCAATCTTCTTGAACTCTTCGATCACCCAGCTCTCGATTTCATCGGAGAACTCGGTCAATTCCACATCTTCCTCAACACCTTCTCGGAACACATCTATTTCGTAACCAGTCAATTGACCGGCCAATCGTATATTATGCCCTCCCCTACCAATGGCCTTGGAAACTTCTTCCGGCTTCAGGTATACTTGGGCTGTTTTCTTCTCATCGTTCAATTTAACGGAGGACACCCTTGCAGGGCTCAATGCACGGGTCACCATTAATTGCGGATTGTTCGTCCAGTTGATCACATCTATATTTTCGTTGCCCAACTCTCGTACAATGCCATGGATTCTCGACCCTTTCATACCTACACAGGCACCCACTGGGTCAATTCTATCATCATAAGAATCAACGGCAACCTTCGCTTTTTCACCGGGGATACGAACCGCTTTTTTGATGGTAATCAAGCCATCGAACACCTCTGGAATTTCCTGAAAGAACAATTGCTCCAAGAAAATGGGCGATGTTCTCGACATAATGATGGCCGGCTTGTTTCCTTTAAGCTCCACGCTCTCGATGATACCTCGAACATTGTCCCCCTTACGGAAGAAATCGGACGGAATCTGTTTTTCCTTCGGAAGGATGATCTCGTTCCCTTCATCATCCAACAAAATTACTGCACGGTGCCTAATATGATGAACCTCGGCGGTGTAAATCTCACCCTCCAAGTCCTTGAATTGCTTGTAGATGGTCGTGTTGTCGTGCTCATGGATTTTTGAGATCAAGTTCTGGCGCAACGCCAAAATAGCCCTTCTTCCCAAATCGATAAGCTTTACCTCTTCCGATACATCTTCACCAACCTCAAAATCGGGCTCGATTTTTCTAGCTTCGGACAACGAAATTTCTTCGTTTGGCTCCTCTACCTCTCCATCTTCAACAACTACACGGTTTCTCCATATTTCCAAATCCCCTTTGTCGGGGTTGATAATGATATCAAAATTGTCGTCAGAACCAAATTTTTTCTTTAACGCACTTCGGAACACTTCTTCCAAAATCGCCATAAGGGTCACCCTGTCAATAAACTTATCGTCCTTAAACTCCGAAAAGGATTCGATGAGCGCTAGGTTTTCCATTTTCTACTACAATTAAAATTTTAATTTAACTTTTGCCTCTTGAATGTCAGAAAAGGCGATTTCCTGCTTTTTCTGTACTGTAACTTTTCCTTTACCCACGGGTTTGGGCTCACGGGCCTTCCACTCCAGGGTAATACTATCTGCCGAGGTCGCCACCAGTGTTCCCTCCAATTGCTCGGAGCTGGTCTTGACCTGTAATTTTCTTCCAATGTTTTTATTGTACTGACGTGGCAATCGCAACGGCGAAGTGGCACCTGCGGATGTCACTTCCAAAGAAAAATCCTCTTCCTCACGATCCAAATTATGTTCAATGGCCCGGCTAATGTTCATGCAATCTTGCAGATTCACGCCTTCATCTCCATCCAAAACCACTTTGATACTGTTGTCGCCGCCCATTTTAAAATCGACCAAGAACAGGGAAGAGTGCTCTTCCAACGCCTTGCCCAGCAACGATTCCACTTTATCCTTCAACATAAAAATGAGAAATAAGTAATAAAAGAGGGGACTCAAGGTCCCCTCATGAATACTTTTATATCCGTTCAGTTTTGCAAATATACAACAAATAATATCGCTTGTGCAACCCCTCTTCGAACAAAAATAAGTTGCCCCCTATCTATTTTTCAATGATTTACCCATCGATCACCAAAGCCAATACCAGGGAACAACAGCACCAACTACCCAACATCGACCCCACTGGAACATACCTTTCTCCACTAATATTAAGGTTAACACTCTTTTTGCTCCCTTTCACAACAAATATTTTGAAGCCGTTGTACACTAATTAATTTTGACCAATATTCAATTAAATTCATGGGCACAACCTCGTTCTGCAATAAGAAGATGAACCATTTTCCCAAAGGATGGATGCTGATTTTGGCATTTTTTCTATTGGGTACGTTTCTTTCATTCTCTCAGACCACTATTTGGAGCGAAAATTTTAACAGCTACGCCGATAACATACAATCGGGAACGGCAACCGGCCCTTCCGCCACAGGATGGACCACAAACCTAGGAAATAGACTATCCGTAAACAACAATGCTTTAAGAGGAAGAAACCTTGACGCAGAAGGTATTTGGCAAGTGAACCCCATAAACATTTCCAGCTACGATTTCGTATCCTTTAGAATGGAAACTCGGGTGAACGACCAAAGTCAGATGGATAACGGAAGCGACTATTTCATTGGTGAATATCGCATTGACGGGGGTTCTTGGCAACAATTTGTAAACGTATCCGGCTCGGCTTCCAACCCATTGAGCCCATCCTATACAGTAAATATCCCTTCAACAGGTAGCTCGAGTCTACAAATTAGGGTTCGTATGATGAATCATGATAACGTGGAGCAATATTTTATTGACAACGTTACGATTCAAGCAAGGTCCGGACTCTGCAATGGCGAAGTCGATTTTGAGTTTTACGACAGCTCGCCATCGGGAAGCACCGTGGACAATATTCCGACAACCGGCTTTCTTGGCTCGGGCACTTTTACCAGTTTTGACGTAGACGCCCTTCAAAATCAAGAAGACCCCGGGGATACCGACAATTTCAGTATAAGATACACAGGGTTTATCCAAATCGACACACAGGGAACTTATACTTTTTACACCACTTCCGATGATGGCTCCAAATTATACATCAATGGCACGCAAGTGGTCAACAACGATGGCGCCCATGGCTCCCAGGAACGTTCGGGAACCATAACCTTATCGCCCGGATTGCACGACATCACCGTATTGTTTTTTGAAAACGGCGGAGGAGAAAATCTATCCGTAGCATATCAAGGGCCCTCTATAGGCAAACAAAACATTCCTTTTTCAAAATTATATTCCACCTGTAGTGTCGGGGCTATCGACCTAGATGGCGATGGAATTGACGATGTAACCGATATCGATGATGACAATGATGGCATCCTCGACACCAACGAATGTGGAGGCGCCAGCGGAAACTTTGTTCAAACGGCGACCAATGTGCAATATTTTAGAGACCCCTCCAATGCGGAAGGAAATCCTGGAACCTCATATGCCTATAACTCCACATCTACCTATGAAGGTCAATCCACCATATCACTTCAATTTGCCAACCCAATTCCAATAGGGACTACGGTGAGCGTATTTTTATCGGCAGCATCGGGCACTTCGGACATGCAAATCCAATATTCCAATGGCTCTTATTTAGCTGATGCCACCGCAATTCCCTCTGGGTCGATTACCGAAATAACCTTTAATGTATCACAAAGTAATTTTCAATCCTTTAGGGTAATGGCTTATCAACCCAGAGCTCGTGTCCATGGTGCCAGCTACGGCGGTGCGGTTGATTGCACTACGGCAGATACCGATGGTGATGGCATTCCAAACTATCAAGATCAGGACAGTGATGGCGATGGCATACCCGACAATGTGGAAGCACAAACATCTTTAAGCTATATAGCACCTTCCGGAACCGATGCCAACAACAATGGTCTGGACGATGCCTACGAAGGGGGCGGAATCACCCCAGTGGATAGCGATGGCGACGGAGCACCTGATTTTATGGATACGGATGCTGACAATGATGGAACGCCCGACACCACTGAAGCAGTTTTGACACTTTCCGGCTCGGATAGCGATAATGACGGCCTCGACAATACCATCGACACCACAACCGGATACGCCGACCCAGGAGGCACCATAGACAATCCATTGAACACCAATGGAGGTTCATTAATACTTCCGGATTCCGATGGCGACGTTGCCTCCGGGGGAGATCTTGATTTTAGGGACGATACTTTTGACGACAACGACCCACCATCCATAACCGCTACCGGAAACCAGGTATTTTGTCCGGGCGACCCAATTCCCGTTGTGGAGAGTGTGGAAATTACGGATACGGACAGCAGCACATTGGATGCCGTCTACATTCAAGTTACCTCTAACTACAATGTTTCTGGCGATGTATTGAGCTTAACAGGAACACACCCGAACATAACAGCAAGTTGGGACACTTCCGAAGGAAGACTTTTCTTGGAAGGACCGGCAACATTGGCCGAATTTGAAGCAGCGATCAGCGATGTCGTGTTTCAAACCACGGCCACGGTGAGCGGTGGGGATACCAGAACATTCTCCATAGTAATGAACGAGGCCAACTATTTAGAGTCCACAGGACACTATTACGAATACGTGGCCGCAGAAGGAATCACATGGACAGCTGCCAGAGATGCTGCCGCACTGCGTTCCTTTTATGGACTTCAAGGCTATCTCGCCACTATTTCCATACAGGACGAATCCGACCTCTTGGGCTCGCAGGCCCCCGGGGCAGGATGGATCGGAGCCAGTGATGCCACGACCGAGGGTGATTGGTATTGGGTAACGGGACCGGAAGCGGGAACGCTTTTTTGGAGAGGAACCGGCGGAGGCACAGCATTTGCTTACGAATTCTGGAACTCAGGGGAGCCCAACAACTCCGGTAACGAAGACTATGCACATATTACAGCACCAGGGGTTGGATTACCAGGCTCATGGAACGACCTTTCCAATACCGGTGCCGCAAGTGGCGATTATCAACCCAAAGGGTATTTGGTGGAATATGGCGGTATGCCCGGCGACCCACCTTACCCCGATTTGGCCGCCACAACCACAATAACGGTAGAATCGGAAGCACCTACAGCCAGCGCGCCTTCACCAATTTCGGTAAACTGTTCCACGGACATTCCAGCTCCGGACGTAACGGTGATTACGGACGAAGCGGATAATTGCGACCCAAAATCCATCGGTAACATTTATAAGCGATGTGAGCGACGGGGGAACCAATCCAGAAATAATTACCCGGACCTACAGAATAACGGACAATGCCGGAAACGCATTGGATGTAGAACAAACCATTACCGTAACCCCATTTTCCATCTCCACCCAACCAGTGGACCAGACCGTGATAGTTGGGAGCAATGGAAGTTTTTCTGTTGTGGCCTCCAACGTGGACACCTACCAGTGGCAAGTGAGCACTGACGGTGGAAGCAATTTTGTACCGATTGCCGATGGTTCGGAATACACTGGAACACAGACCGCAAACTTAACGCTGACAACACCCGACACCTCGTTGAACGGATACATTTACCGTGTCCTTGTTTCGAACAATGGCGGCAGCTGTCCCCCCTTAGCATCGGATGAAGCATTGCTGACCGTAAAGACCGGAAGGGTGATCACCAACCGAGGGGTTACTTACCGAGTGAACAAAAATTGATAAAAAATCAACCCTCTGAAAAAACATCCAGAGGGTTGATTTTAGTTTTGGGACAGTATTAAGTACAACTAATGTTAAGGCCTCCATCTTCAATATTCTTGAAATGGTACGGTAAACAAAAATTAAAGACACAGTCTCCCGAATCGCAAAAGTCCACCGACAAACTATCCACAGAAAAAAGAACAGGTGTTCCATCTCCTTCTCCCTGTAAACATTGGGGTTGCCCAAAAAAGAACTCATCCGGTAATTCTGAAGAATATTCGTAAACGTTAAAACGGACATCATTGGATTCCAACTCTTTCATAAAGTGATCGTAGTCCTCCCCTAAAATACCCTTTAAATCAAAATAAGGCGATTGTTCAAAAAAAATGTTCTCAGATGCATTGTTAAAATCAAATACCCTGGATGCAGGAACGCTCTTTCCTCCGTTTGGAATTTTGCGTACCTTAAGCTGATCTATGGGAGTATCACTATAATATACCCTTCCCAAAACACGGAGTGAATCGTTATATTCCTCTTCAAATTCATCCATGTACTGCTCTTCATCTTCATCATCTTCATCATCAGAAGAATTATCCTCCAATGGACGGCCCATATCCATATCCTCTCCGGGTCTCACAAAAAAATAACACATGCCACTATCTATTGGAAGTATGTTTTTAAAATCAAAGGGTTTTAGTTGTTCCATGTTAAACTGACCCAAAAAAATTTCATCATCATCTGGATGTATATCATCTGGAAGATGCGGGGACCCATACAGTTTTGTGGCGCCCAAAGGGATATCTTCTTCCTTGTATTCCGAATAACCATCTACCAATAGGTAAGCTTCTGAAAAAAGTAGGATATCTTCCTTTATTTTTTTTACCGAATATTTACTCTTGTTCTTTACTTTGGATTTTTCAAGACTTACTTTAAAGTCAAAGTTGTCCAGTACTTCCTTTAATTTGTTAATTTGATCCATACGCTTTCGCATTTAATAGGTTAATAAAAGATTTGGGGTAAATGCTGCGTAGATATTCCAAATATGGAATTATTTTTTGAATGCTACAATCCTAAATATCAAATTACTACCAATAAAGTCAATTGACCATTGTATAAATTTTGATCGCATGTTGAAGAAACCTTCAAATCCGCATTAGTTTTAAAAAATATTTTCATCACGAATCAAAATAAGAGCTAATTTCGGCCTCCAATAATGACACTAGATCAGAAAGTCCGATCGGTTGAAACGTTATTCGACCAGTTGGAGCTAGAGACCCGGCAATTTCAGGAAAAATCGAAACTTGGCTGTGTTTCTGGATGTGGAAAATGTTGCACTTTTCCAAATATTGATGCTTCACCTTTGGAGTTTTTACCCTGGGCATTCCAGCTATTTTTATCGGGCAAGGCGGAAGAGGCACTGGATACGTTAAGTTCGTCCGCTGAGCAGACTTGCTTTCTGTTGACCCCTGTTTCCATTTTGAGCAAAGGGCATTGCGGAAGTTATCGCCACAGGGGACTTATTTGCAGGCTATTTGGATATGCGGCCAGTAAGGACAAGTACGGTAATCTACGATTGGCCACCTGCAAGGTGATCAAAGAGGAACAAGCGGACAGTTACCAGAAAACCACCAAAGCCATTACCGAGGGATTGTATGTTCCCGTTTTTACGGACTATTACATGCAATTGACCCAAATCGACTATCAGCTAGGCTCCAAAATAATGCCCATCAACAAAGCGCTAAAAATGGCGTTGGAAGAGGTGCTGCAATATTATACCTACAGGCCCATCCCCAATATGGACAAGCAAATTGTGTAGCTTGGAAGAAAATCAATAAAAAAAGCCCCTTAAATCCGATGATTTAAGGGGCTTTTTGTTGGCCTACAAGGACTCGAACCTTGAACGACTGAACCAAAATCAGCTGTGTTACCAATTACACCATAGGCCAGTACCATATAAAAGCTAAATTTGATCCAGCTTTTGAGCGTGCAAATTTAAAACAAACTTTGGTTTCAACAAATATTTTTGACAAGAATACACGCTATTTTTCTTGAACATGGGTGTTAAAGGTTTTCCAAAAAGGGCTAGGCTTCTGTTCTATATTTACTAAATTCGCCACAATTCGGTTAACAACCAACTCTTATGTTTGTAAAAGACTTCAAAAAATGGGATACCATCCTAGGGTGGGCATCCTTCGCCATAGCGTTTATAGTTTATGCCCTGACCGTAGAACCCACAGGAAGTTTTTGGGATGCAGGGGAATATATTTCCACCTCGGCAAAGTTACAGGTAGGGCACCCACCGGGAGCTCCGCTTTTGCAAATGATAGGCGCCTTTTTTGCCATGTTCGCCTTTGGCGACGAGACCAAGATCGCCCTCATGGTAAACGCTGTATCCATCGTATCCAGTGCTTTCGCAGTTTTGTTCACTTTTTGGACCATTACCAACTTAACGGGAAAGTTGATCGTTAAAAAGGAAAAAATGACCGATAGCAAGGCCATCGCCATCTTGGGAAGTGGTTTGGTCGGTGCGCTCGCCTTTACTTTTTCGGATAGTTTTTGGTTCAATGCCGTTGAGACCGAGGTATACGGTATGGCCAGTTTGATCATGTCCCTATTAATGTGGCTGGGCTTAAAATGGACGGACAATCTGGGCGACCCCAGAGGGCACCGTTGGCTCATGCTCATTTCGTTTGTGATCGGGCTTACCTTCGGAATACAGTTTATGGGCTTCCTGGCCATTCCATCCATTGGATTGCTCTACTATTTCAAAAAATACAAGACCACCACGGTAAAAAACTTTTTGTTGGCCAACATAGTGGTGATTGCCGTTCTTATTTTGGTGTATAAATTTTCGTTGACCTACGTATTGGAGCTGTTTGGTTGGAGCGAAGTGTTCTTTATCAACGAAATCGGGCTTCCCTTTAATTCGGGATCCATCATTATGGGACTTTTATTTGTGGCCGCTTTCTATTTCGGTTTGAGGTATACCCGAAAACACAATTACTACAATGCCAATATTGTGGTGCTCTGTTTGATGTTCCTCATCCTTGGGTTCTCGTCATGGTTGATGCTTCCCATCAGGGCAAATGCAAAAACAGTCGTCAACGAAAACAACCCTGCCGATGCACGGGCACTACTGGCCTACTACAACAGGGAACAATACCCGGGGGTTGACAGTCCCGTTTATGGCGCCTACTACTCGGATACCTTTGCCCCTTCTGGAGAGGACAGGGACGACAGCCCCAAGTATGAAAAGGACCTCGAACTGGGCAAATATGTTATCGTAAACCATTATAAAGGTGCGATTCCGGGACCCAACGAAAAGCATGTGGGGCTTTTGCCACGGATGTGGAGCGACCAACATGCCGAAAACTATATGCGCTATTTTGGCGCCCTCGAGTTTCGGATAAAATCCGAATACATCTCCAACAACGACCTTCGCCAAGCCGTAAACCAATTCAAAACGGCCTATTCACAAGGAGAGCTCGACACCGAACAATATATTCGCTTTTTAAGGGAATTTGGGGAATACATTGAAGTGCAACCACCCACATTGGGACAAAACCTTGAATACCTGTTTGATTTCCAGTTCAGCTATATGTACATGCGCTACTTTATGTGGAACTTTGTAGGGAAGCAAAACGATATGCAAGGCCGGTACGATGAAAACGGAAATTGGCTGAGCGGCATCAATTTTATCGACAGCATCCGTTTGGGAAGTCAAGAAAATCTTCCGAGCGACTGGAAAAACAATAAAGGCCGAAACACCTACTTCTTTCTTCCCTTATTATTGGGCATCTTAGGAATTGTGTTCCAAGTATCCAGAAACCCCAAACAGTTTTGGGTACTGTTTGTGTTCTTTATGTTCACGGGACTTGCCATACAGTTTTACACCAACCCCTACATTTTTCAGCCCAGGGAAAGGGATTATTCCTTAGTGGGATCCTTCTACGTTTTCTGTATTTGGATAGGGATAGGTGTATACGGACTTTTTGAAGAGTTTAAAAAACTGATTTCCGCCAAAATTGCCGCACCCGCCATCACAACCTTATGTTTATTGGTCGTGCCCCTGTTGATGGCCTTCCAAAACTGGGACGACCATGACCGGTCGGACAGGTACACCGCACCGGCCACCGCAAAAGCCTATCTGGATTCCTGCCAAGAAGATGCTGGCGCCATGTTGTTCACCATCGGGGACAACGATACCTTCCCAATTTGGTATGCTCAGGAAATTGAAAAGTATCGTACCGATGTAAGGGTAATCAATACAAGTTTGTTCGCTACGGATTGGTACATCGACCAAATGAAACGCAAAGCGTACGAAAGCGACCCCATACCATCACAATTAACACACGACAAGTACAGCTACGGAACCAGGGATGCCATCTATTATCAAGAGGTTACCGACAATAGATGGGACATTAAGGATTTTATGAATTGGGTGGGCAGTGACAAGCCACAAACCAAATTCAGACATATTTTGACCAATCAAGGTGCCGATCTTAGCAATTATTCCGAAAGCACTTTGGATATTGTGTATTACCCCACCAATAAGATCAGGATTCCTGTCAACAAACAAAATGTATTGGAAAGCGGGTTGGTCAAAGAAAAAGATTCCGCTTTGATCGTAGATTATATCGATATCGACTTACCTACCGGGGCACTTCCAAAGAACAGGATATTGATGTTGGACATCATCGCCAACAACGATTGGAAACGTCCCATCTATTTCTCTGGAGGTAGTTTTGACAGCGCAGAATACATTTGGATGAAGGATTACCTTCAACTCGATGGTCTGGTGTACAAATTGGTGCCCATAAAAACACCGAACCGAAATTCTTTTGAAATGGGTCGAATCGATTCCGATCTGATGTACGACATCGTCAAGGATTGGGAATGGGGCAACTCAGGAAGCGATGATATCTACCACGACCCCCAAACACGTTCGCAGGGACTTTCTTTCAGAAGTAATTTGGCCCGCTTGATGGAAACAATGATCGCAGAAAACAAAATCGACGAGGCCAAAGATGTGATCAACATTGCCATGGAGAACATGCCAGTGGACCATTATTATTTCTATGCCTTTGTGGAACCATTTGTAGACGGTTATTACAAAGTGGGGGAAACCCAAAAAGCGCGCGAACTGTTCAACAAGCTCAAGAATGTCTATCAAGAACATCTGGAATACTACGCCAACATTCCTTTGGACGAGCAATACGATAAAATAGACGACATTCTATCCGACATGCAGGCCTACCGCAGAAACATTGATATCTTGATTGAAAATGGAGATAAGGAATTGGCAGAGTCGGAAACGATCATTTTTAATGAATACATAGATAAGTTCTCCCAATTTGTAGATGAGGAGGAGGATGTAATGGATGAATCGATCCCTCCAATAGACCCGGACATGGAAAGCTCCGTTCCGATTGATGCACCGGACAACATTCCGGACTCCATAATTCCGGAAAAAGAATAGCAAAAAAAAGCGAGGTCGAAACCTCGCTTTTTTATTGAATATATTCGTTTAAAATGCCGATGAGCGTATTGGCGTCCTGCTCTCCACTTTGGCGCCAGACCATCTCTCCTTTTTTGTAGATCATTAAAGTGGGCAACCCCTTAATACGGAGTGCCTGCGAAAGTTCCTTGTTCTTGTCCACGTCAATTTTTATGACCTTTCCCTTGTCGCCAAGGGCGGCGGCAACATCACGCAATACAGGATGCATTGAGGTAGACTGCTCGTTCCATTCCGCATAAAAGTCTAATAAAACTGGGACTTGTAAATCTATAAGTTCTCCGAATTTGGACATGTATTCTAAGGTTTACAGTCAAAAGTAAGAAAAAATGTGAATTTTTTTACAGCCTTGCAACGCTTTAGCCAATCAAAGTGAAAACTTAAGCCAATCCCTTCTTCTTCAAAGTGATGACAGATATCTCCGGCCAAATCCCAAAACGGCCCGGGTATCCTATAAATCCAAATCCTCTGTTCACGTTGATGAACTGCTCCATTTCCTTATAAATACCGGCCCAATATTTATATCGCCATTTTATGGGACTCCACTTTACCCAACCTGGAATCTCAACGCCAAACTGCATACCGTGGGTGTGTCCGCTCAGGGTCAAATGAAAATGGTAATCATCGTGGATCACCACATCCTCCCAATGGGATGGATCGTGACTCAGCAATATCTTAAAATCGTCTTGGGAAATGCCCGCTTTGGCCTTTTGCAGGTCACCTGCCTTTTTAAAGCCGCCCCTGCCCCAATTCTCCACTCCGACCAAAGCAATCTTTTGACCATCCTTTTCCAAAAAGCGATTGGAATTAAGCAATAGATCAAAGCCCATATCCCTTTGCATGATCTTTAAATCCTCGAGGTTCTGTGCTTTCTCTTCTTCGGTATCCCAAACGGCATAATCCCCATAATCGTGATTCCCCAAAATGGAATACACCCCATCCTTGGCATCCAAACGGGAAAAAATCTCCTTCCACGGTTCCAGTTCCTCGGACCTGTTGTTCACGATATCGCCGGTAAAGAAAATCACATCGCTCTTCTGTTCATTCACAAGGTTTACCCCATACTCCACTTTCTTGAAATCATCAAAACTACCGCTGTGCACATCGGAAATTTGGGTAATTTGATAGTTGTGGAAGGCATCCGGCAGATCATCAAACTCCAGTTCATATTTGAGCACCTGATAATTGTATTTTCCACGGTACATTCCGTACAATAACGCTCCAAATGGCAATGCCGCCAAACCTAGGGCAATCCCACTTATAAATTTTCTGCGCGAGGGCAAATAACCCGCATCGGGATTGGAAACCCCTACAATTTTATTATAGCCAAAAGCCAATACCCGCACGATATCTTCCAATATCAAAAAGAAGCCCAACACCAAGGCCAACAAAAAGAAAGAAGCAAAAATGGTTCCTGCAATGGCCGCGGTTCCCTTGAACCCATCACCGGGGTCGTAGGTCATAACTTTGATGGTCAAAAACACCAGTGCCCCTAAAAAAAGGATAATGTAAGCCCAATGCATCAACGGACTTTTGAACAAGGTACGGAATGCCTGAAAGCCATAAACGGCCAACACCACATACAAAATTGCCAAAATGATAAATCGGGACATACAATTTTTTTACAAAATTAGGGCTAATCTACTATTATGTAGAACCTTTTACTATTATTTAACGGCTTTGACAACAGACCGAATCGTTTCCTCATCTGAAACGGCCACCGCATCCTCCACCAAATGCTTTGCGGAATTCATTGTGATTTTCCCTTCCAAAGCCACTCGGTTTCCAAAGGAAGTGCCAGAACAATGAATGGCCCTTAGTCCAATTTCCTTAAATTTTGATGCATTCTTGGGCGAAACACTGCCACCTGCCATTATAGTCATTGATGTTTGTTCTTGCCAATCACCCAAATTATTGATTCCTTTTTCTGCTGATGGTTCGGCACCAGAAGTCAGAATAGTCTGTACACCAAGCTCTTCAAGTTGTTTGATGGCCTCCACGGGCTCGGCCACCCAATCAAACGCTCGGTGAAACGTAAAGTGCATTGGTTTTGCCAGCACCACCAGCTCTTTTGTTCTTTCCACATCCACGGAAAAATCCTCCATCAAAATTCCGGAAACAACGCCATGTACACCCAAGGCCTTGCAGGCCAAAATATCGGCTTTCATTACTTCGAATTCAGCATCGGAATAGGTAAAATGTCCACCTCTGGGGCGAATCAAAATGTGGATGGGGATGGTCAATTCCCTCTTTACGGATTGAATCAGTCCAGCGGACGGGGTAATGCCTCCAACACCAAGTTCCGAACAAAGTTCGATCCTATCTGCTCCCGCCCTCTCGGCGTTCCTTGCCGATTCCAAGGAATTGGCACAAACTTCTACCAGCATATTGTATATTTATAGCCCTTAAAATTAAACATACCAACCCATGGAACGACGCAAATTCCTTAAAAATTCCAGTCTGTCCGCAGCAGGACTGGTTTCCGCCTCCACATTGATCGCCTGTAAAACGGAACCAAAGCCCGAAGAAGCAACAGCCGCAACAACAACTCCTGCCCCCAATCCCATAAAACCGATTGTGGTGTGTACTTGGAACTTTTTTAATGCTTCCGAAAAGGCTTGGGAAGTCCTAAAATCGGGAGGTAATGCCCTAGATGCCGTGGAGCAAGGCGTTAGGGTTGAGGAAGCCGACGAAACCAACGAAACTGTGGGCAAGGGCGGTCGACCGGACCGCGATGGAAACGTGACCTTGGATGCCTGTATCATGGATAAGGACGGCAATTGTGGTTCTGTGGTCTGTATGGAAAATATTGTTCATCCGGTTTCCGTGGCCCGTAAGGTAATGGAGGAAACGCCCCATATTATTTTGGCGGGCAAGGGCGCGGAGAAGTTTGCCTACGAACAGGGTTTTAAAAAAGAGGACCTGCTGACGGAAAGCACACGAAAACAATATGAGGAGTGGTTGAAAACATCCAAATACGAGACCACCATCAATATAGAAAACCATGATACCATTGGCATGTTGGCGATCGATGACAACGGGGACATTGCCGGAGCGTGCACTACAAGTGGGATGGCCTACAAAGTTGCCGGTCGTGTCGGGGACTCCCCCATTATCGGCGCCGGGCTGTTCATTGATAACGAAGTGGGCGGAGCCACCGCAACTGGAGTTGGCGAAGAAGTGATTCGTACCGTGGGCAGTTTTTTGATCGTTGAACTGATGCGTCAAGGGAAAAGTCCACAAGAAGCGTGTGAGGAAGGCGTAAAACGCATCATGAAGAAAAATGAAGGCCGAAAAGATTTCCAGATCGGGTTCTTGGCCATCAACAAAAATGGGGAAACCGGTGGTTATTGTGTGCATCCCGGATTTACCTATCGAGAGTATTCCGATAATGGACACCACAACCGGGAAGTCATTAGTTTTTACGAATAGATGATAGACATAAGACTGCTGCGCTGTTGGAAACAAGAATCAAGACTTTTTGACTCATTTATCTTGGTTCTTGACTCTTTGCTCCTCGTTCTAAAAAACAGTCTCAAATCTCACATCTAGAATCTCACATCTTTTCAACAGCAATTCGTACATTTAAAAACTCGTACTTCTAACTTTGTACTTCAAAAAAATATAAAATGTCTGACCAAAAAAGACTATTCCTACTGGACGCCTACGCGCTTATTTTTCGTGGTTACTACGCCCTTATCAAAAACCCAAGGATAAATTCCAAGGGAATGGACACTTCAGCGATCATGGGTTTTATGAACTCCCTTTTTGATGTGATCAAACGGGAACAGCCCGACCATTTGGCCGTTGCGTTTGACAAAGGCGGTAGTGTGGAACGCACCGAAATGTTCGAAGAATACAAAGCCAACCGCGATGAAACACCCGATGCCATCCGCATTGCGGTGCCCTATATCCAACAAATTTTACAGGCCATGAAAATCCCGATCGTAGAACTGGAAGGTTACGAAGCGGATGACCTTATTGGAACTGTGGCCAAACAGGCCGAAAAGGAAAACTATAAAGTTTTTATGGTAACGCCCGATAAGGATTTTGGTCAGTTGGTCAGCGAAAACATTTTTATGTACCGTCCTGCTAGAATGGGCAACGGTATAGAGATCTGGGGCATTCCCGAAGTACAAAAGCGCTTTGGCGTTAAGCGCCCCGAACAGGTAATCGATTACTTGGGGATGATGGGCGATGCCAGTGACAATATTCCAGGATTGCCCGGGGTTGGCGATAAGACCGCAAAAAAATTTATCGAGCAGTTCGATTCCATGGAAGGACTGTTGGCCAATACGGACCAACTCAAGGGCAAAATGAAGGAGAAGGTAGAGGAAAATGCCGAATTGGGAAGGTTGTCCAGAAAATTGGCCGAAATCAAGACCGATTGTGATGTAAAGTTTGAGGCCGAAGATTACGAAATGTGTCCTCCCGATGCCGAAAAGGTCCAAGAGATATTTGAGGAACTCGAATTTCGCAGGTTGAAGGACCAATTCATCAAACTGTTTACGGAAGAGGCCGAAGCCACCACTCAAGTAACCAGCACAAAAACGGCCAAAGAAGAAGCAAAAGTGGCCGGTAGTGGTCAATTTACCTTGTTCGGTGGCGACCCAACCGAGGCCGCAGCGACCCTTAAGGATGTGAACAGCCGTATGACCATCGGCGATGTGCCGCATCTTTACCAGAATGTACAGGAAGGATTGGGCATGGAGCTCTTTTTGGAACTATTGATGAAACAACCTTCGGTATGTTTTGATACGGAGACCACTTCCCTTAATCCTTTGGAGGCGGAGTTGGTAGGAATTGCATTTAGCTGGTCGCCCGGCAAAGGGTTCTATGTGCCCTTCCCCGACAACAGGAACGATGCACAACCACTGATTGAAAAACTACGTCCGTTCTTTGAATCGGAAGACATTGAAAAAGTGGGGCAAAACTTGAAGTACGATATCAAAGTGATGAAAAATTATGGTGTGGAAGTGAAGGGACGATTGTTCGATACCATGCTGGCCCACTACCTCATCAACCCGGATATGCGGCATAACATGGACGTACTTGCGGAAACTTATCTCAATTACACGCCCATTTCCATTACCGAACTTATAGGTAAAAAGGGCAAGAACCAACTCAGTATGCGCGATGTTCCTTTGGAAAAACAAACGGAATATGCGGTGGAGGATGCCGATATCACCTTTCAATTAGGGTTGAAATTTACCCCGGAACTCAAAGATGCCCATACGGATAAACTGTTTTCGGATATAGAAATCCCATTGCTTCGCGTACTGGCGGACATGGAACTGGAGGGCATCAATTTGAACGAAAGTTACCTAAACGATCTATCGGCCGCACTTGAGACCGATATTGCGGAACTGGAGAAGAAAATCTATGAAGATGCTGGCGAGGAATTCAATATTGCCTCTCCCAAACAATTGGGCGACATCCTATTTGGCAAGTTAAAACTGGTGGACAAACCGAAAAAGACCAAAACAGGCCAGTTTTCCACTTCGGAAGATGTGTTGTCCTACTTGGCGAAGGACCATGAAATTATAAAGAATGTATTGGATTACCGGGGATTGGCCAAATTAAAGAGCACCTACGTGGATGCCTTGCCCAACGAGGTCCAGAAAAAAACAGGCCGGGTTCATACGGATTACATGCAGACCGTGGCCGCTACGGGCCGTTTGAGCAGCAACAATCCAAACCTTCAAAATATTCCCATCCGTACCGAGCGGGGACGACAAGTGCGGAAGGCGTTCATCCCGCGGGATGAAAATTATGTGCTCTTGGCCGCGGATTACTCCCAGATTGAATTGCGTATCATTGCCGCATTAAGCGAAGAGGACACGATGATTTCGGCCTTTAAGAATGGAGAGGACATTCACGCTTCCACCGCATCAAGGGTGTTCAACGTGCCGATTGATAAAGTGACCCGCGAACAGCGTAGCAACGCCAAAACGGTGAACTTTGGGATTATTTACGGGGTATCGGCCTTTGGGTTGAGCAATCAAACGGATTTGACACGTGCCGAAGCCAAGGAACTCATTGACACTTATTACAAAACCTACCCAAAATTGCGCAATTACATGAGCGAACTGGTAGATTTTGCCCGTGATAACGGCTATGTGCAAACGGTACTGGGCCGTCGCAGATATTTAAAAGATATTAATGCAGGGAACCAAGTGGTGCGCGGAGCTGCGGAACGCAACGCGGTGAATGCGCCGATACAGGGAAGTGCGGCGGACATTATCAAAATTGCGATGATCAACATCCATAAAAAGCTTTCCGAAGGCAACTACAAGACCAAGATGTTGCTACAGGTGCACGATGAATTGGTGTTCGATTGCTACAAACCCGAGTTGGAAGAAATGAAAGAACTCATTAAATCGGAAATGGAGCACGCCTACAAACTCTCCGTGCCGTTGGATGTGGAAGTAGGGATTGGTGAGAATTGGTTGGAGGCGCATTGATAATAATTTTACTATTCTGTTTTGAGAAAGTATCTTTACTTATGTCTTTTCATATTAATTGGGTGTAAATCCAAAAATGATATTGTTTCTATTGAATCAAGAAAGCTTGTTGTCTTTGATTTTGAAGAAATGGTTAGAGAAAATCAGATAGAGTTGACCAGAGTAGAGAGTGATAGTTTAATAAAATACCGATATGAAAATTTAGTAGATTCAACTAAAAGCATGAGTTTTCAGTATCTAAAGCACCAAGACAAAATATACTTTGGGCCAGAGCAATTTTACTTGAAAGAGAAAAAATATCTTGTTGAAGAATCAGTATTTGACAAATATGAAACCGAACCCATTCCTGACGGAATGGGCCCTCTACTTTTTAATAAAGAATATGGGGTTCTGGCATTTGACAATGGTTGGGGAATGCAATTTCACTTTGTAACTAAGAAAAACGAAAAAAAGTTTCAATTACCAATTATTTATGACTTCTCTCATATTGACGACAATGAATTTTTAAAATTTAAACTTCACAATCAGTCAGAATTTGAATTAAAGAACATAACCATTGGCTTACCTGATACTGTTTTGACCTATGACTATCTTGGGACACGAGCCCAAACAGAATGGACTAATGTGAAGTCGGCATTTCACTATGGCTTTGTAAGATTTTTTGATGTTAAGGATAGAAAATATTTTATCCAACCCATTGACTATATGGGTGAGAAGGCATTTGAAAAAGGAGAGCTTACTTATGTGATAAAAAATATTGATTCTATCAATCAAGCTTTTGAACTAGACTTTGATTATAAAAATTAATCAAGCACTAAATATTTTATTTTCAAACTCAATCTTGCTTGTCTAAAAAATGAAACCCTCCAAAATCATTCTCCCCATCATCGTGTTGTTGCAGTTTTGCTGTACTTCGCCATAGTTTAGCAATATTGAGGTCCACATTAGGTTTGATTGCTTTAGCTTCAAAAAACAAAACCTGGCAGACTAAATAAATCCGTATCTTGAGACGTCGTTTTTGACACCTTTCAACATCATCAAATTCAACTGCATACCATGAAAACCATCCAACTTCTTTTGCTTTTCGTCACTTTAGTCATAACAAGCTGTGGTAATCCTACCCCCGAAACAAAGGAAACCACTGAAACAGCAGAAATCACAGAAGACCAAAGGGAATTCTATCAGCTTAAAATCTATTCCTTCAGTTCCGAAGACCAGATTGCCACAACGGACAATTACCTGAAAAACGCCTTTCTACCGGCCGTTAAAAAACAAGGAATCGATAAAGTCGGGGTGTTTAAATCCCGTATCTCAGAAACGGACACCATCCAAAAAATATTTGTTTTGATACCATTTGAAAGTTTACTGCAGTTCCAAGAGCTGGAAAATCAACTTTTGGAAGACCAGACATATACGACCGCTGGAAGCGAATACATCGATGCCAGTTTTGATAACCCACCTTATACCCGCATCCAATCCATTATCCTGAAAGCCTTCCCGGATATGCCCAAAATGGAGGTTCCCGATTTGGACAATCCCAGGTTGGAACGCGTTTATGAACTTCGGAGTTACGAGTCCGCCACTGAAAAATACTACCGCAACAAAGTGGATATGTTCAACGCCGGGGGCGAAATCCCACTTTTTGACAGATTGGACTTTCAGGCCGTGTTTTATGGCGAGGTACTTTCCGGTGCCAACATGCCCAACTTAATGTACATGACCACCCATGCCGACATGGATGCCCGAAACAAGCATTGGGACGCCTTTATAAATTCTCCCGAGTGGAAAAAACTTATCGCCATGCCCAAATACAAAAACAACATGTCGCATATTGATATGTGGTTCCTCTACCCCACTGAATATTCGGATTATTAAATATTTGTTTTTCATATACTTATATGTAATCTTTATCCAAAAAAAAACACATCAACAGATCAAACAATTTTATACCTTCAATCAATTTTTAATAGGTATAAAATGATTCACCCAGATACAGAATTACGCTTTATAAGCAATGAAATCGGCTACGGTGTGGTGGCCACCAAACTAATTCCCGCAGGCACCATCACATGGGTGCTTGATCAATTGGACCGGGAGTTCACACCTTTTGAACTACAACAAATGTCTCCCATTTACCAGAATATTTTGGATACCTACACTTTTCGGAACAACAAGGGCAACTATGTGTTGTGCTGGGACAATGGGCGGTACGTGAACCACAGTTTCAATTCCAACTGTTTGACCACTGCATACGATTTTGAAATCGCCATAAGGGACATTCAGCCTGGGGAACAACTAACGGACGACTACGGTTACCTCAACATTCCCCTGCCTTTCCGGGCTGCCGATGAAGGAACCCGCCGTAAAATCGTCTACCCCGACGACCTACTTAAATACTACAAGGTTTGGGACAACAAGATCAAAAAGGTATTTGGCAACATCACCAAACAGCAACAGCCCCTCAAAGTTCTACTAGATGATGAACTTTGGAACAGAATAGGTCGTATTGCAAACGGTAAGGAGGAAATGGAATCAATTTTGAACAATTTCTATCAGGGCACAACTCTAGAAAGTATGGCACACAATTAAAAAAGGCACCGATCGGTGCCTTTTCCATTCCTTTTCATAGCATAATGATCAATGGCCAAAACTATTGGCCAAACGTGGTTTTTGACTTTTGCTCCCCATAAACAAATCCGTAAGCGGTTTAAAGTGTCGCTTCCACTGGTAGGGAGCAAAGTCAAACCACAATTTAACTTCGGGGGCGTTATTTTTTTCTACCTTAAAGCCATCCTCAATCGGAAAATCCAAACGGTTGAACGAGTTTGCGGACTCGGTCAATCCATCGTGATAAACAAACTGGTTGCCCCACTCCGCCATATAAAAGCGCAGCGCAACATATTTCCCTTCGGGCAGAGATAGCACGCTTTTGGAACGGATGAAGTTTCCAGAGGCAATGCCTTTAAGGGTAACCGGGTTCTGGCCGGGAAAATCAATAATAAAATGCTCATTGCCCTGCTCATCCACAGCCGAGAACTTAGTAATGTTCAAGTGCATTTCGGAAACGTTGAGCGATGTGGCCGCCTCATTTTTCAGGATCAATTCGGTAATTTTTGAGTCGGAACCATCCCAATCCGCTATTACATTAGGCGTGTAAGGAGCTGTCGACCATATTGTTGGGTAAAACATATTCTTTTTCATAGCAATTGTATATCTAAAGTTATACGGGTACAAAGTTGCAGCAGTTTTCCTATCTCCGCGTCCAATAGATTGTCCAGTTTATATGCTCCATTAACCCAAAAACCTAATTTTAAGATTATTTTTGGTTAAAATGACATAAAATCTGTATTCAAATAAATTACCAAGCTATCTTTCAGAGGTATGAAAGTCAATTACATTTTTCTGCTCTTGGCCTTGGTCGCGGAAATCATCGGTACCATTGGCGGGTTTGGCTCGTCGGTATTTTTTGTGCCTCTGGGGAATTTTTACTTTGATTTTTACTCCGTTCTGGGAATGACGGCCATCTTTCACCTCTCCAGTAACCTCAGCAAAATATTTCTTTTCAAGAAAGGGCTGGACAAAAAACTGTTGCTCTATATCGGTGTTCCGTCGGTGCTATTTGTCATTATTGGGGGATTTCTATCAAAAATAGCCGATAGTGCCATCCTTGAAATTGTGTTGGGGGTTTTCCTTGTGGTTTTCAGTTTGTTGTTCCTCATCAAAAGTGAAATCGTCATTCTTCCCAACAAAAAAAATTCCATCATCGGAGGGTCATTGTCTGGTTTTTCCGCAGGACTTTTGGGTACGGGCGGTGCCATTCGAGGATTGACCATGGCCGCCTTCAATTTGGAGAAGAGTGCCTTTATCGCTACCTCGGCTTTCATAGATTTTATGATTGATTTCTCCCGAACCTTTGTCTACTACGGAAATGGCTACATTGGAAAGCAAGAGTTGATGTACCTGCCATTTTTGTTCGCGATTGGATTGATAGGCACCTATTTGGGGAAAAAGATACTGCATTACATTCCCCAGGAAAAGTTCCGCAAACTGAGTTTGATTTTTATTCTGTTCATCGGGTTGGCCACCATCACCAAACTGGCGTTCGATTATTGGGGCTGATTTTCCTCGTAGTTCTCCCCCATTTTGTCCAATACCCTCAAAAAGGTTTCAAATTCTGATGGATCCACATCTTTTATGGCCAATTTTCTTAAGGCCAATGCACTGGGAAGTGTGAGGTCAAGAATTTCCTGTCCTTTTGGGGTCAGTTCCAGTTTAAAACGCTTTTGATCCCCATCAAAACGGGTCTTGGAAATCCAACCTTTTTTTTCCAGTCCACCAATTACCCTCGAAGTGGTGGCACGGTTGCGAAAGTTCTCGTTCACAATGTCGCGCTGACTGGCATCATCTCCCAATTGATGGATTTGATACAGGATCACCCATTGCTCAATGGTCGTGTCCACACCAAGCTCATCAAATTTGCGCAAATACGCCTTTTGAATCTTACGGAGCACCAAATCCAAATGGAACCCCATCCCTTGTATTTCATCTATACGACTGAGCATTTTTTAAAAGAATAGCCACAAAAATAGGGATTCCTGTTCAGACGGATATGATGTTCCGTAGCGGCATCAATTTTAACTCAAATTTCTGTTACAGAAATCGCTTTCGTGTCTCAAATTTATTATTTTTGTTGTTGATGCAACAAAATAAAACTGAACAATAAAAATCAAAATAAATTATGGAGACGTCAACACTTCCAAAAGAATCGAATACTTCCGAAGATTTTATGCCCATCAACGGGACCGATTACATTGAATTGTATGTGGGCAATTCCAAACAGGCCGCACACTTTTACAAAACCGCCTTTGGTTTTCAATCTTATGCCCAGGCAGGTCTGGAAACCGGCCTACGCGACCGGGAGAGCTATGTGGTGGTGCAGGATAAAATCCGATTGGTGCTTACTTCCCCCCTAAAAAGTGGAACCGAGATAGGAAAACATATAGACAAGCACGGTGACGGGGTGAAAGTTGTAGCACTTTGGGTGGAAGATGCCACGCAAGCCTACAACAATGCCATGGAACGCGGTGCAAAATCTTATATGGAACCCAAAGTTGAAGAGGACAAGGATGGTAAAGTGGTTCGCGCCGGAATCTACACCTATGGTGAAACCGTCCATATTTTCGTGGAACGCAAAGATTACAATGGCATCTTCCTTCCAGGCTACAAAAAATGGGAGACGCCCGACTATAATCCGGAGCCTACCGGTCTAAAATTCGTGGACCATATGGTGGGCAACGTGGGATGGAACAAAATGAACCATTGGGTGAAATTCTATGAAGATGTAATGGGGTTCAAGAATATCCTTTCGTTTGATGACAAAGACATTTCCACCGAATACACCGCTTTGATGAGCAAAGTGATGAGCAACGGAAACGGGAGAATCAAATTCCCGATCAACGAGCCGGCCGAAGGCCAGAAAAAATCGCAGGTAGAAGAATATTTGGATTTTTACGAAGACGAAGGTGTTCAGCATATTGCCGTGGCTACAGATGACATCATTAAAACAGTTCGCGACCTCAGAAGTCGCGGTGTGGAGTTCCTAAGAGTTCCATCAACCTATTACGATGCAGTTACCGACCGTGTAGGCGAAATTGACGAGGACATTGCCCCATTGAAGGAATTGGGCATCTTGGTGGACCGTGATGACGAAGGGTACTTGTTGCAAATCTTCACAAAACCAGTAGAACCAAGACCAACGATGTTCTTCGAAATTATTCAAAGAAAGGGCGCACAGTCGTTTGGAAAAGGTAACTTTAAAGCATTGTTCGAAGCCATAGAGCGTGAGCAAGAGCTTCGAGGCACATTGCACTAATCATAGTTACGAGGGTTGAGTTATGGGTTATTGAATTTCAGACTCATAACTCATAACTTTAAACTCAAAAACTGAGAAAAAATGCCTATTTATCATAAACTCGGGAAAATTCCGCAAAAACGGCATACCCAATTCGAGAAGCCAGATGGAAGCCTCTACTACGAGCAGCTCTTCGGCACCATCGGATTTGATGGAATGTCATCGCTTTCCTATCACGTTCACCGACCTACGCAGGTCAAGGAAATAGGAAAGGCCTTGGACGTGAGTCCAAAAATTGCGGTGGAAAAGAATATCACCAGCCGAAAGTTCATTGGTTTTGATGTGGCCCCCAAAGACGATTTTTTGGAATCGCGCGAACCGCTTTTGGTGAACAACGACGTTCACGTAGGTTTGGCCGCACCAAGAAAATCCGTCACGGACTATTTTTATAAAAATGCCGATGCCGATGAAATGCTTTTTATCCACAAAGGGTCTGGAACTTTGAAGACCTTTTTGGGCAACATTCCGTTTGAATATGGCGATTACCTCATCATTCCCCGTGGGATGATTTATCAAATAGAATTTGACACGGAGGATAACCGTATTCTGTACGCCGAGTCCTTTCATCCTATTTATACCCCAAAACGCTATCGAAACTGGTTCGGACAACTTTTGGAACACTCCCCTTTTTGTGAGCGCGACTACAAATTGCCACAAGACCTTCAAACTTTTGATGAAAAAGGAGAATTTTTGATGAAAATCAAAAAACAGGGAATGTTGCACCAATTGGTATATGCCTCGCACCCTTTTGATGTAGTCGGTTGGGACGGTTATAACTTCCCTTACGGATTTTCCATCCATAATTTTGAACCGATTACGGGACGCATTCATCAACCGCCTCCAGTTCACCAAACCTTTGAGACCGGTGCTTTTGTAGTTTGCTCGTTCTGCCCCAGACTGTATGATTATCACCCAAAATCCATTCCAGCGCCGTACAACCATTCCAATATTGATTCGGACGAAGTACTGTACTACGTGGATGGTGATTTTATGAGCCGCAAGGGAATTGGTCCAGGTTACATCTCATTGCACCCAGCAGGGATTCCGCACGGACCGCACCCTGGTACTTATGAGGCAAGTATCGGAAAAAAGGGCACAGAGGAGTTGGCCGTGATGATCGATACATTCAAGCCCTTGCAGGTTACGGAGAATGCCCTCAAAATTGATGATGGCAAGTATTACAAATCGTGGTTGGAGTAAGTCAACAAAGTTGTCATTCCGTACGGGTACTTCGACTACGCTCAGTACCCGTACGGAATTCAAAATTCAAAAAGATTCCTGCCGGAGTTAATGCTGAGCAAAGCCGAAGTGCAGGAATGACAGAGATACCATTCAATGATTATAGATATACCTGAAAACTCAGATTTTTCGATTCACAATATCCCCTTCGGGATTTTTTCCACCAAGGATAGAAGTCCGCGAGTAGGTGTTGCCGTTGGCGAACATATTTTGGATTTGGCCGCCGTAGCGGAACTGGATGTGTTCGACTTTAACACGGCGCTACTGGAAAAAGACACCTTGAACGACTTTATTTCCCTTGGGAAGGAAATCACGACACGAGTACGCAAAAAGATTCAGTATTGGTTAAAGGATGACGAGTCAGTTTTGGCCGGAAAGCCAGAGCTCTTCGTGAAGCAATCCGAAGCCCAGATGCATATGCCCGTTGCCATAGGTGATTACACGGATTTTTATTCAAGTTTAGAGCACGCGACCAATGTGGGTAAAATGTTCCGTGACCCTGAAAATGCTCTTTTGCCCAATTGGAAACACATTCCAGTGGGCTACCACGGCAGGGCAAGTTCCATTATCGTGAGCGGACAACCCATTCATCGTCCAAAAGGTCAAACAAAACCCAACGACGCAGAGGCTCCCGTTTTTGGTCCTACGCGACGTTTGGATTTTGAATTGGAAATGGGATTCATTTGCGGAAAAGAGACGACATTGGGCGAATCCGTTTCCACCAAGAATGCCGAGGATTATATCTTCGGGCTGGTATTGTTCAACGATTGGTCGGCTCGGGATACCCAAAAATGGGAGTATGTGCCGCTTGGCCCGTTTTTGGCCAAGAATTTCGCATCTTCTATATCTCCGTGGGTAGTTACTTTGGAAGCTTTGGAATCTTTCAAACTGGCAGGACCCAAACAAGAACCCGAAGTATTGCCGTATTTGCAATTTGAGGGCAACAAGAATTATGACATCAATCTAGAAGTCGGTATCCAACCAGAAAAAGGTGAGGAAACCACCGTTTGCCTGAGCAACTTTAAACATATGTACTGGAATATGGCCCAGCAATTGGCGCACCATACGGTAAATGGCTGCAACATCAACATTGGGGATATGATGGCTTCCGGAACCATTTCAGGGAAGGAAGAAAACAGTTTTGGTTCTATGTTGGAACTGTCCTGGGGCGGTACAAAACCCATCAAACTAAATGATGGAAGCGAACGAAAATTTATTGAAGATGGCGATACGGTGACGATGCGAGGTTACGCTCAAAATGGCGATATTAGGGTCGGATTTGGCGAAGTGACCACTAAAGTGTTGCCTGCCAAATAATTTTGGTGGCTGAGCGAAATGGAGCTACTGAATGGTGGCTTCGACTCCGCTCAGTCACCCAGATTTAAAATTTAAATGGATTCTTTCACGGGAATGACATAGGAAACCCACTAGAGATTCCCACCTTTGTGGAAATGATAAAAAACCAAAATATGATCAAAACCATAGATCCAACCACAATACCGCAACCCGAACTGTATACCATTTTGTCCACTGCGGTGGCTCCAAGGCCGATTTGCTTTGCAAGCACCGTGGATGCCGAGGGCAAGGTAAATTTGAGCCCGTACAGTTTTTTTAATGTCTTCAGTTCCAATCCGCCCGTGATGGTGTTTTCCCCAACGCGAAGCGGCAGGGACAATTCTTTGAAACATACGCATCAAAATGTGGTGGAAGTGCCGGAAGTGGTCATCAATGTGGTGAACCACAAAATGGCGGAGCAGATGTCGCTCTCCAGCACGGCTTACGATAAAGGGGTCAACGAATTCGTGAAAGCGGGCTTTACGGAAATACCGAGCGTAAAGGTAAAACCACCACGCGTGGGCGAGGCTCCAGTATCCTTCGAATGCACGGTTTTGGAGGTTGTTGAATTGGCACAATCCCCGGGAGCAGGAAACTTGATCATTGCCCAAGTGGATATGATTCACATCAATGATGAATACTTAACGGACGATGTGCTGGACACCGAAAAATTGGATTTGGTGGGCCGTATGGGAGGCAATTGGTACATCCGAGCCATAAAAGAGTCCTTATTTGAGATTCCGAAGCCTATCCGTACCCACGGTATTGGGGTGGACGCACTGCCGAAAGGAATTCGCGAAAGCGATGTGCTCACAGGCAACAATTTGGGCCGATTGGGGAATTTGGAACAATTGCCCACTACCGAAGCAATTAAAACTGTTATTGAGGTTGATGGAGTTAAAAATAAATCCAAAACGGAACTGCATACCTTGGCCAAAGCGTTATTGGAAGAGGGTGATACGGAAAAGGCAATGGCGTATTTGTTGTTTTCGGAGAGTTTATAGATTACCTATGTCCATTTTTGCTAAATATGGACATATTTTTTATTTTTGAATAAAAATAAATCTTTGATGAACATCAGTTTTACAAAAAAACAGGAGGAATATATTACCGAACAAGTTGCTTCTGGGGAATACCAGAACAATAGCGAGGTTATCCGTGATGCGCTACGCCTTCACAAAATATACAGGAACAAGGTAATCGATGACCTTAGAACTGAAATAGAAAAAGGATGGAACAGCCCCGATAGTGCTAGGACAGTACAGGATATTATCGAGTCAAAGAAAAGTGGATGACAAAAGGCTATGTCCTATCGCAAGAAGCTGACAATGACATTGAGCATATTTTTGAGTATGGCGAATACAAATTCGGCACTTCTCAAGCAATTACATATTTAATTGGTATGAGCGCTCACTTTGATGTGATTGCCAAAAATCCCAATATCGGAATAGAAAGAAAAGAAATCAAGGATGAACTGTTCAGTTTCCCGTATAAATCACACGTAATATTCTATCGTAAGATGGGTGGATATGTACGTATTATCCGAATTTTATATGGAGGAAGAGATTTAATAAAAATCTTGACTTGAAGTCAAATTAAAAAATGCAAGAAGACATAAAATCCATTTTCAAACCACATCTGGTGCCGAAAGAAGTATATAAAGGTGGAAAAAACATTCCACCATCACATAAAAAAATATACAAACTATCCTCCAACGAGAATCCGTTGGGTGCATCGCCAAAGGCGGTTGCGGCCATGAAAGCAGCTTTGGACAAGATTGACATCTACCCCGACCAGACCGATATCCGTTTACGTGAAGCCTTGGTACAAGATTTTGATGGCCAGTTGAGCGCCGACCAGTTTTTGTGCGGGAATAGTGGTTCTGAGGTCATCGATATACTGCTTCGGGCCTTCATCAACGAAGGGGACGAGGTTATTTTTTCCAACCCCTGTTTTCTGCCCTACTCCGTTTTTTCGAGATGGTATGGTGCCAACCAAGTGGACATTCCGTTATTGGCTCCCAACTACCATTTGGATATGGAAGGCATCTTGAACGCGATTACGGAGAAGACCAAAATCATTTTCTTGACCAGTCCCAACAATCCTACGGGCACCTATATTCCTAAATCCGTAATGGACGAATTTATGGCACGTGTTCCCAAAAACATTGTGGTGGTTTTTGATGAGGTCTACCGCCACTTTGCGGATGCAGAAGATTATGTTACTGCACTGCCTTACGTCTTGGCAGGGCACAATGTGGTTGGACTGAACAGTTTTTCAAAAACCTACGGATTGGCCGGGCAACGCATCGGATATGGGTATACCACGGCAACCATTGCCAATTATGTACGCTTGATCCACAAACCGTTTTTACTACCGTTGACATCCATTGAAGCTGCCATTGGGGCATTAAACGACACCGAGTTTATTGCCGAAACCGTGAAAACCGTATTGGAAGGCAGAACTTTTATCGCCAAGGCTTTTGATGAACTCGGCATCAAATATTGGCCGAGCCAAGCCAACTTTTTTATTATTGACCCACCATTGCCCGAAATGGAATTCACGGACAAAATGATGGAACAGGGTATTATGGTTCGACCGGTTTCGCAATTTGGCGCTCCTGGAAAAGTGAGGATTACGATTGGGGATAAAGAGGCAAACGAAGCACTCATTAAGGCATTACAGCAAGTAATGCCTTAATGAATGTTGTTGTTTTCTTAACTACCTCCTAACTAATACAACTGTTGCTTCGCCGTCAACAGCTTCCACATCAACAATCTGCACGGGGCCGACAAAAGTAACTGTGTCTCCAGAGATACTATATGTAGATTCCCCTGTTCCACCATCTTCAGCATCAGTGGCGGTCAATGTATTTCCATCAATGCTATAAGTTCCTGATGCAGTAACGGGGCCACCGCAAGTTATTGTAAACTCCGTTTCGGTAGCTTCAAAATTGATTTCGGTAGTTGCAGATGAATATTCTCCTTCAGCAGTAAAGGTTACCGTACCTGCAAAACATTCTATTTCATCCAGTAAATTATCGGATGAGGTTCCATCACCATCCCAATCAACCGATTCTCCAAAATTTAATTCCACAATATCCCAAGTACCAACAATGGAACCATTGTCCGAACCACCCCCATCATCAGAAGAGCAAGATGCAAAAAGGATAGCTGCCAATAAAAGTGTAAAAAGATTCTTTTTCATGAAGTTTGTTTTAAATGTTATTGTCAAAACGAACAACTTGAGGATGTAGTATTTTTACTACTTCATATTTTTATCATAGCACAAACCGATACGTAGCCTTCAACAAAAAGATGTTTTGTGGCTTTTGTCCAAAAATATTATCCCCCAAACTGGACAACAGTCCATTGGTAGGGTCACCGCTTCGTGACACATCTTGCGACCACACCAAGAATATTTCCGAACCCGGGATGTACTCCCATCGAATCACCAAATTGGAACGAAACTGCACAAAGGAAAAATCAGGATTATCAAAACTAAAATCCGTAACACCGTCCAAGTCCTCATCAATAGCATAAGTGCCATCGGATAAACTCGTTTGTTCCGAAGTGTATTGTACAAATCTATCCTCAAAAACCTTGGCAACAGGGTCGGTAATATGCTTAAAATTGGAATAGCGTCCACGGGAAATAAATGGTTGCCCCCAATACTGAATGGTCAAATTGGGGTTGATGGTATAGTTAAGCCGAACGGACATGCTCAACGTATGCTGGTCTATTTTTCCATTCAAATACCTTGGTGAACCATTTACATCATCAAAATTATCAATGAACTGTAGTTTATCATGATTGATGTCCAAAGAAGGAAACACGGAAACCCGTAAGGCATTTATCGGTTGGTACACAAACCCTCCCTCTAGATAATAGTTTTTGACTGAATTATCCAACGCCTTTCTACCTTGGTGATAGAAAGAAAAGCGTAATTTTTTCCGGTAATCCGTGCTGATGTTGTTCCAAAAACTTGCCCATGGCGATTGCCTTAACCTAGGGCCGCCCCGTAGGGCAAAGTTGGAATATTCAATCGGTGCTATATTGAACCCTATGTTAGATTGATAATTATTTTTCCAGTTTTGCCAACTGTTGGTATTGAACTGCAAATAATTATGGTTGCCCTGAAAATCCCATGCTGTCCAGTGGTTATAATTGATTCCCACCCGCCTAAAGGTACTGTCAGGTTTTAGGGTTTGGTACCCTATCCAAGTGTAGTGACGCACATCATCCGCTTGGCGCTGAAACCCGATATCGTTCAGTTCCAATTCAGGGGAACGCCATGTAGCGCCTGATTCAAACTTCCAATGCCCGTTGCCTATCTTACCTATTTGGACGTTGCCGCCGGTACCTGTCAGCGATGTTCGTGTAGTATCAACGGTAACATGATCAGCATCTACCCTACCGAACAAATGTGTAATGGATTGTTGGGTATTGGTGATGGCATCCTCACTGCCACGAACATGGCTCATGGTCAGGTTTCCTCCCACATACCAATCCCTGTTGGCCCATTGATGCTTAAAATCAAGTCCGCCCGTATAAGCAGCTTCGTGCAGGAAGTTAAGTTGTTCGGGGATCTGTTCCCGGTTCGTGGCCGTAAAAATCCCTCCGATGTATGAATTTCTTTCATTGAAATCCTTCTGCAATCTCCCTACAAAATAGTTGGTAAGCGGTTCCACCATTTCCTTCCGAGTCTGTCCTTCTTCATTTATTATGGTAGCCGTTCGCTGTGCAGTAACACTTTCGAGAACGCCTATGGCCCATCCATCCTTGGTTTTGCCACTAAACTTGGCCGCACCAATGATCGGGGTATTATCGGGCTGATCCACAAACTCGCCATCAACAGTATCCGGATACCCCTGGGGACTTCTTCCTATTCTTCGGGAATAGAAAACATTGTCCGACCCAAAGGTGTTGCCCGCCTCGGATTGTGAAACACTAAAATCAAAAATGTTCTTGTTCTCCACAAAAAACGGACGGCGCTCTTGAAAAAATATCTGGAAACCATCCAGCGCAATGGCAGAGGGGTCGGCATCTACCTGACCAAAATCCGGATTTACGGTCAAATCCAAGGTAAGGTCATTGGTGATTCCTATCTTGGCATCAAGCCCTGCCGTAATATTGCTTTCGCTACCATCCCTAAAAGGGTTTCCTTCCTCGGCTTCGTAGGTTTCCGTTTTGGCCACGGTATAGGGTTGAATCTCCAACTGTTTTTGCGGTTGAATATTCTTTAAACCATGCAGCTCACCAAACTCGCTCACCCATCCGGGCTGATCTACAGGTTTGCGTTGCCAGAGGGAACGTTCCTCGCTCCTAAAAAAGCGGCGTGTGGACTGGAGCCCCCAAACCTGCTCTTCTGCATTCCCAAATTTTAACTGGCTCAAAGGGATGCGAAGCTCAGCCGTCCACCCCTCATCATCAACATTAGTCTTGGCGTACCAAATGGGGTTCCAGCTCGGGTCCCAATTGTTACCATTGTTGGAAATAAACTCATCCCCTTTAACCCCTGCTGCGGTAATGGTAAAGGAGAAAGCGGTCCGTTTATCAAAATAACTATCTATATTGAACTCCACCCAATCCCCATCAAAACCATCCCTGCGGGAAAGCCTTTTCACAATCTTATCGGGCTCATCATCAAAACAACGTACACCTATATAAAGGTTCTTGCTATCGTACAATATCTTAAATTGGGTTTGATACGAGGGCGGTGTATTCTCATCGGGCTGCGATTCGATATAATCGCCTCCCCACTCCACAAGGTTCCAGGCTTCATCTTCAAGAATGCCATTGATGGTTGGAGCTGCGTATTCACCCAATCCTTGGGTCGTATATTTTTTTTTGATGATGACTTGAGTGGAATCTTGTGCTTGAGATGAAAAAATAAAGAATAGGGTCAGGAAAACCAGTGCTGCGTTTTTCACGTGTTCGTTTTTTGATTGATTGGTACGATAAAGACCATGGAATATCCGGAGCGTTACAGTTAGCATATTTTTTAACTATTTTTAACGATTCCGATTCCTATCTTTTAAAGTGGTTTTTAACCAAGATGATTGAATTTCAAAAAAGTGAAAAAATATTCCCGATCAACCGTTTGTAATTCAATCTAATAATTGTACATTTGCAGCCCGTTAATCGGGATAGGTTATTTAAATCAATAATATTCGAGAAGTGGATACATTAAGTTATAAAACTATTTCCGCCAATAAATCTACTGTTGACAAGCAATGGTTATTGGTTGATGCTGAAGGACAGACCTTAGGAAGATTGGCGTCTAAAGTAGCCAAAATACTTAGAGGGAAATATAAGACCAACTTTACCCCTCATGTTGATTGTGGAGACAATGTGATTGTCATCAATGCCGAGAAAATCGACATGACCGGAAACAAGTGGGACGAGAAGGAATATCAAAGATATACTGGTTATCCAGGTGGACAACGTTCCGCTTCAGCGAAAGAAGTATTGGAAAAACACCCAGAGCGCATCATTGAGAACTCTGTAAAAGGAATGCTTCCAAAAAACAAGCTTGGGGCCGACCTTTTTAGAAACCTTAAAGTGTATGCCGGTGCCGAGCATGGGCAAGAGGCTCAAAAACCAAAAGCAATAAACTTAAACGACTACAAATAATGGAAGTGGTTCATAAGATAGGCAGAAGAAAAACTGCTGTAGCTAGAGTATATGTTTCCGAAGGTTCTGGAAACATCACAGTAAACAAAAGAGATCTTAACGATTACTTTACCACAGGTACATTGCAGTACAAAGTAAAACAACCTTTTACTTTGACCGAGACCGACGGAAACTACGACGTAAAAGTAAATGTTTACGGTGGCGGAATCACTGGTCAGGCGGAAGCTGTTCGTTTGGCTTTGTCCAGAGCAATGTGCGAAATAGATATTGAGAACAGAGGAATTCTTAAGCCAGAAGGTCTATTGACCAGAGACCCAAGAATGGTGGAAAGAAAGAAATTCGGTCAGAAGAAAGCCCGTAAGAAATTCCAATTCTCCAAACGTTAATATACTTTGGGTCACGTGCCCAACGATATATAAGTTCATTGAAAACCCTGAAAGTGCAAATATTTCAGGGTTAAATTTTTAACCAAAGTTGTCGTTGTTCCAAAAGGGATAAAATAATCGGCTTTTTGGAAACTAGTTTAGCATCTAAATGGACAGGGCGAACAAAATTTGTGACCACCTGTACATTGCTACTTACAACGGAACGTAAACTAAGTACAAAAAATGGCAAGTAAAATTGAAGTAAAAGACTTACTGGAAGCAGGTGTGCATTTTGGGCACCTAACTAGAAAGTGGAACCCGAACATGGCGCCCTACATCTACATGGAGCGTAACGGGATTCACGTAATCAACCTCTACAAAACGGTTGCAAAACTTGAGGAAGCCAACGAGGCCCTTAAAAAGATTGCAGCTTCAGGAAGAAAAATCCTTTTTGTAGCCACAAAAAAACAAGCAAAGGACATTGTTGCGGACAAAGTATCCAAAGTAAACATGCCGTACATCACAGAAAGATGGCCCGGTGGTATGTTGACCAACTTTGTAACCATTCGTAAAGCCGTTAAAAAAATGGCTTCCATCGACCGCATGAAGAAAGATGGCACCTTCAACACGCTTTCCAAAAAGGAAAGGTTGCAAGTGGACCGTCTTCGTGCCAAGTTGGACAAAAACTTGGGCTCCATCGCGGACATGACCCGTTTGCCAGGTGCACTTTTTATCGTGGACACCATGCGTGAGCACATCGCGGTAAAAGAAGCCCAAAAATTGAACATCCCGATTTTTGCAATGGTGGATACCAACTCCGACCCTCGCGATGTTGATTACGCCATCCCATCAAACGACGATGCCGGTAAATCCATCGAAGCTATCTTGGAATCCGTGACCAGTGCAGTAGCCGAAGGTTTGGAAGAGCGCAAGAGCGAAAAAGGAAGTGGCAAGGACAAAGAAGAGGACGCTCCAAAAAAGGAGAAGAAATCAACTGAAGAAAAACCGGCCAAAAAAGCTGAAGCCGCTCCTAAAAAAGAAGAAAAAACTGAAGATGAAAAGCCTGCAAAAAAAGCAGCAAAGGCAGACGACCTTACCAAAATTGAAGGTATAGGCCCTAAAGCTGCCGAGGCTTTGGTGGAGAACGGAATCACCACCTATGCCGAGTTGGCAAAAGCTGACGCTGACGACATCAAGGAAACTTTGACAGAAGCCAGTTCAACTTTGGCCCACTTGGACCCAACATCTTGGCCAAAACAAGCTAAAATGGCCGCCGATGGCGAATGGGACGAACTTAAAGAATGGCAAGACAGCGTAAAAGGTGGCGTTGAATAAACCTGCTGATTTAACATTGTCCTAAACAAAAACACTTTTTTAGTGTTTTACTTTACATAAAATTTTAAAAGAAAAGAAAAATGGCAAAGATTACTGCCGCAGAGGTAAATAAATTAAGAAAGGCTACTGGAGCTGGAATGATGGATTGTAAAAAAGCTTTGGTCGAAGCAGATGGTGATTTTGACCAAGCTATTGAAATCCTAAGAAAGAAAGGTCAAAAAGTTGCGGCCAAAAGAGCTGACAGAGAATCTTCCGAAGGTGCGGCCATCGCAAAAGTGAACGATGAAAGCACACAAGGAGTTGTTATTTCTTTGAACTGTGAGACCGATTTCGTCGCCAAGAACGATAGCTTTGTAAAACTTGCAAACGATTTGGCCGATTTGGCCCTTGGTTTCGACAGCAAAGATGACTTCCTTGCCGCTTCCTTCAATGGAATGACCGTTGCCGAAAAATTGACGGAGCAAACTGGTGTAATCGGTGAGAAAATAGAAATCGGAAGCTTTGACAAATTGAGCGCCCCATTTGTAGGTTCCTACATTCACGCAGGTAACAAAATTGCCACATTGGTAGGTTTGTCCGCCAATGTTGACGGTGCTGCCGAAGCTGCAAAAGATGTGGCTATGCAAGCTGCCGCAATGAACCCTGTTGCCTTGAACGAAGAAGGTGTTGATCAATCCATCATCGACAAGGAAATCGAGATCGCCAAAGATCAATTGCGTCAAGAAGGAAAGCCTGAAGCCATGTTGGACAACATCGCAAAAGGTAAATTGAACCGTTTCTTTAAAGACAACACTTTGGTGAACCAAGCTTTCATTAAAGACAGCAAGCAGAGTGTAGCTGAGTACGTTAAATCTGTGGATTCCAGCTTGGAGGTTACAGGTTTCACAAGAGTTGCCCTAGGCTAATTTATCGCCAAAATATACTTAACAAACCGCTTCTCCAACGAAGCGGTTTTTTTATGCGCATATCTAACCTGCAATTCTTCATTTGCCGTAAATATTTTTGATTATTTTTGTCCGGACTTCAAGAAACTCTCAATGCATTACAAAAGAATTTTATTAAAATTAAGTGGGGAAGCCCTCATGGGCGAACAACAATATGGCATCGACGCCAAGCGATTGGATGAATATGCCGAAGAAATACAAGGTGTAATCGAAAAGGGCGTTGAGGTCGCCATAGTAATTGGCGGAGGAAATATTTTTAGAGGTCTGGCCGGGGCAAGTCAAGGGATGGACCGCGTTCAAGGAGACCACATGGGCATGCTGGCAACGGTGATCAACGGTCTTGCACTTCAAAGTGCATTGGAGCTTAAAGGAGTCCAGACCAGATTGCAATCCGCCATAAAAATCAATGAGGTTGCCGAGCCGTTTATCAGAAGAAGGGCAATCCGCCATTTGGAAAAAGGTAGAGTGGTTATTTTTGGCGGTGGAACAGGAAACCCATACTTCACTACGGATTCGGCCGCTGTTTTAAGAGCCATCGAGATCAAAGCCGATGTAATCCTTAAGGGAACCCGTGTGGACGGTATTTACACCTCCGACCCCGAAAAAGATAAAAACGCCACCAAATTCGACTCCATTTCCTTTAACGAGGTACTTTCCAAGGGACTTAAGGTTATGGATACGACGGCATTTACCTTAAGCCAAGAAAATGAGCTGCCCATTGTAGTGTTCGATATGAACACACGTGGCAACTTAATGAAAATAGTATCCGGAGAAAATATAGGAACAGTGGTCAACGTATAAGTTGGCACATACTTTGGTTTCAATTTTATAAATTTGAAAGTTATGGACGAAGAAGTAAAATTTATTCTTGATAGCACAAAAGAAAGCATGGACGCAAGTATTGAGCACTTGCAAAAGGCATTGACCAAAATAAGGGCCGGTAAAGCAAGCCCCATGATGCTTTCTACGGTAATGGTGGACTACTACGGTTCGCAGACACCGCTTTCCCAAGTATCCAACATCAACACTCCAGATGCGCGAACGCTATCCGTTCAGCCTTGGGAAAAAAGCCTTTTGGGCGATATTGAAACTGCCATCATGAACGCCAATTTAGGCTTTAACCCCATGAACAATGGGGAAATGGTCATCATAAACGTCCCCCCCCTTACCGAAGAGCGAAGAATCCAATTGGCAAAGCAAGCAAAAGGTGAAGCCGAAGATGCCAAGGTAAGTATACGAAGCGCTAGACAAGAGGCGAACAAAGAGCTCAAGGCATTGGATATTTCCGAAGACCTTTTGAGCAACGCCGAGGTTGATGTCCAAGAGCTTACCAATAAATATAGCGACAAAGTCGATGCTATCCTTACTGCCAAGGAAGCAGAGATAATGAAGGTGTAAAACTTGGATTTTGACCAGCTACTTTCCTAGGAACACAACATATCATTTTCTACCTTTGCGGCCAACAAAACCCAAATGGTAGCAAAGCTCACTAAAGGATTTTGGCCCAAGGTCGCAAGAATTATCCTCCGCAATAGAATTTTGATTCTTTTGGCGGTAATAGGCATAACCGTTTTTTTGGCCATGCAATGGAAAAACATGCAATTTTCCAACACCGAGGCCAATATTCTGCCAGATGACCATCCGGCCAGTATTCAATACAATGCATTCACCAAAATATTTGGGGAGGAGGGCAATGCCATTGTCCTTGCCATAAGGGATTCCACCCTGTTCACACCAAAAAACTTCAACCGTTGGAACACATTGAGCAAACAGCTCGATGCCTTCCCAGAGGTTGATTATGTGGTTTCGCTTGAAAATTTAAAAGAGCTCATTAAGGACAACGAGACCCAGACTTTTTCCATGGAGCCTTTGATAGCTAGGGCTCCCAAAACAAAGCAGGAAATCGATTCCCTTACCAACCACCTGTTCAAAGAACTTCCGTTTTACAATAATTTGGTATACAATCCAGAAAGTGGAACCATACAGACGGTAGTTTATCTGGACAAGGACATTATGAACACCGCGGTAAGAAACGAGTTCATTTTGAACGACCTTGCCGAACTCGTTGAAGACTTTGAACAAGAGACCCAAATGGATGTCCGGATTTCAGGCATGCCCTACATCCGTACTTGGAACACCAAATCCATTGTTGATGAGATAGGACTGTTTATCGTAGGCGCCCTCTTGGTCACATCGATTATATTTTTCTTTTTCTTCAGGAGCTTCAGGGCCACCTTTATCTCCATGTGCGTGGTCATCATCGGGGTTATGTGGGCCTTTGGAATACTCGGACTTCTAAAATACGAGATAACCATCCTTACCGCACTGATTCCGCCCTTGATTATTGTAATCGGTATCCCGAACTGTATTTTCCTGATCAACAAATATCAGCAAGAAGTCAAAAAGCATGGCAATCAAGCACTGTCCCTTCAGCGGGTGATTTCCAAGATTGGCAATGCCACATTGATGACGAACATTACCACCGCCTCGGGTTTTGCTACCTTCATTATTTTGGATAGTGATCTGCTCAAGGAATTTGGCATCGTTGCATCGATCAACATAATCGGCATATTTATACTTTCTTTGTTGATCATCCCTATCATTTACAGCTTTATGCCGCTTCCCAAAACGAAGCATCTCAAACACTTGAACAAAAAGTGGATGGATTTCTTTGTAAACTGGATGGAGAACATCGTAAGAAACCATAGGATTGCCGTTTACATCACCACCGTGGCCGTACTGGTTTTGAGCATCATAGGGATTTACCAGATGCGCATAACCGGTAGCCGGATTGAGGATTTGCCCAAGAACAGTCACTTTTACAAGGACATCCAATTTTTTGAAGCAGAGTTCGATGGTATCATGCCCATGGAAATTGTGGTGGACACCAAACGAAAAAACGGGGTTGTGAAACCGGCGACCTTGAAGCGCATGGACCGCTTGGGAGCAGTTATTGATGAAATCCCGGAACTATCAAGGCCGATTTCTATTGTTGACCTCGTAAAATACTCCAAACAAGCCTATTACAACGGCATCCCAAAATACTATCAACTGCCCACCAGTCAAGAGAACACCTTCATTATGAGCGCGGTTCAAAAATCATCTACCGGTGGTGCCGACCTCTTGCAAACTTTTGTGGACAGCACAGGACAAACGGCCCGTTTGACCACCTACATGCGCGATGTAAAAATCGACCGCATGGAAGAGATAGAAAAAGATGTTCAAGAGGCCATCACAAAAGAGTTCCCAACAGAGCGGTACGATGTGTTTATGACAGGAAAGGCACTATTGTTCCTAAAAGGCACAAAATATTTGGTAAAAAACCTCTTACTGTCACTAGCTTTGGCCATCGGCCTGATTTCGCTTTTCATGGCCTACCTGTTCCGGTCCTTTAGAATGGTCATCATATCCTTGGTGCCCAACTTATTGCCGCTGGTGATAACAGCCGGCCTCATGGGTTATTTGGGAGTGCCCATAAAGCCATCGACCATCTTGGTGTTCAGTATTGCCTTTGGTATTTCGGTAGACGACACCATCCACTTTTTGGCCAAATATCGGCAGGAGCTCACAGCGCACCGTTGGCATATCAAAAAATCCGTGTATGCCGCCTTGCGCGAGACAGGGGTAAGCATGTTCTACACCTCCATTGTGTTGTTCTTTGGATTTTCGGTATTCATAATCTCCAGTTTTGGTGGCACCAAGGCCTTGGGAGGACTGGTTTCGGCAACTTTGTTGTTCGCCATGCTATCCAATTTGATTTTGTTACCCTCGTTGCTATTGTCCCTGGAACGCAGCATTGCCAACAAACAAGTGCTCAAAAAACCTCAAATAGACATTTTACCCCAGGACGAGGACAACATCAAGGACAAATAGTGCTTGCCACCCGCATAAATTAGGCCAATCCATTGCCATCATTTTTTATCAAAAACCTATCTTTACCAACTAAATCACGATAGTTTTAGAATGATGTCTTATTCCATAAAAGAATTGCTGGCAAAGCAACCCGTAGGAGATTCCGTTGAAGTAAATGGATGGGTAAAAACCTTTAGAAGTAACCGATTTATTGCCCTGAACGATGGTTCTACCATACATAATATTCAGTGCGTCGTAGATTTTGAAAATTTGGACGAGGCATTGCTCAAGAAGATTTCGACCGGGGCCGCCCTAAAAATCACAGGGACGTTGGAAGAAAGCCAAGGTCGTGGACAAAGTGTGGAAATTCAGGCCACGGATATATTTGTGCACGGAACGGCCGACCCGGAAACCTATCCCATCCAGCCCAAAAAGCACTCGTTGGAATTTTTAAGGGAGAAGGCGCACCTTAGGGTAAGGACCAATACCTTCTCCGCCGTAATGCGGGTAAGGTCGGTACTTTCGTTTGCCGTGCACAGCTATTTTCAGCAGAACGGATTTTATTACATGCACGCCCCTATTATTACAGGTTCGGATGCAGAAGGTGCCGGTGAAATGTTCCGCGTCACCACTCTGGATGACAAAAATCCACCTGTGGACGATGCCGGTGAGGTAGATTACTCCGAGGATTTTTTTGGCAAGGAGACCAACCTTACCGTATCCGGGCAATTGGAAGCAGAGACCTATGCCATGGGCTTGGGCAAAGTATATACTTTTGGACCCACCTTTAGGGCAGAGAACTCCAACACATCGCGTCACTTGGCAGAATTTTGGATGATAGAGCCCGAGATGGCCTTCTATGATCTGGACATGAACATGGACTTAGCCGAGGACTTCATAAAATACATTATTCAATATGTGCTGGACCATTGCCAAGATGATCTTGAATTCTTGGAAAAACGCCTTTTGGACGAAGAAAAGGGCAAGCCTCAGAACGAACGCTCCGAAATGGCATTGATAGAAAAATTGAAGTTCGTAGTAGAGAACAACTTCAAAAGGGTATCCTATACCGAGGCCATTGACATTCTTAAGAACAGCAAGCCCAACAAAAAGAAAAAATTCCAATTCCCGATTGAAGAATGGGGCGCGGACCTGCAAAGTGAGCACGAACGCTTTTTGGTGGAAAAGCACTTCAAGTGCCCTGTGATCCTATTTGATTACCCAGCCAACATCAAAGCATTTTACATGCGATTGAACGAGGACGGCAAGACCGTACGTGCCATGGATGTACTTTTCCCGGGCATTGGC
The DNA here is from genome assembly GCF_011068285.1 of Flagellimonas oceani. Lineage (NCBI taxonomy): Bacteria > Pseudomonadati > Bacteroidota > Flavobacteriia > Flavobacteriales > Flavobacteriaceae > Flagellimonas > Flagellimonas oceani. Next base: position 4,511,140 of record NZ_CP049616.1, on the reverse strand, counting down.
GAGATTGTTGGTGGATCGCAAAGGGAAGAACGCTTGGAGGTATTGGAACAAAAAATAAAGGAATTGGACATTGACGCCAAAGAACTTTGGTGGTATCTTGACCTTAGGAAGTTCGGTACCGCCGTGCACAGTGGATTTGGACTGGGATTTGAGCGCATGGTTCAATTTGCTACGGGCATGGGCAACATTAGGGACGTAATCCCCTACCCTAGAACACCGCAGAATGCCGAGTTTTAATTTGAATTTATTATTTTAAAGAAGGTAAGATTGTAAATCATCAATCCGTATGCTGAAACAACATCTACAGTTTAAGCTTTCCCAAAAACTGTCTCCACAGCAGATTCAGCTCATGAAACTTATTCAATTGCCAACTCAGGCCTTTGAACAAAGACTGAAGCAAGAGCTGGAAGAAAATCCAGCATTGGAGAGCGGAAAAGAGGAAAATGACGCTCTGGATGACATGTACGAGGATACATACGATGAATCGGACGACAACGAAAGCATCGACACGGAGGAAATCAATATTGACGATTACCTGAGTGATGATGAAATACCCGATTACCGGACCCAGGCCAACAATTACAGCGCAGATGACGAGGACAAAAGGGTGCCCTATGCTGCAGGCACCTCCTTTACGCAATATTTGCTCAATCAGCTCAATACGGTTTACTTGGATGATGAGGAATGGGCCATCGCCGAGTTTTTGGTGGGCAGTGTGGATGAAAGTGGCTATATACGACGGCCGCTCGCGGACATTATGGACGATCTTGCCTTTACCCAGAACATTTATGCCGAGGAAGATAAGATAAAGCATGTTTTAAAGATTGTACAGGACCTAGATCCTCCAGGAGTGGCAGCCCGTTCGTTGGACGAGTGTTTGATCATACAATTGAAGCGCAAGGAGCAAAAACCATCAGTTGAGCTGGCCATAAACATTTTGGAGCGATCGTTTGAGCATTTTACCAAAAAGCACTATTCCAAACTCATCCAAAAACATCATGTATCAGAAGAAGAGCTCAAAAACGCCATATCGGAGATAGAGAAATTGAATCCGAAACCCGGAGGCTCATATTCCGGAAACACACGGATGATAGAACATATCGTGCCCGACTTTTCCATTAAGATCGTGGATGGTGAACTGGAGCTTACCCTTAACGGAAGAAACGCTCCAGAACTTCATGTATCCAAAGAGTACAGCAACATGTTGGAGGGCTATAAAAATGCCAAGGAAAAATCCAAATCACAGAAGGACACGGTGATGTTCATCAAACAGAAATTGGATGCCGCCAAATGGTTCATAGATGCCATCAGACAACGCCAACAGACCCTGTTCATTACCATGAGCACCATCATGGAATATCAAAAGGAATACTTTATGACCGGGGACGAGCGCAAGTTGCGCCCCATGATCCTAAAGGATATCGCCGATAAAATAGATATGGACGTTTCCACCGTGTCAAGGGTGGCGAACAGCAAATATGTGGACACCCCTTATGGTACCAAACTGATAAAGGATTTCTTTTCGGAAGCCATGAAGAACGAACAAGGTGAGGATGTATCCACAAGGGAGATTAAAAAGATTTTGGAGACCGTTATCCGTGATGAGGAGAAAAAAAAGCCCCTTACCGATGCTAAATTGGCAAAAATCCTAAAGGAAAAAGGGTATCCCATAGCCCGAAGAACCGTGGCAAAGTACCGGGAACAGCTGGATATTCCAGTGGCAAGGCTACGAAAAGAAATTTGATGCGCCACGTATACAACATTATCTCCTACATATTCCACCCGTTGTTCATACCGATTGGAGGTACTCTGGTATACTTTATGGTGGCCCCGTACAGCACGCTGGAAACCCAAAGCGGAAATATACTCCCCATTTTTATATTGACTGTGATTATTCCCATCATCTTTTTTCTGATCTTAAAAAACCTTGGGGTCATCAATTCCATTTTTTTGCCCACCGTTCAAGAACGCAAATATCCGCTCTATATCAGCTGTATCATTTTTTTGATGATACTGTACAAGGTGATACCCAATAACTACGTACACGAGCTCTTTTATTATTTTACCGGGCTGTTGACGGCCACCTGCGCAACGATCATTTTGCTTTTCTTTAAGTTTAAGACCAGTATGCACCTTTTGGGCATGGGAAGCATCCTGACCTTTATGGTAGCTTTGAGCATTCATTTTGAGATCAACATTACCATAGCCATTAGTTTGTTCACCTTGTTTACCGGATTGGTGGCAACTTCACGCCTGTACCTAAAGGCCCATACAAAAAATGAATTGCTCATTGGTTTTATCTTGGGATGTTGCTCCCAACTGATCATTCTAAAATACTGGCTATAAAATATAAAAGGTAAGCCCCACCCGGAGCACTTTTAAGTCGATGGGTTCACCCTCGAGGGAAGCCCCTTTCTTCAGCAACGGGTTTAAACCATAATAGGCATGAATGTTCCATGTATTGTATCCAAAATTGAGCATAAGTCCATACTGGAAAGCATCTATATCATCGTTGGAAAAAGAATCATTGCCCTCGTCCATTACCAATTTTGATCGTCCCGAGAAGACATAGCCCAATTTGGCACCGGCATAGATCCTCCAAAACTTGTATTCCTGTGCGGTGGATGTACGCCACCTGATTTCAAAAGGAAGTTCGATCGCGTGGGTTTCGAACTTACTGCGATTAAATTCCGCATCACCCAAAATCTCGTAGGATACACCATTGACTCCCTCGCTGGCGCCCATGTTGGAATAATAGGAGTTAACGGCATAGCCCAATCCTATACCCACACCAAAATTTCTTCTTTCGTTCAGTGGAATATCCTTTATAAAACCAGCTTGAAGATTATAGGAAAGGTTACGTTGGTCGATTGCACCGGGACCATTTAACAGCACATTGTACCCTACTCCAATGTAAAATTGATCTTCGAGGTAACGGTTATCTACCGGTTGAACACTATCCGAAAGTGATTGCCCAAGGACCAAATTGAAGTTCAGTAGGCAGAACAAAATGACGGTAAACTTGTAAAACGAATGAATCATGCGTCAATTTAAAACAAAAAACGCCCCAAATTAAAAATTTGGAGCGTTTCCCACTAAATCTAAGTTATTGTCTACTGTAGATTGTTAAAAGCGTCGCCTTCGTAAGTGGTATAATTCACTTTAAGGGCATTAACCTTTCTCAATTCTTGCTTAATATCGGTGATAAGGCCCATATTGGCTTCCTTATCAACTTTCAAAGCAGTAGTCAATACATTTTGAAGTTCTTGCGGTTTTTTTGCACGTTCTGCCAAAATAAATGAACCTACTTCGTCCACATTGGCGAATTTATCATTCAATTGGATTTTTGGTTCGCTACCAAAAACCTTTTGATATTCTTGGGTAGGCGTTCCTACATAAATGTAGATAACGCGATCCTTCTTCTCCAACTTCTTGATTTCAGAAGCATTGGGAAGGGTATTGGCAACCATTAACGAACTATCTTTCATTGTGGTTACGGTCATAAAGAAGAACAAGAGCATGAAAACGATATCTGGCAACGAAGCTGTTGACACCGCTGGTAAATCTCCTTCCTTCTTTTTTGCAAACTTGGCCATATTAAATAGTTTTAATCGGTTGTGGTTTCTGCCTCTGAAAGCTTTTGTGGGAACATATCCTGGATACGTTTCACTTTGTCTTTCAAGTCATCTCTAACGCTGGAAGGAGTTTCTGGATTCAAGTAATCTGCCTCCATTGTTGTAAAATTCTTGCCGTATAAACGTTGTGCTTCGCGGTTACGCAAATCGTTGTACGCACCCACCAGTTCGTTTTGAACGGTGATGTAGGTACTGTATTTGGTCTCCCTATCGTTCTTTAAGGATATAATTGCTTTGGCAGGGTTATCCGATGAGGCCGGGTCTTTTCTACCTTTACAGTAGTCACAAGTTCCGTCCGCGCCATTCTCCAAAAATTTGGTGGCGGCTTCCCTTAAGTCTTTTATATCCATCAAGTTCTCCTCAACCAAAAGTTGACCATTTCTATTGATGTTAACAGTAAAAATGTTCTTCTGCTTGATCACAGGCGGTTCTTCATTTGGCGGCTCGAATGGCGGCAACATACGGTCCAGACCTGCATCTGTTTCTATGGTGGTGGTCACCAAGAAAAAGATAAGCAGTAGGAATGCAATATCCGCCATGGAACCGGCATTTACTTCCGGTGCTCCTTTTCTTCTAGGCATAATTCAACTTTTTACTTAACAAACATTCTTTTCAATCCTGGAAATACCATTAGAATTACCGCAATTGCAGTAAGGATGAAGAAAACGTTCAATCCCATTCCAATGTTTTTCACAGTAGATTCCGTAGTTTCAATGCCTCTTTCGGACATTGTTTCCACTACTGGCATATTATCAGATGAAAGCCCGTAAGATATGGCCACGATGATGGCCAATCCGCCTATGGCGAAAAGCGCTTTCTTGATACTGCCCTTGGTGGTGAACAATTTTGCCAATCCAAACACCAATGAGGTTATTACCGCAATGGCCAATAGGATGTACATAATAATGAACATAAAGTTCATGGCACCACTACTAATCGCATTTGGATCATCGGCAGACGGAAGAGAGAACCAAAGCACGGCCGCAACCAATCCGATGACGATGAGCAATATTTTTACTATTTTATTCATGATTCTCGATAGTTTTTAATTCGTAATTATTTCTTGTGGGCAGCCAACATATCAATCAAAGCGATCGAGCTGTCTTCCATATCGTTTACGATACTATCGATTTTAGCAATAATATAGTTGTAGAAAATCTGAAGGATAATCGCTGTGATCAAACCGAATACGGTTGTCAACAACGCCACCTGAATATCACCAGCAATCAAGGAAGCACTCAAGTTACCTACCGCTGCAATTTTCTGGAAGGCCGCGATCATACCGATTACCGTACCCATGAACCCAAGCATGGGAGCAATGGCGATAAACAATGACAACCAAGAAACGTTTTTCTCCAATTGACCCATTTGTACACCACCGTAGGCCACAACAGCTTTTTCGGCGGACTCCAGTCCTTCATCAACCCTATCCAAACCTTGGTAGTAGATAGAGGCAACAGGTCCTTTTGTGTTTCTACAAACTTCTTTGGCCGCTTCAACACCACCAGAAGCCAAGGCGTCCTCAACTTGTTGCTTCAACTTGGTAGAATTGGTAGTTGCCAAATTCAAATAAATAATTCTTTCGATGGCTACAGCCAATCCCAAGATCAAACAAAGCAATACAATTCCCATAAAGGCAGGTCCACCTTGGATAAATTGCTCTTTCAATACTTGGGTGAAACCTTTGCTGGCTTCAGCCTCTTCTTGCAACATTGCTGCAGATGCAGTTGTAGTTCCCATCACAAACATTCCGGCAGCAGCCAGAGTAAAGGATATTTTTTTCATTTTACTTAAACTTAAATTTAGTTAGTTAATAATATAAAGATATAAAAATTTTACAATTGAAAAACTAAAATACCTTGCAGAGAGGAAGGGATTCGAACCCTCGATACACTTTTGGTGTATACACACTTTCCAGGCGTGCGCCTTCGACCACTCGGCCACCTCTCTATTGTTCCATTTAGGCCGACCAATAAACGAAAAAATTATTAGTTATAGAAATTTGAGGCGTTAATTTTACACCATCTCACCACGAAGCGGCGTCTCAAAAATTGTCTTGAACAATTTGTCGGGAACCCCTGTCCCCAATAGGTACATCGCTTTTGTTATGGCCGCCTCCGTTGTAATATCCTTTCCGTTAACCAGTTGCATCTCCTTGAGTTTTTCGCTGGTTTCGTAATGCCCCATAAAAACGCTACCGCCCGAGCATTGGGTTACGTTAATTATATGCAATCCATTTTCCACGGCTTTTTTTATCGCATTCAAAAACCATTCGTCCATCGGAGCGTTCCCAGCCCCATACGTTTCCAAAATCAATGCCTTTAAATCTGGAATGTTCAATACTGATTGCAGTACATTTTGATTGATTCCCGGAAAAAGTTTCAAGATCGCGACCCGATCATCCATCTTTTTATGGACTTGGAACGACTTGTTCTTGGTCACTTTTTTGATCAAATAGTTCTCGTGCACCTTTAAATGAACACCGGACTCCACCAAAGGTGGGTAGTTCAGCGATTCAAACGCCTCGAAATGTTCTGCATTTATTTTGGTGGTGCGGTTGCCCCGATATAATTTGTATTCAAAGTACAACCCTACTTCTTGAAGCACCGGTTTTCCATTTTTTTTCCGGAGCGCAGCGATTTCGATGGATGTAATCAAATTCTCCTTCGCATCGGTTCTCAAATCTCCAATAGGCAATTGCGACCCCGTAAAGATGACCGGCTTCTCCAAGTTCTCCAGCATAAAGCTCAATGCGGATGCGGAATAGCTCATGGTATCGCTACCGTGCAGCACCACGAAACCATCATTATCATCATAATGCTCTTCGATAATGTCCGCAATTTTGACCCAATACCCCGGATTCATATTGGAGGAATCGATAGGCTCATCAAAAGAAACCCCTCGTAGGTTGCAATCCAATTGTTTTAACTCTGGAATATTTTTGACAAGTTCATCAAAATTGAAGGCCTTGAGCGCTCCCGTTTTGTAATCCTTTACCATACCGATGGTACCCCCGGTATAGATCAATAATATGTTGGTTTTCTTTTTCATGAAAATCAGATTCCGAAAATTGCTTTGGAGTTTTCCGTGGTAATTGCCGCTATTTCCTCCTCAGGCATACCATAAATAGAGGAAAGCTTTTCCAATACCTTTATTATATAGGAACTCTCGTTCCGTTTTCCGCGATAGGGTGCCGGTGCCAAATAGGGTGCATCGGTTTCCAAGACGATATGTTTGAGGTCGATTTCGTTCAAAAATGTATCGATTTTACCGTTTTTGAAGGTGGCCACTCCCCCAATGCCCAACTTCATATTATAGGATAATGCTTGATGGGCCTGATCCAAAGTTCCCGTAAAACAATGAAAAATTCCGAATAGGCCCTGCCCTTTTTCCTGCTCCAAAACTTCAAAAACCTCATCAAAGGCATCACGGCAATGGATCACTATGGGCAGTTCGTACTTCTTTGCCAACCGAATCTGATAGGCAAAGGCTTCCTGCTGTTCTTTTAAAAAGGTTTTGTCCCAATACAGGTCCACCCCTATTTCGCCCACGGCGTAGAATTTTTTCTTGGCCAACCACTCCTCAACATGAGCCAACTCCTCCTTATAATTTTCCTTGACATGGGTTGGATGCAGCCCCATCATCAAAAACACATGGTCCGGATAGCTGGTCTCCAAATCCAACATGGATTGGGTATAGGCCGAATCGATTGCAGGTATAAAAAAACGCTCCACCCCGGCATCCAGTGCACGTTGCATCATTTCACCTCTATCCTCGTCAAAAGCTTCACTATATAAATGGGTATGGGTATCGGTTATGATCATTAATGTTGATTTTTTTCTTGAACGATTGTTGAATACTTTCTGTTTTTATAATATTCCATGGCCCTTTGAAACTTTATTGCACCCTCTTTGGTCTGATCATAAATAAATCCATCTAATTCAGGATGATTTTCATCAATCCATGAGACCAATTTTTCCCGTTTGGCGACCCATAAGGAATCATTAAAATCAACATATTCCACGATTTCAATACGGTGTATCGCACCATCCTTGATTTCCATAATCTCATTGGAAATAAAAGGTGCTTCATGCAAGAAACGGATTCTATCGCATGTCTTGGAGATTTTCAAGTGAAGCTTTTCACCTTCTTTCCTCAAATCCAAAATCCGATATTCTGGTGCAAACACTGAATCCCATTGAAATAATGAACGATACCCCTGCTTACTGAAGGTACGTATATGCTCCATCTCGTTGAAGCGCACACTATCCGCGAACAGCCCCACCAAACTATTATAGTCGGATTTGTTCAAGGCACTTATATAATTTTCAGCAATCTTCTCCCTATCAGTCTCCTTATCATTCTGATTACATGACATTGTCAAAGCCATAAACAGAACAAGGACAACAAGACTCTTAAACTTGAATTCAACCATAACGCAAAAATAGGCTTATCTTAGATGTCCCAAAACTTTGTTACTGATTAAAGATTCCTCAAGAGTATATTCCCGTATGGCTTCACTCAAAAAATTCCTTAAATCCAAAGATTACATCACAATACCTTTGGTATTGACCGAAACCAACCATTTTGAACTACATGCAAGCATCAATGGTATTTCAGGCAAATTTATTTTGGACACGGGAGCATCCAATACATGCGTAGGCATGGATAAAATAGAGTTTTTTGAAATGGCTTCCGAAGCTACGGACATCAGAGCCGCCGGAGCGGGCGCCACGGAAATGGAAACTTTGATCTCCAACAAAAACAAAATCCAGATCGGGGACTGGAAAAAGAAGAAGCAAAAAGTTGTCCTTTTTGACCTCAGCCATGTGAACCAAGCGTTGACATCGCATAATGCGTTACCTGTAGATGGCATTATTGGAGCCGACGTCCTTAAAAAAGGAAAAGCGGTGATCGACTACAATAAAAAATGCCTCTACTTAAAAAAGTAAAGGCATTTATTCCAAAACCTCTGGATTGCGCTTCGACTACGCTCAGCGACCACTCTTGAGGCAAAAATATTCTATAATTCCAACGCTTTTTTCACGTTGCCGTCCATCAATAATTCTTCTGGACTTTCCAATGCTTCTTTAATAGCGACCAAGAACCCAACAGATTCCTTACCGTCAATAATTCTATGGTCGTAAGAAAGTGCAACGTACATCACCGGAGCAATGGCAATGGCTCCATCCCTAACAATGGCGCGTTCCACAATGTTGTGCATTCCCAAGATTGCACTTTGCGGTGGGTTGATGATCGGGGTGGACAACATGGAACCAAATACCCCTCCATTGGTAATGGTAAAGGTACCACCGGTCATTTCATCCACAGTAATTTCACCTTCCCTGGCACGGATGGCCAAACGTTTTACTTCGGATTCGATGCCTCTGAAGGTTAGGTTCTCTGCATTTCGGATTACGGGAACCATTAAACCTTTAGGTCCTGAAACCGCAATACTGATATCGCAGAATTCGTAGGTGATCATTTCCTTACCATCGATCATGGAATTAACGGCCGGATACATTTCCAAGGCCCTGATGACTGCTTTGGTGAAGAAGGACATAAACCCTAGACTTACTCCGTGCTTGTTCTTGAACTCTTCCTTGTATTGACTGCGCAATTCAAAGATGGCGGACATGTCCACTTCGTTGAATGTGGTCAGCATGGCGGTCTCGTTCTTGGCAGAAACCAATCGCTCGGCCACTTTTCTACGCAGCATGGACAGTTTGGAACGGCTCTCTCCTCGGCTACCTCCTGTTGGGGTTCCCATGGAAGGAACAGCTTTCACGGCATCATCCTTGGTGATACGTCCATCTTTGCCACTTCCAGAAACTGATGAAGGGTCAACTCCTTTTTCGTCCAATATTTTCTTGGCCGCCGGTGACGGAGTACCCGAAGCATAAGTTTCCTTTTTGGGTTCCTCTTTCTTCGGGGCTTCTTTTTTAGGCTCCTCCTTTTTGGGCTCTTCTTTTTTATCGGATGAGCCCGATGAACCTTCAGGTTTTTCCGCACTTGTATCGATGAGGCAAACCACCTCGCCAACAGCTACGGCGTCTCCCACTTCGGCCTTAAGGGTAATAATTCCGCTCTCCTCCGCAGGAAGCTCCAATGTTGCCTTGTCCGAATCTACTTCGGCTATGGCCTGATCCTTCTCCACATAGTCTCCATCTTCTACCAACCATTCGGCGATTTCTACCTCTGTAATGGATTCCCCCGGTGAGGGAACTTTCATTTCTAAAACCATTCTATTATAGTTTATACTTGAATTATCTTATTTGCATGTTATCCTTGCTCTTGTCAAAAACGTAGTCCAACACTTGGGCATGACGTCTTTTTGAGCGCACTGCACTACCTGCAGCAGGGGCTCCGTAGAACCTACGTGAAGCTACCCTGAACTGCTTGGCTTCGTCCAAATGCATCAACATATGGCTCCAAGCCCCCATGTTTCGCGGTTCTTCCTGGGCCCAAACAATATCGTCGGCGTTCTTATATTTTTTGACAATCTTCCTCATTTCTTCGGCCGGCAATGGGAACAATTGCTCCACACGTACCAAAGCCACATCGTCCCGCTCCAATTCTTCACGTTTATCCAAAAGATCGTAATAGAATTTACCGGTACAGAAGACCAATGTTTTTACTTTACTTGCTTTTGCATCGGCATCATCAATCACCATTTGGAAACTTCCTTCGGCCATTTCTTCCTTGGTGGACACCACTTTTGGGTGCCTCAATAAACTTTTCGGGGTAAACACCACCAAAGGTTTACGGAAGTTGGCCTTCATTTGTCTACGGAAGAGGTGGAACAAGTTGGCCGGCGTGGTCACATCCGCCACGAACATATTGTCCTTGGCACACAGCTGAAGGTATCTTTCCATACGGGCCGATGAGTGTTCCGCTCCCTGACCTTCGTAACCATGGGGCAACAACAGCACCAATCCGTTCTGCAGCTTCCATTTATCCTCTGCTGATGACAAATATTGATCGATGATAATCTGGGCTCCATTACTGAAATCCCCAAATTGCGCTTCCCAAATGGTCAATGTTTTTGGACTTGCCATGGCATAGCCATAATCAAATCCCATAACCGCATATTCTGATAGCAGTGAGTTGTAGATATGGAACTTACCATTTTGGTTATCGCCCATCTCGTTCAACAACACCACTTCCTCTTCGTGCATCTCTGTTTTGATGACGGCATGCCTGTGCGAGAAGGTTCCCCTTTCCACATCTTGACCTGTCATCCTAACATCGTAACCTTCCTCGATCAACGATCCATAGGCTAAAAGTTCGCCCATGGCCCAATCGAGTTTGTTATCCTCAAAATACATCGTATGGCGGCCTTCCACCAACTTCACCAATTTTCTCAAGAACTTTTTGTCCTCTGGAAGTTTGGTAATGCTCTTGGCAATCTGATCCAACTTTTTAAGGTCGTAAGTGGTATCCATAGGTTTCAGCATCACCTCTTCGGTCACCTGCTCAAAACCTTCCCATTCATCTTGCATGAAAGGGGTTATTCTGGTCTTCTCGATTTTGCGGGAATCCATCAGATTCTCCTCGAGATCGTTCTTATATTTTTCTTCGAGCTCTTTTACGTAGTTCTCATCGATCACTCCTTCGGCAATCAACTTCTCTGCGTAAATATCCCTTGGATTTTTATGCTTGGAAATGGATTTGTACAATAACGGCTGGGTAAACTTGGGTTCATCCCCTTCGTTGTGCCCATATTTTCTATACCCCAACAAATCCAAGAAAATATCACGCTTGTAACGCATCCTATATTCCAGCGCAAAAGTGGTGGCGTGCACCACAGCTTCCGCGTCGTCTGCATTTACGTGAAGTACGGGCGAAAGGGTCACCTTGCCCACATCGGTACAGTAAGTGGACGATCTTGCGTCCAAATAGTTCGTTGTGAACCCAATTTGGTTGTTCACCACAATATGTATGGTACCTCCTGTGGTATACCCGTCCAAACGGGCCATTTGAATTGTTTCGTAAACGATGCCCTGGGCAGCAAAAGCGGCATCCCCATGAATCAAGATCGGGAGTACCTCGGAAATATTCTCGCTATGGTCACGGTCCTGTTTGGCCCTGGAAATCCCCTCTACAATAGAGTTTACGGTTTCCAAGTGCGATGGGTTCGGGGCAATGTTCATATTGACCATTTTCCCTGAATCGGTCTCACGTTTTGAGGTCCATCCCAAGTGGTACTTTACGTCCCCGTCAAAAATGGTTTCCTCGTAATCCTTGCCATCAAACTCGCTGAAGATGTCTTTTGGCGACTTTCCAAAAATATTGGTGAGCACGTTCAATCGTCCACGGTGGGCCATCCCCACAACAAATTGCTTTACGCCCTTGTCGGCCGCTTTTTCAATGATTACGTCCAAAGCTGGAATCAGAGATTCACCTCCTTCGAGCGAAAATCGTTTTTGACCCACATATTTGGTATGCAAAAAACTTTCAAAAGATACAGCCTCGTTCAATTTTCTGAGGATGTTCTTCTTCTCCTCCGGGCTATAATCGGGATGGTTGTCGTTCTTATTGAGCCAATCCTGAATCCACTGGATACGTTCCGGGGTTCGGATGTACATGTACTCGACCCCTATGGCATCACAATAAATACTTTCCAAATGACGGATGATCTCTTTTAATGATGCCGGGCCAATACCCAGTATTTTTCCTGCATCAAAAACGGTGTCGAGATCTTCTTGGCTCAGGCCAAAGTTATCGATGTCCAAGGTAGGGACATACTTTCTCCGCTCCCTTACCGGATTGGTCTTGGTAAAAAGGTGTCCACGGGAACGATAACCATCAATCAAGCGGATGACCTGAAATTCCTTCTGCAGGGCTTCGGGCATCTCCACTTTCCTACCATTGGAAAGTACGACCATGCCGCCATCACCCTTATCAGATTCGATTCCCAAATCTTCCAGGGAACCTTCCAAACCAAAATCAAATCCTTGAAAAAAAGCCCTCCAACTGGGCTCAATACTATCGGGATTCGTTAGATATTTTTCGTATTGCTCCGCAAAAAATGATGTGTGCGCAGCGTTTAAAAATGAATATTTGTCCATTCTTTATGTTTCTCCAAAACTTTATGGAAAATTTTGTCAAAAATACGGGTTTTAGCTTTTATATACTTGAATTCCCGTGAATTTCTTACTCAAATTTACAACTATATCACAGAATAAACAGTAAAGCAATAAAAATGAAATTTTTAACTGAAATTAACACTGGAAACTAAAAATAATTTAACTTGAGCGACCTGTTAAACCAACTGAACATGTCCAAACTTAAAAACAGGTATCTCTCCCTTGATGTTTTCAGGGGGCTGGATGTTGCCTTAATGATCATTGTAAATTCGCCCGGTAACGGTTCCACCACTTTTTCGCCTTTATTGCACGCTGAATGGCACGGTTTTACTCTGACCGACCTTGTTTTTCCCACTTTTTTGTTTGTTGTGGGAAATGCCATGAGCTTTAGCATGAAGAAATACGAAACTATGGGCAATCCCGCATTCTTCAAAAAAGTTTTGAAGCGTACGGCCATTATTTTTCTGTTGGGCTTTTTAATGTACTGGTATCCGTTTTTTGATGACGGACAGCTGAAACCTTTTTCAGAAACACGGGTATTCGGGGTTTTACAGCGGATTGCGCTTTGTTACATGTTCGCCTCCATCCTTATCCACTTTTTGAAAACCAAGACCATCATCTGGCTCAGCGCGGCTTTTTTAGCCGGCTACCACCTTATTTTAATTGGCTTTGGCGACCTTACCTTAACCGGCAATGCCGTACTAAAGCTCGATGAATGGCTCATCGGACCCAACCATATGTACCACGGAGAGGGTATTGCTTTTGACCCTGAAGGATTGTTGAGCACCCTTCCAGCCATTGTAAATGTGATCATTGGTTATTTGGCAGGTAGATTTATCCAAAATAACGGTCAGAATTTTGAAACAGTGGCCAAATTGATGATGTTCGGGTTTGCCCTTGTATTCGCAGGATTGGCTTGGGACCTTATTTTGCCCATCAACAAAAAACTTTGGACGAGCTCTTTTGTATTGCTCACCTGCGGCATCGACCTCTTTGCAATTGCCATCCTTATTTACATTTTGGACATGAAAAAAGCGAAGGGCTGGAGTTACTTTTTTGAGGTTTTTGGCAAGAACACCCTGTTCATTTATTTGTTATCCGAACTTTTTATCATCACACTTTTCGCCATCGATATGAACGGGGAATCGCTCTATAGATGGATTGCCGACAACATATTTATATCGTGGTCTGGCGGACACATGGGTTCGTTGTTATTTGCGCTCTGGGTAATGTTAACCTGTTGGGCAGTGGGCTACTTTATGGACAAAAAAGGGATTTATGTAAAAGTCTGACCAAAGGTCAGCGGCTATATTTGGCCTTGTACCATACTTTTTGCCATTCTCTTTTTAAGAGCAAAAAAGACACCTCTGCCGAAATATCAACGACATCCGACGGAGCTATCTTTTTAATTTCTTTTTCCGAGATATCCACTACATATAATAGGTTGAGATATTCCGGGAACTTTTCCACGATCAAAAAATAGATTTTTTCGTGAATAATACTTTTAAGTTCTTCGGGGGCTATATCCAAAGGAAGGTTTATGGGCACATTGGCCAATTCAAAATCCTTTTTGAGTTGGAGCAATAGTTTTTGGTAGAGTTGCTCTTGCCGGACTCCTTCCAGCAACTCCAAACTGTTATTGTAGTTGGGCAGCATACTCTATTTACGTACAAAGAGCCGATTGGGATTATTCCTGCCCTAACTTCTTACAATTTTTTCCCACGCCCAAGCGGATTTCATGGCATCATCAAGGGTTGATTCTGCCTTCCATCCAAGAACGTCATTCGCTCTTTTTGTATCTGCATAGGCTTGGATCACATCTCCCGGTCTTCTGTCCACAATTTTGTAATTGAGCTTTTCACCGGAAACACGTTCAAAACTTTGGATGACCTCCAGGACGGAACTTCCCGTTCCTGTTCCCAAATTGAAGACTTCGTAGTTGGTTTCATTTTTATCTCCCAAGAGACGTTGCAAAGCGGCAACGTGTGCCTTGGCCAAATCCACTACATGAATGTAATCCCTGATACAGGTGCCATCCTCCGTAGGGTAATCGTCCCCGAAAACGGATAGTTGCTCGCGAAGCCCAATACCTGTTTGGGTGATAAAGGGCACTAAATTTTGAGGTACGCCAATGGGCAATTCCCCTATTTTACCCGATGGATGTGCCCCAATCGGGTTGAAATATCGCAATGCAATGGCTTTAAGGTCTGGGTTTACCTTGCAGGTATCCCTAATAATTTCCTCCCCAACTTGCTTGGTATTTCCATAGGGAGATTCAGCAGGTTTAACAGGCGCTGACTCAGTTATCGGCATTTCGTCCGCTTGGCCATAAACGGTACAGGAACTGCTGAAAATGAAGCTCGCCCCTCCTTTTTTCTTCAACTCCTGAAGAATATAGACCAATACGCCAAGATTGTTCTCGTAGTACAACAATGGTTCTTCCACACTCTCACCCACTGCTTTTGATGCCGCAAAGTGGATTACACCTGCAACATCGCTGTGCTTCTGAAAAAAGTCTTGGACCTTGGGTTTGTCACGCAGGTCGAATTCTTCAAAAATGGGCTTCTTTCCTGTGATGGCCTCAATACCATTCAAAACATTGATGGATGAATTGGAAAGGTTATCCACGATGACCACCTCAAACCCTTCATTTTGCAATTCCACAACGGTGTGGGAACCAATAAAGCCCAAACCGCCTGTTACGAGTATTTTCATTTTTATTTGTTTACGAAGTCGATTACCAAACTGGTTATATATTCAATTTGTTCATCATCCAGCTCGGTATGCATCGGAAGTGAAATCACTTCGTTCACCAATTGATTGGTCACAGGAAAATCATCTTCATTGTACCGGTCATCCACATAAGCTTTCTGTTTGTGCAACGGAACTGGATAATAAACACCACAAGGAACGTCATTATCATTTAAATGTTGCACAAGTTCGTCCCGTTTTCCGTTTGTAATCCGCAAGGTATATTGATGGAACACATGGCAATCACACAGACTTTTATCAGTGTCACAACCACAAGATATTTTTGGAACCACAATATGCTCCTGACCTTTAAATGCCTTGGAGTATTTTGATGCTGCTTCCCATCGTTTTTGGTTATAAAAATCCAATTTGGGCAATTTTGCCCGCAATACAGCGGCTTGTATAGAGTCCAAACGTGAGTTGACCCCGACCACATCGTGGTAATACCTTTTGTACATCCCATGGTTTACAATACCCCGGATAATGTGCGCCAAATCATCGTCGTTGGTAAAAATGGCCCCGCCATCGCCATAACACCCTAAATTCTTGGAAGGAAAAAATGAGGTTGCCCCAACATGACCAATGGTTCCTGCTTTTTGTTTGGAACCATCCTTGGAAAAATAAGAACCACCTATGGCCTGGGCATTGTCCTCGACAACATATAGATCATGTTTTTGGGCAAAGTCCATGATCTCGTCCATATTGGCACATTGCCCAAATAGGTGAACGGGAACGATTGCCTTTGTTTTTGGCGTTATCGCATTTTCAATGGCCTTCACATCAATGTTGAAGGTGTCGGGCTCCACATCCACCAAAACAGGCGTTAATTGCAGCAGACCGATAACTTCAACCGTAGCCGCAAAGGTAAAATCGGCCGTGATCACCTCATCGCCCGGTTTTAATCCAAGGCCCATCATGCATATTTGAAGCGCATCCGTCCCATTGGCACAGGGAATCACGTGTTTTACGCCCAAATATTCCTGTAGCTCATTTTGAAAAGCCTGTACATGAGGTCCGTTTATAAACGCAGAGGAATCCAAGATTTCCGCAATAGACTCGTTGACCTCGGTTTTTATACCTTCATATTGACCTTTTAGGTCAACCATCTGAATTTTTTTCATCCGAATAAATTAATATGTCAAAATTAAGAAATTAAGATGCCATAATGGTCTCTGACCGAAAGAATGTATTTTAGCGAAAAATGATGCCCTTGCGTTTTCTTTACAACATATTGATCAACATCGCTTGGTTTGGCCTTAAGGTGATCGCCCTCTTCAATGCCAAGATCAAACTGTTCGTACAAGGCAGAAAGAACACTTTCCCCTTGTTGGAAGAAAAATTGAACAAAACGGACAAAACCATCTGGATGCACGTAGCCTCTCTTGGCGAATTTGAACAAGGACTGCCCATTTTGGAACGATTGCGCTCCAAGTATCCCGAACACAAACTGGTACTCAGCTTTTTTTCGCCCTCGGGCTATGAGGTCAA
The DNA here is from genome assembly GCF_011068285.1 of Flagellimonas oceani. Taxonomy (NCBI): domain Bacteria; kingdom Pseudomonadati; phylum Bacteroidota; class Flavobacteriia; order Flavobacteriales; family Flavobacteriaceae; genus Flagellimonas; species Flagellimonas oceani. Next base: position 4,494,177 of record NZ_CP049616.1, on the reverse strand, counting down.
AAAAAATACCTCGGTGGCCGATGTGGTGGTTTACCTGCCCATGGACAGCAATTCCAAAGTGAAGCACTTTTTAAACATTGTAAATCCCCGATTGGCCATTTTTGTCAAGTACGAAGTTTGGCCCAACTACCTGTACCATCTCAAAAAAAGAAATGTTCCCACCATTTTGGTATCGGCCATTTTTTCCGGAAGACAGATCTATTTCAAATCTTTTGGCGGGTTCATGCGCAGAAGTTTGAAGAAATTCGACCATTATTTTGTTCAGGACGAGAAATCGAAAAAGCTGCTGGAATCCATCGGAATAAAAAATTCCAGTGTGGGCGGAGACACCCGGTTAGATCGTGTTTCCGAGATTTTGCAGCGGAACAACCAATTGGACTTCATGGACCGTTTCAAGAACAATCAACTGTGTTTGGTGGCCGGCAGCACATGGCCAGAGGATGAAAAAATCTTGATCGACCACATCAACAACACTACTGAAAAGATAAAGTTCGTGATCGCCCCACACGAAATTAAGGCATCCCATATCGATAAAATCACTTTGGCGCTCAAAAAAACCACAGTGCGCTATTCCGAATTGGGCGACCAAAACCTCAAGGAAATCGATATTCTTATTATCGACACCATTGGATTGTTGACCAAAATTTATAGCTATGCCAACATTGCATACGTCGGGGGTGGCTTTGCCACGGGACTGCACAACACCATGGAACCAGCGGTATTTGGCATCCCGATAATCATTGGACCACAATTTGGAGGTTTCAAGGAAGCGGAGGACTTGGTCAACGCAGGAGGAATTATTCCGGTTTCCAGTCAGGATAGCTTTGATAATTTGATGGGAGACCTGTTGAACAATCCTATTTCCATTAAAAAAATCGGGGATATCAACGCCGATTACATCAACTCCAATAAAGGTGCTTCCGAATTGATCATGAAGCATATCTCCAACATTTTATAAAATTTGGTTAGTTTTAGCAAAATTCATCCTCCATGGACAAGCGTATTTTTAGAATTTCATTGACAGCGGCCCTAGCGGGCTTTTTGTTTGGGTTTGACACGGTAGTTATTTCAGGTGCCAACCAGCCCATAAAAGAAATATGGGACACCAATTGGTTTTTGGGCGATTCCATTTTTACGTTCCATGGCATTTTTATTATGTCCATGGCACTTTGGGGAACCGTTTTGGGTTCGCTTTTTGGAGGAATTCCCACGGACCGGTTGGGCAGAAAAAAAACCTTGTTCTGGATAGGCGTGCTTTATTTTGCATCGGCCCTTGGTTCTGCATTCGCTCCGGAACCTTACAGCTTCTCGCTATTTAGGTTTATCGGCGGTATTGGTGTCGGGGCATCATCCGTGGCCGCTCCGGTGTACATTTCGGAAATCTCCACGGCACAGACAAGGGGAAGACTCACGGCCATGTACCAATTCAATATCGTTTTTGGAATTTTGATTGCGTTCATCTCCAATTACCTCATCGGGATAATTTTTGATGAAAGCATAGCTTGGCGTTGGATGTTGGGCATCGAGGGCCTTCCCGCGCTCATTTACACCATCATGGTATTTAAAATTCCGAACAGCCCCAGATGGCTCTTGATGAAAGATAGAGCGGATGCCGTGGTCATGGAGTCCATAACCCTTTTGGGCATAGCCAGGGACAAAGCCCACCTTCATCTGGAACAAATTAAAATTGCCATAGTCGAGACCAAGGAAAAGAATAGTGACGGCCTGTTCTCCGGAAAGTACAATAAACCTTTGGTACTGGCTTTTTTGATCGCCTTCTTCAATCAATTATCAGGGATAAATTTTGTACTATACTACGCCCCCGAAATATTGGAGCGGGCAGGCCTTGCTTCCGGCGAATCGCTCTTTAGTTCCATATCCATCGGGGTAATTAATTTGATCTTCACCTTTGTCGGCATATCCCTTATTGATAAACTTGGCAGAAAACAGCTCATGTACATTGGTTCCATCGGATACATTGTGAGTTTGGCCATGGTAGGATGGTGTTTCTATTCGGGAGCCGGCTCTGTACTGTTGCTCACCTTTATTTTGATATTTATTGCGTCCCATGCGGTGGGACAAGGAGCCGTAATCTGGGTTTTTATATCAGAGATATTTCCCAACAAAGTCCGCTCTTACGGACAGTCTTGGGGTACGGGAACCCACTGGGTGTTCGCGGCCCTGATCACTTTGCTCACCCCTACTTTTTTGGATGCTGAAATCGGTATATTCAAGGACAATCCTTGGCCTATCTTCATCTTTTTTGCGGTGATGATGGTTTTACAATTGCTATGGGTCATTTTTATGATGCCGGAAACCAAAGGAATCACCTTGGAAGAACTTGGGAAACTGCTCAGCAAAAAGAAAAGGGACACCGAATAACGTTTCCAACACCACATGCCTATAAATCATCCGTTAATCGAATAGTGGATTACCCGTTAAAGGAAATGTGCAAATATTTTCTTAAATTGTTAGAAATTACACTATTATGGCAGATGAAATTAGCATAGGAAACAAACTCATGGTCGGATTTTTACGGATCATGGTTTTTATATTGATTGTAATCTTAATAGCGATCCCTGTGTTGATCGCATTGGATTTTCTAGGTGTTTTGGAAGCAATGGGGCTTTCTAATTAAAAATTACATCTTGCTCTCCCATTGATTTTGTGACCAATCTAATATAGGAGTCGATGGTTTTGTTCACATTTTCGGGTTCCGTTACTTCCACATCGCCCCTCCAAATGAGTTCAATTTCCTTTCCAACACATATACAGTAGAGCGATGTTTCCGAATGGTATACGTTAAAACTATCGTTGTACTCAGGGTTATAATATATATTTTGATGCTCGAGGTAATCATTGCTGAAACGAACGATCATGTTATCAATATTATTGACCCGCTCTCGAAAGGTTCTTCGGTTTTCGGCGCCTACGATCTTGGTAAACAGAATGGCATCAAAACCCTTGTCCAATAATTGTTCCTCAACCTCTTTTAACTCCTGTTCCGATCTTTCGGCCGAGGTAAATTCCACATCAAAAAGGTCGATGCTGCGCACGGCATCCACGCCTTGGGCCTTTAGGGCTTCTGCGAACTTGCTTTCAAAATCCATTCGCATGGCATCGTCCTGTACCATTCCTACGACCAACACCTGATACGCATCAAAAATCACGTTGTCAGGATTTTTCCAAGTGCTGACCAACTTGGTAGAGGAGCATCCCGTAAGGAGCAATAGCGTTATACCTATTAATTTGAGTTTCATCTCGATTATTTTAAAGATTTGTGCGCAGCAAGATCCAAACTATTAATGTGTGGCAAACGTTGCCTGTCTTTTTTCCAACTGCCGTCTCAAATCCTCAATGGTCTTGGACATCGATTTTTCAAAATCATCGGTACTGGACTTGGCAAAAATTCTCGGTCCGGGAGCGCTAAGTTCTATTTCACAGATCTTCCCCTCTCCAGCTTTATCGTTCTCTGTCTTAAAGAGTACGTTGGCCTTGATCAACCAACTGTATTTGGTTTCCAAACCTTCCAGTTTTTTCATTAGTAATTGGGTCAATGATTCACTGGTCATCATCTTTTGATATTGAACATGTACTTCCATAATTGTTGTTTTGATTCTTTTCAAATCTAGGTCTAGTAAAGATACTATTTAATGACAATTGTCAGCTTAATCACAATTTCTATCCCAAGAAAAAGGGTTGGCCGGTACTCTGAAGCACAGAAAACCAGAATTCGCCCTCCAAATCAATTTTCTTACGTTTTTTGGTCACCTGGTCTATGGGGATGTACACATACCTATTGTTCACCCTACTGGCAACAAATTTGGTCTTTCCGGCCATGGCTCCGTGCACCGCATGGTAGGCCAATCGGCTACAATACACGCTATCGCTGGAATTGGCGGGAGCACAGCGCACAATGTAACTTGGGTCGATATATTTAATGGTGACCGGACTCTTTCCTTTAAAGTATTCCGATATTTTTTCCTTAAGGTAAACCCCGATATCCTCGTGCTGTACATTACCTGATGCATCGGTAACGATCTCCTTTTCCTTGAACAGCTGCTGACCCGCGCCTTCCGCCACCACGATCACGGCATGTTTTTTTTGATGGAGCCGATTTTCCAGCACCTTTAAGAAACCATCCTTACCATCGAGGGCAAAATCCATTTCGGGGATCAGCACAAAGTTGACCACCGGCATGGCCAAAGCGGCCGATGCGGCAATGAAACCACTGTCCCTTCCCATCAATTTGATGATGGAAATACCGTTGTAAGCCCCAGTGGCTTCGTTATGGGCATCCCTTAAAATGGGACTGGCCACATCAAAAGCGGTTTGAAACCCAAAGGACTCATCAATCAAGTCAATATCGTTATCAATCGTTTTTGGAATTCCTACCACGCTGATTTTCCCGTTTCTTTTGGAAATCTCTCCCCCAATGGCATTCACTCCTTTCAGGGTTCCATCCCCACCAATGGCAAAAAGCATGTCCACCTTATGGTTTTCGAGCGTATCCACCATTACCGAAACATCCTGCCCGCCACGTGAGGAGCCTAAAAATGTCCCCCCAAATTGATGGATATCCTTGACCTTATCGGGAGTCAACTCCACCAACTCATGTCCTTTATCAGGATTGAGCCCTTCATAGCCATAAGGTATTCCTATGATTTTCTTGACCCCATAAAAATAATGCAGCGCCATGACCAAACCTCTTATGACGTTGTTGATGCCGGGACACAATCCTCCACAAGTGACTATTGCTGCAGTGGCATTCTTGCTATCAAAAAAAATGTCCTGTCTTGGCCCTGCCTTCTCCATGCAAACAGGAGACTCCCCGCCATTCAAACATTGATTGTAATACTCCATGGAAAGGTCGAACACCAATCGGTCGGACTCGCTTACAAAATTGAAAATGCGATCTCCCTTTACGGTACTAAGTTGAAGGGGCGACTTATACTTGGACGCCCCTAAACTTTCTATATCAAATTTATTTATGTCGCTCACTTTTACTGTTTCTTATAAATGTTCTGCCAAGCTATGGTGCGAATCGATGAGCGGTCCACCGTTCATAATCTCATCCGATGCCTGACTTGCAAATTTATCAAAGTTGATGTGAAACGAATGTGCCAATTGAATGGCTTTGCTCACATACGCTCCTTTTTGCAACCAAGTGTTCATGGGGTCCAAGATTTCCGTAGGCACCCCTGGACAATATTTGGGCATGTGCAGTCCGAAAATGGGGTGTATTTCAAAATCCACTTCGTCCAATTTACCTTCGAGAATAGCGGAAATCATGGCTCTTGTATACTTAAGCTTGATTCTTGACCCAACTCCGTAAGGGCCTCCGCTCCATCCCGTGTTGATCAACCACACATTCACGCCGGATGCCTTCATCTTTTCGCTCAACATTTCCGCATAAACGGTTGGGTGCAACGGCATAAACGGTTCTCCAAAACATGCCGAGAACGATGGAACCGGCTCGGTGATACCGGCCTCTGTCCCAGCCACCTTGGCCGTATAGCCCGAAATAAAATGGTATGCCGCTTGACCAGGGGTCAGTTTGGAAACCGGGGGCAACACACCAAAGGCATCACAAGTTAAGAAAAAGATGTTTGTAGGATTGGATGCATACGAAGGTTCCTGAATATTATCGATGTGATAAATAGGATAGCTCACCCTTGTGTTCTGAGTGATGGTGCTATCAAAATAATCCACTTCCTTTGTACCTTCTTTGAACACCACGTTTTCCAACAAGGCACCAGGTCGGATGGCTCTATAAATATCGGGTTCCTTTTCTTCGGTAAGGTCGATCACCTTGGCATAGCACCCGCCTTCAAAATTAAAGATGGTGTCCTCTTTGGTCCAGCCATGCTCATCGTCCCCGATAAGTTTACGATCGGGGTCGGCGGACAAAGTGGTTTTCCCCGTACCGGACAATCCAAAGAAAATGGCGGTATCACCATCTTCACCCACATTGGCGGAACAGTGCATGGGCAACACCTCTTTTTCAGTAGGAAGGATAAGGTTCAATGCGGAAAAAATACCTTTTTTCATTTCGCCGGTATAAGCAGAACCAGCTACCAGAGCAATCTTTTTGGTAAAATTGAGTATGGAAAAGTTGCCGCTCAAAATACCATATTCTGATGGATTTTTTGCCTCATATCCCGGTGCGCACAGCACCAGCCATTCTTCCTCAAAGTTTTCAAGTTCGCTCTCGCCCAATCGCAGGAACATATTTTTGATAAAATAATTGGACCAAGGATACTCGGTGATGGTCCTCACGTTCATTCTATATTTTGGATCCGCGCACACATAGGCATCCCTTACAAAAACTTCTTTGCCATCCAGATAATCGGTTACCTCATCATACAATTTATCGAAGTTTTCAGGTGATACAGGTTTATTTATCCTGCCCCACCAAACTTTGTCCTTGGTGTAATCATCTTTCACCAAAAAACGGTCTTTTGGCGACCTTCCTGTAAATTTTCCCGTATTGATGCACAGGGTGCCGTTTTCGGTCTCGACTCCCATACCTTTCTCCAAGGTTAGTTTTTGTAAAGTTTCGGCATCAAGGTTCCATTGTGCTCGGACATTTTTCAATCCATACTTGCTTAGGTCTTTGGTTGTGCTCATATCTGTTGTTTTTTAATGGTTAGAAGCTCCATATCCATGGAACCAGTACTAAAGTTGCTATAAAGAAAAGTAGTAGCAAAGGCCCTCCTACTTTTACATAATCAATAAACTTATATCCGCCCGCGGACATCACCATGGCGTTGGTCGTGGTGCCCACAGGGGTCAAGAATGCGGTTGATGCGCTTACGGCAACCGCTATCATAAAAGGCTTCGGGGAAACTCCCAAGGTCATGGATGCCATTATGGCTATCGGTGCCATTAACACCGCGGTGGCGGAGTTGTTTATGGTTTGACTAAAGGCTGCCGTAAGCAAGAAAATGCCTGCCAACAAGGCCACGGGATGAATGCTTCCCAAGGTATCCACTAAGCTATTGGCCGCCAGTTGGGCCACGCCCGTTTTTTGCAAGGCCAATCCCATGGGAATCATGGCCGCGATCATGACCACGCTCGTCCAACTGATTCCCTTGTAAGCTTTGCTTATCGGTACACAGCCGGTCAACATCATGATTCCTGCACAAATAAGCGCAGCAATGGCACCGGGAAAAACATTGAGCACCAACAGAAGAATCATCAATAGTAATGTCCCCAGTGCAATGTAGCTTTTAGTGGTCAGCTCATCCACATTTTTGGACAAGGCTTCCGGACTACCTGAAATCACCAGATTTTCGTACACGGATTTGAGTGCGATAATATTTTCCCATTGTCCACGGATGACGAATGCATCCCCTGCCCTGATTTCAATTTTTCCCGTTAATGGCGCATTGTCCCGGGAAACGGCCAACAATTGTACTCCTGCCTGGCGCAGGTAGTGCCCCAAGTTAATGGTCTTCCCCACAAATACCGATTTTGGGGTAATGATCATCTCTGCCATGCCCACTTCCTGATTGATGAGCTCCCTTTTGAGCATATCGGATTCAGGTTTTAAGGGAATTACCCCTAAATGGAACTTGATCACCAACCTATCCACATCTTCAGGTTCGCCTTTTACGGTTATGATATCGTGATAGCGCATTTCGGTATCGAGTCCTGGCATTTCCACAAATTGGGGGATTCTGTGCAATGTATTGGGGTGCCTCCGTTTGAGTCGCATCACAGAAACTTTGTGATCGCTCTCAAAATTCCAATCCCCTATGTTAGTGTTGATCAATTGCGACATGGAACGGATACGCAATCGGTACAGGTTATCACCAATACTGTAGTTCTCAATCCATTTGTGCATTTCTTGATCAATGGCGATCGGCTTGTTGTTCGTCCGATGTTCGGGCAGCAGCTTATACCCTACATACCTGAAATACAGCACGGAAATAATCAGGAGCGGAAGGCCTATCAAACCAAATTCAAAGAACGAAAATCCTGTAAACCCGTTCTGTGCCAGGGCGTTGCTCACGATAATGTTGGGCGGTGTACCGGTAAGTGTCAACAGTCCTCCCGTATTGGAGCCAAAGGCAACGGGAATCAACAATTTGGACGGTAGCGTACCGGCATTCCACGCTGCGGTGACGGTTACCGGAAGCAATGCGGCGACCGTTCCTGTATTGCTCACAAAACCGGACAACAAACTGGAGCCCAAAGTTACGATGACCAACAGCCTCGAAATATTCTTTCGCGCCCATTTCACAAAAAATTGTCCTGCCATTGCGGTCCATCCTGTTCTGGACAGTCCTTCGCCGATAATAAAAAGGGCGGCGATCATGATCACGGTCGGGTTACTGAACCCCGTCAAAGTCTCCCCCAAGTCCAAAATACCGGTGAGATACAGCGACAACATCGCCATAAGGGCAACGACATCGGGAGGAAACTTTCCCCATACGAACAATACGATCGTAATACCTAAAATAATCAGCAGTGGCAGCATGCTAAGAAGTTCAAAGGTTAATCCAAGGCCAGTACCGGTATCTCGGAGTGAAGGGTCAACAGTTTTGTCAACCTACCTTCCGATGGGGCACTTCTCTCGGTATGGTTACGGGGCAATATGGCCAATAGATCAATTTCTTTCTCCTTGATATACTCCAAGATACCTTGTTCTATATCTTCATTTTTTGTGAAGGTATGATCGGCATAAAAATGCTCCAGGTAATATTCCAATAAATTTTCGTTGGATTCTTTGATCGCTTCTTCATCATAAATGGAATCCTTATATATGGTAAGGACGTGCACCCTGGCGTCAAAGGTTCTGGCGATGTCCAATAACGTTCCCAAAACCTCTTTGTCGTCAATTTTTTCACCGCCCATGACCAAGGCAATATTCTTGGGTTCCTTAATTGTAGTGCCATAAGGGATGGATATAACCGGACAATTGGCCTTTAGCACCAATTTTGATGTATTGGTTATGGCCTCATCGGTGATCTTATCGCCCATGGTGCCCATCATGATCAAATCGGCGTTGCTTTTTTCCTGCGCAGCAAGTATGGTACTGATGACTTCCCCGGTTTCGGTCTTGAACTCGGGTACAACCTTTAATCTCGCGCCAAAAGAATCCATCAATTTGGCGAAATCCTCACCCAGTTTTTCGTTATCCGAACCACTTATGGGCATCTTGCCCACATAGAGGCCCAAAATACCGATGGCTTTTTCAGTGCCCACAAAATTGACCACGTACTCCAAAGCGTTGACGGACGCTTCGGAAAAATCAAAAGGAATTAATATTTTATTTAAACTGCTCATACCTGTTATATTTATCGGTTTTAATTTTCATTTCAAAAGTAGAATCGACCTCTGACCTAAAACATGACGGATGTCAGGCTTTTCAACTTTCTTCTTGATATTACCAAAAAATCAGTCATCATAAAAACCAATCGGGTTATATTATTGCTACCATATTGGTTATATTTAGAAACCAAAAAACAACGCAACTTTTAAAATGGATTTAGTAATTGGAATTGATATTGGGGGCACCAAAACCAAGATAGGTTTGGTGGATGAACATGGCGAATGCTACGAAAAAACCTTTTTTAGGACCAAGGAATATCCAAACTTGGACAACTTTCTGGACAAAATAAAATCTACCGTTGATGAGCTTTTAGAAAATTTTGGAGACGATGCCAATATAATAGGCTGTGGTATAGGGGCACCCAATGCCTCCAGTAAAAATGGCACTATCGAGAGTGCCAGCAATCTGGCATGGAAAGGAAGCGTTCCACTGGTAAAACTGCTCAAACAACGGTTTGATATGCCCATCCGCATAATGAACGATGCCAGCGCCGCCGCGTTGGGCGAAATGCTCTTTGGCGGAGCCAAGGCCATGACGGATTTTATAGTAATTACCTTGGGTACCGGTTTTGGTGCGGGCATCGTGGCCAACGGTCAACTTATTGATGGGTACGATGGTTTTGCCGGAGAATTGGGCCATGTGGACATGACCATTGGAGATGGAAGATTGACCGGCCTTGGGGTAAAGGGCGGACTGGAAGCCTATGTTTCCGCCACTGGCTTAAAGCGAACGGTAATGTACATGCAGAGCAAATATCTTGTTGATAGCAGGTTTAGGGATATCGCTTACAACGACCTTCATGGAGAGGATATAACCCAAGCCGCCGAGGAAGGGGATGAAATTGCACTAAAAGCTTTTGATTACACCGCACGGATCATGGCCCAGGCCTTGGCCAACTTTACGGCCTTTACCCAACCCGAAGCATTTATTTTAATGGGCGGGCTCACCAACAGCGGCAAATGGATCATGACGCCTTTGGAAAAGTATTTTAACGGTTTCTTATTGGATGTCTACAAAGGAAAAGTAAAACTACTACATTCCTCCATGGAAGGAAAAACGGCCGCCATTTGCGGGGCCGCTGCCCTGATCTGGGAAAACGAGAAGAAAAAACAGCTTTAAAACATAACATCTGTACCAGAAATTGATTCTATGACAAGTATCATACTTTGTCATTGATTTAATTGGAAAACTTTGTGCTCCAACAATCAAATACCACTGATTATGAGGGGCACAAAGTATTGTTCAGGGTTACTCTTCTCCATAGTATCCGTCCTCTTTTTCGTCCAAGTGCTTTTCTCCCAAAATTCGGACGAAGGCAATTATGGTTCATGGATATTGTTGTGCGGAGACGTTAAGATCCATGAGGATTGGAGCATACCTGCGGTTGGGATCATTAGGCATCATCACATGCTTGACAAATATGGCTTTTTCTTTTTCAGAACCGGGGCATCGTACAAAATAAGCAAAGCTTCGACTTTTACAGCTGGGGTCGCCTTGCTCAATTCCAATTCATATCTGGAACCCGAAGATGTGGTCAATACCAATCAACTTTGGCTCTATGGAGAGTACACCTTAAAATCCAATTTTCTGCATAATTCCTTGGCACATCGGGTCCGTTTTGAAAACCGAAGGCTCATACATGATGCCCCCAAGACAAACAATAGAATTAGGTACCGTCTTCAGTATGTTCGACCTATTTATGGGGATGTTTATTTTAAGGCCTTTGATGAATTATTTCTTAATCTGGAAGGAAAAACATACGGTGAGAACAGGGTTTTTATCGGGGTCGGAAAACAACTCGCACCCCACCTAAAAGCGGATATCGGATACTTCAACAGAAGGTTTAAAAGCTATGATGAACACATGATAAGGCTAAGCTTCAACTTTACTTTTGACCTTACCGAAAAGGACTTGGCACCGCATACCGATCAACCTTCTAAAGCTCTATAAATAAAATCATTACGATCCATATTCAAACCTGATTATTATCATATTTTCTGTTGTTGTTGCAAGCTACCTTTAACATAGTTAAATAGTAGAAGTCATGAAACCAAAAAAGAACCCAAACGCAGAAATCGGACGCAACAGCAGTCTTTATTTTATGATCGGACTTACTTCGGTATTGTTCATGACATGGCAATCCTTTGAGGTAAAGTTTTATGAAAAGGAATCCAAAGTTTCAGAAGTTGTACAAGTAACGGACGAGCTTAAGGAAGATGTCCCCATCACCGAAATGATCCGTACCGCCACCCCTCCACCTCCGCCATCGGCGCCCAATGTAATAGAGATCGTGAATGACGTTGAAGATGTAAAGGAAACCATTATCGAAAGTACAGAGAGCAGCCAGGAAACCTATATTGAGGATGCCGTGGTCAAAATTGAGGATGTTGATGTAGAGGAAGTCGAGGAAGAGATTGTGGTGCCCTTTGCTGTCATCGAATATGTGCCCGTTTTTCCGGGCTGTGAAAACTTACAGACCCAGGCCGAGCGCAAAGAATGTTTTAACCAAAAGGTACAGGAACATATTAAGGAAAATTTTAATTATCCGCCATCCGCCCTCGAAATGGGCATAACCGGCCGGGTCTATGTACAATTTGTAATCGACACCCAAGGAAGGGTCAGCGGTATTCAAAAAAGAGGTCCGGACAAACTTTTGGAGGATGAAGCAGGACGTATAATATCCATTTTACCAAAGGTTACACCAGGCCAGCAAAGGGGAAAGCCTGTTATGGTAAAATACAGCATACCAATAAACTTTATAATGCATAACGACTAAACAAACACTATTCTCCTAAAGAAAGGATCCAGGCGATACTTGGATCCTTTCCCTTTTAAAATCCGATACTGACAATTATCATGTTTTATGCAACGCATCAAAACTACTTTTGGTCCGAAATGTTAAGGTATGTCGCTTATGTGCAATTTAGTTCAAAAATACAATGTTCCCGGTCCCAGATACACGAGTTATCCAACGGTGCCCTATTGGGATATGGATGGTTTTTCAGGTAAAAAATGGAATTCAAGTGTACTCAAGGCATTCGGGGAAAGTCCAGAAGAGGGCATCAGTGTTTACATACACTTGCCCTTTTGTGAGAGTATGTGCACCTTTTGTGGTTGCCATAAACGTATTACAAAACGCCATGATGTGGAAAATCCATATATATCGGCGGTTTTAACGGAGTGGGAATTGTACGTAGACCTTATGGGTTCCAGACCCACGGTAAAAGAACTCCATTTGGGCGGTGGGACCCCCACCTTCTTTTCCCCGGAAAATCTTAAAATGTTGATCAACGGGATTCTTCGCCTCAGTAGAAAAACGGAGGATATTGAATTTAGTTTTGAAGGACACCCCAATAATACGACAAGGGAACACTTACAAGCACTTTTTGATGTAGGGTTCAGGAGGGTCTGTTTTGGAGTACAGGATTACAACCTTACCGTGCAACGGGCGATCAATAGGATACAACCTTTCGAAAACGTGAAGAATGTAACCGATTGGGCCAGGGAAATCGGGTATACCTCGGTTGGACACGATATCATTTACGGACTTCCGTTCCAAACTTGTGCCGATGTGGAGAACACCATCATGAAGACCAATGCCATTAAACCGGATAGAATCGCGTTTTACAGCTATGCGCACGTGCCATGGCTCAAGGGAAATGGGCAACGAGGCTACAGGGAAGAGGACCTACCATCCTCCATTGAGAAAAAAGCGCAGTACGAAATGGGCAAAAGAATGCTGTCCGAATTCGGTTATAAAGATGTGGGCATGGACCATTTTGCGCTGCCCACCGATAGCTTGTGCCAAGCACTGGAGAAAGGAACTTTGCACCGTAATTTTATGGGCTATACACCTTCCAAGACCAAGCTCATGATAGGTTTGGGGGCATCGAGCATCAGTGATAGCTGGTACGGGTTCGCTCAAAATGTAAAAAACGTGGAAGAATATCAGAATTTGGTTTCGCACGGGGTTATTCCTATTTTTAGGGGACACATCCTTACCAACGAGGACGAAATACTTAGAAGGCACATACTCAATATCATGTGCCAGTTCGAAACCACTTGGACCATTGAAGAAGAGCAGGTGGTCGATTTTGAAGGCATATTGACCAACCTATCCGAATTAAACGCGGACGGATTGGTGGGAATAAAGGATAGACACATCAAAGTAACCGACAAAGGAAAGCCTTTTGTAAGGAACATAAGCATGGCGTTCGACCTTAAAATGCAAAGAAAAAAACCAGATACCCGAATATTTTCCATGACCGTTTAACCTAAAAATCAATAAAATGAAAAGCATAATCGTACCGGTCGATTTTTCCGACCAATCAGAGAAAGCCCTAAAAGTGGCAGCATCCCTTGCCAAACAACAAAATGCAGAACTGTTCGTGCTGCACATGTTGGAACTATCTCCCGCCATAATGGGGGATTCGGGCTATATTTCACAAGAACAAGTGGTGCACCTCATCAAACTTGGCGAAAAAAGGTTTTCCGACTTTTTGGACAAACCCTATTTAAAGGGGATTAATTTAACTCCCGTGATCAAGCATTACAAAGTGTTCAGCGAAGTAGCTGAAGTAGCCGAAAAACACAAGGCAGACCTTATTGTAATGGGGTCCAATGGAGCAGATGGCCTTCAGGAAATCTTTATAGGTTCCAACACCGAAAGGGTAGTGAGAACCTCCGATATCCCGGTACTTGTGATCAAAGGCAATGAGGTCGATGACTTTAACCCAAAAAACTTTGTATTTGCCTGCGATTTTGAAGATGAGAGCGTACCTGCCCTTAAAAAAGCCATAGAAATGGCCAAATTGTTGGGTTCAAAACTGCATTTGGTTTATATCAATACGCCAGGTGACGACTTCTTGAGCACCAATGATGCTTATAAGAAAATTTCAAAATTCCTCAACCAGGCCAAAGTTGGCATGGAAGTCGAAATTTATAACGATTACACCGTTGAAAAAGGGGTCATCAACTATAGTGACAAAATAGGAGCCGACCTTATCGGCATTCCAACGCACGGCAGAAGAGGACTGTCCCACTTTTTTATGGGGAGCATTGGCGAGGATATCGCCAACCATTCCGAAGCACCGGTGATCACCTTTAAAATTTGATGGATTACATTTTGATTGGTTTCATGTAATTCAAACAAAAAGGGCCGATCGTACGATCGGCCCTTTTTATGCCTTTTTGTGTTTTCTACCCGTTGAATCTTTCGTAAGCGGCTTTTTCCAAACTTTCCCTGTGGTCCGGATGCGCAATGGAAATCAATGCCTTGGCACGCTGCTGCAAGTTTTTGCCATATAGATCCACAACACCGTGTTCGGTGGCCACATAATGTACGTGGGCCCTAGTTGTCGTAACTCCCGCACCCTCTTTAAGGTATGGGGTTATTTTGGAAACGCCCTTATGGGTAATGGATGGCATGGCAAAAATAGGTTTTCCTCCCTTGGACAGTGACGCGCCACGTATAAAGTCCATTTGCCCCCCGACTCCGGAGAACTGCATACTTCCAATGGTATCGGCACAGACCTGTCCGGTAATATCTATTTCAATGGCACTGTTGATTGCGGTTACCTTTGGGTTTTTACGGATTACCGCCGTATCGTTGGTATATGCCGCTTCTTTAAAGTCGCAAAGGGGATTATCATCTATAAAATCGTACAAAGCCCGGGAACCAACGGCAAAACAGCTCACGATCTTACCTTGTTTTACCTTTTTTTCCTCACCGGTGATCACTCCTTTTTCGATCAATGGAAGAACACCGTCCGAAAACATTTCGGTATGTATCCCAAGCTTTTTGTGATTGTTCAAATTGGCCAACACCGCATTTGGAATGTTACCTATTCCCATTTGAAGTGTGGCCCCATCCTCAATCAAAGAAGCCACGTGCCCGCCTATTTGCTTTTCGACCTCGGCAATCGGTGTGGGCGCGTGTTCATGGATCGGGCAGTCCACCTCTACAGCAAAATCAATCTTGTTGATATGAATAATCCCATCACCATGCGACCTCGGCACTTTTGGATTGATTTGTGCCACCACGGTCTTTGCCTTTTCCAATGCAGGCAAAGTTACATCCACCGATACGCCCAAAGAACAATATCCATGTTTGTCGGGTGGCGAAACTTGAATAAAGGCAACATCCAAAGGAAGAATGTTCCTTCGGAACAACAGATGGATCTCACTTAAAAAAATCGGCACATAATCCCCTCGGAATTGGTTGACAAACTTGCGCACATTACCTCCAACAAACAAACTGTTCAACTTAAAGCTTTTATTGCAAGGCGTTTGGGTATATCTGGCCTCTCCTTCGGTATGTATGGATACAATTTCAACATCGTTGATCTCCGTATGCCTATCGCATAGCGCATCGATAATTACGTTAGGGGTCATGGCCGCACCTTGGAAAAAGACTCGGTCACCTGATTTTACAATTCCTACCGCTTCTTCCGCTGATGTTATTTTCATTTTGGATTAAATTTTTAGGGTTGATGGCATTCTATGGTTGCCGTAACTGAATTTGTTGGTGCTGGCTTAGGTGAAACGTAGGGTATTCCCAATCCCAGCCCCCTTATAATAAACAATATACCTATCATGACGACAAATACCGGTATCAATTTCTGTATTTTGGATTTAATCGATGTACTGAACATTCCTTTGGAGTAGACCACCAATGACATCAGTGGTACGGTTCCCAACCCAAAGATCATCATGTAAAATCCGCCCTCTAATGGATTGCCCATTGCAATGGCGCCCAAAAGTGCCATATACACGAGGCCACAGGGCAGAAATCCGTTCAAAAAGCCAATGGTCAAAAAAGTGTCGGGTGTCTTTTTCTTGAGTTCGGACCCCAATTTGGATTTCACCTTGCCAATAATCGAGTAAACCGGAGACAACAATTTATGTCCGTTCAAGTATTTTCCCGGCATCAATACCAAAATAATCATGAGAACTCCGATACCAATGGAAAGCTTCTGTTGGATGCCGAACAAGGACAATCCCTTGCCCAAAAGCCCAAATAAAACCCCAATGATCCCGTAGGCCAATAATCGCCCAAAATGATAAATGGACAATTGGGCCGTTTTTTTCACATTGTTCCGTTGGTCCAAAGGCAGCATAAAAGCGATCGGCCCGCACATGCCCAAGCAGTGCAAACTTCCCAAAAGTCCCAGAACCAAAGCAGAGGTCAACATGATCAGTACACCAGTTTTTCTTTATGCAAAAAGGAATTACCTTCGTATTCCCATGTTATGGAAATGTCCCAGCGACCGTCCACCAAGCGATTGTCAGGTATGAGCAAATGTGTATTGGACAAACTTATAGGAAAGTTAGCATCCAAGTGCTTGTTAGACGGTCTGTATAGGGACACTGTTCCACTTATTTTTTTTGGGTCAAAACGCTCGGGAAACTCAATCATCAAACCTTTATCTGTTTTTTCAACCTTTAGGTTTGCATTCATTTCCGTTGCCGTTTTTGATGCGTCTATCTCCTGCTGATAGGACAATTCTTTTTTATAATATTCTTCCGTTACCAGATCGTGATTGGCACTATCATCGGTACTCATCCTAACCACGAAGTACAAAATGAAGGTTATGAAACCTACAAATGCCAATACAACTCCTGTTCCCCAATTTATTTTCATCGCTGTCTTTTTTAATTATAACTCCTAGGTGCCAAAAACTGGGTCACCGTGGTCTCTACAAGTTTATCTCCACTATAAACCCCTATCTTTAATTTATCCTTGTCGCCGTTCAATGCCGAAGCATTTATTTCGATGAACAAGGTTCCCTCTGTCAATTCTTCTGCTGGAACCGTAAAGCTGTCTTGGGACACCATTTTGATTTCTCCTTTGTGCGACATCAGTTCAAAAGATACATTTTCGATATCCGTTGTGGTCTTGTTCACCAATTTATAGGTGTACACATTACTGATGATGTTGTTCTCTTTGCGCTCGTACAACTGCCCTGGCAAACGCAAAATGTTTGCCTCGATTTCGTTCCGCATAAACAACATTCCGACCAAAATACCGGTCAACACGATCAATATTGCGGTATATCCTTTCATACGCGGCGTAAACTTGAACTTTTCCTTTTTTGTGATTTCATCTTCACTGGCATATCTGATCAAACCTTTGGGTTTATCGATACTCTCCATAATATGATCGCACTCATCAATACAGGCTGTACAGTTCACGCACTCCAACTGGGTTCCGTTCCGGATGTCGATTCCGGTAGGGCAAACATTCACGCATTGGAGGCAATCAATGCAATCACCGTGTCCGAGGGCTTCCCTATCTTCATTTTTTCTAAACTTTTTACGTCCATTTTCACCTTCTCCCCGTTTGTGGTCGTAGGCCACCACAATGGATTTATTGTCCAAAAGCACCCCTTGCAATCTACCATAAGGGCATGCAATGATGCACACCTGCTCCCGAAACCATGCGAAAATGAAGTAGAATACCCCTGTAAAAATCAACAATGGGATCATAGTGCTCAAGTGCGCCATGGGACCATCGGTAATGTATGATAGAAGCTGGTCGCTTCCGACCAAGTATGCCAAGAACACATTGGCAATAAAAAAGGAGATGATGAAGAAAATTATCCACTTCAACACTCTTTTTCTGATTTTTTTGCCCGTCCACGGTGCTTTGGCCAAACGCATTTGGGCACCCCTGTCACCATCTATCCAATATTCGATACGGCGGAACACCATTTCCAAAAAAATGGTCTGCGGACACATCCATCCACAAAAAATACGGCCATAGGCCACCGTGAACAATGCAATGAAAATCACTCCGATGATCATGGATATCACCATAAGGTGAAAATCCTGTGGCCAAAATGGAACCCCAAATATATTGAAGCGCCTATCCAGCACATTGAAGAGCAAGAATTGATGCCCATTGATTTTGACAAAGGGAGCTGCAATCAAGAAGACCAGTAAAAAGTAGCTAACATACTTTCGGTAATCGTAGTACCTTCCACTAGGTTTCTTGGGAAAAACCCAATTCCGCTTTCCTTCTTTGGTGATCGTGCCTATGGAATCCCTAAAGTTCTCTTCCATCGCATTCTTTTTTTGGATAACTATTTTTTGCCCATGGTGCCAAAAGGCTAGTTCATGGCAACTTTTGTCGAGTCTGTGGTCTGCTCCATTTCTTCCGGAGCAGTTTCTTCCGTTTCAGGTTCGGTTCCATTGGTGTCTTCCGGAGCATCCGGGTCTACCCAGATTTCTCCTTCGGGTTCCTTTGGGTTGGCAGGTGTGGTGCCGCCCAAACTAATCACATAACTGGCCACCTGGGCCATTTCGGCCGGTTTTAAGGTTTGTTTCCATGCTACCATTCCTTTCCCGTCACGGCCACCTTCAGAAATTGTGGTAAAGACATTTTTGATGCCCCCACCCAATATCCAGTATTTATCGGTCAGGTTTGGACCAATTCCCCCACCTCCATCTTGGGAGTGGCAAACCACGCAATTGGTCTGGAAGATTTTTTCTCCCGCGGCCAAGTCGGATTCATCCGAAAGGAACTCCACGGTACTGGCATCGACCAAATCCTTGGCGGTTCTCTTATATTCTTCAATGGCTGCTTGCGCCGCTGCCATTTCTTGTTCATACTCCTGTGCTTGATCGTAATCCCCAATGACATGGAAACGCACCAAGTAGATCACCGAGAAAATTATGGTGCCATAAAAGAGGTATACCCACCAAGGCGGCAATACGTTGTCCAACTCACGGATACCATCATAATTATGGTCCAGTACAATTTCGCCCTCGCGCTCGATGGAGCGGCTCTTGGTCAATTTCTTCATGAGGTTTTTGGCCCATGTCCAGTCGTACTTTTTGCTTTTGGCCTCCAAGTAACGTTCCTTGCCTTCTTCTGAAAGCGTTTGGAACATAATGTTCTCAATAGAAGCTAAGATCAATTCTATGGCAATAAGGATCATCAGCACCAACAGCATAAAAAACTGTGTGATGGGATATTCAATGATTGCCGGTTTGTCCCCAGAGTCGATAAAGAATTCCATCAATCCGAAGATCAGAAAGAATAAAAAGGGGACTCGTATCCACCAAGGTGTTTTTGTGCTCATACTATTATAGTTTGTTTTGTTGATCATCGTTATCCAAAGGCAGTTCGGACATCTCCCTTATGTGCTCCTTGGTGGCGGTAAAAACCCACCAGAACAGCAATACGAAAAACACAAAGAAGATGAGCAGGGAAACCATGGGATAGTTGGCTATCCCCTCGATGGTTTCCATATGTTCTTTTACAAATTTCAACATGGTTATGTTAGATTTTAGATACAAGAATCAAGACTTGGAAGTCTATTTTAGTGGCGTCCTGGTTTTTGACTCTTGATTCATAATTTCATTTTCTATTTTTCAGCTGTATCAGTAATCTTAATATCGGTGCCCAATCGCTGTAGATAAGCTATCAAGGCCACGATTTCACGATCTCGCATTTGCACAAAATCCAATCCGTTTTCTTGGGCGTATTTCTTGTCCGCCTCATAGGTCCTTTCGAATTCTGGGTCTGTATAAAGGCTCTTCTCGATTTCCTCCGCCTGCTCTGCCATGGATTGCTGAGCATTGGCGATGTCCTCTTCGGTATAGGGAACCCCCAGTTGTACCATGGCTTCCATTTTGGCCTCGATATCGGTGCGATCGTGTTCATCGGTAACCAACCATTGGTAGGATGGCATGATGGAACCTGCCGAAGTACTTTGCGGATCGTACATATGGTTCAAGTGCCAGCTATCGGAGTACTTGCCTCCAACACGCAACAAGTCGGGACCTGTACGTTTACTGCCCCACAAAAATGGGTGGTCGTACACAAACTCTCCCGCCTTGGCGTATTCTCCGTAACGTTCCACTTCACTACGGAACGGACGTATCATTTGAGAGTGACAGCCTACACAGCCCTCTCTAATATAAAGATCTCGTCCTTCCAATTCCAATGGCGTATAAGGTTTGACACTTGTTATCGTCGGGATATTGGATTTCACCAAAATAGTAGGTACAATCTGGATGATACCACCGATCAAAATGGCCACAGTGGCCAAGATGGTCAACTGAACGGGTTTTCTTTCCAACCAGTTGTGGAAGGTTTCCCCGGCCACTCGTCTTTTGGCAACGCGTTCCAATGCGGGAGCTTCTGCCGCCTCATCCTCAACTTTGCTGCCGGACCTAATGGTCATTACCACATTGTAAAGCAATACGAACATCCCCAAGATGTACAGGGAACCTCCTATGGCCCTCATCCAGTACATTGGGATGATCTGGGTAACGGTTTCCAAGAAGTTACCATAAACCAAGGTACCATCTGGGTTGAATTCTTTCCACATCAAAGCTTGGGTAAACCCGGCTACGTACATCGGCAGGGCGTACAATACAATTCCCAGCGTCCCGATCCAGAAGTGGAAGTTCGCCAATCCTTTGGAGTGCAAATTTGTTTTGAACATTCGGGGCACCAACCAATAGATCATACCAAAGGTCAAGAATCCGTTCCATGCCAAGGCGCCTACGTGCACGTGGGCAATGATCCAGTCACTAAAGTGGGCAATGGCATTCACGTTTTTCAGGGAAAGCATTGGGCCTTCAAAGGTTGCCATACCATAACCGGTGATGGCCACCACCATAAATTTTAGTGTGACATCGGTACGGACCTTATCCCACACTCCACGAAGTGTCAACAATCCGTTGATCATACCACCCCAAGAAGGTGCTATCAGCATTATGGAGAATACCACCCCTAGGTTCTGTGCCCAATCAGGCAAGGATGAATACAACAAGTGGTGCGGACCTGCCCAGATGTAAATGAATATCAACGACCAGAAGTGGACGATGGACAGTCTATACGAATAAATGGGCCTGTTCGCCGCTTTGGGAACAAAGTAGTACATCAACCCCAAGAAAGGAGTCGTCAAGAAGAAGGCCACCGCATTATGGCCGTACCACCATTGTACCAAGGCATCCTGCACACCGGCATAAACCGAATAACTTTTTAATGCAGTTACCGGCAATTCCAAACTATTGAAGATGTGCAACACGGCTACGGTCACAAAGGTGGCCAGGTAGAACCAAATCGCTACATACAGGTGCCTTTGCCTTCTTTTTAAGATGGTACCGATCATGTTCCAACCAAAAATCACCCAAACCACTGCAATGGCCAAATCTATGGGCCATTCCAATTCTGCATATTCTTTGGATGTTGTGTATCCCAAGGGCAAGGTCAATGCTGCGGCGACAATGATCAATTGCCAGCCCCAGAAATTGATGTTGCTCAGCACATCGCTGAACATCCTGGCCTTGAGCAAACGCTGCAAGGAGTAATACACCCCTGCAAAAATGGCGTTCCCCACAAATGCAAAGATCACTGCATTGGTGTGCAATGGACGCAAGCGTCCAAAACTCAACCAAGAGATGCCCTCCGTAAGATTGGGGAATAAAAACATAAAGGCCAATAAAAGACCTACTGCCATACCCACCACGCCCCAAAGTATGGTAGCGTATAAGAACTTTTGTACGATTTTGTTATCGTAACGGAACTGTTGTATTTCCATATTTATTGGTTTGTACTTTTAGTTTGTTCGATTTCCTTTTTATTTAGGTTTGATTTATCCTTGTCCTTGACCACCTCATCTTCAAACAGCATTCTTACCGATGGGGTATAGGTATCATCGTATTGTCCGCTTTTTACCGAGAAAACAAAGGCTACAAAAAAGATTACGGCCACCGTTATGCTTATGGCCAACAACACATAAATAACACTCATACCTGCCTGAATTTAGGTGTAAAACTACTGTGATGGTATTCTTCAAAAAATGACATATATCAGCTTTCTTGATTTTTTAATTCTTTGCCCAAATAATTTGTCGCCACTGTGGTGAACACCACTATACTGATGGAACTCAATGGCATCAAAATGGCGGCAATGACCGGTTGCAACTGCCCCGTAACGGCGAAATACAGTCCCACTACATTGTAGCAGAGCGACAACAAAAAACTCATTTTAATGATGCGCATCGATTTTCTGGACAGCTTTATGAACCTTGGCAACATTCGCAATTTGCTCGCGTCCAAAATGCCATCACAAGCTGGTGAAAACACATTGATGTTCTCCGAAACGGCCAATCCCACATCGCCTTGTGCCAAAGCTCCGGCATCGTTCAATCCGTCGCCCACCATCAAAACCTTGTGTTTTTCTTGTAGGGTTTTGATATATTCCAACTTATCCTCTGGTTTTTGGTCGAATAGCATCTTCGTCTTTTCGGGAAGTACTTTTTGTAATTGGGCTTTTTCCCCATCGTTATCGCCCGAAAGAATACCCAACTCCAAATCTGTGGACAGTTCATCAAAAATTTGACTCATTCCGTCACGATAAGTGTTTTTGAACACAAACCGTCCCTTCACATCTTCATCGGCACTTACATAGACCGAAGTGTTCGTCAAAGTATTGGTTTTGCTTTCTCCCACATAAGATGCCGAACCCACTTTTATGGAGTGATGATTGTATTTTCCCTCGATACCTTTTCCGGTGTGTTCCTGAAACTCTTCCAAAGTCATTATCGCATTGGACTTTAAAATATCGTATAGAGATCGGCTCAACGGGTGGTTGGATGCCCTCAAAGTTGTTTTTAAAAGTGCAGTTTCCTCCTCCGTTAGTTCCATACCTTCGTAGTGGATGGTATCTTTGATATTGGTGGTGAGGGTTCCTGTTTTATCAAAAATTGCAGTGTCTATTTTTGCCAAACGTTCTATAACGTTGGTATTCTTCAAATAAAATTTATACTTCCCAAAAATGCGGAGCATATTGCCCAAGGTGAACGGTGCTGCCAAGGCAATGGCGCAGGGGCAGGCAATGATCAATACCGAGGTAAACACATTCATCGCCAAGCTGGCGTCAACAATGAGCCAAAAAAAAGTGGCCACCGTAGCGATGCTCAACACGGCGATGGTAAATCGTTTGCCAATGCTATCGGTAAGTGTCTGGAACTGACTTGCCTTGTCTTTCGAAAAAACGGAGTTGCCCCACAACTGGGTCAAATAACTTTGGGAAACTGATTTTAATACCTCCACTTCCAAAACTCCCGAGAGTTGCTTACCGCCCGCGAACAGTTTTTCTCCGGATTCTTTAAAAACCGCTTCGGATTCGCCGGTTACGAAACTGTAATCGATTTCGGCGCTTCCCTTAATTAATATACAATCCACAGGAATGATCTCGTGGCTGCGGATGAGCACCCTATCCCCTACTTCAATATTGTATATCTGGATATTCTCCTCTTCCCCATTTTTCTTCAGACGGGTCACGGCTATGGGGAAATACGATTTGTAATCCCGCTCAAACGATAGATAGGCATAGGTTTTCTGCTGAAAGAATTTCCCCAACAACAGAAAGAACACCAAGCCTGTAAGGCTATCAAAAAAACCAGAACCCAAATCAAAAATAATATCGACTGTACTTCGTAAAAAAAGGACCAAAATTCCTAATGCAATCGGCACATCAATGTTCAATAATTTGGAGCGGATGCCCTTGTAGGCCGACACAAAATAATCTTTAGAGGCATAAAACACCACGGGCAGGGAAAAGGCGAACATCAACCAACGAAAAACGTGTTTGTACTGGTCCAGCCAAAATTCCTCGACTTCAAAATACTCGGGGAAGGAGAACAGCATCACATTGCCAAAGGCAAAACCCGCGACGCCCAATTTATAGATCAAGGAACGGTCTACCCTTTTCTCTTTTTTGTTGTATTCCTCCAAAGAAATGTAGGGCTCGTATCCAATGCTGCCCAAAAGGAGAACTAGCGCTTTAAGAGAAAAATCTTCAGTTTTAAACGTTACTCTGATTGTTTTTTTAGGAAAATCTACCTGGGAAACTTTAATGGCCGAATGCAGCTTGTTCAAGTTTTCCAAAACCCAAATACAAGAACTGCAATGTATAGTTGGAATGCTCAGGCTGACCACCTGCACACCTTCTTCGTCGAACTCCACCAATCGCTCTACGATTTCTTGGTTGTCCAAAAAATCGTATTTCTGCCTAATGTCGTTGGGTGTGGTTCCTGCCTTGCCCTCTATTTCGTAGAACGTGGACAGGCCGTTCGATGTAAAAATTTCATAAACGGTCTTGCAACCATTGCAACAAAAATCCTTATCATCAAACTGAATGCTGCGGCTACCGCACTCGTCCCCACAATGATAACATGTCGAGTCTACCATTTCACATTTGCTTTACCTGATGCAAAATTGTAATACTCTTCTTCCTAAAAACATGATATTTATCAGTAAATTGTAAATGTTTAACCCTTAAGTTTGTCACTCAGGTAAACCGATCACTATGGAAAGCAGGTGTGAAAATTGTATCATCAGGCAGTTTAACTCTCTTCGTGCCATGAGCAAAGAGGAGCTAAAAAAAGTTTCTGATACCAAAACCACAAAAACCATTAAAAAAGGGGAGCCCCTTTTTGAGGAAGGTGAAAAACTCAATGGTGTCTATTGTGTTCGCAACGGGGTTTCCAAACTTTCCAAGTTAAGTGCCAACGGCAAGGATCAAATCGTGAAATTGGCCAGCAAGGGTGAGGTACTTGGCCAACGCTCAGTGATTTCGGAGGAGAGCACCAACCTTTCTGCCATCGCGGTAAGCGATATGGAGGTCTGTTTTATTCCAAAAGAAAGCATCAATACTACGCTTCAAAAAAACCCAAATTTTACTTTGGAGGTATTGCGCCACATGGCCCATGACCTTAAGGAGGCAGATGATGTTATCGTAAACATTTCCCAAAAAACGGTAAAACAGCGAATGGCGGAGGCCTTCCTGTACCTTAAAAATAATTTTGGCGAAGACTCCGATGGGTTTTTGGCGCTTACGCTTTCCAGGGAAGATATTTCCAATGTAGTGGGAACCGCAACCGAATCGGCCATTAGAATCATTTCTGAATTTAAGAGGAAAGGTTTGATCCATACTTCCGGTAAAAAAATCGGCATTAAGGACGAGCGCAAACTGCTTGAAATGGTAGAGGGTTTTTAGGCCGTTTTCCCAAACCTGATATTTGTCATAGTATCCCCTGGCCCATAGGTCTAATTTTATCGCATCGTAAATTTTAGTCCGATGCAAAAGATATTGATACCTACGGATTTTTCGGAAAATGCATGGAACGCCATTGACTATGCCATGCAGTTGTTCCGCAACAAGCGTTGTGCCTTTTACTTGTTGAACACCTATACCCCGGTAATACCGAGCAGCCGCTTTATGGCCAAAATGATCGATGGAGTCCGCATAGTTGATGCCGTCAGGGAAAATTCTGAAAGAGGGTTGAACAAAACGGTGGATAAGATCAAGGCCAAATATGGAAATCCCAATCATAGTTTCGAGACCATTTCTTCCTTTAACCTATTGGTGGAAGAGGTGAAGGATATTGTGGATACCTTTGGCATCCATTTGGTAATCACGGGAACCAAAGGAGCTTCGGGCGTAGATGAAGTGTTTATGGGCAGCAATACGGTAAGGATCATTAAATCGACCAAAAAGTGCCCCATATTGGCCATTCCATATCATTTTGATTATATGACACCAACGGAAATTGCATTTGCCACGGATTTTAATCGCTTCTATACCACTTCAGAATTGGAACCCATTTTGGAAATGGCCAAAATGTTCAATGCCACTGTTCGCATCGTTCATGTGCAATATGGCATAAAAGCGTTGACGGAACTTCAACAATTCAACCTGAACATGCTACGCCGATACCTGAACGGTGTGGAACATTACGTGCACACGGTTTCCGAGCTCAATTCGGTTTCGCACACTTTGGAAAGATTTTCCAAGGAACTGGGCATTCATTTGTTGGCCATGCTGAACTATCAGCACAGCTACATGGAAAAAATGACCCGGGAACCTATCATTAAAAGAACGGCGTTCCACACACAAATCCCGCTTTTGGTCATCCCCGAATTAGGCATGGAGGGTGTTTCTGCCAAGGTAAAAGAAGAGGAAAAGGCAAGGTCGTACAATTAAGGTTGCATTAGTATCTTTACAACGAGTTTTAATTCCACAAACCCGTTTTATAGGCAACCTATGGACAAACAACAATTAATTGATTGCCACGAGCGGATAAAACCTTTTATCCACAACACTCCTGTTCTTACTTCACGACTTATCGACGAGATGATCGGGGCCAATCTTTTTTTTAAGTGTGAAAACTTCCAGCGAATGGGCGCCTTTAAGATGCGCGGGGCCGCCAACGCCATAATGCAACTTTCGAACGAACAAAAGGAGCATGGTGTGGTAACGCATTCGTCTGGGAACTTTGCACAGGCGCTATCACTTTCCGCAAAAAGCTTGGGGGTCAAGGCCTATATTGTGATGCCCGATTCCGCTCCCCAGGTAAAAAAAGATGCCGTAAAAGGGTATGGTGGAATTTTGGTGGAATGCGAGTCCAATTTGAACGCAAGGGAACAGGCATCTAAAAAAATCGTACAAGAACACGGAGCTACTTTTATCCATCCCTCAAATGATGATCAAGTGATTTTAGGGCAGGGAACCGCTTGCAAGGAACTGTTGGAGCTTCAACCGGATTTGGATTATGTTGTGACGCCCGTTGGCGGTGGTGGGTTGATTGCCGGTTCTGCGCTATCCGCCCATTACTTTGGAAACAATTGCAAGACCATTGGCGGCGAACCTTTTGAGGTGGACGATGCCTACAGGTCGCTAAAAAGTGGAAAAATCGAAACCAATTCTTCTACCAATACCATTGCCGATGGCCTAAAAACCCAACTGGGCGACAGAAACTTCCCTATCATTCAAAAACATGTGGAAGAAATTGTCAGGGTAACAGAGGAAGAAATTGTTTCGGCAATGCGGGTTATCTGGGAACGACTAAAAATTGTATGTGAGCCATCCAGTGCAGTGGCTTTGGCTGCTTTGTTAAAAAAGAAAGAAGAACTAGAGAATAAAAAAATAGGCATCATTATCTCCGGTGGAAATGTAGATGTGGGCAAATTGCCTTTTTAGGTTTTGGTGGTGTTGGGGAAGGTAATGGTAAAGGTGCTCCCTAAACCTTTTTCACTTTCCACTTCAATTTTACCATCCATTGCCTCTACTTGGGTCTTAACCAAATACAGTCCAAAACCTTTTCCTTCGGTGGCACCGCTCAACCTGCCGTACATGTCAAAAATTTTTCGCTCTTTTTCGGGTGTAAGTTCCATACCGATCCCATTGTCGGTAAACTTTATTGAAATCGCATCAACAGTTTCTTCAGTTTTTATGCTGATGATGGCCGGAACATCTTCTTTAGCGTAGTTAATGGCATTTAAAATAAGATTGTAAAAAATATTCACTACGTAGCTCTTAGCTCCAAAAACCAAATCCACTTTAGTAAAATCTGTATTGATTGTGGCCTTGTATTTTGAGATTTCATCCGCCAATAGGCCATCGATATCCTTCATCACATCTTTTAAATACACTTCCCTGAACTTTTCCTTATCGGCAGATTTTAATGATAAGGAGAGGTGGAGATCTTTAATGGTTTGATCAAGTGCCTCGGTGGTATGTTCTATCTTTTTGACAATGTCATCGTTCATCTCGTCCTTGCCCCACTCATAAATTCTGGACAGCATAAGAACGTTTGATATGGGTCCACGGAGGTTATGCGATATAATACGGACAAAGTTCTGAAGCTCGTGGTTTTGCTCCATGATCTGTTGATTGGACAAAATATCCTTGGTCACATCCTGGGTAGTCCCCGACATTCGGAAGGGCTTTCCATGTTCATCGTAATAGGCTCTCCCTTTTTGGTGGACGTACCTTATTTTTCCATCGGCCAATACGATCCTGTGGATAATATCGTGCATCCTGTTCTCTGCAATGCTGAGCTCCACATCGTTTTTATAAAGATCACGGTCATCTGGATGTATGGCATTCAACAGGGCCTCAAAGGTGGCTTCAAACTTGTCCGGGGCCTTCTCAAAAATGCGGAAAAGCTGGTTGGACCAAATAATTTTATCCTCTTTCATATCCCAGCTCCAATGACCCACATTGGCCACTTCTTGAGCTTCACGGTATTTCCTTTCACTCTCCAGTATGCGGTGGTTGTTGTCCACTTCCTGCGATATGTCCTTTTGCCAAATACAGCACCCTACGACCTCCCCGGAGCTGTTCATAAAAGGCTGGAAAGAAAACTCGTGCACCACCACGCTTCCGTTGCTTTCAAAAGTGTGTTTTGAAGTTGTTGCGTAACGATCGAGTGCACGCTGGCATCCACGGTCACATGGATTAAAAAAACGTCCGGAAGCGTAAATTTCTTTCAGGTCAATACCGCTGACGATGTTGTCAAATCCAAGTTTTTCAACGAGAGCCTTGAACGATGAATTGAAAGCGGTCAATTTATAATCAACATCCATTGCCCATACGACATCGTTTCTGTCGTCAACAATTTCAATTTTGTTATGAATTAAACCCTGTTGTTTTTTCACTGATCAGAATCTTGGTAAAATTGAAGCTAACGGACTTTTTTCCTGGCCCAAAGAACAACCTTATTTTTCGGAGCGCTTACTTATTTGCACTTTGGAGATAATCCTCCAAATGTTCTATGCGCAAAGGTTTGGTGATAAACTCCTTTACATACTTCTCGTATTTTTTGGCCTCTTCTTTGTCCGAATCCGATTCGGAGGAGGTCACCAACAGGACCTCATTGGATTGTGGAAAATCTTCGAGCATCATAAATTCCAAAAATTCAAATCCGCTCATTTCCGGCATATTTATATCCAGTAAAATAAGTGTTTTTACCTTTGGGTCGTCCCTATACCTTAGGTCGTCTAGGGCCAGTTCTGGATTAGTAAAACTTTTAACCCTATCTTCCATACCCATTCTTCTGAAGTGAATAGCGTTCACGGTATTCACTAGGTCTTCGTCATCGACCAAGTATATTTCCTTGTACATAGCTTTTGGCCTATTTAGTTTAGTTGCAGTTTGGTTTACTGTAAAAAAAATTGACAAATATCAATATTTTACAATGATTAAACTTCAATTATAATGTTTTATTGTAAAAAAAATTGAACTCCGCCAAACGATAAACAATGAATTTTACCATACCCTAAAATTTAGTTGGAGTCTATGTAATCCCAAACATCTGATTGTCTTAAATTTACAATTATTCTTCTATTTAACAAAAACCCCAAATTGTTTTATACACCTATTTTTAATGATTTTCTCGAATTAGCTTGAGTTTATCCTTTCCTATATTTTAAAAATCTGAGTTCAAACAATCAAAACTTGACTCCTTGTTATTGAGGTAAAAGCCTCTCTTTAAAAACCTTAAAACACTATATTTTAGATATTTATCAACTATTTTAACTCAATACACAACAAAAAAAACCTTTGTGCCCAAACTTTTTCTATTTTCATGTATGTAATATTTTACTTACATATTTTGTAAATAGTGAAGTTCATTTATACCATTATATTGACTGCTTTTCTTTTGGTAGCCCTAAAGGGCAATGCCCAGGTCAAGATTGGGGATAACCTACAATTGATCGACGCATCATCCCTTTTGGAACTGGAAAGCAGCTCTCGTGTATTTGTACTCACAAGAGTCACGGAAAATCAAATGAACGCCATAACCCCATTAAATGGCGCATTGGTCTATAATACGGATGCACAATGCATATTTATGTATTCAGGTGACTCATGGAGAAATCTATGTAGAAACAATGGCTACATAAACGCACTGGGAAACAATGGGCTTTCGGTAGTCAATGGAAATACCGTACAATTGGGCGGGTCACTTGTACGGCCTACCACTATACAGACCGATGCCATCAACACCTTGACCATTACCGGTCTTGAAGAAAACAATGATCTTTCAAACGCAACAATGGTCGTCTTGGACGACACAGGAGCGCTTACCAAAACTCCTTTGGATGCTTTGGTCCAAAAGCAAGAGAGTGTAATAGCTGCATCGGAAGGCCAAAACCAGTTCACTACCCCACAAACCATTACGGACACCGACAAGATAGATGTTTACAGGAACGGTATAAAAATTGGTTTTTCGGCCATAGGACCCAATCTAATAGAGCTTCAACCAGATGTTATCTGCTTTGCCAACGATGAAATCCGGATAGTACAAATTCAATAATCAGCATAAATCGCACATTAATTAAATACTTTTTACATGAAAACTTCAATCATTTTTAAAACCATGAATTTTGCGTTCCTTGTTGCAGGAATGCTTTCCATTGGGACGATGAGTGCCCAACAAACGAGCGGAGATGTCACCAAGGCATCCGATATTGTGCCTGGAACCACAACTACGGGAGGAGCCATACGGGTTATCGATAATAGAGGTACCATTAAGTATATCCAAACCCAGAATGGGGTTACCATGCTCTCCAACACCACCGACGATGTTACGACCACAACCCTTCAATTGGGCGGCACATTGACCAACGACACCTTTATCGACGTAGATGGAAACGTATTTGGTTTGGATGGCATTGAGTTGATCTCTACCGAAACACCCTCTACCGACGCCACCACGGCATCCGACCATGGGACAGGAACCGGTTACACCATTCTTGTACGCGACGAAGCTACCGGTGCCGTAAAAAAACTTTTGGCAGCCGACCTTAGCTTGGTACAAAGCGGGCAAGAGAGTTTTACGGCAACTGCCGGACAAACCGCCTACCCTCTTACCGGAAGCCCGGAACTCCCCACATTCAGTCAAATTTGGGTGTATCGTAACGGTGTAAAGCTCATTGCCAATGTAGACTATACCATTGCAACTTCTACAGTGACCCTTGTGCCCGGAGGAACGGCTCCTAACGATTGGGCCATATACGCTGGGGACATTATTGAAGTACAATACGTAAAATAGAAATTATAATGCCCAGAGAATGTGCCTGCCTCGCTTAAAACATATTTTTTTAACGGTACTCCTCGTTGGGTCGGGCCAATTCATCGTTTCACAAGAAATAAGGGTAGTCGATAACAAAGGTACCACGGCCGTTGTGCGAAACACAACCGTTAGCACAGGAGCATTGCCGCCAACATCCCCTGTATTGAACGATATATGGTTCGACACCTCTGACAGCGAACACCAAATAGTGAACATATGGAACGGTTCCGCTTGGCAGGAAATCACCTTTACCGGCGCACCGGGTTCTATCTTTTTTGCAGCTTCCGATGGCACCCCGGAACAAGAAAACGACCAATTGTTCTGGGACGAAACCAATAATAGGCTGGGTGTTGGAACCCCGTCACCCGCACAATCCATAGATGTGAACGGGAGTGTGAGGGTGCGTACCATGGAACAAGCATCCCATTCCGATGTGATTCTGAAAGCCGATACCGATGGTGTTTTGCATATTTCCAAGGTAAACTACGGGGGCCGATGGACCAATACCAATACTTCAACAAACTTGAATGTCAACGACACTCAAGTACCCATTTTTGGATCAGTAGATTATGTGGACGATGGCACCAATTTATATCAAGTCAGTGGTAACACTTTGGTCGTAAAAGAGGCTGGACGCTACGATATCAGGGCCAATATTGCCTTGATCGGGATAGACGACAGTATTCTAAACTCCAACGAATTTGACACGAATGTCAATATCAGGATTGCCGTAAATGGCACAGCCGTTGGGGCATGGGGTGCAAACGGATTGATACGATTCGTAAATGGCCACAATCACTCCAGCGTACACAGCAGCGAAATACTGGAACTGGATGCCAACGATGTAATCTCAATATTGTCGTATAGAGAGGCCAATGCAGGGTCCGTTCGGATGGACGGCAGCGGCAACTCAAGTTTTACAATAAATAAACTGCGGTAGCCATGAAAACAATTTATGGCATCTTTTTATTATGGTTCCTGAACCTACCTGCCCAGGAAGGCACCCGAAACTTGGGAATGCTAAAGATACATGATCAGGGCGCCATCGGTTTTCATGGAAACCTAACCAATGATGGCATTTTTGATGACAATCAAGGTCTTGCCGGGTTTTACAGCTTGCAGTCCATCAGCTTAACTGGACTTTTCCCGCCCAGATTCATGGACTTGGAGTTCTTCACCGAAGAAGGATTACAATTGGAGGTTTCCCTCGAAGCAGAAAACAATATCAATTTTATTCAGGGTGACGTAAAGACACCAAGAACAGATGCCTTCGTGTCACTTCGCTTTTATGACGGTTCGTTTCACACAGGAACCACCAACATCAGTAAAGTAGATGGTTATGTTTCTGTAAAAAACAAACCGGAATTTATCTTCCCGGTGGGCGACGACCAACAATTGCGAGCACTAATTCTACAATCGGAATCCATCAACACAGCGGCCAATTGTGCCTATTTTTATTCAGACCCGGCTAATTTAACATCCATTGGCACCAATACCAGAGAAAATATGTTGATGCGAATAAGCCCTACGGAATTTTGGCGATTGGAAGGCACCGTGCCATCGACCATTCAAATTTCGTGGAACCAACGCAGCCGAATGCCGGCCATGGCCAACTCGGTTGATGAAATTACAGTGGTTGGATGGAGCAAAACCAATAATCGATGGGAAAATCTGGGAACTGGAGCGGTCGGAAACCTAACGGAAGGAGTGGCCTTCACCACTACATTTATTCCTGATGATTATGAAGCCATAACTTTTGGAACCTTAAATGCTCCTGAAGATATTCCTGATTTGGATAATTATCTGCTTACCCCGAATGGCGATGGCATCAACGATTTTTTAAACATTGATGAACTCGCACTTTCAAACGACAATTGGGTCCGAATCTATGACCGGAACGGAATGCTGGTTTTTGAAATGCACAATTACACCGATGAGTTCACCGGATATGCCAACAAGGGTGATGTTGTGATCAACCGAAACAACGGTCTGCCGCAAGGGGTATATTTTTATCTGGTTTCTTTGGATGACCTTGGCCTGGAGTATCAAGGGTATTTGTACTTGGCGAGATAAAATAAAAAAAGCTCCTCAGTGCTTGAAGAGCTTTTTGTGCGGGTGAAGGGAGTCGAACCCCCACGCCTTGCGGCACTAGATCCTAAGTCTGGTATATATTGCACTAATAAAACATAAATTTACTCATTTTCAATGGTTTATGTTTTCCATCATTTTATTTAAAGTCAATTAATATCAGTTGATTTCAACATTTGTTGTACCTATGTTGTACCCAAAAGTTCCAATAAAGTAGTATCTTTAGAGTGAGTTTTTGACAAAATGTTGTACCTGATTTGGCTTTCGTATCTAAACCAGGTTCAAAATGTCAACGAGTGCAAAAATAATTCTTCGCAAAAAGCCTAACGCAAAAGGGCTTTATCCGCTTGCAATTAGAATAACCAAAGACCGTCGTTCAACTTACAAACATATAGGCCATTATATTGAATTAGAGGATTGGGACTCTAAAAATCTAAAGGTAAAAAAATCGCATTCTGAAGCTGAAAGCCTGAACAATTTGATAGCTTTCAAACTATCCGAAGCCAGAAAAGGGCTTATTGCACTACAGACTGATAATAAAGCTGCTACTGCTCGACAAATCAAAAAAGAAATATATAAGCCAACTTCGAGCTTAACTTTTTTTGATTTTGCTGACGAGCATCTTGAAGCCTTAGAGGCTGAAAAGAAAATCAATCGCCACTCTACAGATTCAGCTTGGGTGAGTTATATAGAAAAGTATAGCTCTGGCCGGCATCTTACTTTCCAAGAAATTGATGAGCGATTTCTCAAAAAGTTCAAAATTCATTTAAAAGGTTCTTGTTCATTAACTGAAACCACAGCTATGAATGTGATGGTTTTAATAAGGTTATTGTTTAACAGAGCTATTCGCGACAAGGTTGTGAGTAAAGAAATATATCCCTTTGGCAAGGGCAAATTTAAAATCAAGTTTCCAGAAACCAACAAAACAGGGCTATCTGGTAAAGAGATAAAAGCTTTGGAAAATGTTTCTGAGCTTACTGATATGGAAAGGCATTCTTTGAACATTTGGTTGTTTAGCTTCTATTTTGCAGGAATGAGAGTTTCAGACGTCTTATTCATAAGGTGGTCCCAAATTTATGATGGGCGATTGCATTACAGGATGAGCAAGAACTCAAAGTTATTGTCCTTAAAGATTCCAGCTAAGGTTGAAAGAATATTATTGCAATATATTGATGACAAAGTAAATGATGATGATTTTGTCTTTCCAGAAATGAAAAAGGCAGACTTAACTGATGCGAAAGATATTTACCGCAAGAAAAAGGTAGCAAACAAAAAATTCAACGACCACCTAAAAAAAATTACGAAAAGAGCAAGCATTCAGAAAAAAGTAACGATGCATATTGCCAGACATTCCTTTGGCAATATTGCAGGCGATAGCATCCACCCGCTTATGCTTCAAAAATTATATCGACATAGCGATTTGAAAACCACGATCAACTACCAAGCAAATTTTATTCACAAAGATGCTGATGACGCTCTTGAAAGTGTAGTGAATTTTTAAAATAAACTGATTGATTGACCCTTAAAAATCTTCGGGTTGAATCTAATTATTAAAAATTATTTTAGGGTTAATATTAATCACAAATTTTTTAAGGTTTTCCCAATCAATTCGAA
Organism: Flagellimonas oceani; assembly: GCF_011068285.1. Lineage (NCBI taxonomy): Bacteria > Pseudomonadati > Bacteroidota > Flavobacteriia > Flavobacteriales > Flavobacteriaceae > Flagellimonas > Flagellimonas oceani. The sequence goes on along the minus strand of NZ_CP049616.1, from coordinate 4,459,251 downwards.
AAATGTACTGGTAAAAAGCGAAAAAAACAGATTTAATAATTTTACTATTTATCGTAGTTGTCAGTTAAAACATAATACAAAATTTCTACAGATTTAATTCCGTATTTTGAAAACATGAAACTGCTCATTATAGAAGATGAACCTGAAATGCTAAAAAGCCTCGAAGAATTCGCCGCGGAAGAGGGGTATTTTTGTGATGTCGCCTGTAATCTCTCCGAAGGTCTGGAGCGCATCGGTCTTTATGATTATGACTGTATTATTTTGGACATTAATCTTCCAGATGGTAATGGTTTCCATTTGCTAGAGGTTCTCCATAAGGATGATAAGTCCGATGGGGTAATCATCCTTTCTGCCCGTAATTCCCTGGACGATAAATTAAAAGGCTTGGGGTTAGGAGCTGATGATTACCTGACCAAACCATTTTACTTTTCCGAGTTGAATGCCCGTATAAAGGCAATTATAAGGAGAAAACAATTCAAGACAAATAGATTGGTTCACTATGCTAATCTGGTAATAGAACCAGATCAGTACATAGTTGGAATTGATAATCTCGAAAGCCCACTTTCTCTAACAAAGAAAGAATATGCTATCCTTACCCACTTGATCAACAATCACAAACGGGTGATCACCAAGGTTTCTTTGGCAGAATATATCTGGGGCGATTACGTAGATGAGGTACAGAGTTTTGATTTTTTGTTTTCACAAATCAGAAATTTGAGACGCAAGCTAAAGGAAGCAGGTGCCAACGTGGAAATAACCAATATTTACGGTGTGGGATACCAAATAAAAACAATATGAAGCTGCTTTCTTATACGACCCGAATCCAATTATTCGCATTCCTTTTACTGTTTGGGATATTCTCGACCTTGTTTTATCTGGTGCTAAGCTGGAATGTACTTCAAAACATAGATGAGGTTTTGTATAACCGTAAGATGAACTTGCTTGCCTATCTCGAAAAGCACCCGGAAATATCCATAGCGAAGGATTACCCTCTGGACGATTTTACATTTTACCCTATTGATATAAATACGTTTCAAGACGGAAAAGAAAGCTATGCCGACACATTGATCTATGAACCGATAGATGCCGAATTAGATGAGTACCGGAAGCTGATAACATTTGTGGAATTAAACGACAGCTATTACAAACTGGAAATTGTGAAGCCTCACCTGGAAGCAACTGAAATCATTGGTACGATTGCTATTACGCTAGGAGGGCTATTTTTTGGACTTGCTTTCTGTTTTTACCTCTCAAACAGAATGCTTTCTCGAAGAATATGGCAGCCCTTTTATACTATGCTTGACAAGCTCAAAAATTATAATCTTGGCAATGCAAATACACCAGTATTCCCAAATTCCAAAATTGAAGAATTTCAGCTATTAAATAATGTGATGACCGAACTGACTCGGAAAAACAAGGAGGTCTTTGATAACCAAAAACAGTTTGTCGGGGACGCTTCCCACGAAATGCAGACCCCTCTGTCCATAATCCAGTCAAAACTGGAAGCACTTATAGGCCAAACACAGCTCTCCGAAAAGCAGTCTGACATCCTGGAAGGTATCATCGGTTCCACACAAAGGCTGAAAAAACTGAACAAAACCCTGTTGCTGCTTGCGAAAATAGAGAATGACCAGTTCCTAACAACGGAAGAGGTAAATGTTGATGGAATAATAGGTAGGTCGCTGGAATTTTATGAGGAGCAGAAGGAAGCCTTAAACATTAGGACAGAGATCGATATCAGGAATGAGGCAATTGTCCAGGGAAACAGGTTGCTTATCGAGATTCTCATCCAAAACCTGCTCAAAAACGCCTTCCTGCACAACGTGAAAGATGGAAAAGTAATCATAAACCTGGACGGGAAACGATTGGTTATTACCAACACCGGTAGCGAAAAGGGGGTTGACAAGGAAAAATTGTTCCAACGGTTCTATAAATCTTCCAACAATCCAGATTCGTGGGGCCTTGGGTTGGCCATTGCACACAAGATTGCCGATAAGGGCAATTGGAGGTTAACGTACAGTCACAAAAATGCGCTTCACACATTCACCGTCGATTTTTGACAATCCCAAATTTCTACAGATTCAGTTTTTACATTTGGTATGAGTTAAATGTTAATCTTTAAATTTTAATGCTATGAATACAAATAAGAAATTTTTTCGCATTTTGCTGTTATCCCTACTATTTATTGGTGGCGGAATGTTCACGGCTACGGCACAATCCGAAATAAAAGAGCTAAGTGAAGAGGCCATTGAGTTCTCCAATCTTCCAAAGGCCGTACAGGATGCCTTTAAGAATTCCGATTATGCCAAATGGGAAATTGAAGAGGTGGAAAAGGTCGAGACCGATAAGGGAACTATGTATGAACTTGAGGTCGAGAACGAGGATGAGACGTATTATGAACTCTATTTTAGCCCCAAAGGAGAACTGGTGCTTAAAAGGGAGGAAAGCCACTCGGACGGCGATGACGATCATCGATAAAATTTGGATGAAGATAGTCTAGTTGATTTTTTAATGATCATATAAGTTGGGAGATGCCAGAAAGAATGATTTTGGACTTGTGCATCTCCCAATTTTTTAATGTTAATGGGAAAAATTGGTTTAGCCTTGAGTTCGTTCCTTTTCTTCGTGCGGAAGATGGTGCGTCAAAGGTTAATGGGCTATTATTTCATGATCCGTAATCAGGCAAAGAAAGGTACGTATTTTCTTGTTACCCGCATTCCTGTCCGTTTTGGTAATAAATTGGCAACATCAGTCTCATTTGCTTTTCAATTTGGTATCTTATTTTGAAACTAAACTATAGAATTGAAAATAACTGAATATATATTTTACAAAAACTGAACTATGAAAAAAATATGGATTTTTGTATTAGCGTTGATGCTAATTTCTTTTGGTTGTGAGCAACCTAACAAGAAAGATGATTCAAAAGAATCGGCTGAAAAACCTTTAAAAAACAATAATGAATTAAAGGCGATGGATATTGGAACCTTAAAATCCGGACTTGGGATGGAAGGAAAGGAAGAAGGTGGGCAATTTAAAGTTACCATTCCGCAAAACGACCTGAATGTAATGGTTGATGGTTTTAAGATTATTCCCCCGATGGGATTGGGCAGTTGGGCTGCTTTTGCACCAACCTCGGCACAAACTATGGTTATGGGCGATATAGTGGTTACGGAAAAAGACCTGAAACCGGTACAACAGGAAATAATCCAACAGGGATTGACGGTTACGGCGATCCACAACCATTTTGTAAGGAACGAGCCAGATGTAATGTACATGCATATCGGTGGTATGGGAAGCGAAGAAAAATTGGCCAAAAGTTTAAAAGCTATTTTTGATAAGGTAACGGAAATTAGGGGAGCAGACCCGTCCGCCGTAGAAATGTCGTCGGTGGAGAACACGCTGGACACCAAAAGGATTGACAGCATCTTAGGGCATAGCGGGACTATGACCAATGGGGTGTATAAAATCACCATTGGCCGACCCGATGTAAAGCTGACGGAACACGGAGCTCCTGTTAGCACATTCATGGGGTTCAACACTTGGGCAAGTTGGCAGGGCACACCTGAAAAAGCAGCAGTAGCCGGTGATTTTACTATGCTGTCAGATGAAGTAGCTCCGGTTATCAAAGCACTTATTGAGAATGACATTGAAGTGGTAGCGGTACATAATCACATGGTGCACGAGGATCCAAGAATTTTCTTTCTTCATTATTGGGGAATTGGATCAGCCGAAAAATTAGCAATAGGATTAAGAGAGGCTTTGGACAAAACGGGAGTAATTAATGCGGAATAAATTTACACCGGCACCGGTTTCATTTGCCTTTCTTATTCGGCATCTTACAATTGAAAGTAACGAGTTTAAATAAAAAAATCAGAAAAATGGACAGAAAAGAATTTATAAAAAATTCAGCAATTCTTGGAGGAGCAACCATTCTTCCTATAAACAATGTTTTTTCCCAAAGTGTTAATGAAGCAAGTATTGACAAACTGGTAGACAGCAACGGAAACTTTATCCAAAAGCCGTTACCATATAAGAAGACCTTTTTAGAGCCTTATATGGACGAAGAGACCTTGCACTTGCATTATGAATTTCACCACGGTGGTGCAGTCAAAGGTGCCAATAAGGATTTGGAAAATATCAAGAAAAATCTCGATTCCGGTGAAATGGATAGTGTCGATTTGTGGACCAGGAAATTGTCCTATCATTTTTCAAGCCACGTACTACACACTATTTTTTGGACAAATCTCACAAACAAGAAAAGCGAGCCCAAGGCAGAGCTTCTAAAGCAAATAGAAAAGGACTTTGGTTCATTTGATAAACTCAAGTCCTACATAGCAAAAGTTTCTAAAAGTGTAGAAGGCAGTGGTTGGGGAATTTTAGGTTACCAGCCTTATTCACAATCCCTCACACTTCTCCAGTGTGAAAATCATCAAAAGCTTACCCAGTGGGGCGTTATTCCCATATTGGTCATAGACGTTTGGGAACACGCGTATTATTTAAAACATAAAAACAAGAGAGGTGATTTTGTTGATACTATAATGGAAATCATAAATTGGGATAACGTAGCACAACGTTTTGCGAATGCTAAAAAGATTAACTAAGAACTAATTATCGTCAAAGGCAATGTCCAGTGTATCAAATCCCTCTAAAAACCAGGTGTTACCATTCAGCGAGGCGTTAAAAGTTTGGGTAAAAGTAGCCATCCATAGTTTTGGTGGCCCGGCAGGCCAAATTGCGGTCATGCACAAATTTTTGGTGGAAGAAAAGAAATGGATCAGCGAAAACCGCTTTTTGCATGCGCTGAATTATTGCATGTTGTTGCCAGGTCCCGAAGCACAACAACTGGCCACATACATAGGTTGGCTGCTTCATAAAAAAAAGGGCGGATTGGTTGCCGGACTACTTTTTATATTGCCTGGATTTATATCCATACTGATCTTGAGCATTCTTTATGCAGCTTATCGGGATGTGGCTATCGTTGACGCCATATTTTTCGGCATTAAGCCAGCAGTGCTGGCCATTGTAATTGGTGCGGTTATAAAAATTGGCAAGAAAGCCCTTAAAAATGAAGTCATGGTAATTATGGCTGCCTTGGCATTTGTTGCCATCTTCTTTTTTGAGATGGACTTTCCTTACATTGTACTTGCGGCAGGGATAACAGGCTTTCTTGGAGGCAAATTCTGGAAGGAGAAATTTCATGTCATTAAAGGCCATGCGGATAAAACAGAACAGGAAAATGATTATTTAATTGACAGCCATATTCAACAAGTCAAACCCTCATTCAAGAAGACCCTCCAAACGATTTTATTGTACCTCTCTTTGTGGGCATTGCCGTTAATTTTAATCGCATTATGGGTTGGCGTTGATTCCATCTTCTTTAGCGAAGGAATATTTTTTAGCAAAACCGCAGTGGTTACGTTTGGAGGAGCCTACTCGGTTCTTGCCTACATAGCTCAAAAAGCAGTGGAAGATTACGGCTGGCTGAAAAGCGGAGAAATGCTGGATGGTTTAGGTATGGCAGAAACCACACCGGGTCCACTCATACAGGTCGTGCAATTTGTAGGGTTTATGGGAGCTTACCGCTTTGCTGGCACTATGGATCCTCTACTGGCCGGAATCTTAGCTTCCTTACTGGTAACCTGGACTACCTTTATTCCCTGCTTCTTGTTCATATTTACTGGTGCTCCCTATATTGAATACCTCAGAGGAAATAAAAGCCTGACGACTGCCTTATCAGGAATTACGGCTGCTGTTGTAGGTGTAGTACTCAACCTTGGTGTTTGGTTTACCATCCACACACTGTTTGGGAAAGTGAACGAAAGCCATTCACTTGGAATAAGATGGTTAATCCCGGAATGGGAGACTATAAACATTCCTTCATTGGTGATCGGATTGATAGCCGCCTTTGCCTACTTCATCCTCAAATGGAACATGCTTAAAACCATACTCATTAGTGTGATATGCGGCATCCTTTATCATTTCATTTTTTTAAAATAGCAGAATACTCTCGTTCCCATATTTCTACAGAATCGGGTCATAATTTTGTAACGAATTACATTAATAATTGAATATGATCCGAAAATTCAAGCTTATCCTGTTGGCATCTATTCTTGCTGTTTCTTGGACAAATGTACGGTCTCAAACACAACCGACAATTGTACAATTACTGGACACTGCCAAGAAAAATTATCCGGCAATTCTTGCCTCAGCGTCTCTTGAGCGGGCATCTGAAGAGAAGGTAAAATCCACCAGACGATTGTTGGTTCCAGAAGTTTCCGCCTCCACCTACATTAATTATGTTACTTATAACAACATTACCGGAATGTTTTTCCCCGAATATTTTCTACCTGTAAGTGGGCCTCCATCTGCCAGGAATCTAAATGATATGGTTTGGGGGTCAGCTGCCGGTCTGCTCATGAAATGGGAACCCTACACTTTCGGAAGAAGAAATAATGAGATAAAGGCAGCGGAAAGCACCCATGAGGCCAGCACTTCCATAAAGGATCTTACACTTTTAGAGCATAGCGTTCAACTATCGAGTACCTATCTGGATTACCTCCTTGCTATACAAATTCTTGATCTACTGGAAAGTGATCAGGAAAGATCGAGATCAAATTACGAACAGGCTGTGGTCCTGGCTAATTCAGGGCTGGTTTCAGGGGTGGATACTGCACGATTTAGGACGGAGCTTTCCAAGGTGAAAATCAATATACTGCAACAACAAAATACCATTCATGAATATAAAGAGAAACTGTCTGAGTTAATTGCGGCTGATTTGCCAGAAAACCTGGCGGATTCTACCTTTCTTAAAGTACTTCCCAGGTTGCCAGAAGTTTCAGGGGTGATTCATCCAAAGGAAAACCTGGCCATAGCCCAATGGAATGCCGCACAATACCAATTTAAAGCTGAAAAATTAAGCTGGTTACCTACTTTAAGTGTATGGGGCACCGCTTATGGCAGAGGTTCGGGGATTCAGCTTGACAACAACGGTAACAGTTTTGTCAATAATCCTACTGATGGATTTAATCTGACCCGGTTCAATTATGGCCTGGGTTTACAATTGACTATGCCGCTGACCCAAATCAGCCGATACAAAACCCAATGGAAAGCCAAGGAATGGGAAACTGAAGCTTATAAACAGCAACTTGAAGAAGTGAGACTGACCCTCAATAAACAAAAAACCATAGCTGATAAGGCCTTAGAAACAGCAATGGCTATTGCAAGAGAGACTCCGTACCAGGTTGAGGATGCTCTTTATGCTTACGAAGCCGCACAATCCCGATACCAGGCCGGGTTGATGAGCTTTACGGAACTGATTGAATCCCAAAACGAACTGATTACTGCGGAAATAGAACTACGAAAATCCTATTGGGAAGCCTGGAAAGCACTATTGTATACAGCTGCTGTCAATGGTAATCTGGAAATATTCTTAAATCAATTATAGGAGATGATCAAACTAATAATATCTGCACTGCGAAAACCCATAACCGTCATGGTAACCCTTTTGGCCATCGTGTTTTTTGCGGTATTGTCAATCCGGAATATGTCAGTTGATATATTCCCAAAACTAGGCACCCCCACTATTTATGTGGCCCAAACATACGGTGGTCTTGCTCCTAATCAAATCGAAGGATTTATGACTTCTTATTACGAGTACCATTTTCTGTATATCAATGGGATAAAGGAAGTGGAAAGCAAAACTATCCAGGGCGTATCCTTGATGAAGCTCATTTTTCATGAGGGCACCGACATGTCTCAGGCTTTGGCGGAAGTGGTAGCCCAGGTCAACAGATCCAGGGCCTTTATGCCTCCGGGGACAGTACCTCCGTTCATCACGCGTTTTGACGGAGGGGGTGCACCAGTAGGCCAACTTGTTTTTAGCAGTGAAACCAGGTCATTGGGTGAAATACAAGATCTTGCACTCTTTAAGGTACGTCCAAAATTTGCTTCAATACCGGGTGTGTCAGCCCCCCCCCTTTTGGAGGAAACCAGCGTACTGTACTGATTAAGGCAGACCCTTCCAAACTGCGCAGTTATAATATCAGTCCGGATGAACTCGTCATGGCTATTGCCAAGAACAATACCATTTCGCCTGCCGGAAATATCCGAACTGCGGACAAACTTTTGATTGCTAACCAAAATACGGTGGTTAGCAATATCCAGGAACTGGCCAATATTCCCTTAAAGATGGGCTCCGGGCCCTCGGTATATGTAAAGGATGTAGCTGAAGTACAAAATGGGTCTGATGTTGCATCAGGATATGCCCTGATCAATGGCAGCCGCTCAGTGTACATTCCTGTAACCAAACGAGCCAGCGCATCAACCTGGGATGTGGTGAAACGCATCAAGGCAAGCCTGCCGGAAATGCAGGCTGCTGTGCCGGACGATATTAAAGTGAGCTATGAATTTGATCAGTCGGGCTATGTAATCAATTCCCTGAAAAACCTGTCCTTTGAGGGAGCACTTGGAGCAGTGCTTACTGGCCTTATGGTACTGCTGTTTCTTGGTGACAGACGAAGCGCGCTCATTGTAATTCTTACCATACCACTTGCCATATTATCGGCAGTAGTGTGCCTTTATCTGGCCGGACAGTCGATCAATATCATGACATTGGGCGGACTGGCGCTGGCAATAGGTATTCTCGTGGATGAATCGACCGTGACAATAGAGAATATCCACCGACATCAGGAAATGGGCAAGAAAAAGGGCCGTGCCATTCTGGATGCCTGCAAAGAAATTGCATTGCCCAAACTTCTTATCCTGACCAGCATTCTTGCCGTGTTTGTTCCTTCCTTTTTTATGACTGGCACTCCCAGGGCCATGTTCTTACCGCTTACATTGGCTGTAGGTTTTGCCATGATTGCTTCATTTCTACTTTCTCAAACAATGGTTCCTATTCTTTCCAATTGGTTTCTGAAAGACCATATTACTCAAAATAAAGAAGGAAAATTCCAACAGTTTAGAAACCGGGTTGTAGGATATACAAAGGGTATTACAAACAGGAGCAAGTGGGCCATCGGTATTTACCTGATAACCACTATTGCCATGCTTGCGGTACTCTGGCAGTCTACTGGTACGGAGATATTTCCAAAAGTCAATTCCGGGCAGTTGCAAGTTCGTTTAAGAATGCCTGACGGAACCCGCATTGAAAATACGGAAAGGAAAACAAAGCAGTTTCTGGAAGTGGTAAACGAAGTGGTTGGTAAAGAAAATGTTGAGATTACATCGGCATTTGTCGGTATCCAACCACCCAGCTACCCGGTCAATACTATCTTTCTCTGGACAGGTGGGCCACATGAAGCTGTTATAAAGATCAAGCTACAGCAGACAGGAAAGCCCCTTGATGAAATTAAAGAAAATATCAGAAAAAAGGTAACAGAAATCATACCTGAAATGCAGCTCTCTTTTGAACCGGCTGACCTGGTTGACCAAGTAATGAGCCAGGGAGCCAACACATCAGTAGAGATAGCTGTTCAGGGCAAAAACCTTTCGGAATCACGTAAATATGCCCAAGAAATAAAGGACAGGGTACAAACCGTATCGTTTATGCGTGATGTGCAATTTGGTATTCCACTTAACTATCCATCCATAGATTTACAATATGACCGTGTCCGGGCAGGCCAGTTAGGCCTAACAATTGAAGACATTAGCCGCTCTGTAACAGCCTCCACCTCTTCCAGTCGTTTCACCCAGCCCAATTATTGGTTGGATGCCGGATCGGGCAATGCATACCAGGTCCAGGTAGAATTTCCTCAATATATGGTGGATCAACCCGATGATGTCGAAAAAGTTCCATTAAAGTCGGAAAACGGGAAAACCGTCTATGTGGGCGATGTGAGTAAATGGGAACCTTCTACCATGATTGGGGAATACGACCGTCTGAACCAACAACGGTTCATTACCATCACCGGGAACCTGCATAATAAAGACCTGGGAAGTGCCATTAAAACGCTTAAAGATGAAGTAAATGCTATGGGTGAACCACCCGAAGGGATGAGTGTTAAATTCAGAGGACTTGCTGAACCGCTCTCTCAAACCTTTGATGAATTGAGTACCGGCCTTTTACTGGCAGTAGCCGTGATATTTCTGCTGCTGGCAGCCAACTTTCAGTCATTCCGGCTTTCCTTCGCAGTGCTATCCACTATTCCTGCCGTAGTTGCTGGTTCGTTCCTTCTGATTTGGATAAGCGGGAACACGCTCAACATTCAATCTTTTATGGGCAGTATCATGGCTATAGGTGTGGCAGTGGCCAATGCCATATTATTTGTTACCATAGCAGAGCATTATCGGAAAGAACAAAAACAAAACCCTCACCTGGAAGGGATAAAGGATCGCCTGAGGCCCATACTCATGACCAGCATAGCCATGATAGCAGGGATGCTACCGATGGCGCTAGGGCTGGGTGAAGGCGGCGAACAAACAGCCCCGCTTGGAATTGCAGTGATAGGCGGATTGTTGTTCTCCGTGTTTGCAACCGTATTCATCTTGCCGTCCGTCTATTGGCAGGTTTCCGGAAGAAGACTTTATAAGAGCCCGTCACTTGATCCAGATGATGAGCAGAGTACATACTTTGAACAGCAATAACTTCAAACCTGAAAAGAGTAAAATTTAAGAATAATGAGAAAATATATAATACCGATTTTATATGCAGCCATCGTTTCAGCCTGTTCAAGTAGTGTTGAAAACAATAAGATGGAAAGCAAAAACGAGTCGTCAAAAAAAGTAGAAACCATAAAGTTAAGCTTTGATAACTCCAGACATACCCTGATGCTTCCTGCGGAATTATTGGCTTTTGAAAAAGCTGGTCTGAATGCCAAAGTACAGGGGTATGTTACCGAAGTGCGGGTAGACATTGGAGATAAAGTAATGAAAGGAGCAGTCCTGATCAGGATAGAAGCACCAGAAATTCAGGCAGCCTATTCAGAAGCGCAGAGCGATGTAGAGTCAGCCAGAGCGGACTATATGAGTAGTGAGGATACGTATACCCGATTGCTAAAAGCTTCCGAAATACAAGGTACGGTCTCAGAATCCGAACTGATTAAAGCAAAAAACAAAGCCATGTCGGACAGCACTCGGCTAAAAGCATTGGATTTTACCGCCAGAGCTAAACGGCAACTCCTTAATTATCTCACAATTAGGGCGCCATTTACTGGGGTTGTAACGCAAAGAAATACAGATCCCGGAAATCTTGTGGGAGATATAGATAACCAACCTTTACTGATAATCGAAAACAACCAAAAATTGCGTTTGAAGCTACCAGTTCCTGAGGCCTTGACCGGAAGTTCCATAGCAGAGGATTCTACTTCATTTAGTGTAGAACCATTTCCCGGAAAAGTATTTAAGGCAGATTATTACAGGCGAGCCAAAAGTATAGATCCGGACACCCGTACAGAGATGTGGGAATTTCTTGTGGATAATCAAAAGGGTAATTTGAATGCTGGACTTTTTGCGGAAGCTCAATTAAGCATCAAACGTCCGGATGGAAGTCTGTGGGTACCTCATAGTGCGGTCTTGACCACCCTCCGAAGAAAAGCTGTGGGAAAAGTAGCGGATGGCAAACTAAAATGGGTAGAAGTCAGCACAGGCATGAAAGATGAAGATATGGTTGAGATTTTTGGCGCACTTGATGAAGGGGATCAAATCCTTCTGCAGCCCAATGAGGAGATGTCCGAAGGTCTGCCTGTAAACTAGTTCCCACATTTCTACAGAATCGGTTTCTATTTTAGGAAAATATGAAAGGACTATTCTTTGTCATAGGTTTACTGATGATTGTAGAATGCAGCATGGCCCAGGTAAGTTTACCAAACACGATTTATGCAAAGTATACAGATGATGCAATTCAGCTTGATGGAAGATTAGATGAACCTGTTTGGGAAAATGCTGTTCGCATAAGCAATTTTACCCAACGCGAACTGAATGTTGGGGAGCCGGCAACAGAAAAAACGGAAGTGGCCATTGTCTATACGGCCAATACCCTATACATCGGATTTTGGGGTTTCGATAGGGAGCCGGATAATCTTGTAGCCCGCGAAATGAAACGGGATTTCAACTGGGGTGTAGAAGACAACTTTGAGGTCATCATAGACACTTACGATGACGACAGAAACGGATTTCTGTTTGTAATCAATCCTAATGGTGCCCGTGCCGATGCGCAGATTTTAAACAACGGTAGGTCTTTTAACAAATTTTGGAATGGTGTATGGGATACCAGAACAGCGATAACGAACGAAGGTTGGTTCGCGGAAATAGCCATTCCTTTTTCTACCCTGAAGTTTAAAACGAATTTAGATCAGCAGGTCTGGGGTATCAATTTTGAGCGCAATATTCGCAGAAAAAGGGAACAATTACTATGGCAGGGCTGGTCTCGTGATTCCGAACTAGAGCTGGTGAACAGGGCTGGTACTTTGACCGATCTCGACAATATCAAAAGTAAAACTTTTATTGAAATCAAGCCTTATTCAATCGGGGGTGCGGAATTAACACCAGAAAAGTCTGAGGAACAACTGAATGCCGGTGGCGACATCAATTACCTTATCACACCTACCCTCCGTATGAATCTGACCATTAATACAGATTTTGCACAGGTTGAAGCCGACAGACAGCAGATCAACCTTACCCGATTTCCACTGTTTTTCCCTGAACGAAGGGAATTTTTCCTTGAGGGACAAGACTATTTTGATATGGGTATGGGAAACCGCATAATCCCTTTTTATAGCAGGCGGATCGGATTAGCCGAAGATCGCTCTACGGTTCCAATAATCGCAGGGGCAAGGGTATTGGGTAAAATGGGAAATACTACGTTGGGTGCTTTGTCCATGCAGACAGTCAGTAGGGACAGCATACCCTCTACCAATTATACAGTTGTAAGCTGGAGGCAGGATGTCTTGAAACAATCTTCCATAGGCATTTTATCTGCCAATAAATACGAAAATGGACGATGGCATAGCACAACCGGAGGATATGGGCTTTACAGTATGTCCGAATTATTTGGTGACAAAAACCTGAATATTGGTGCATCATTCACACAAAACATTAACTCTGATGATTTTGATGCCAGGGCCAATGCTCACCGTATTTACCTGAGCTATCCCAACGATAAAGTTGAGTTTGATATGGCTTGGCAAAGAAGTGCCACCCCCTTCAATCCGGAAGTGGGTTTTCTGCGCAGGGAAAATTTCCAGGAGTTTTATACTGAACTTGAATGGAAACCCCGACCTAAAAACCATTTCAAATGGATACGACAGTTCAGTTTTAAAGGGTTGGACATGAATTACTTCATTTTTGACGACACAGGTGAACTGCAATCATTTTTCTACGAAATCAGACCATTAGGCTTTGAAACACGTAGTGGGGAATCCTTTGAGTTTAACCTCCAAAGGAGAGCGGAAGGTCTGCGAGAACCATTTGAGATTACGGAAGGAATTGTCATTCCTGAAGGAGAGTATTGGTACAACCGTATGGAAATACAAGCCGCTACTTTCAGCGGTCGAAACTTTGCACTCGATACGTATTTTAACTGGGGAAACTTTTTTAAAGGAAAGAGTACCCAAAGTGCTTTTGAGCTATCATGGAGAACAAGCCGTTATCTAAAGATCGCTGCTAACTACGAAAAAAACTGGATTGACTTGCCGGAAGGAAGCTTTGATACAGACCTGATCGGTAACCGTATAGAGTATGCCGTAAACCCGAATCTATTCGGCTCCCTGTTTTCCCAGTGGAACAGTGAAGATGAAGAAGTACTTCTGAATTTCCGTTTGCAATGGATTCCAATTATCGGAGCTGATTTCTTTTTCATCGTCAACCAAGCTTACGACACTTCGGGAAATAGCTGGACACTTGAAAGAACAACTATTTTGGGCAAACTGATATGGAGATTTGTGATTTAAAAAGAAAACTACCAGATACCTGTTTAATGTGGTACAATGTAGGTAATTGATTTTATTTGAAATAGTTAATTCAAGTAAGTTCGCAACACAGATGAGACAATAAATCTTCTCCTTGTAATCCCGAATTTCTACAGAATCGGTTTGTATCATTGAAATGGGTTTTAGTAAGAAATAAAAAAAAGATTATTATGCGATTTAAAAATGTATGCTTTGTAATAGCTTGTTTGTTATTCGTGGCTGTAACAGTAAGCTGCGAAAACAAGAACCACAATTTTAAAGAAATCAGCGAAGAGGAAATTGAATATGCTGACTTACCGGCGTCTGTACAGACTGCCTTTGAGAGCTCAGAATACAAGGACTGGGAAATAGAAGAAGTAGAAAAAGTGGAAACCGACATGGGAACTTTATATGAATTAGAAGTGGAAAGTCCTGACGATAAACATCTGGAAATCTACTTCGACAAACAAGGAAAGATTATAGCCTCTGAAAACTAGCAGCATCAAGCGAGTGCAAGAAGAACCCGATAGAGAAAAGATCAAAAACCAGGAGGGATTCAAATAACACGTAGCGGCAAAGAGAAGTTGATTTTTTATCTATTCTTCTGGTTCTTACCATTCTTCTATTATACTTTTTTGTTCTGAAAGGGATTATACACAAACGTTTGATTTAATGAAAAATCTAAAAAATAGTGAACTTAACATAACGAATCATATTCTTGTAAGCGAAGATACCTCTGAAGGCTTGAATTAGGAAAACCCAAAAATTGATACAAAAAAAAGTGGATTATAAAATTTCTCGAATCCGAGAATGTTTCCTCTCATTAAATCATTGAAAAAGCTTATTCTAAGGATAGTGTGTCATTTACCTAAAAAGCCAGGATAACTTTAATGTGCCAAAAATACAATGCCAAGACCAGAAATTTTTAACGATAAGGATTTAGTCATTGATATACTTTCCAGTTCCTTCAAAGAGAACAAATCCGTGAACCTGGTAGTTGGGGGTGATAATGAAAAAATCCCCGCACTAATGAGCTACAGCTACGAAATGGCCGAACTTACCGGTAAAATTTTTATTTCTGAAAATAGAAAGGCTGTTGGGCTAATACTTTTTCCACGAAAGAAAAAATTCAGTTTCAAGTCCTTTTATGAAGACTTAAAGTTGGCCATAAATGTTATTGGTCTAAGAAGGGTGCCGACTATTCTTAAACGAGAATCCTTAATCAAAAAGCATCATCCAAATGAGCCATTTATGCACTTGTGGTATATCGGAGTAAATCCTGTTGACTCCGGAAAAGGTTATGGGGGTATGCTCCTTAAAGAAATAATTGAATTTGCCGATAAGAAAGGGCAGGATATCCATCTGGAAACTTCGACCAAAAGGAATATAAACTTTTACGAAAATCACGGCTTCGAAAACTTTGCCAATATTGATACAGGTTTACCCTATCGACTGATGCTTTTCAGAAGAAGGGCTAAATCCACAATCTGATGACGGTATTTGGCTCTGAAATGCATATCGTCACGTTCTTCATCATAGCGGTTCAATTAATACTGCTTACGAATTTTGTGATTATTTCATTAAAGAAACGAGACAGTAAGTCAACCAACCGCTTCATCTGGTTCACAATCTCGTTGATATCGTATAATTTTTTTTCGGGAATTTTCCCAGACACGAATATTCCTATACCGCTTAGCATTCAATATATCGTGGCTTACGGCGTAGGTCTCTACACAGCCTTGTACTATGTATATTATGTGTATTCTGAATTTGACATTGGTCATTTAAAATTCTTTACCCTACGCCATTTAATGATAATTCTCATTTCCGCATTTATTTTCTTTTTTGTCCTTCCACTAATCATCTGGCAAGATATTGGTATCGCTAAATATTCATTTATTTTCATTCCTGTTGCAGTCGCCATTGCATTTCTCGTTAAAATCAGCACACCGTTAATTGAGCTCTATAAGGAAAAAGGGGGTGCTACAAATAGGTTTTATAGGGATAGGATTGCCACTGGTTATCTTACTTTGTTATCCATAGTGCTTATGCCTATTATAGTTGCTCTCGGGGATTTTCAGGTAGTGGAACAATTGACTGTAAATGGTGGCTACTTTGTTCTTGCCGTGGCACTCATCCGTATTAACATATATCAAGATTTAAAAAAAGAACAATTCTTGCACAGGTTAGGATATACCGATGATGCTAGAGAAGCAAAAAATATTGCTATCTTAAAATATTTTTCAAAACTCGATTTATCCAAACGGGAAATTGAGGTAGCCAACCTCATACTCGAAGGCAAATCGTATAAACAAATAGGAAGCTATCTGTTTATTGCTGAAGGTACAGTTTCTAAACACGCTTCAAACATCTTTAAGAAGGCGGAAGTACAAAACAGACGCGAATTTGAAAGACGGTTTAAAGGAAAAAGAAAATAGGATTTTTGTTCCGGCACTTTGCGAGTAAGTTAAATCCGTAGTAGAATACGGATTAATCCGTAGTAGATTACGGCTTTTTGTCATTAGAACGCTCGTACTTTTCATTAATTTTAATGGATTTTGAATACGTTCAGTATTCAGTCGGGTCTTTTTGCATCAAGTTGCATCAAGCTACAGTTTGTTTGTTAAGGGACTTCAAAAACTATTACCAAACCACTAGAATCTTAAATTATGTTTTCAAACCTCAACTTGGTTGCTGATGAAACTCGACGTACTATCGGAAAACTTAACAACACAACTAGATGAAATAGCTTCTGAGAATAATTCAATATTGGAAAGGGCATATCTTTCCGTCGAGGTGTGCCGTAATCTTTTAAGCAATCTTAAAAAACAGGTTCTACAAGAGGGCTTTGATACGATGGCAACGGAAATCCGATTCTTCAAACATACGAAACAGGTACCGCTTATTGAGCTTATCTATTTTTCCGAGATTCATTCCTTTGAACTTCAATTCCCCAAGGCAGACAGGCATAGTCAGCTTAAGATCATCAAAAAGAAAGTGAACAAAATCAATCGATTTTTTCTGTATAATATCGATTTTGGCCGCTATATCGACGCTGGCCACACTCATTTTGATAAGGAATATTTTACAAGGGACTATCTGGATAGTTATCATATCACCACTTCAAAATTTTACTTTCAAGACCCTGAATTTTGTACTCCCCGGGATATGCTATTAGGTAAGTATAGGGCTTATCAAAAACTGTTGAAGTATTTAGATGAAAGACGTTTTCAACTAAAGAAATCACTCAATGGGAAAAGACACCCCATAAAACGATTGCACTGGCCTTTTAGCAATACAGATTATGTGGAATTAATTTATGCGCTTCACGCTAAAGGTCTCGGTTCTAAAAACAGTCTGAGTATTGTTAAAATTTCAGATTATTTAAGCCAGATTTTCGATGTTGAGCCAAAAGACATCTACAAAACCTATCAGGACATCAAAAACAGAAAAAAAAGCCGAACCCTGTTTCTTGATGAGTTGACCACTTCCCTTATTTCTGAAATGGATAAAAGCGAGAAATAATAGCTTGTAACAACCATTTATACTTCTAATTAAAAATATTAAGAAAAGACCGTAGTACGGTTGACCTACGGTGTTTTGGTTTTCAGCGAATGTCCATAAAATTCAGCTCGATTTGAGTATAAATTTCGGCATAAACTATATCAAACAGCACCAAAGCATACCAAATTTCAAGATGTTAAATTTTGACCGTAGTACGGTCGTACTGGTGAAGAAAATCCAATAATCCATATCAAATTTGTAGAACGAAAGTCAAATCGGGTTAAGGACTATCATTAAAAATTATAAACCTCTGATAGTCCTTTTCTTTTAAAATCGTTCTATTATGCCGACAAGTATCATCACCACAGACGACCTTCGGGAATTCAAAATGGAATTGCTCGATGACATCAAAAGTCTTTTAGCCAAACAGGCTTCTGGAAAAATCAAGAAGTATCTAAAATCTTCCGAAGTAATGGATTTGCTTCAAGTGAGTCCGGGAACACTTCAAAACCTTCGCATCAATGGCACCTTGCCATACACTAAGGTAGGCGGAATCATCTATTATGATGCCGAAGAAATTCAAAAGGTAATGGATGCCAACCGCGTGCACCACGGACTAAATTCCTGATGTTATGAACTATATAAAGCTACTCAACGCGGCTTTTGAAACGTTCTATTTTGATGACCGCCTAAACCCTACCCATATCAGTCTGTATATGGCGCTGTTCCAGGAATGGAACAGCTGTCGCTTTATGGACGAGTTCTATGTAAATCGAAGAGAATTGATGCGGGTGGCCAAGATTGGGTCAAAATCAACTTACCACAGGTGCATAACAGAGCTTCATTCTTGGGAATACCTATCCTACTTTCCTTCCAACAATCCATACAAGGGCAGTAAAATCAAGATGTCCATTTTAGGGACAAGTGATGAACCAGCTACGGGACAGTACAATCCCATATTGGAACAGCTTGCGGAACAGTACTATCCCAGAGGTGTACCGCTTGAGGGACACCACCATCCCAAAAATGGACAGGCGGTGTACCAACACCGTCCCATAGGTGGACAAGCATTGGTATCTAATACAAACAATATCAAACAAGAAAACTTAATAAAACAGCCAAAGGACTGTCTGGCCGTCATTGATTTTTTTGAAGAAAAGAATTTTGGTAAAGCTGAAGCTGAAAAGTTTTACCAGCACTACGCTGAACGAGATTGGCAAACTGGCGATGGCGAACCGATTAGGGATTGGCGAGCCGTAGCCATCAATTGGATGGATAGAACCGAATTATTTGAGTCAGAAAACAAGCCAAAGAAAAAACAACCGTCCCAAATCAAGGACAACTTGCGAACCACTAAATCGAAAGACTATGGACAACCCCTCTAAAATCATCGAAGGCGGCGTGGAATATTCGCTGGGCAAATTCGATGGAAAAAGCGTACTATACGACTTCCCAAAAATCTTGATTTATTTGAATGCCAAGGGCAAGCTGCTCTTCGGTAAAAAGTTCAGGATTTATGATGAGGACAAGGGCATTCTGTTGAAGCTTTGTTCATATTTTATCAAAGACAAGGACAACTGTGAGAAATTTGAAATAGACATTGAAAAGGGCATCTTGCTTTCTGGACCCGTAGGTTGCGGCAAGACGAGCTTGATGAAACTCTTGCGTCATATCGTTCCCTTACAACGCCCTTATGAAATGATTCCCTGCCGTAATGTAACCTTCAGCTTTAACCATTTGGGCTTTAAAACGGTTGAGGAATATGGTAATACCAAATTCTATTGTTTTGATGATTTAGGTGTAGAACCCGCTGGCCGCTTTTACGGAAAAGGCCTAAATGTAATGGGCGAAGTATTACTCTCTCGATACGAACTATACCTTGATACCAAACGCAAAATAAAGACCCACGCCACCACCAACCTTAATGCCGAAGAACTCGAAGAACGC
Organism: Flagellimonas oceani; assembly: GCF_011068285.1. Classification (NCBI taxonomy): domain Bacteria; kingdom Pseudomonadati; phylum Bacteroidota; class Flavobacteriia; order Flavobacteriales; family Flavobacteriaceae; genus Flagellimonas; species Flagellimonas oceani. The sequence goes on along the minus strand of NZ_CP049616.1, from coordinate 4,439,917 downwards.
TATGGCAACCGTGTCCGTAGCCGGATGCGGGAACTATTTAATTTGATTGCTTTTGATACAAAAGCTGTGGACAAAAGGAAGTAGCTCAATTTCTGAAAGACTTATATAGCAGAATCACTTCTGAGATGAATTGTAACACAATATCCTTTAAGCTCTTTGTTAACTCTAAAAATAGTTCTTTCATAATCAAGGTATTTTTAATAGTGATAAAATAGCGAGCGCAATGTGCTTAAGGTTTTCATATCCAGAAATATAATGACTCTCATCTTTATTGCTCAAAAAACCCAATTCCAATAGAACGGATGGCATAAAGTCCGTAGTTTCCCGAAGCACTTGAAAATTGGCAAACTTTACGCCTCTACTTTCAAAACCCAGTTTCTCATTCAAGTCAGCTTGTAATTGAAAGGCAAGCCAAGTCGATTCATCCAAAAACTTCGACCTTTGACTGGACACATATACTTCAACACCTCTTGCATTTGGATTATCGGAATGATTGCAATGCAAAGACAAGTATAAATCTGCATTCAAAGCTATCGCCATTCTTGCCCGATCCCTTAATGAAATTAAGGTATCACTATAACGTGTTTGATAAATTTCCACAGTCTGGTCGTGGTTTTTCTCGGCCAGTTCTGAAATCAACCTTGAAATTTGCAAGGTTATTGTCTTTTCTTCTGTCTGATTTACCCCAATTGCACCCAAATCATTTCCGCCGTGACCAGGGTCAATTACGATAATTTTTTTTGCATCAAATTCCTGACCCAGAAGGATGCAACTTTTGAGAAGCAAAATCATAAAACTGACGTTTTTGAGCCACTTTTTCATTTTCAATTTTTCTCTTATTAACAGTTCCACTTCAAAATTTCATAGAATTTGATGCTAAATAATAGCAACTAAAACCAAATACTATCAAATAATATTTTATTCACAAATATTTGATTTTCAAATATTTATATTCAAATATATGTAAATTTCACATAACGAAAATGAACCAAAATTTTAATCCAATTCGTTATGAAAAAAACACATTATTTGGCAGGCGTTTTTTCGCTCTTATCAACTTCGCTTTTTGCTCAGATTGGTGGTATTGAAGATTCGGTCAACGATGTTTCAGATACCATCAGAACCATTTTTCCCATCATTTTAGGTGTCATATTCCTCATCGGATTCCTGTTTAACGCCGGACACTTCTTTGGTGAAAATGCCGACCTTAAGAAAGGGATTACTCGGGTCTTGGTTTTTGTACTTATTGCTGGTGCAGTTGTCGGAATCTTCACTTATCTCATAGGCATCGTAGTATAGTGAAGAAGTTCGAGGTCTATAGAAATATGCGGAAACGGGCAGTCATCTTCGGCCTGCCCATTTCCCTGTTTGCCTTGATGATGGTTTCCATATTGGCATCATTACTCATCATCATCTTTTCTTTCAGCTTTGGCATCATCATCGGTTTAATGCTGTTCAATGGTGGACTCTACATCGCTCTGACTCGAATAGCCAATAACCCGCAACTCTTTCAGACAGGAAATCCCTTCCCAAGAATCATCAGTAACAAGCGTAATTCTGGATTCGACTATGAATAAGATGAATCTTTCGGCATATCAACCCATTGCAGATATTCAGGATAATATCGTCTTTGCCAACAATGGCAATGTTGTGCTATGCTTCAAAGGGAACTTACCTGAAATCTATTCGCTTTCTGAAAAGGACTTTGAGGATATACACGGTGCCTGGTTTCAGGCTTTGAAGTCTTTACCTGTTGGAACGGTCGTTCACAAGCAAGACATTTATTTAAAGAAATCCTATTCTTCAGAACATTTGCCCAACGAATCCTTTCTCGAAAAGGCAACTCACAATCACTTTAAAGGTCGCAATTACATCGAACATCAATGCTATCTGTTCTTTATCCTGACCAAAAACAAGGCATTCAACAATCCAAAATATGTCAACCCATTCCGTAAGGTTTCAAAAGGAATCGTACAGCAAATGGATTACAATATTAAAGTTTTTGTGAATGCGGTAAGCGATTCCGTGTCGTTCATCAACAATAGCCGAAAGATGCGTTTTGTTTCGCTTCAAGCGAAAGAGATACAGCAACTCACCACCAACTATTTCAACGGATTTAGTGAAGGATTCGATACCGACATACTATTGGAAAAAAAGAACGTCACCATTGGCGACAACCATTTTGATGCCCTGGCCGTCAACAGCGAACTGTGCTTTGGCGAAAGTGTGCAAAGTAGCAAGACCAATGAGAAATTCACTTCAGACGATTTTGTGTTTCATCAAGGGTTTATTGATGGCTTAGGGCTTACGCTTAACGAGAACCATATCGTCAACCAAATCGTGTATCTGGATGATAAACAGAAATGGCGAAAACTACTCGATAAGAAAATCGAAGAGCTAAACAAAAGTTCAAACTTCGGTTCACAGAACAAGGTGGTGCTTGGGAAAATCCGGCATATCCTTGACCAAATCAATGCTGATGACAATGCACGAATCATTCGTGGTCATCTCAACGTAGTGTATTGGGCAAAAGACAAAAAGAGCCTCGATTCAATCACTTCAAAAATCAAGACCGAGTTTAAGGAACTCGATATCACCCCTTACTATCCAAGAGGTGAAGAACGCAAAAATTATATTCTGAACAGTTACTGCTGTTTTTCATCCAACTTCTCAAACAATGATTTGTACGTAACGGATTTAAAGCACGCACTTTGCCTTTTCATCAACAATACCAACTACAAATCTGACGAAACCGGAATCATCTTTAATGACCGAGAGCATAACATTCCTGTTTTAAAGGATGTTTGGGACGAACGAAAGAAACGCATCAAAGCTCGGAACTTTGCCATTTTTGCGCCAACTGGCGAAGGCAAATCATTTTTGGCCAATAACATACTACGCCAATATTTTGAAAGTGGTGTCCGTCTGGTCATTATCGATTTGGGTGGTTCGTACACCAAATTCGCCAAGCTCTATCCTGAAAAGTATACCGTACTCAGATATGAGAGCGGAAAGAATTTGGGTATCAACCCTTTCTTCATAAGCGATAAAAATGACCTCACACCAGAACGGCTTGAAGATTTATCTGTTTTCTTGTTTGAACTCTTTGCTTCAGACTTAAAAGTGACCAAAGCGCAGTCCGTTTCCATTAAAAAGATATTGCGCCATTATTACGATAGCACTTCAGAAAATCATTCGCTGGAAAGCTTCTACAACTTTATAGAAAGGCATCAGGATAGTATTCTGAGCGACCTAAAAATCCATCCCGACTACTTCAACGTGACGAGCTTTCTGCACGTAATATCTGAGTATGTCGGTGATGGTCTATACAGTTTTCTATTTGAAGTCAGCGAAGACCAAACCTATAAAATCGAGGACCAACGATTGATTGTTTTTGAGCTGGACGAAGTAAAGGACAATAAGGAAATACTTTCCGTGATGCTCAAGCTCATCAAATCAGCCATCCAAAGAACCATCTGGCGCAATCGCGCCGAAAAAGGCATCATCTTGTTTGATGAGTTTGCTAAACAGCTGAAGTTTGACAATGTACTGGAAAGTGTGGAATTCTACTATCAAGCTATCCGAAAACAGAATGGTGCTATTGGTATCATTTTACAGTCCATTAATCAGTTACCTAACAATTCCACATCGGCCAGTATTCTGGAAAATACACAGGTCATTTACAGCTTAAACAATGAAAAAGGCTATGACGAACTGGTCAAAAGACTCAACCTTTCCAGCCACGACCTGAACCAACTCAAATCCATAAAGAACAACCTTTCCGGACCACGCAAGTACACCGAAATGTTTATCAAAATCGGGAAGGAAAGTAACATCTTCCGGTTGGAAGTTCCGAAAGAAGTTTACGCCGCCTATTTAACTGATGGATTAGAAAATGAGGAAATAATGAAGCTCTACAACGAGCATCAGGATATGGAAAAAGCAATAATTCAATTCACATCTAAAACATAATGCTATGAAATCGAAGATTCACGAATACCAAAACAAATATTTAGCAATGAGTAAAACAAAAATCAAATCAATTCTAATTGGGTTGGCTATGACAACAGCTCTTTTACTGCCAAGCGGTGCAACCGCTCAGGGTATGCCTGTTTATGACAACACCAACTTCATCAGCTTGGTAAAACAGCTATTGGAATCGGGTAAACAGACCGCGGAAATGATTAAGTCCGTAAAATTCTTGAAGGATGCCAAAGAGGCGATAGAGAAAGTATCGAGCGTTGTCCAACAGCTTAGGGCAGTTGAGGAAATCGCACAGAACAATCAGCGCCTTATCAATGTAATGCAGAATGACCTTCAGGACATTCTTAATTCGCCCTACATCAAACCCGAGGAAATTGACAAGGTTATGGGCTCTTTCGAAACCATTGTACAAAATTCATTAGACACGGTGGATTTTATAGACGAAGTCTTATCCAGCGATTATCTTAAAATGAGTGATGCCGAACGCGCCGAAATCCTGAAAGCCAAGGAACTGGAATCAAAACAGATGGTTTCAAACATCACTACAAAAACGAAACGCTACCGTGATATTATTTCTTTTAGAAAGATGCAGGATAAAGTTAATAACCGCGAAACAGAGTATTAAAAATGACCGCGACCATCATTTTAGGGATTGGGTTGGAATACATCGATACGGTGTTCCAGACTATACAGGCCAGCGACTTTTCGCAATATACCATTGCCGGAATGAAAACGCTTGCTGTCCTATTTTTCTTGGTCAACATCCTTAAAAAATACAACGAAGGTATTGCAGACAAAGACGGTTACACTTGGGGATTGAGTCCGGGTGAATTGGCAAAGAATTTTGCCATTGTCCTATTGGTCATATTCTCAACGCAGGTGTTAGGGTTTTTTGATGGGATTTTAGTGGCCATCGAAGGACAGTATAGAGGAACTGCACCAGCGTTACTTCCCTTGCAAATGCAGGATATACCATTAGAGGAAGATGTCAGCCTTTTTGATGCCGCAAGTTCGGCAATGACGCTTTTGTATGAGGCATTGGTAACACCATTATATGGGTTCAAGATATTGGCCTTCATCTTAAGTACCATTCTCTGGATATTGGATTTATTTATCTATCCGCTGTTTTTGGCAGAACGCTTTTTCCTCTTGGGAATAATGCAGGCGTTCTTTCCATTGGTCATTAGTTTGGCAGTTTTTGAAAAGTTCCGTTCGCTCGCCTATACCTTCTTTAAATTGTATGCTGCCGTGTATATGCTCGTGCCAGCCTTCTTTCTGGTCAATGTGTTTATCAATGCCATTTACACGGAAATAAATACCAATTTCTGGGTCAACCTGTTCGGAACCGATACAGGTCAGGGCTTTTTTGCGCCTGTAGTTCAACTGGGCTCAGTTGGGTTTATCGTTTTTCTGAAATTCAAACTGTATCGACGTGCCACCTCGTTTACCCTCAGATTGTTTACCAACTAATTCCATTCAGAATGAAAACACCTTACAAGAACATATACAAAATATTGAAACTGAATCGGTTTATCGTTTTAGCCGTAGTCATCTGTTCGTTGCTGTCCAGCAGCTTTTCGCTTTTAATGGTTTACAATATGAACAAAACAACGCTCAATAGTGTCTTTGCAATCAATACGGACGGCAGTATCATTCCGCTAAAGCTGGTTACACAAAAGGAAAATTTCAGGGTCGAAGCTTTGGCACATCTCGAACTGTTCCACACGTACTTCTATAACATTGATGCCAGCAACTACGAACGCAATTTGGAAAAAGCGCTGTGGTTGGGTAATAGTTCCGTGGACAATCTATACCGTCAGAAAAAAGCAGATGGTGTGTATAATCGCCTATTGCAATATTCTTTGGTGCAGAAGGTATTGAGCATTGATTCCAAAATTTCAGAGAACAACGGCGAGTATACTTTTACGACCACGACGATTTTTGAAATCAATAGAGGGTCAATCATTGATACTTACGAACTGGTTTCTACCGGAAACTTGATTATGGTAGACCGAAACTTTCCCAACAATCCGCACGGCTTGTTGATTACCAATTATTTCGAAAACACTTTAAGAAAAATAGATTATGAAAGTAGAAAAGAATAAAATCATTTTCGCTGGTGTCCTCGCCATCATTTTCCTCTTCCTTATCTCATATTCAGTGATGCTTATGGAAGATGAGGACAATGATGAAAACACGTTGCAACAGACGCTTGTTCCTGAACTGGAAGATGACCAAAAGGAATACGATTCCAAACTGGATGCCATAAACGACCTCAAGGAAGTGCGTGAAAGCACCGCACCGAGCATCTACGATGAAAAGCTCTTGGATTCTACGGGACTGTATAATCCCGATTTGCCCGAACAAAAAAAGCAACGCATCGTGGATAGCATTTACAAGGCTGGTAAGATAAAGTATTCCGAAAAACGCTACCAAAATTTGGGACATAAGCGAGTTGTTCAGCAAACGGTACCAAAGGTGGATTCTGCTGAAGTTAAAAGGGAACAAAAAATTGAAGCCAAAGAATTGGGCCTGGAACATCAACTGTTCTTTGCGGCCTCGCCAAAGCCCAATGAAATTTCAATTATAGGCAATACTGATGAAACGATTTATGTAGTCGTAGATGGTGACCAAATTGTTCAAGCAAATACCCGATTACGGATGCGCCTTACCAAATCGGCCACCATCAATGGTAAATTGATGCCAAAGAACACACCGGTTTTCGGCTTTATCAGTTTTCAGCCCAATCGTGCTTTAATCGAAATTGAGAATATTAAACACCACCCTACCAAACTAAAAGCCTTCGATTTGCAAGACGGTAGCGAGGGTATCTATGTCGAAAACAACTTTAGGGAAGAAGTAACCAGAGAGGTATTTGATGATGTTATTGGTGATATTAATATTCCCAGCGTACCACAAGTTGGTGGACTTACACAAGTATTTAGGCGTTCTAACCGCAGGGTAAAAGTAACCGTCCTGAACAATTACAGATTAATCCTAAAACCAAAACTATGAGACGATATAATTATATATTCATAATGGTATTTGTTTTCGCTTTCGTACCTCGACTATGCTCGGCACAGGCTACAGCGCAATCAACTATAGTACTCGATACCATTTATGCAAACGACACTAAAAATGTAGCACTATTCTTCCCAGAACCTATCCGGCAAGGTATAACTGGTTCAGATAATTTTGTCTTTACCTACAATCGTGAGAAAGAACAGTATTTTGGCCTGTTGCAAGCCAAGCCTGGAAAGGAAAGTAATTTACTGGTAGTCAACCGAAATGGCTCGATTTTTTCGTATATTGTAAGGTATAAAAAACAGCTTTCTAAGCTCAATTATTTTATTCCGATATCAAGTAGTATCGGGAATGAAAAACCGATTGTAACTGATTCAATTCTTGCTGAATCTACTGAAGAACGGATAGACAACAGAACATATCATTACCAAAAATTCTGCTCGTATCTTCTCAATAGAAAACAGCGCATAGGTCGAATTAAAAAGCGAAATGAAGGTATTATTGTAAGTGTTGAGAATATCGTTTTTGATAAAGAAGAACTGTACTTCGTTGTTCAGATAGAGAACAATTCAACCTTGGATTACGATTTGAATTTCTTGAACCTTTCGATTGAAACACGACAAAAAGGAAAAAGGAAATCGTTACAACGTTTGTATCAAGAGCCGATTTACAAACATAATCTGCCTTCAAAAATTGTAGAAGGTGAAACGGTACGTTTTGTTTATGTGTTGCCAAAATTTTCATTATCCAATGACCGTAGGGCAATTTTAGAACTGAATGAAAAGGATGGTGAACGAAATATTGAAATGAAGCTATCGCACAGATATATCAATAACCCAAATTAAAGTCATTATGAAAAATATTGTGGTTTTATTGCTCGTACTGCTATTCCTTTCGTGTGCTGATTCCGCAACTAAAGTTTCAGGACCAAGTGCCACAGCCCAAATTGTTATCGAAAGCTTTTATGAAAAGGATGAAGAAGCCTTAAAAGCCAACTCAACGCCACAGGCGTATTCAAACTATATGAATACTATAAATATGTTTAACGCTACACCAAAAGATGATTCCAAGTTTACTGTTTTGCAGGACACGATTATGGGTGATGTGGCTTGGGTAAAATATACAACAGCTTACGATAAAACACCAGGTGTTTTTAAACTGGTTAAGCAAAACGGAAAGTGGCTGGCAGATGCCAGAGGTTCAAAAGATAAATCGCCTTTTTGAAAAGCGTATTTATTTATTTTTATCGAGATTGATTTCCCAATAGCCTCTTGTTCCGCCTACACGCTCTATATATCCAGCATCCTTTAAATTATTGAGGTGTTTTTGAATTGCAGACTCATTGATATGTAATATTTCTGCAATACCGGAACGACTTATTCGATTATCCTGAGCAATTAACTTCAGAACTTCTTTTTGTCTATGTGTTAATTCAGAAATGGCATCGATATCCTTTTCGATTTGACCACCTATTTGACCACCTTTTAGACCACCCATTACACCACCTATTTGACCACCTTTTGTACCACCATCTTCAACAGTAGTTTCTTTAGCTACAAACGTCATTCTAAGAAAGTTATCAGAAAAACTAAAACTCTCTTTGCCATAATGTTCCAAAATACGAGGGATGCCCGAACCCAATTGCTCTACCAGTTCCAAATCCTTGAAAATACGCATCAGTTCTTTATTCCGAGGTACAGAAAAACCTTCAAAAAACTCTTGCTTGCTCAAACCTTCAGGAAGTCCACCAGCTGATGTAATTTCTATCCTGTCCGCAAAGATTTCAAACTTTGGGGTAATCTCGTTGGTATAGTCGTTATGTACAAAAGCATTGATGATTGCTTCCCGTAGGGCAATGGGATTCCAAAGATTGGTCTGTTGCCGTTCCTTAGCGGTTATCTTGGTTGTGGTTCTATTCTCAACAGCAATCTTATCGATAACCTGCTTGGTCGCTTTCACCAGGCATTCGTGACCATATTCGTTACTTTCTATAAGATCGGTTCGGGTCTTGCCTGAATACTTGGCCACTTTAATAGAGGTATTGTTCTTATCGGCCAAAAGATAGCCAGCGTAATTGAATGCGCCATCCTCAGTAAGCAGTTCCAGGTTTTTTGCAAAGGCTTTCCCCAGATTATAGCCAGCTTCTTCGTAGTAGATTTTCAATTGACCAAAGCTCAGGTCTTGTCGTCCGGCTTTAATTTTGCTGATGGAATTTCGAGTGCGCTTGGCAAAGAGCTCGTCTATCATCTTTTGGGACATCGGCTCTGCAGATGAACCCATACGGATGAAACAGCCCTTTTCGCTCATCCCATATTTTTTGAGATGATAGGGTTTTTCTGGACCACTTGCTATTATGATTTTAAGGATATCCTTGCCAGTACGTTCTTCACTCACAATGTCAAACAGACCCAATGCGGAAGGTCGGATGTTGTTCTTTAGCCTATCCTTAATTTTAAGTTGGTCGCCATCCGAATCTGCTAAACCGTAAACATTCTCGTTTTTGTCAATACCGATATAGAGAATACCACCCTCGCGATAGTTCAAAAAAGCAATAACTTCTTTTTCAAGCCCATCGGACAGTTCTCTTTTGTATTCTATACGGTTTGTTTCTGGCATACATTAATAGCCTAGTTAAATAATTTATTGAAAAATGCATTGTGTCTTTCTCTTGAGACTTCCAGCAACTTTCTGAACGTCATTACCTCTAAATTCAAATTTAACTTTGGTATGATTTTAAAATAAGTTCCGAATGGTGTTTTTTCCCATCCCTTATCCTCGTTAAACTGTTTTAAATTGGTTGGCAAAACATCCACAATTATGAAACCGAATTTCGGTGTGTTTTTAGTTACTATGACCTGATTGCCCTTGTAATTCTTTTTATCTTGTTGATATAAGAATTCATCAAAGTAAGGTTCAATCAAATCTGAAAATTCCCATCTATAATTGCCTTTACGTTTTTGGTGTGCCACTTCTCCAGGTCTTTTGAACTCAAAAATTACCATTGAATTTATCTCACCGCTATTTTTATCTCCAAAACCAATTGGATTCTCAAACATTTGTGGGTTGTCAATCATTACCAAATCAGCCTCTTTTCTGCTTTTCTTTTGTGAGTATGAAGTGATTGATTTGTCTGAGGCAATGAACTTATAATTTAGAAATCGTTCGTCCAGCAACCATAAATTGTGGTTTTCATAAACCACATCGTTGCTGGTCAAGCCCATAGGAAAAATGAGATTGTGAACATCTTCTTCCAATTTGTAATTTCCGTTTTCATCAGCATCTAAAAACTTTTCAAACAGCTCAATTATAGCCCTTCTTCTAGTCATATAATCAGCTAGACTATCGACGTCATAGGCTGTTTTCTCCTTTATGTCGTCCTTAATCTGATTTATCGTTTCCTCATTTACCTGCTTTTCATTGATAAACTTGTCAATATGGTTTTCGACTTTTTTTCGAGCAGTATAGGAAATCTTATAAAGGTGTTCTTCGAGCTTGTCCTCAGATAAATTCGGTGGAATTGAATTCAGTACTTCAGGCTTTTTTAAAAAGCTCCTATATCTAGGTGCCTTCTCTTTTATGTAACTTTTAATTTCCTCTTGACTTCGCTCTCGTGACTTCTTTACAAACTCATTGTACTCATCTTCTAACACTTTGGTCAGATTTTCCTCTATTTCTTGGAAAGATAATGGTGATGAATTGGCAAATAGTAAGTTTTCTTTTTCTTTTGGAATGTTGAAGCCATTCCGAGTGCTGAACGACTTTCGATTCAGATATTCGGATACCACATAAACATCAAGAAAATATAGACTGCCATTTCTTGAGATGGGATAGTTAAAAAGACTATTGAAGTTTTTAATGTTTTTTGGATTGCCTACTACCCTTGAATTTGCGCAATAATGAACGTAGTTATTCTTCCTGTTTCCCTCTTTGGGTGTCTTAGTTATATATATCTTGAACTGTTGTTTCTTGACCTCGAAATTCCGTTCTTTTTCTTTTGACACTTTGGCATAGAGGTCATTTATAGACTCTGCTCTACTGCTTTCTTCGTCATAAATCATAATCTTCGGAAGTGAATCGTTCAAGTAGTAAATTAAGCAGTGTTGCATAACACTTTCAGCAATGTCTTCGATTTTAAGTGCTGATTTCTGTCTAATCACTTCATTGAAGCAATTATCGAGTCTAACTTTGGTCTTGAACACATCTTCCTCTGATTTTTCAGAAGTTATAAGGTTGACCTCGTCCTTTGTGTTAAACTCAAATTCCCTGTATTTCCATACTTGATTCTCCAAATAGTTACTCTCTACCTTCAGACTTTCAAAAGCTGCTAAAACGGTAAATCTTCCTATTCCTTTGCAACCAAACTCCTTATTTGCCTGCGAGAAAGGGGTTTCAAATGACCTGTAATTTTTGTCGGTAAAACCTATACCATTATCCGTAATGACAAAGCTGTCGATGGTTTTAACACTGTCTAACAAATTAGTCTGTGAAGGCAAAGCCCCGCGAATTATCTTGATTTGAATTTCTTTCTCATTTGCCGGAAGAGAAGACTGTTGCAGACTTATGATGGAATTTACAACACACTCCAACATTGGAAGCAAAACATCGTCAGCTGTTAAGTCAACAGTCTCGACAATATTTTCCGCAGGTACAATCATTTAATAACATTTTTTGGTGGCGTACAATATAATCATATCAGAGTTCAGATTTTGCTGAAAAACATTTTTTCTTTTTATAAGCGAGATTTAAGAGCGTACTTTAACCGCACAAGTTCAAGCATAAAACGTTACCCAAATATCGACCTCGCATCATCATAAACCCTTTCAAAATTCGCTCTCAAATCTGAATCGGAATATCGCTTTGTGTCCTGTGGAAGCTGCCTTCGAATCTTTGGCAAACTGAATCGTACTTTCTTGTCCTTCCCATCGGCAAATGTGACGAACTCACCTTGTTTGAGCCTAAAGAAAATATCTGCTCTTCTTTTGGAAACCTCTCTTTCGCCTTTGGTAATTCGGGTATCGGTTTTAAAAATGTTGGCGGCCTTGCTCACGCTCTTAGTAGGATTTTTGATAATTTCAAAAAAACGTTCGTAATACTTTGCCGTGTCTGGGTCATTGACCTTGCCAAAGAATTGATAGGAAAGGTTGCTCAAAATAGCCTTACTTGCCTTGTCGCCATACATCATATCGTTTTGGATTTTATCCTGCATTACATAAATGGTGGCAATGTCATAGCTTCTTAGTGTGGCAGGAATGCGGTGCATATTCAGCAGCCGGATTGTCGGCGCTTCTTCCATCAACAAAAACGATGGTTTAGAATTACGCACACTCATCTGTTTGGTGATGGTGTGGATGATGGTAGCGATTACTGGCGAATAAGAGGTTTCAAATTTGGGATTGTTCACCACCGAAATCACGGCTGGATTTTCTTCATCATTTATGTTCAAAGGCACTTCATCCGCAGACAATGCCATAAAAATACGTTTAGTGCTGATGCGTTTTAACGCATTGGCCAAGGTACTTTTTACACCAGCTGTTTGACGTTCGGAATCCTTTCCGCTAATGAAAGCATCTGCCATTGCTCTCGATGTGGTATTGGTTTCAAGAAACTGGACCAGGCTATCGGTATCGAGCATTTGATAAATCGCAATTAAATGGGGCAACGTGCAGAATTGTGGATAATCAGCTTTCAATTTCCAAATCAATCCGCCAATCAAACCTTCGGCAGCATCGTTAAAGAATTTGGTTGTTCCGGTGGTTCCCGATTCTCGTTGTTCCAAAAGATTTTCAATGAGCACCCTTGATACTTCGTTGACGCTTTCCTCATTTTCCAGATACTTAGGTGCAATTGGATTTACCCGATGGATAATCCTATCAAATGAAATGACCTTCATTGGAACATTGCTATCGGCAAAAAGCGGGTATGCCATTTCGGTCAGCTCAAAATTCTTGTAATCGTGAATAATGCCACAAAAACTGTTTTCACGAAAGTGTTTTAAAAATCCATAGACCACGCTTTCGGTTTTCCCACTTCCTGCGGATCCGATAACGGATGCGCCACGTTTTATGTTGTCGATTTTAAAGCTTCCCGATTTTGTCGGGAACTTGACTTGATACTTTTTTTCGGTTTTATTCCTTGGTTCACTATCATAAAGGGCATAAGACAATATGGCCACAGACAGAATTGGCACTACAATATAAATCACTATTTCTATCAATGACCAACTCATATCCCAATAGAGCTTGATTTGACTGCAATCTCAGCACCTTTTCGTAGCCGCTTAAACACTCGAAGCGCCAATTGCGCCTTACTGGTCGGAATGTTTGGAATTAGCGGAATACCCGACTTGCCCATTATCTTAAAAGCCAAAGCCTTTTCATTGGCCGGCAATTTCATCAAAGCTGCAAAGTAAAGTTTCGGGTTCTTCATAAAATCTTTCTTCGCTTTGTAGGTTTCCGCATAGTTGCGTTGGTAACCGAAAGTTTTGTCAAAAGTCTTTTCTGCACGCTCAAAAAATTGGTCACGGTTAAAACCACGTTTTACTTTTTTACCGTGCATCTCTACTTCAGATGCTTTGTGTTTGCTTCCAGGGGAAAGGCTGAAGGAATTGGATGCATCCTTTCGGCTGACAATAATATGAATGTGACTTTGGTTTCCGTGTTTCTTCATTCCCTGGACAATACGTTTCCCATTCAACTGATGTGGTGCTTCTTTTTCCAACTTTCCTATCGTCAGTTTTAATCGGTCAATATTGCCTGTTGCTTGACCTTGTTGAATGCGCCTGACTTCTTGTTTCAATTCAAGAATCTTGGTAGCAAAAGGTTGGTTTTCTCGCACCTGAAAATCCGTACCCTTAAAAGTCCGTTGGTGTTCAATTTTAGCGAAGTACTTGATATCATCTACGGTTACTTTTCGCCCATTGATTTCCCTGTTGAAACTGGCTGCATAATCTTTCATCAGCTCACGGGTATATCGTTTTAAATCTTCACTATTGTTTTCGAGTTTTCGCAATTCATATTTGGATGGACTCACCGTGATGGAATAGAATTTAGGTTCTTTCTTTTTCAGCTTGGCAGTGTTACCATCAATTTCTTTGACCACTTCTTTAGCTGAAATCTCATCGCCATATTGGTTAAAAAAATGTTCCATCTCTTCCTTTTCCAAACCTTCATTTTCCTTTTCGAGATAGTCCACAAAATCCGCTGAGCTCTGCGAGTAATTCGTTCCTAATTTTTGTGGGGTGATGTTGATGTACATAGCCTGTATTTTTAAAGTTGGTTTGAATTATTTCGCTTTTCGCGAAAGCGCACTTCGTTCTTTTCCTCTGCAAACTTCTTTTCCAAAATCAACGGTTTTTTCTTTGTTTCTTCCATCTCAAAAAGAGATTGCAACATTGCGACTGTGGGTTTCGTCTGGGTCTTTTCGACATCGCGCATTATGGCAATGACGGCATTGATACGTTTCAATAATTTAGCTTCAATGGTACGTCCTGTTGGTCCTAAATTTTCCTTGGGTGAAATCTCGTTGTAGAAGAAAAAGTCGAGAATGGCTTCCATTGCCTCGGTATGGGTCTTGAAATGTGTTCTTGAGAATTCCTGAAAACGTTTTGCCGTTTCCTTCTTGAATCTGATGCCGATAAATGTGTCCATATTTCGCCCATTTGTCGCAAATCCTTTCCGAAAAATGGTCGTTTTGAGGGCGTTTGTCGCAAATCGCTGAAAATCAAAAAATCAAAATAATTTTAAACAACTGATTCTCAATACTTTGAAAACGAAAAGGAATCCGTAACATCGCGCAGCGTGTTACCCTCTTGCTATTCCTTTTCGTCAGCCGAAGGCTGACAAAAATCCATACAATCCAGCTCAAAAGCTGATTGCCATTTTCGAGGAAATAAAATTTCCGATACGTTAATTTTCGATGGGTACGGTTATCGGCGAAAGTCAAAAAGTGGATAACTGTACTTAAATTGTATGCTGTATTTCAGCGAAATAAAGATACGATTTTTTCGTGATTATGAATGCACTAAAAATGAAAACACCCCTGAAATTTCAGAGGCGCATTTCGTTCAAAAAACATCATTCAGATATTAAATACATAGGTATAGGAATATAAATTCCGTAACGCTTCCTCGTCAAGCATTTGGTCTAAATTGGTATGGTGCTTGGTAGCATAGTCCATCAAATCCTTGCCATATTTTTTCTTGACATCTTCCTTGGAATTGGTAAGCAAACGCTCTTGCGCTTCCTCGCTCAAATCGGTAAAATTTAGATAAATCATAGCATATCGATTTTAGTATTCGCTTGGTAACATCAGCGTATCGTTCACAAAGAACATCCGCAATTCATCCAGTGGAAAATCGGTCGCATTATAACGGTGGGTTTCCAAAATATTGTCGTTACCATCGCTGTAAATAATTTCAGCTTCGTAACCTGTATAGTCCTGTTTTTCTTCGGACATTCTTTTAAAGTCAATCGTGATAAACTTACTTCGGTTCATCAGACTTTTAGCGATTACCGAAGCATCCGTTATGAGCCAAAAACATTCGGCGACTTCGGACAGGTATTTCAGCCCATCTGTAAATCGGGTTCGTAGTAGCGGTATTTGGTAGAACATTTCAGTTCCCGTAAAATATTGCAACCGCTCTTTTATTTCGTTAACTTGTGCTTTCATTGTGATTTCTATTTAGAAATTAAGAATGAAAAGAGGGCGAAACTTTCCACAGGTGCGCCCTCTTTCTTTTAAGTCTATTCGTTACCATTCTTTGTACCCAACAATAGGATTTCGTTGGCTTCGATTTCGGTTACGTATCGTTTGATACCGTCCTTATCCTCATAGCTTCGGGATTTCAGTTTTCCGCTTACGCCTACCTCTTTTCCTTTGACTACATACTTCTCTACAATTTCAGCAGTCTTGCCCCAGGCAACTACGGTGTGCCATTCGGTGCTTTGCTCTTTCTCGCCTTTCTTGTTCTTGTAATATTCATTTGTGGCAAGTGAAAAACGGGCTACCTTGCTTCCGCTTTCAAGGTTCGTAATGGTTGGCTCTTGACCAACGTTTCCAATCAGTTGTACGTGATTTCTTAAAGTACTCATAACTAAAAATTTAAAGCCTGCCTTGTCGGCAGACAGGGTTAATAATTCCCTGTTTAATTCAATTGAGATGAAATTTTAAGGGGTGTTTGTTTGATTTCTTACGTGCGTAGCACAATGGGTGACGTGGGTTTTGTCAAGACTTTCAGGGAATAAATCAGGTGTGTCTGCGACGTAGTAAAATGCTCGCATTTTCAAGGAAGTAGATACCTTATTTTTCGCTGAAACTTGTCACGGTCTTGACAAGTTCCATAAGGGCATTAGCAATTCTTTTAAAGCCGGTCGTGAGTTGAGCGTACGGGAAGTTAAGCGAGGCGAGCGATCGGGTTTAATTTAGAATTGGTTATGCACTGCCTGTTTTTCGATGCCCCGAAAAACATTCAAGGCTTCATCCATTATAAACCCCTTAAAATGTGTGGGCCGGTGCCGTGGTTTTTAAGAATTTTCGAGCAAGGGCTCAAGAAGTTCTTGCCGTAAATTCTGTTAAGAAAATCGAGGTGCTGGCCTTCCGATTTGGTAAGGCGGACTTAATTCACAATTTTCGCTCTGGAATGAAGTGTTCCTTCCCAGCCTAAGCGGGAAGGGTTAGCGAAATGGAAAGCTGAAATTGGGGATTGTGTCCAAGATATTTGCAGTGAAGCTCTTTTCCCGGAATGTAGGGAAACGGAATGCAGGGGAATGTGCTGAGTGGTTTTAGTAGTACGGATTTGTAATAATGGAAAATCCAGTTTAAGGTACTGGATATACCTTTTAAAGCTATGCCAGGGCATACACTTCATCGAACAACTTTTTATCCAATAGTTCCTGTTGGCCGAAACTCTTTTTCAGCACATTGTGCAATACCGAATTAAAGGCATTATAACCTAACCAGAGATTTGGTTCTTCATCAAGTAAAAGAGCTTCGTAATTGAGGATTTCCAAAACCTCTCTCGACTTCTTCGATGGGTCGCTGTTTTTATCGCTACATTCATAGCGGAACAGTTTGGTTCTGTCAAGAATGGCTTTTACGAATTCTTTAGTATCGATGATTTTAAATTCCTTCATCCTATCAAACTTCTTGGTTATGGTATAGAATTCATTGTCAAGAAATTTATCAAACAGGTTGTTCAACCTTGGCATTATGAGGTCTGTATTGTTCCTGCTGTGCTTTATCGAAAATTCGATTTCAGCTTGTGAGACGTGAAGTCCGTTGGAACATACTTTTCGATAGAATCCGAAGTGGCCAGAGGTCTTTTCGCTACCATCATACGAGTTCTTGAACCTTAACATTGGCAGTATCAAGTCCTTATCATTCTTAACCGTAAACTGGCTTTTGTCGTCTATGATAAAATCGGTAATGAAAGACCTATCATTTTTGTTGATGGTGCGCTTGTGATAATTTAATCCGGCATCAGTCAACATTTCCTCTGCTTTCTTGAAGAACAGTTGGTTCGGTATGTGGCCATAACTGTTTGATACCACGTTAACGATTTTGCCATTCGAAATGATGGCATTTTCAAGTCCGCGACGGGATTCCATCTGGGTCAGGTTTTTCAAAGATTTCATTTCGTTTGAAACGAAAATCTCATCTTGTTGCAAATTTTGTAAATACATAGCTTTTGAATTTTAGGTTAAACAATTTGTGATAGCAGAGCGTAATACTCTGGATGCTTCTCTCTATAGTAAGCCAGATGACTTTCGGCACCTTCAATGATGTAATTTTCCTTACTGGATTGATAATGTACTTCGGCTTCCTCGACCGAAATCTTTGCTTTTGATGCTTGTTCCATAATGTTGAAATTTTAGTTAAACAATATTTGAGCATCACCCAAACGGAAGCTAAAATCACAGCTCAAAAGGAAACGGAATAAATAAGAAGAGGGATGCGCGCAACGGCTTTATGCCGTAGTCTTTTGATGGGTGTATTTTACGAGTTTACCTTTGCGCTGATATTGATTGATGCTTTCTCTTAGTACCCTTTTGTTAATATCATAAAAAGAAAAAGGGCCGACACGAATGCCGACCCTTCTTCAAACAACAAAAGCTAATCCTTGAGCTCTTGGATTTTCTTTTCAAGAACTGCGATACGCTCTTTCAAACGTGCTTCACGCTTGTTTCGTTTCTCAGCATAGCTCTTCTCAATGTCTGCAATCTTGGATTTGTAATATCCCTGCATCGCATAGTAAAATGAAATATTCGTGAGGTTATTGTTATGGTTGCTTTCGCTAAAATGTACTTGCTTCGTGAGCATATACCGAATCAACTTGTGAAAGATTTCCTTTTTGAAATTCTTCTTGAAATGCTCGACTATTTCAACCCTGGACATTTTCGATGTTTTGGCGAAAAATCCTGAAAAGCATTTTTGCCGGCTCATATAGTCCACATTGTTTTCAAAGAGTGAAATGGAAAACGCAACCATTTCATCTACCGAAAGCGTTTTTTTGGTATCGATATAATCCGTCTCACGAATCATCTGCACCACTTCCTCAAATTGCTTGTTGTTTTCAATCTGTCGCTTGCGGATTTCACGCTCGTTGATTTTGATGATTTGTTCTTCGGGCGTACAATCTGCCATTTTCCTATTGGCCAATGGTGCTGAATATTCAGAAGAATCATTCTTTAATTTCTCAATCACTTTTATGAAAACATTCTTGTTTTGATATGTTTCAGGATGGAAGACGATACCATTTACAAAACCATTCTTTTCTGCTGAACAATACGTTTTCAGTTCTTCCTTATATTGCTGAATAGCCTCTTTGAACTCTGCTTTCAGTTCATCCTCGGAATAATCATAATGCTGATATTCAATCTTAATGGCATCCATTGTCGGCTCGATAGGATTCTCTATAATTTCGACATCGTCCAGCAAATAGACTTTCAATCCATTATTTTCCAGTTGGGAAATAACGAGCTGATTTTTTTCTTCATCAGCCCAGTACTGTCTTATTTCAGGAATGAGCAAAAGGTTTTTTTTCTTGGATTTTTCAATAAGGTTCAAGAACGATTTGGTCTTTTTCGTCTCAAAACAGGGCGATTTCGTACAGACCATCTTGCCTTCACCAAAAAGGTTACCTTGATTCGCAGCATTGAATGGACATTCTACACAAGAACCCGCTTTAACCACCAAAGTCTTATCGGCTACATCAAAGGGTGCTTTTTCCAAATCATAGGTTCGATTGTTTATCATTCGGTTTATCTGATGTGCATTGAAGTCTTCGCCCATCGTTTCCAGCATCATCTGTTGTTCCTCTGGCTCAAAAAGTGCGACACCAACACCTAACGAAATGGTCATTTCACCATTGCGAACAAAATGTTTGAAACCGTCAATCAATCCAGCCAACTTCAAACGTTGTCTTATGAAATTGTCGGTTCTTCCCAAACGCTTTGCGATTTCAGAGGGTTGATATTTGTCGCTTAGATAAGCTATCGCTTCGGCTTCTTCGGTAGGCTCTACGTCCTTTCTTTGCAAGTTTTCGATGATTTGAACTTCCAACACTTCATCGTTTTCATAAGTTCTTACTATACTGGGAATTGTATTCTTTCTGGCAATCTTGCTTGCGCGAAATCGTCTTTCGCCCATAACGATGATAAAGTCCTTTCCAGATTTCCGAACCGTTATCGGTTGTAGCACACCAAACTCTTTGATACTATCCGAGAGCTGTTGTAGCTGTTTTTCATCAAAGGTCTTTCTCGGTTGCTTGGGGTCAGGCTTAATTTTGCCAATTGGAATGTTCTCGATTTGAAGTACCGGAACTTTTTTTCCGTTAACTTCTTTCTTCGCAGTAGTTGTTGTACTTCTACGCTTTCTTGTGGTACTTGCTTTTGTTGTCATAATACTCAAATTTTAGATTAAACAATATTTGAGCAGTGAACCAAACGGAAGATAAAATCTTGGCTCAAAAGGAAACGGAATAAATAAGTATGGACAGAAGCGGTGGCTTTATGCCGTAGTCTTTTGATGGAAGTATTTTACGAGTTTAACTTTCGGGAATATTGTATGATAATAAACTCCAAATCGAAGAACAAGAGTCGAGAAAACCTAAATTCTATGAATTTATATTGATTGACATAGTGGTTAATATCAAATGGAATTATATGACACTAAATCAAAGTTTATCTTGAAAATAGGTCAAATGTTGTACCTATGTTGTACCCGTGCTTTTTTTTGGTCAATTTTCAAAGTAAAAAAGCCGAAGATTTCTCTTCGGCTTTTAGTGCGGGTGAAGGGACTCGAACCCCCACACCTTGCGGCATCAGATCCTAAGTCTGACGTGTCTACCAATTCCACCACACCCGCATAAAGTGCAAATTAACACTTTTTATTTGGATAAATCCTAAGTCTAGCGTGTCTACCAATTCCACCACACCCGCGAATTGGAGTGCAAATATAAATCAATTTTCCGATTTGCAAATGCCCGCCCTTTAAAAACTTGTTTTTTGTATTTTTAGGGTCCTTTTTAAATCATTTATGAAAGACATCAATAATTACATTAATTCCAACAAAGACAGATTTATCAACGAGTTGATCGAGCTCCTTAAAATCCCCTCCATCAGTGCGGACAAGGCGTATGCCAAAGATGTTTTGGAAGCGGCCAAGGCCGTAAAGAAATCTCTGGACGATGCGGGCTGCGAAAACACGGAGATTTGCGAGACCAAAGGCTGTCCGGTAGTGTACGGCGACAAGATCATAGATCCGAACTTACCTACCGTTTTGGTGTACGGACACTACGATGTGCAACCCCCGGACCCCATGAACCTATGGACCTCCCCTCCATTTGAACCGGTCATCAAAAAAACAGAACTCCATCCCGACGGGGCCATTTTTGCCCGTGGCGCATGTGATGATAAAGGACAGTTCTTTATGCACGTAAAGGCCGTGGAGTATATGATCCAGAACGATGAATTGCCCTGCAATGTCAAATTTATGATCGAGGGAGAAGAAGAAGTGGGAAGCGATAGTTTGGAAGATTTCCTAAAGGAAAACAGCGAAAAGCTCAAAAACGACATCATCCTGATTTCGGATACCGGGATGATTTCCAACGACACCCCATCCATTACTACGGGATTGCGTGGACTGAGTTATGTGGAAGTAGAGGTCACAGGGGCAAACCGCGACCTGCATTCAGGGATTTACGGTGGAGCTGCACCCAACCCGATCAATGTATTGGCCAAAATGATCGCCCAACTACATGACGAAAACAACCATATTACCATTCCAGGGTTTTATGACAAAGTCGAGGTCATCTCGGATGAAGAACGTGCCGAAATGGCCAAAGCCCCATTTGACCTGGAAGCCTATAAAAAATCTTTGGACATTGCTGATGTTCACGGTGAAAAAGGATACTCAACAGGAGAACGATTTGGCATACGACCTACGTTGGATGTCAACGGAATTTGGGGTGGATATACGGGCGAAGGCGCCAAGACCGTGATTGCCAGCAAGGCCTACGCCAAAATATCCATGCGATTGGTGCCCAATCAAGATTGGCACGAGATTACAGATTTGTTCACCAAGCATTTTGAATCATTGGCACCCAAAAGCGTGAAAGTGAAAGTTTCCCCGCACCATGGCGGACAAGCGTACGTAACCCCGATTGACAGCGATGGGTACCAAGCAGCATCAAAAGCCATGGAGACCACTTTTGGCAAAACCCCGGTTCCACAGAGAACAGGCGGTAGTATTCCGATCGTAGCGCTTTTTGAAAATGTTTTTGATAGCAAAACCATTTTGTTAGGTTTTGGATTGGACAGCGATGCCATCCACTCCCCCAACGAACATTTTGGTGTATGGAACTTTTTAAAGGGCATTGAGACCATACCCTATTTTTACAAATACTATACGGAGATGAAGGCCTAGGTTTTTTTAACGTATTTGGTCACGATAACAATTTGCTGGCCATCTACCCTGCCTTCAATATACTCGGCATTTTCGTGATCCAGGGAAATCCGTCTAACAGCGGTTCCCTGTTTTGCGACCATGCTCGAACCTTTTACCTTCAAATCTTTTATCAAAACAACGTTATCGCCGTTTTCAAGGATGTTGCCATTAACATCCCGATGCACAATCTTTTCACCTTCCTCTTTACCTTCACCGGTAGCTTTGGCCCATTCCAAGGTTTCCTCATCCAAATACATCATGCCGAGCAAATCCTGCGGCCACCCTTCGGACTTTAAACGATTGAGCATGCGCCACACCACCACCTTTACCGCATCGTGTTCGCTCCACATACTATCGTTCAGGCATCGCCAATGGTTGGCATCCATGGCATCTGGATTTTCTATTTGATTTTTACAGGTAGCACTTATCAAAATACTTCCATCCAATCCTCCTGTGGAAACGGGCGGCACCTCATAAACCACCAAGTCATCAGCAGCACCACTTAATTCACAGACACCTCCGCTCCTTTCCAGCAAATCTTCGAGTAATCCCATTGGCTATCAATTGAACGGCAAACTTAACATTTTACCGCATTAAACTGATGGCTTTCAAACTTATTATGACTCTACATTTGTAGAATCAAAATATTTATTCTATGTTTGTAGAGCAACAATTAAAATCATTAAAAGATGCAATTGTCAAAATCCGAAGAAGAGCTAATGAACATTGTTTGGAAATTAAAGAAGGCCTTTATGAAAGACCTATTGGAAGCCTATCCCGAACCCAAACCGGCCACCACCACCGTGGCCACGCTTTTAAAAAGGATGGCCGATAAAGGTTTTGTCGCTTATAACAGCATTGGCAGAAGCAGGGAATACTATCCGTTGGTGAAGAAGAAAGATTATTTCTCCAAACATGTGAACGGACTCATCAAAAACTTTTTTAACGATAGTGCCACCCAGTTCGCATCGTTCTTTGCCCAAGAGACCAATTTGAGTAAAGAACAATTGGAAGAATTGAAAAAACTGATAGACATCGAAATCAAAAAGAAATAGTTATGTTGATCTTTCTATTAAAATCCACGGCTTGTCTTGCTATTTTTCTAGCCTTCTATAAACTGATGCTGGAAAAGGAAAGCATACACCATTTTAAACGGTACTTCCTATTGGTCGCCCTGATCGCCTCCTTTATTATTCCCAATTTGGTCTTAACGGAATATGTTGATGTAGCCGAGCCCACTTTGGGCACCTATACCGCAATTGAAAATATGGATTCCGCGGCTTTGACCGAACAGCCCCTTCCGCAGCCATCCAGCTTTGATTGGGAGTTGTTTTTATGGTGTGTGTACACCTTGGGCGTTATAGGATTTGGGTTTCGTTTTATGGCAAACCTGTTTCAAATACGTAAGCGGATTAAAAAGAATCCCAAGTTCAAGGAAAATTTTATGACCAAAGTGCTCTTAGTACAGGCATTGCCCCCACACACCTTTTTGAACTACATCTTTCTAAATCAAAAACAGTACAGGGAAAATAGTATTCCCCAAGAAGTGCTCTTGCACGAAGAGACCCACGCAAAACAAAGACACAGTCTGGATATTCTATTTATAGAACTTGCCCAAGTCGTTTTTTGGTTCAACCCTTTGATTTACCTTTTTAAATCGTCCATTAAACTGAACCATGAATTTTTGGCGGACAAAGCGGTCATTAGAAAAGAACAGAATCATTCACATTATCAAAATACCCTCTTGTCGTACTTATCAAACGATATTGAAAGACATCAATCAGTAGGCATCGCAAATGCCATAAATTATTCATCAATCAAAAAACGTTTTACAGTCATGAAAACAAACACATCCAAAACATCATTTGTGTTCAGGAGCTTTTTGCTTCTGCCCCTTACTGCCCTATTGTTATTTGGGTTTAGTGAGCATCGTACAATTGAGAGACAAAACCCCAGAAAAAACATCATCACGATCGACTTAGTGGATACAGAAACTGTACAAATTGACAATAACATCGTTCATTTTAATGAAGTTGCACAAATAATAAATCAAAATTACTTGTCAGCTTTTGATGCTGATAAGACTAAAGTGAAGGTAACTGCAATTCAATCTGTACATCTGAACACCATCAACAATTTGTCCGAAGAGATAAGAACTACGGGCATTGATATCATCGAAGTGTTTGCCGATGAAGTTATTATGGAGGAAAGTCAATTTAAAGACAATGTTGCGATTACCCCAAGCACAACACGTTTGAATGCCAAGCGAATGACAATAATGGGTGCGGAGGACGATTTACAACCGACTCAGAAAACCGTGTCCCAAAAAGACAGCCAAAAAACTATCAATCCCATTGAAATCCACATCAATAAAAAAGGTAAGCTATTGTTTCAAAGCAAATTAGTTGCATTGGAAGATTTAAAGGATGAGCTTTCAAAAATCAATGACCACCTCTCTTTTGGTCAACGAGAAAAAACTATTCGTTCAATCATTAATGTGGAAGCCACTACCCCAAAAGACATCATCCAAAAAGTGGACATGATTTTTGAAGAATACGGTTCCGCCACCATCAATATTGTGGGTGCAAAAATACAACAGCAGGGCAGTGCCACCCGAGAGGAAATGAAAGAGTACAATACCTTGGCCAAAAAGTATAATGCAATGGATCGCAACCATATGACGATTAAAAAAAGGGAGGTGATGCGCTTAAAAGAAATCTATGGCAAAATGTCCGAAAAACAACGTGCAGATGCTGAGCCTTTTCCTGATTTTCCGCCTCCACCGCCAGCACCGCCGGCTCCCGGAGCCACAGAGTCACCTATGCCTCCTTCACCTGTTAAAGATTTAAAAGAAACAAAGCCTGTGGCACCATCCAATCCACCGGCACCTCCTGCTCCACCGAAGCCAATTGAAAAAATTAAAAAAATGGTCGCTAAAGGAGCTAGCTTCACCTTAAATGGAAAAGAAATAACCGGTAAAAAAGCCATTGAGGTGGTTCAAGAAAACAAATTCATATATATCTTATCAATGGAATCTGAAGGTGCAAACCCAGTTGTAAAGCTAGCTACCGACCCCATTGGCATAGAAAATTAGGTTTTCCAGACTTAAAAATTGTTAAAAGCCCCACAATTGGGGCTTTTTATGTAACAAATCACCCAGAATCACGTTCTAATATCCTATCAATCAAAGAGAACACACTATGTTACAACGCTTTTTTATTTTCTGTTCCGGAGCGGACACCCAGATTTTAGAGACGTGTTCCAACGGGGAACGCAACAAATACGCCGGCATCGGTGCCACCGTATTCTTTACCGCCGTTATGGCATTTATAGCTTCGGGCTATGCACTTTACACCGTTTTTGATAATGTGTACACTTCCATTTTCTTTGGTTTGATATGGGGGCTGCTCATCTTCAATCTGGACAGGTATATTGTATCCACCATCAAAAAAAGGGACAATTTTAAAGGGGAATTGCTCCAAGCCGCCCCACGGATTGTTTTGGCCCTCATTATTGCCGTAGTAATTTCCAAGCCTTTGGAAATGAAAATTTTTGAAAAAGAGATAAATCAAGTGCTATTGGAAGAAAAAAATGCCATGACCTTGAACAACAAGGAACAATTGGCGCTGCAATACACCCCAAAAATCGAAAGCCTCAACCAAGACATTGCCAACCTGAAGAGCGAAGTGGCTACCAAGGAAGCGGAGACCAACGCTTTGTACGACACTTATATTTCTGAAGCGGAAGGAAGAGCCGGTACAGGTCTTTTGGGCAAAGGTCCCGTTTACAAAGAAAAACGCGACAAGCACGATGCCGCTCTGGCAGAACTGAACACGTTGAAAGAAACCAATGCGGTAAAAATTGCGGCAATCGAATCCGAAATTGCCGCTTTGGAGACCGATTATGGCACGGCAGTGGCCAACTCCCAACCCATTATCGATGGTTTTGACGGGTTGATGGCGCGTATCAATGCCCTTGGCAAATTGCCTTGGTTACCCTCTTTTTTTATCTTTTTGTTGTTCTTGGCCATAGAAACAGCTCCCATCATTGCAAAATTAATGTCCCCAAAAGGCGAATACGACTTTAAATTCGAAGAGCAGGAAAGCGTGGTCGCCACGTGGGTGACCCAAAAAGTGGAACAGCGTAAATTGTTGATGGCCACGGATGGCGAACTCAATCAGCAAATCTATGCGGACATTAAAAACGAAGAGGAACTCTATCGGTACAAAAAGCAAAAGGCGGAAGAGTTGCTCCGGTTGCAAGCAGATAGTTTCCACAAGCTTCAGGTCAAAAACCTATAGGTTTACTGCACATCGCCTGTTTTTATCGAGATATTCTTTATCACATATCAGCATCCCCCTTACACAATGCTGCCCTATCTTTACACCCAATTTGTAGCGATTGGTAAAATCAAAATAGTGCAATCGCTCCAATTTTAGTTGTATGAAAAACAAAAAATGGAACCGGAAAAGAATCCTGAAAATTATTGGGAAAAGTATCCTTGTTCTGTTCATATTGTTTGTTGTATTGGTTTTGGTAATCAGAACGCCTTGGGCACAAAACCGGATTGTTTCGGAAATCACCGATTACGTATCCGGTAAAACCAACACCAAGGTCGAGGTGCAAAAGGTCTTTATCACTTTTTCGGGGAACATCATGGCCCAGGGTATCTATCTGGAAGACAAACAGGGAGATACGTTGCTGTACTCCCAAGAACTGCAATTGGACCTGCCCATATACCCGTTGCTCGTTAAAAATGAACTTTCCATTGATGATGTGGAAGCAACCCGACTGGTCGCCAACATTTCCAGAAACACGGACCCCGAGAGTTTCAATTTTGCTTTTTTGATTGATGCTTTTGCCTCCCCTGATACAACCTCAACCTCCGAGCCCATGTCCATCTCGTTGGGTGATTTTCAGTTGAACGATTGGAAAGTACGTTACCATGATGCCTATCTGGGGACAAAGATCAATGTTTCAATTGGGGAACTGGATATCGAGGTGACCGAATTTGACTTGGAGGAAATGATATTTGGTGTCGATGATTTTGTTTTGAAGAACAGTCAAATTTCTTATGAACAGACACATTCCACACCAACTTCCGATGATACATCGACCTCGACCCCGCCCAAAATTTCCATTGACGGCATACAGTTGGAAGAGGTAACAATGGTTTACAATTCAGAACCGGACGGCATCCGGACAAAAGCCTTATTATCCGAGTTTGATTTGACGGAGCTCGCCGTGGATGTTTCCAAAAACAGCTATAAAACGGACGAGATTGCCCTAAAAAATTCAAACATAAAGTTACATCTGGAACAGACTACCGACACCATAAAAAGCCCTGAACAAACCACATCCTTTCAATGGCCGCAACTGGAACTTCAGTCGAACCAGCTAAGCCTAGAATCGAATACCATCAACTTTTCCAGAAATGCTGCAAAGCAAACCGATACCATTTTTAACCCCGATGCTTTTACAATCAGTCAACTCACGTTTAAATCGAGTGATTTTAGGTACAGACCCGCCAACGTTAAATTAGACTTGGAGGCGTTCAGTTTTAGGGAAAGTAGTGGCATTGCATTGCAACAATTGGACTTTGGGGCAAGCATTTCGGATACAGGGGCCAAAATTTCCGATTTAAATCTTCGATTGAACAATAGCAGCCTCAACGCCAATGTCGACATTAGGTATGCATCCTTGGATGCGGCGTTCAACAACCCCGAAAACAGCAGTTTGCAGTTGGTAGTGTCCCAATTGAACCTAGAACCCTCCGATGCTCAGCTTTTTTCGCCCGAATTACAAAAAAATAGCTATTTGGATTCCTTGGCCACCAATCCCATAACCGGTTATCTTCGGGCAAACGGAAGTTTAAAAAAGGTGGACGATCTTGAATCTGAACTACAATGGGGGCCCTCCACCACCCTTAACCTCAAAGGAACGTTTTCCAACATAACCCAAAGGGAAGCTTTCACTTATAACATGGGTAATTTGGATATAAAATCAACCAAAGAGAACCTTCAAAAGTTTATATCCACAGACAGCCTATCCTTTAAGGTTCCCGAGACCATTAGACTCGCTGGCAGTTTACAAGGGGACTTGGAATCAATGCAAACCAAGGCAATATTGACCATTCCAGAGGGTAGGGTAAATCTGGACGCCTTGGCAGATTTTGGAAATCAGAAGCGGTTTGAAGGCATGATTTCGACCGATAGCCTGCAATTGGGGTCGCTGCTCAAAAACAATCAGCTTGGTGCCGTTTCGGTACAACTTAAAGGTTCCGGCTCGGGGAACGAACTTGCCGATATAGATGCCCGACTAGAGGGCACCGTAGGTCTGCTCCAATTCAAGGAATACAACTACAAGGACATAAATATAAATGGGGAACTGGCCAGTGGAACAGGGAATATTTCGCTTTCGCTAAAAGACGAAAACCTGAATTTAACGGCCAAAACCCTGGTCGATTTTACTTCCAACAGCAACAACATAAGCTTTACATCCAACATTATCGGGGCCGACCTTCGGAAACTTGGTTTCACTAAAAACGACATCAAGATTGCAGGTGATCTTGAAGGTTCTTATCAAGGGAACTCCAACAAATACGCGGTTGAGGCTTCCATCAAAAATGGAATTGCTGTCGCCGATAACAAACAATATCAAATTACGCCCATATTGATAAATGCCCGAGTGGAGGACTCCATTACGGATGCCACGGTAAAAAGTGGCTTTCTTAATGGCGGACTGCATTCCAACGCTTCGTTGAACAGAATCAACACCGCATTAAAAAAGCAGGTGGAAAACTATTTTTCCACTGACAGCACACTTTCCAAAAGTTTAGATGACGTGGAGGCACAGTTGGACTTGGCCCTTGTTCCGACACCTATTATTTCCAAAGTGTTTTTTGACGGGTTTGAAGATGTGGATTCCGTGAACATTGATGCCAAGTTCAATGCAAGAACCAAGCAAATTGCCGGGAAAGTATCCGTTCCCAAGTTTACCTATGCCGGAAGCACCGTGGATAGCCTTGAGGTAAACCTACAGGGAGATTCCACCAATCTCAATTTTTACGCCGGTCTCAAAAATTTTAAGTTGGACCCCGTCCACTTAAAAAAAACCTATATCGAGGGAAACCTACAGAACAAGGAACTGGTGCTGGATTTTAATTCGGTTAACGATACCACCCAAATAATGCATGTATCATCCGAGTTGGTGTTCAAAAAAGATACACTGAGCCTACATATTTCTCCAGAAAACCTGTTGCTGAACAAAAAACCGTGGGAAATCCCCGATGACAATAAAATTGTAATGGCGGATTCCTATACGGAGTTCACAAACCTCAAACTTTCAAGAAACGGTCAAAAACTGGAAGTTTCCACGGCAGTGCCCGAAATGGACAGCGTACATATTGGTATTATTTTCGAAAATTTTCAGCTTCAAACCTTTTTAAGTCTCCTAAACCCCGAACAGGCATTGGCAAAAGGAACCGTACAGGGAAATTTTGTGGTCCTAAATCCCTACAGCGCCTCAGGGTTGGTATCCAAAATGGACATCACGGATTTTCAGTTTATGCAGACCCCGTTGGGCAGTCTCAGCTTAAACGCCTCCTCCAAATCACTTTCGGATTATGATTTTGACCTGGTAGTGAAGGGAGAGGGCGCCGATTTAAGTTTGACAGGGAATTATGTGGCCCAACAACAGGGTGCCGATTTAAACATGGACCTTGACATTCAAAAATTTGAAACCCGTATAGTGCAAGGGTTTCTCAAGGAACAAATATCCGATGCCTCTGGATACATTTCCGGAAGCATGCAGGTCGGTGGCACCACAAGCAATCCTACTTATTCCGGTAGGTTGAGTTTTAACGAGGTTGGAGTTACCCTCTCAGCTTTTAAAACAAAATTGGGAGTGAGCGGTCAAACACTGAGCCTCAATGAAGAAGAGATTGTTTTTGATGATTTCAGTATAAACGACACTGGCAGTGGCACATTGGTACTGGATGGGGCCATTCTTACGGAAGAATTGCTCAATCCGGGGTTCGACCTCATCATCCGAGCTGATAAATTTACGGTGCTCGATTCCAAAAAAGGCGATAACGAACTGGTTTATGGCAAGGCCATTGTGGATACGGATCTGGAGGTGACCGGAAATCTGGAGCTTCCCGTCATCAATGGCAAGATCAACATTGGTAATGCAACCGACCTTACCTATCTAGTTCCCAAGTCCCAGTACGAAATCCAGGAAAGGGAAGGAGTCGTCATTTTTGTGAACCGTAAGAACCCCGATGCCATATTGACGAGAAATACCGGGGAAACGGGCAATTCGGTTTTTGCCGGGATGGACATCAATACTACATTGGAAATCTCGGACAAAGCGGTTTTTAAAGTAGTACTGGATGAGAGGACAGGCGATATGTTGCAGGCTTCCGGAAACGCCACATTGAACTTGAGCCTAAATCGGAATGACAACATTGGGCTGTCCGGTAGGCTGGAACTCAATTCCGGTTTTTACAGAACAAGCCTTTATAACTTGGTAAACCGAAAGTTCACCATAAACGATGGCAGTACCGTGGTGTGGTCCGGGGATCCGTACAACGCTACCTTGGATGTTACGGCCACTTATGAAGTCGAAACCTCTCCAACACCCTTAATGTCATCCATAAGTTATGGACAGGACACAGGGATTTCCGGACAATACCAAAGGCCCGCTACATTTTTGGTCTATTTAATGGTAGGCGGCGAAATTATGTCCCCCGAGATTTCCTTTTCCCTGGACATGCCCGAAAGTGCCCAAGGCAGTTACGGAGGAGGTGTCTACGGTCGCATACAACAGTTGAACGAGCAGGAATCCGAGCTTAACAAACAGGTTTTTTCATTACTGGCCCTGAACCGGTTCTTCCCTACCTCCGGAAGCGACGGAAGCAGTGGTGGTGCCGTTGCATTGGCCCGTGACAATGTAAACAAGGCCCTCTCGGGAGAGCTCAATTCCCTTTCCAACAAAATAATGGGCAATACTGGCTTGGAGCTGGATTTTGATTTGGACAGTTTCCAAGAAAACCAGGGCAATGGATATCAAAATAGAACCCAATTGAACATTAATGCCAGAAAAAAACTGTTTGACGACCGCTTTATCGTTACCGCCGGTAGTGCCGTGGATGTAGAGGGAAGGGCCTCCAGTTCCGACACTTCCACACCCCTTATTGGAAATGTGACCTTGGAATATCTATTGAGCGAGGAAGGCACCTATCGGCTCAAAGGGTTTAGGAGACAGGAATATCAAAATATCATAGACGGGCAATTGATCGTAACCGGACTTGCCTTTATTTTCAATAGGGAATTCAATAAATTCAGTCAATTGTTCAGTCCAATAAAAGCCAAGGCCAAAGAAGAGGAACCATTGGCAAAGGATGCGGACAAGAAAAAACAATAAAAATTATTTTTTTGAAAAACTTTGGTAAAACATATCTAATCTACACTGGTCTGGCGTTTTTTTTATTGCACTCCTGCAGTATAAAAAAATTTATTCCCGAAGGCGAACGCCTCTATACCGGGGCAGAGTTGGCATTGGATACCATCGGGGAAGTAAAAGGCTTGAAAGATGTTAAGTCCGAGTTGACCGATATGATCGAACCCAACCCCAATACCACATTTATCGGAATGAAACCCAGGTTGTATTTTCATTACAAGGCCCAGCGGAAAAAACCCGGCTTCCTTTACAAATTTCTCAATAAATCCTTTGGTGAGGAACCCGTATATTTTTCCGATGTAGATCCGGAGCAGGTGGAAGAGCTCTTATTGAACCGATTGAACAATAATGGCTTTTTTTATAGCCGTACGGGTTCCGAGACCATTTTGGAGGAAAAATTTGCATCGGTAAACTACTCTGCCACTGTACAGGAACCTTACACATTGGAGAATTATGAGGTGGATATGGATACCCTGCCAATATATAAAGCGTTGGAGGAACTCATCAAGGAAACCCCCTTATCAAAGAACAACCGGTTTGATCTAGACCTATTGAAAGCGGAACGGGAACGGTTGGACCACGGCCTTAAACAACAGGGTTACTATAACAGCCATGCCAATCTTCTAATTTTCGAAGCGGATACCAATCAATATAAAAATCGAAAATTTGACCTGTTCCTCCGATTAAAAAAAGAAGTGCCAAAAAAATCGGCCATTCCCTACACCATCGACTCCATTACGGTATATCCGAATTACTCGATCGAGGGAGATACCCTGCCCTTGTCCAAACAAAACCGTACCACGGTCAATGGAACCGATTTTATTCAGAACGAATATTACTTTAAGCCCAAATT
Source organism: Flagellimonas oceani (assembly GCF_011068285.1). Classification (NCBI taxonomy): domain Bacteria; kingdom Pseudomonadati; phylum Bacteroidota; class Flavobacteriia; order Flavobacteriales; family Flavobacteriaceae; genus Flagellimonas; species Flagellimonas oceani. The sequence continues at coordinate 4,407,651 of NZ_CP049616.1, read as the reverse complement.
ACTGGAAACCTATCTATTGCTCAAGGAAGGCGACCTGTACAACGCCAACATTTCTAAAACAACAAGCAGTAGGCTTTCCTCCCTGGGAAGTTATAAGTATGTGAACATACAGTACAGGGAACTGGATACAACGAATACAGATGGGGATGGTGGCTCCCTTGCCGCCGATATTTATCTTGCCCCTTTAACAAAACGGTCGGTGCGGGCCGAGATACAGGCAGTCACCAAATCCAATGGATTTACCGGCCCTGGATTATTATTGTCCTACAACAACAGAAACCTCTTTAAAGGCGGCGAAACCTTGAGTTTATCCACCCATTTCTCTTATGAATCCCAACTTTCATCCGGAAACAATTCCAGTTTGAGCAGTATTTCTTGGGGATTGAAAGGAGATTTGATTTTCCCTAGGTCCATTCCCTTTTCACCAAAAAACTTCAGGTATTCCGTTCCCAAGACAAAAATTTCCGCAGGGGTGGATTTCTTGAATCGAAGCCAACTTTTTACCTTAAGCTCCATAAACGGTTCCTTTGGATATACTTGGAAAGAGAACAGATATGTGTACCATCAGTTAGACCCCATAAACATCAATTACACACGATTGTCCAACGTTACGGATGAATTTCAAGAAATTTTGGACGATAACCCCTTTCTTCGCAGAAGTTTTGACCAACGTTTTATTGCAGGGCTCCTCTACACCTTTACTTATGATGAAATATCCGATCTGGGAAAAGAGTATCCCATATTTTTTTCCACCAATATCGATCTGGCCGGAAATCTTTTAAGTTTGATGGATGGGGGTTCCGGGACCATCCTAGGTTCGGAATATGCCCAATATGCTAAAATGGACGCCGATTTTCGGTTGTATTTGCGTTGGGACAAGGAGCAAACCCTGGTATCTCGAATATATGCCGGATGGGGCATACCTTATGGAAACAGTGAAACGCTGCCGTTTGTAAAACAATTTTTCTCGGGAGGGCCATACAGCGTAAGGGCCTTTAACATAAGGTCGCTAGGGCCGGGAAATTTTAACGTAGACCCCAACGACTCCACCACTGATTTTTTTGACCGCTCGGGAAATCTAAAGTTGGAAGCCAATATTGAATATCGTTTTCCTCTTTTCTCCTTTCTCAAGGGGGCCTTTTTTGTAGATGCGGGAAATGTTTGGCTCACCGGAAATTATGACGATCTGGAAGCCGACCAACAGAACAGTAATTTTTCCAATTCACTTTTTACGGATGGTAGATTTGAGTCCGATTGGTTACAGGAAGTAGGTGCAGGATTTGGTTTTGGACTACGGGTGGACATACAGAACTTTGTTATTCGTTTTGATCTCGCCTCCCCCTTTAGGGTGCCTTACCAACCTAAAAACGACCGATGGAATGTGCCTTTCTTTGGAAATAATGGAAACAAGGCAACCTTAAACTTTGCCATTGGCTATCCTTTCTAATCCTTTATAATGTCCATCTTTCTAAGTAAGAAAGAGGCGTTCATATTCTGGCAGACCCCTTCTTTGAACTTATAATCAAAATAGAGTTCACCGTCCAAGATCTGGGCATCAAAATAGCGGTTTTCCACCTCTGGAAGCTCATCGGCAAGGGTGCACAGGCTCAAATCGTGGGTAGCCACCATCCCCGTGGAACCGTTCCGTACCAATCGCTCCACAAATTTCTTTGAACCTTCGGCCTTGTCCACACTATTGGTTCCCTTCAGTATTTCGTCGAGAATTACAAAACAATCATCTTTTTCCAGCTCTTCCACAATGTATTTTAAGCGTTTGAGCTCCGCGTAAAAATACGAGGTCTCATCCGCCAACGAATCCGAAGAACGCATGCTGGTCAATAACCGCACAGGATTGTACAGCACTTCCTTTCCCATTATGGGCAAGCCCATGTTCGCCATCACGATCTGAAGTCCAACAGCACGTAAAAAAGTACTCTTCCCCGCCATGTTGGCACCGGTAACAATACAAAAACGTCCCTTTTCTATCTCAAAATCGTTTAAAATGTTCTTTCGGGAATCCACCAAAGGGTGTCCTATGTCTTTTCCTTGCATCACGATATTGCCGCCCACTAAATTTGGATAGGTATGTTCCGGATGGTTAAAGGCATAGGTACCAAGTGTAATGTAGGCATCAAACTGGGCAATGGCCGCAAACCAACCTTCCACATCTTGCCCGTGCTTCCCTATCCAAGATTCAATTTGAAAAGCATAATACACACTATATAGACCCAGTCCCTGTGCGAACATTGATATCACCAAGTTGAACTGCTGTTCGAGCATGGTCATACTTTGCGAGAAGCGCTTCAATATTTTAGAGGTCCTTTCTCCCTCGACCACCAATTTTTTTTGAAGTTCTTGCAGCAATTCCGAATTGAACGTATGCTCCTCCAGTTCGGAGATCAATCGTTGGTGCTGTTGGATGGTATCCTGCGCCTCCGATACTTTTGCTGTAAATGCCAAAATTTTCTTTGCGTAGCGACCCACGGCCCCGACACCTAAAAAATACCAAAACAGGATTAAGCTTTCCGGCACCCATCCCCAAAAAGCCATGGCGATCAATATAAGGGATAACGACGCAAAAATAACGGGGACCATCCCGCCCCATTTGGGTATAAAGGATTTGTGGTTTTTCATCCAATAGGAAACCACATCCGGAGAGATCTTGGGCTCGGTCTCACCTGCCAATGCCGAAAAATGTTGTCGCCACTCGGGCAATTGGGCCAACTCTTGAATAGCTGCTTGTTTTTTTGCTATATCCTTTGGATAACCGTCCAATAGAAGGTTAGCGAACACCTCACTTCCCTGCACCAAAGTAGTCCGGTTGGTATATTGATAAAAGGAGCCCCGTCCAAAAACATCCAAATCCTGCGCATACGGATGATCGGGCTTTAAAAACTCCTTTCCATCGGGCAAATGGTGAAACTTACGCGACAAAATATCCAACTCGGTGCCATTGATGACAATGAGCCGTTGCAGATATTCCTTATGCCGCTTAACATTGCTGAACCGAGTGACCAAAAACAAAAACAGCACTATACCGAGGGGCAACAGCACAAAAATGGCCGTAGTCCCCCACAGAAAATAAATCCCGAGCGCCAAAGCCACAAAAACTGATAATCGCAACGTGGCCAACAGCCCCAATTTCTTTTTTACCTGCTGAAGCTCCTGTTGGTGCTTCTCTTGTTGAGAACTAAAAAAACCTTGTAAATCCTGCATTTAAAATCAACCTAAATTTTGTAGCTCTTGTTGAAGTTTTTTGGTTAATCCAGATACGACCAATTCGTAGGAATGGTCTACTAAATCTTTGATCAATTGGGGCGGGAGCTGTTCCAAGAGCAGGGTGTTCCAATGCTTTTTGCTCATGTGGTAGCCCGGAGTGATGGTGCCATCATATTCTTCCCGAAGCGTCTCTGCCCTTTCGGGGTCACATTTTAAATTGCATTGGGGCGGGAGGCGCTCCAAGGGCACTAGGACAAACATTTTGCCCATGACCTTGAACACCAACGTACTTTCATCAAAAGGAAACTCCTCTGTCGCCCCTTTTTTGGAGATACAAATTTCCCTTAACTCCTCAACATTCATTGTTGGATGCCCTGCGAGTCGTAAACGATGACTTTTTCCCAAAGGTCCTCACACTCTTCAATAAATACCTTGTGCGGTGCTTCGTCTTGATAGGCGGCCTGATCTTCGGCGGATTCAAAAGAGAGAATCAGGGAATAGGTGAACGAATCATCCACCACATCGCGAATCGCCTTTGGTGGCTTGCCTATGAATTTGGTCTTTGCATACTCGGAATTGTTCAAAAATTTGGTCAAGGATGCTTCAAAAGTATCCCTGGCCTCTTGACTATCCGGATTTTTGAACCAGAAATATACCACATGGGCAAAAGTGTGATCGAAATTATTGTTCATATCGTTTTTGATTTCTACACAACTGGAGGCCAATACGCCTACCAACAGCAAGGTTATGATTTTTGTTTTCATACTATTCTTCTAAAAATTGTTTTTCTCTATTTGATATTTCCAAGGCGGAATAATCCAACGTCCACCCTATGGTCTCTACGATTTTCTCCACGACCAAAACGGCCTGTAATGCTTCTTTTTTTGCGGTTTCCATCAGTCCGCTTTCTGGTATTTTCTGTTTGATGTGCTCTTTGGCCTCTTGGTTGAGATTGGTTAGATCTGTAGGCGAAAAGCTGTTGAAGATACCATTTTTAATGTCATAAAATTGCAGGTCCGGCTCTATGGACAATACTTCGGGCTCGGGAAAATGGCTTAGAATGATTTTCTTTTTATCATTTTCGGCCCTCATGTCCAGTTTGTTCAAATCGTAGCCGATGTGCGCCTTTGCCTTGATTACGATCAGTGCCTTTTTTTTGCTCCGGAACAGGCTCATAAAACTGTCCTTGGTGTTCTCGTAATGATAGATTTCGGCAAAATCACCTTCAACGGAAACGAGTTTGCAAACACTACGTATCTTGTTGAGGATTACAGTGGACTGCTCTTCGGTGATTTCCTTGTTTCGTTTTTTACGAAACAGCGAATATACCCAATACATCAATATTGCGCCCAAAACCAACCCTAAAACTATATCTACAACTTCACCCATGTTATTTGCCTATTTCACCCAAATGGGTGAACTTGAATCCTTTGTCATATTTTAATCCGTAACCGAACATTCTATCCAAAGCGGAGTGCGAAAATAGGATTACTCCGATCAATTGGCATAAAGGTATGGAAAAGTAAGAGCCTGCTAAATATATTAGCATCGCAATGCCTTTATGGTGGAACAGGTTATAACAAAAAGCCCCTGCCCTGTTTCCGAAAAGGTAGCCCAACATTCCAATATCCGGAGTTAAAATCAATACGAAAAACCACCACCAAGCGTAATCCAACAAAGCAAAAAGATAGATGCCCAACACAAACATCATTAATTCTTCCAACTTGAGTGTCGTTTTCATTTATTGGTCTTCAATTTTAAATAAAACAGGCCTGCTGGGGCTGGCATCATTTTCAAAAGGCGCTACTTGCAAGTTTAAGAAATAAGTACCATCCTCAACCGGGTTGGGCACATAGATAAATTCCGTAATGGTAGCTTTTGTCCTGGGCTTTCCGCCCATGTTCCAAAAGGCCTTGTGCGCCAAAAGCTCGCCCCCGTCCCGCTCCTTATCCACGGACGGAAGGTCGATAAGCAAATGCTCCACTCCTTTTTTTACCATATACTTGGCGGCAGCCTCGGTTAAATATGTTGGATTGGTATCCGAGTATTTTTTAGAGCGCTTGTATCCCAAATTGGGCATCGTCCTAATGACCACCGCCTGTCTTTTTTTGTTGCCCAAAGCGTATTTTATTTGCTTTTCGGAGATGATAAAATCTTCCCCTGCTTGCTCGGGTGCTACGGTAATTACCTCGGCCAAGAAGAAAAATTGCTTCAGTTTTTTGTTGATGGAATTGAACTCCTCGGATATATGCCCCAGACATTCCGTATGCGTTACATGCGAATGTGGGTTGAACCAGATATCGTTGAAATTGGTGGATGCGCCCTCGGACACCTTTCCTATAAAACCATCCTCCTCGTGCGGTGCTATTTTTGGTGGGTCCAAGTACCAGGCGTTCACGTTTTTGTCACCACCTTTTAGCGATATGGAGATATCCAGGGGTTTTGTCAGATCTATTTTATAGTTTCGGGAGTTGTGCTTTATTGTGGCAATCAAATTGGGTTACTTTTTAACTTCCCCGTGTTTTTGGGAAGCAATTCTACTTCATTCATTTCTGCTTTTGCAGAAACGACAATTTACTACTTTAAATTAATCATAAAAAGGTCGGATGCAATTCCATCCGCCAAAAACTTGCCTTTTTTAGTGGTAAGCAATTTTCCATTGGCTATAACCAATAAATCCTGCGCTAGATATTTGGCCGCTTGTTGGTTAAGGTATTTAAGATAATTCTCCCCAAACTCCGATGCAGTCCTATCCAAATCCACACCCCAAATAGTGCGTAGGCCGGTCATCACATATTCGTTGTATCGGTCCGTTGTGGAAAGGATTTCAATTTCGCTAGGCAATTCGCCTTCGTTAATTTTTTTGATATACGTCGGGTTGTTCCGAATGTTCCAGCTGCGCTGTTTACCATCAAAAGAATGAGCCGATGGCCCGACTCCCAAATACCTTTTGCCCAACCAGTAGGCGGTGTTGTTTTTGGAGAAAAAATCAGGTTTTCCAAAATTGGAGATTTCATAGTTCACAAAACCTTCGGCCTCCAACCTATCGACCAGAATGTAAAACTGCTCTTGTGCCTGCTCATCATCGACATCGGGAACAATTCCTATTTCAATGAATTTTTTCAGGGCGGTTCTCGGCTCCACCGTCAATGCATAGCTCGAAATGTGCCGCAGTCCAAAGTCCAACGCCTTTTGGATGTTCGCCCTCCACCGTTCGTTATCCATTCCAGGGATTCCGTAAATCAAATCAATGGTGATGTTATCAAAATACTGCGTAGCTGCTTGGATACATTTCTCCGCTTCGGAAGCATTGTGGGCCCGGTTCATCAACTTTAAATCTTCATCAAAAAAGGATTGAATACCGATACTGAGACGGTTGATCGAACTGTTGGATAGTTGGATTATCCGATTGTTGGATAAATCATCAGGGTTGGCTTCCAAGGTGATTTCCGGACGGTCAATTACTTTGTAATTATCATACACCGCCTGTATCAAAAATTCAATTTCTTCATAGGATAAAACCGATGGGGTCCCTCCGCCAAAATAAATGGTTTCCACTTGATCATCCACCTCCGATTTCCGCAGCTCCAGTTCTTTGGCAATGGCGCTGACCATAACTTCCTTTTTTCCCAGTTGTGTGGAGAAATAAAAATCACAATAATGGCAAGCCTGCTTGCAAAATGGAATGTGGATATAAATTCCAGACATCAATTGTCAATTAGCAATAAACAATTTACAATAATCATTTGGCTCTTTTTGTGGTTTTCAGAATGGAGAACATTATTTTGGATAGCTCGTCCGCTTTCGAAATTAAAGACTTAGCGATTTCCTTTGAAATGTAATCTGAATCTTTTAAAAGAGCCAACCAATATTTTACTTCCAAACTCTCCTTGTACGCTATGGATATTTTTGCCGAAAAATCAGCTGTTGAAATCGCTCCGTTTGCTTCGGAAATATTTGCTCCAATAGAAGTGCCTGATCTTAACATTTGTTTGGACAGCACATATTCTCGTTTTGAAGATACTATGGTCTTATACAATCTAACAGTTTCCAAAGCGAAATCATAAGATTTCTTCATTAAGGGATTTTCTCTTTGCATAAGGTAGGTTTGTTTTGGGTATTGGACATTGTCAATTGTTTATTGTTTATTGCTTTTTAACCTTGTTTGGGTTTTGTTTGATAAAAGCCTCCCAGCCCGTATAGCTTTTTCCGACCTCTACCCTACCCTCGTTGTAGAAATGACACACGGCTGCGGCCAATCCATCGGTACTGTCGAGATTTTTGGGCAAGGATTTCAATTTGAGGACGCTCTGGAGCATTCGGGCTACCTGTTCCTTACTGGCATTTCCATTGCCGGTGATGGCCATTTTTATCTTTTTGGGCATATACTCCGTAATCGGTATCTCTCTGGATAATCCTGCGGCCATCGCCACCCCCTGTGCCCGGCCCAACTTGAGCATCGACTGCACATTTTTGCCGTAAAACGGAGCTTCAATGGCAATTTCATCGGGGTGATAGGTGTCGATGAGCTCCAAGGTACGTTCAAAAATAAGTTTGAGTTTTACATAGGGGTCATCATATTTTCGGAGCATCAACTCGTTCATCTGCACAAAATGCATCTGTTTGTTGATCACCTTGATGATGCCGAAACCCATAACCGTGGTTCCGGGGTCTATCCCCAATATAATTTTCTCTGTAGCCAAATCAGTTGGTATTTAGTACAAGTGGAAGCCTAAATCGCAGACCTACGGGATTTCCTCTTTTTAATGCGGGGGCCACGGTGGTCAGATCGTTTAAGCGTTCGGAGATTTTGGTGTTGAAATCCGAGATTTCGTTGAGTACGGATGTTTTTTCCTCCACGTTCAACACGGAAATAAATCCGTGTTCATCAATCAGGAAATCGATATAGACCGTATCGTTCATATCATTCCTAACCTGAAATTTGAGTCCCGCCAGAGCTTCGGAAAAATATTCGGTGATCACGTTTTGAAAACATTCCTGCTGGGCATCCTTGGGCGCCGTTTCGTCGCAATCATCAAATAGGGGGTATTGGTCCACATCGTTCCAATCGATGGCCAAAAGTTCCTCATTCACCAATTTCTGGGTTTTGTCCTCCTTGGACTCGAACAGCTCGCAAGACACGAACAATCCCATAAAAATGATCAATAAAACATACTTCTGCATGACAGCCCCTAGAATTTGGCTGAAATTACGACATTTTGTAGAAATCAGTTACCGGCAAAATGGATTTCCTCCTTTATTTCTGAAATACGGTTTTGGACCCGTTCCTTGAGCCAAGGCACTGCTTCAGTGTACATCTCGAGGAACTTTTCATAATAATTTAAGCGTGTTTTGGGAGCTTTATAGTATTCGTCGGCCAAAATACAGACTTGGTAATAGTTGTAATAATCGTCCTTGTTCTCTTCCCAAGCTTTTACATAGTAATCCATCGATTTTTTCGTCTGTCCCTTGAGTCGAGCTATGCGGCCAAGGTCTGCATATTCTCGTGGAAAGGAAGTCATTCGCTCCTCAATGGATTTTTCGATATAGTATTGTGCACTGTCCAACTCCTTTTCATCAAAATACACTTCGCCCAATCCCGAATAGGCAGCAGCCTGTTTATCTGGAAATTTGCTCAATTCACGATAGGTTTCCAAGGCTTTTTCCGGTTCCCAGTTACGGAAGTAACAAAAGGCCAGTTTCTCGTAGACAAAAGCCTCCTTCTCCTCCAATTCCAACAATCGTTCAAAATGTGGAATGGCGAGTTGGAATTGTCCATTGTTGTAAAAAGCCAACGCTTTTAAGTTGATCATGGCCACATCATCTTCATAAAATTGAAGGCCTTTATCGATATAAACCAAGGCAGAATCCTTTATTTCCTGGCCTACATAATATTTGCCCAAGGCGTATAGACTACGCAAATGGGTACTGTCCATTTCCACGGCCATCTTGAAAGCCTTATTGGCTTTATCCGCTTTTTTGAAAGATTCATAAGTTCTTCCCAAATAATAGAAATACTCAGGGTTTTCTTGTTTTGAAGAAGCCAAGGTTTTGAATGCTTCCAACGCAGGCTCATACTTTTTAGTTTTCAAAAGCAACTTGCCCAACTCGAATCGTGCCAGTTCAAATTTAGGGTTTTGGTCCACAATGGTCGTGTATTGGGTAATGGCCTTGTTATAATTGCCAATGGCATTGTAAGCTCGCGCTATTTGTAGATTTGATTTCTCGTCCCCAACCTTTGCATATGCATTGATGGCCGAGGTATAATTCCCCAGCGCATACAGACTATCTGCAACGGACAAAGCCGATGTTTGTGCACCGGCTTTAAAAAGCATAAATACAAAGAGAACAAATATCTTTTTCAAATTATAGGCCTATTTTAATTTAAAAGTAATGGGAATGGAAAAAACCACATCAGCAGGTTTTCCATCCTGTTGTGCTGGTTTCATTTTAGGCAATCTTGCGATGATTCTATGCGATTCTTGTTCCAAAATGGGACTTGGTCCTTTGGATTTGATATCCACTATATCCCCATTCGCATTAATACCGAACATGATGGCCACCCTTCCCTGTATTCCTTGTTCTTGTGCTTCTTGAGGATACCTAAAATGTTTACGCACATGGTTTTGTATGCTTTCCAAAAAGCAAGCACGCTTGTCAGCAGCATTTTCGCACCCCGGAAAAACAGGAGCCTCATCAATAGCAGTAAAGGGAACCCAACCATCTCCACGTTCACCAAACTTTTGAATCTCTTTGTTCAATTCATTGTCATCATTGTCATCTAACCTAAAGGTTATTGGTATAGCGAAAGGAACTTTTACTGTTTCACCTTCATGCTTTCCTGGTTTCATTTTAGGCAAGCGTTGTATGATTCTGACAGCTTCATTTTCCAATAACTCGTGTGGGCCACGCTTCCCTATGTCTGTAATTATTCCATCTTTCCCAATCACAAAAATCACACTCACCCTACCTTGAACACTCAATTCTTGAGCTTTTTTAGGGTAATTAAAATGTTTTTTAATATGCTTCACAATCTGTTCATTGAAGCAAGCTCTTTTATCATCAGCATCTTCACATCCCGGAAAGACTGGAACCTCATCAACGTTCGCAAACGGAACCCCAAGTCTCTCCCCTCTTTGCTCACTGATTTCCTCTTCATCATTCCCTTGGAGCTTAAAAACTATGGGGATGGAAAAAGGTACCTTGACCATTTTACCTTCGTGTTTTCCTGGTTGCATTTTTGGCAACTTTGCTAAAATTCGTTGGGTTTCTTCTTCCAACAGTTCGTGTGGGCCTCTCATTTTGATATCGACCACATTCCCTTCTTCATCCATGACAAAAATGGCACTTACCCTGCCCTGAATCCCCAAAGCTTGTGCTTCATCGGGATAATTAAAATGTTTGCGGATGTGTTCCTGGATTTTTTCTTGGAAGCAAGCCTTTTTATCCACGGCACCTTCACATCCCGGAAAAACAGGTACTTCATCAATGACTCCAAATGGAATCTCGTTTGCCGAAGCCAAGGAGACATCATCTATCGATTCAGGACTGTTATCTTCCTTATTCGTTTCACAAGAAGTGTAAACCAACATGCCCAAAACTAGGGGCAACAACAACACGTACTTTAATTGCCAAACGGCTTTAGATTTCCTTTTTTGTAACATGACTATTCGTTTTTTGATTAGTGATTTATTAAAAAAATGATTCACAAAACTGATGTTCTGCGTATGGAACGCTTCTGACAACAGCATCTCGAAATGTGCCGCCTTGTTTTGTTTGACGGCTTTTTCATCGGCAATGAATTCATGAAGCTCCGCAACCCTATTTTGGTAGATGTACACCAACGGATTGAACCAGAAGACGATTCGGGCCAGCTCAAAAAAGAGCAGGTCCAAAGAATGCAATTGTTTTACGTGCACCAATTCATGGGCAAGAATGTTGGGCTCTTTTTCCCCTTTAATCTCTGCCCCTATAAAAATATTTCGAAAAAAGGAAAAAGCGGAAGTGCTCTTGGGTACGGTGACCTTCGTGAATTCTTTAAAATGCTCCACAACACTTTTGTTTCGGAGCCTAAGCAGTTGAACCAATTTACAAGTAAACCAGATGGTGGCCAAAATACTTCCCGCTACCAAAACCAAATAGGGCCACGGAATGCGTTCCAGTAAACCAGCTTTTTCCGTCCCTGGACCGAGCACAACACCGTTCAGTTGTGAGAGGAATACAGTGGTGGTTTCCAACTCCTCAGGCATAGTGGTCTGGAGCGCCTGAATCTTTACCCAAGGCAATATCAGGGAAAGAGCAAACGTACCCAACAGGTAGGCGCGGTTCCATTGAAAAAAGGTCTCTTTCTTTAGAAAAAGGTCGTAGGCCAATAAAAACACCAATTGAAACGCCAAACTTTCCAATATATAGGTAATCATCGCTCGTTGTCTTTAATGTTCTTCATAATCTCTTCTAGTTCCTTCAAGCTGATGTCGTTCTTTTTCATAAAAAAGGACACCATACTCGTAAATGATCCTTGAAAATATCCATCCATCAACGTGTTCAATCGTTGGTTGCTGTACTCCTCTTTTTTCATCAAAGGAAAGTACACATGTCCCTTGCCCACTTTTTCGTGCGACACGAAACCTTTATCCTCCAAAATCCGGACAATGGTCGATACCGTATTATAGGCTGGCTTCGGTTCTGGCAGTTCTTCCAAAATCGCGGCTACATTCCCTTTTTTAATTTTCCAAAGGAGCTGCATTACCTCTTCCTCTGCTTTGGTGAGCTGTTTCATTTTCAACTAATTCTTTAGTTCAACATGAAACAAATATAACTAAATATTTAGTTTAAACTAATTTTTTAGTTGAAAAAATTGATTTTGTTTGTAACAATTGTCAGCTACATTTGTCTAACAGTAAAACACAACCATGGACATTGCATTGCTCGTTTTAGGGTTTCTTTTGATGCTTGTGGGGATACTGGGCAGCTTTTTGCCCGTATTGCCGGGACCGCCCATAAGTTGGGTCGGACTGCTATTGCTTTATTTGACCAAAGCCGTGCCCGATAATTGGTGGGTCTTGGGAATCACCTTTGTAATAGCCATAGCCATTACCGTTTTGGATTATGTGATACCTGCCATGGGCACCAAACGATTCGGCGGCAGCAAAGCTGGAATGTGGGGAACCATTGTAGGATTGCTCGTAGCCATATTTGTTCCCGTTTTTGGTCCATTGGGCATTATTATTTGGCCTTTTATTGGTGCATTGGTTGGCGAACTGTTGAACAAGGCCAATAAAAAAACCGCCCTCAAGGCGGCTTTTGGTTCATTTTTGGGTTTTTTGACAGGTACTTTTATGAAGTTTGTCGTTACCCTACTTTATGCCATTTTCTACGTTTATATTACCGTCAAGTACGCGGGTGACCTGTTCACATTTAGTTAATCCAACCACTCCACTTTATTTTCTATGGGAGTTCTTGCCGATGGAATCACCTCTCCATCAAAATAACCCATGTAGAAAAACCCGAGACACCTTTCTCCTTCGTTCAAATCAAAGAACTCGTCCATAAACTTGATAAGACCGGGTGAAGACCAATAACTACCGATGCCCAGTTCGGTACAGCACAGCCACATATTTTGTACCGCCATGGCCGTTGATGCAATTTCCTCCCACTCCGGCAGACTTTCCTTCGGGTCGCGTTGCATGCATATGGCAATCACAGCTCCAGAATTGGACGGATTGAACTGTAATTTTTTAATAGTCATCTGTTTTGGATTTGGGTCTACTTCCTCATATTTATTGGAAAGAAAAACACCCAATTCCTTTTTCTTGTCTCCCATCAAAACCTTAAAGCGCCACGGCTCGGTTTTTTTATGGGTAGGGGCCCAATTGGCAGCTTCCAAAATCTGTTCAATGGTTGCTTTGGCGATGGGCTTGTCGATATATTGCGGAGGAAAAATACTTCTTCGCTCCTTAATCAAGTCAAAAATCATAACTATAAAAATTAAATCTTTCTTTATTCAAATGTTGATTACCAACTAAACGTCAGTTCTCGATAAAATTTTTTTCGTTTCACTCCAAAAATCACTCGAATTGACAAATCCAAAGTTACGCCCCAAAACCTTGCCGTCATAATTCCATAAGCAAATCCATACATTTTTGTAGCGCAGGATTCCGATTGTCGGTTTTCCAGACCATACTCAATACCGCACGCTGCTCTATCTTTTTCATTTCGATAAATTTTACCTTCATCTGAAACCCATATTGAAGGGTCGTTGGCACAATGGCAATGCCCAGTTTGTTCTCCACCAATTTAAAAATGGTCTGCGCATGTACGGATTTGTGCGAAACACGGGGCACAAATCCACTATCCTCGCAAATACTGAGCACCGTATCGTAGTACATCGGGCTGTAATCTTGGGAAAACAAGATAAAATCCTCATCCTCCACTTGATTGATGTCCTCGAAATTCTCTTGATTCAAAGGATGCTCTGATGGCAATACCAAAGAAAACGTATCCTCAAAAACAGGTCTTACCTCCAATCCTCTCGGCACGCGTGACAATCGGACAAAGCCCAGGTCCAATCGGTCGGCCAAGATTGCATTGATCTGCGCCCGATTGGAAAGTTCTTCCAAAGTGGTATGTACCGTGGGAAATTTTTCCTTTAACTGCAGCAATAGATTCGGCACTACATTTTGCATGGCCGAACCCAAAAATCCGATGCGCACCTCCCCCAATTGTCCTTCTCCTATAAGTTTTACCTGTTTTTTGGTCTGCTCCAGGTGATTCAAGATAAATTCCACCTCCTTCTTTAAAAACTCACCCGCAGGGGTCAGACTCACCTTTTTCTTGTCCCTCACAAAAAGTTGGGTGCCCAAAATCTCCTCCATCTGTTTGATTTGCGTGCTCAAACCGGGTTGGGAAATAAAAAGTTTTTCAGACGCCTTTCGATAATGGAGTTCTTCGGCCACCGCCAAAAAATAAATGAAATGTCGAAGTTCTATTTGATAATTCATACTTATTGATTGTTACAAAAATAAGTATTGGCAATTATTAAACCTAAACAGTAATTTTATGGAAAAGAAAAATATGGCGACAGACCGAACATTTCACTTTGGCGAAGACCATTTGACCGCAAGCATAGCTTTGGGATTGGCCCATGGCACCATAAAAGGTGTTTTGTCCAACAAATGCATACAAAATGTAAATGCCAGTCACCAGCGCGTTCAGCGTATCGTGGAAAGAGGCGATACGGTGTATGGCATCAACACGGGGTTTGGTCCTTTGTGCAATACGAAGATTTCCAAAGCGGATACCAAAATCCTTCAATCCAATATATTAAAAAGCCATAGCGTGGGAGTGGGCAAACCTATTTCCCCCGAATTGGCAAAGATCATGTTGATCCTGAAAATCCATGCCTTGGCGAAGGGCTATTCCGGAATTGCCGAAGCAACCCTGCAACGGATGCTTTGGCATTTGGAAAACGATGCAATTCCCGTGGTTCCCTCACAAGGTTCGGTTGGAGCATCAGGGGATTTGGCTCCGTTATCCCATTTATTTCTCCCTCTGATTGGATTGGGGAAAGTGGAATACCAAGGTAAAACGATCCCAACCCAAGAACTGTTCGACAGCAACGACCTGAAACCATTGGAATTGGGCCCCAAGGAAGGACTTGCATTGATCAATGGCACCCAATTTATCGCCGCGCACGGCGTGATGGTCGTGCACAAACTACAGCATTGCCTGCGCCACGCGGACATTATTGGCGCCATGATGCTGGAAGGACTGCAAGGCTCCATGAAACCCTTTTTTGAGGAACTGCACCAACTTCGCCCTTTCAAGGGCAACCAACACGTAGCAGGCAGGATTCGAACATTGCTTCAAGGTTCCGAGATTTTGGAAGACCACATCGATTGCGAACGGGTGCAGGACCCCTACTCATTGCGCTGTATGCCGCAAGTGCACGGTGCATCCCGAAATGCTTGGCTCCACCTCAAGGAATTGTTGGAAATAGAACTCAATTCGGTAACGGACAATCCCGTCATCATCAATGATGAACTGACCATCAGTGGCGGTAATTTTCACGGGCAGCCCTTGGCCATGGCCTTGGATTATGCTGCTCTGGCCGCTTCGGAAATTGGAAACATATCCGATCGACGTATATATCTGGCCCTCGAGGGCAACAGCCCTGGTGTTCCCAAGTTGTTGATGAACGATACTGGAATCAATTCGGGCTATATGATTTTGCAATATACCTCTGCCGCCTTGGCCAGCGAGAACAAAAGCCTATGTTTCCCGGCCAGCGCCGACAGCATTCCTACTTCCTTGGGACAGGAAGACCATGTGAGCATGGGTTCCATCAGCGGTAGAAAGGCCCTTAACATTATTGAAAATGTGGAGAAAATACTTGCCATCGAATTGTTGACCTCAGCACAGGCCTTCGAGTACAGAAAACCATTGAAATCGGGCATTCTTTTGGATGAAATCCATACATTCCTGAGGACAAAGGTTGCTTTTGCCGAAAACGATCGTGTTTTTGCGGATGACATCGAAAAAGGAATCGAAATTATTCAGAACGGTGAGATCATTGATTTGATGGACCGTGTGATGGATGAGAAACAACTGAAGTGGAACACTCCTCACCTTCAAGAATTTGAAACATACTAGCATGAACAGACCACTATTAATAGGACCATTCACCCAATTGCTTCCAATGACGGGTCTCCCACTAAAAGGAGCGCTCAAAGATGAGCAATTGCCCATCATTCAAAATGGCGGTATTCTGATTTCTAAAGGAAAAATTCTAAAAGTGGGTGTTTTTGATGATTTAAAATCCGAAGATGTCGATGTGCACCATATCGAAGGTCAACATATTTGCCTGCCCGGATTTGTAGACTCACACACCCATATCTGTTTTGGGGGCACACGCGCTCGGGACTACGCTTACAGAAATGCTGGAAAAACCTATTTGGAAATCGCCAAAGCCGGCGGCGGTATCTGGGACACCGTTACCCAGACCCGAAAAGCATCACAACAAGAATTGGTTGAAGGAATTGTTTCCAGAAGTCAAAAACATCTGAAAAATGGGGTCACCACCATCGAGGTAAAAAGTGGTTACGGTCTTTCTGTGGATGAAGAATTGAAAATGCTGCGCACCATCAAACAGGCCAACGAAACTTCGAAGGCTTCTTTGATTCCAACTTGTTTGGCAGCCCATATGAAACCTAAAGATTGGTACCAAGACAGGAATTATCTCGATGTGATTATCAAGGAATTGTTTCCCATCATCAAAACTGAAAACTTGGCCCATCGTGTGGATGCTTTTGTGGAAGAAAGTGCTTTTTCCCCAGAGGAAATCAAACCCTATTTTCAAAAAGCAAAGGAAATGGGGTTCGACATCACCGTACATGCCGACCAATTTACATCAGGAGGCAGTCAAATTGCGGTGGATTTTGATGCGGTAAGCGCCGACCATTTGGAAGCCAGCACCGAAAAAGAGATTCAATTGCTCGCCAAGAGCAACACCATTGCAACAGCATTGCCCGGGGCGTCCATCGGTTTGGGATGCGCCTATACCCCAGCACGGAAAATTTTGGATGCAGGCGGTGCTTTGTCCATTGCCAGCGATCATAATCCAGGGTCCGCGCCCATGGGCGACCTATTGACCCAAGCCAGTATTTTGGGAACCTTTGAAAAATTGTCCAACACCGAGGTTTTGGCAGGCATCACTTATAGGGCCGCAGCAGCTTTGCGTTTGAAAGACCGAGGAAAACTGGAAACCGGAGCACAGGCCGATTTTGTGATTTTCCCAACGGACAATTACCAAGAAATCACCTATCATCAGGGGCAACTAAAACCAAGTGAAGTTTGGAAAAAAGGAACGCCCATCCATTAAAAAATCACATCATGACTGAATTTCAGCAACAAATAGTACAAGGCATCCCCCAACAACTTCCTCCAAAAAAGGAGTATCCTAAAAATGGCAACCCGGCCCCAAAACGGAAGGACATCCTTTCCAAAGAGGAAAAAAAACTGGCTGTACAGAATGCGCTACGCTATTTTCCCGAGGCTTGGCACAAAGAGCTCGCCCCAGAATTTGCGGAGGAACTGAAAACCTATGGCCGCATCTATATGCATCGGTTCAAGCCCGATTATGAGATGTACGCACGTCCCATTTCGGAATATCCTGCCAAAACACATCAGGCGGCGGCTATTATGCTCATGATACAGAACAATTTGGATCCTGCCGTGGCACAACATCCCGAAGAGCTCATTACCTACGGCGGCAATGGAGCGGTTTTCCAAAACTGGGCGCAATACCTGCTCACGATGAAATATTTGGCGGAAATGACCGAAGAGCAGACGCTCCATATGTATTCTGGACATCCGATGGGCCTTTTCCCATCGTCCAAGGAAGCGCCAAGGGTGGTGGTCACCAACGGGATGATGATTCCTAACTACTCCAAACCCGACGATTGGGAAAAATACAACGCACTGGGCGTGACCCAATACGGACAGATGACAGCAGGTTCCTATATGTACATTGGCCCACAGGGGATTGTGCACGGAACGGCCATTACGGTCATGAACGCATTCCGAAAAGTATTGAAGCCAAACGAATCGCCCAAAGGAAAAATCTTTTTGACCGCTGGACTGGGTGGTATGAGCGGTGCCCAACCCAAAGCCGGAAACATTGCTGGGGGCATCACCATTTGTGCCGAAGTCAACCCCGAAGCTGCCAAAAAACGCCACGACCAAGGTTGGGTGGATGAATTGTTGGTGGATTTAGATCTGTTGGTCGTCCGCACCAAAGAGGCCGTGGCCAACAAGGAAGTGGTTTCCTTGGCCTATATCGGTAACGTAGTGGACGTTTGGGAACATTTTTATGAGGAAGATATTTTTATTCATTTAGGTTCCGACCAAACCTCCTTGCACAACCCTTGGGCGGGTGGTTATTATCCCGTTGGGCTTTCTTTTGAAGAGTCAAACATCATGATGGTGGAAAACCCAGAAACGTTCAAGGAAAAAGTGCAGGAATCATTGCGAAGACAAATCAACGCCATTAACAAACACACCGCAAAAGGCACCTACTTTTTTGATTACGGAAACGCCTTTTTGTTGGAAGTTTCCCGAGCAGGCGGCGATGTGATGGCCGAGAACAATATTGACTTCAGGTATCCGTCCTATGTCCAGGATATTTTGGGCCCGATGTGTTTTGATTATGGTTTTGGCCCGTTCCGATGGGTTTGTACCTCGGGCAATCCAAAAGACCTTCAAAAGACCGATGCTATTGCGTTAAAAGTGATGGAGAAGATAAAATCCGAAGCACCGGAAGAAATCCAACAGCAGATGCAGGACAACATCAAATGGATTTCAGAAGCGGAACAGAACAAATTGGTGGTAGGTTCACAGGCCCGTATTCTTTACGCCGATGCCGAAGGGCGAAGCAAGATCGCGGATGCCTTCAACACGGCCATTGCCAAGGGAGAAATCACTGCTCCCGTGGTTTTAGGGAGGGACCATCACGATGTGAGCGGTACGGACTCTCCATTTAGGGAGACCAGCAATATTTATGATGGCAGCAAGTTCACCGCGGATATGGCCATCCAAAATGTAATTGGTGATAGTTTTAGGGGAGCCACTTGGGTTTCCATTCATAACGGTGGCGGTGTTGGCTGGGGAGAAGTGATCAATGGCGGGTTTGGTATGGTGCTCGATGGTTCGGAAGAAGCCTCCAACCGATTGAAGAAAATGTTGTTTTTTGATGTGAACAATGGGATTTCCCGAAGAAGTTGGGCACGGAACAAAGAAGCCCGATTTGCCATTGAACGAGAAATGGAACGCTCCCCCAATTTAAAAGTAACTTTGCCTTATCTTGTGGAATCCGATATTTTGGATGACCTATTTTAATGCAATGAAACATTACGAACCCCCGAAAAAAGAACTTTGGACAGGTAGAGTCTCCAACAAATGGCTGTACCTGCACGAAAAAGCGCATTGTACACCTTTGGAGGAACTTCCCGAAGCACAGAAAAAATCCATTGCCCTTTTGGGCTATGCCTGCGATGCCGGTGTTCGCCGCAATCAAGGACGCATTGGCGCTGCTGAAGGTCCCGATATCATCAAAAACAGTTTTGGAAAAATGCCCAACCATTTGGGCAGCAATGTGCTTTTGCACGATGTAGGTTCGGTGGTTTGCAGCGATGGCGATATGGAATCTGCACAAGAACAACTTGTCGAAGCAGTCAAAATCCTTTTGGAGAAAAAACAGTTCCCAATTGTTTTAGGGGGCGGACACGACATGGCCTATGGACATTATAACGGCATCAAAAAATATCTGGACACCAAAAAAGAAGGCCAAACCATCGGCATCATCAATTTTGATGCGCATTTTGATTTGCGGAAAAACACGGAACAAAGCAACTCGGGCACCCCGTTTTATCAGATAGCGAAAGACTGCGAAAAAGAGGGCATCGATTTTAACTACCTCTGTCTGGGTATCCGAAAGGATGCCAATGACCGGAACTTGTTTCAAACCGCCAGGGAACTTGATGTTATTTATGTGATGTCCGAAA
This sequence comes from Flagellimonas oceani, assembly GCF_011068285.1. Taxonomy (NCBI): domain Bacteria; kingdom Pseudomonadati; phylum Bacteroidota; class Flavobacteriia; order Flavobacteriales; family Flavobacteriaceae; genus Flagellimonas; species Flagellimonas oceani. The sequence goes on along the minus strand of NZ_CP049616.1, from coordinate 4,387,873 downwards.
CGTTTCAGCCTGCTTTTTTGGAGGAAATCACTACGTGGATCGATGCCTTTGCCAAAAATGTGGACCATGTGTACGTGACCATCGATTTGGATGGATTTTCATCGGCCTTTGCTCCCGGAGTCAGTGCCGCCTCGCCCATGGGCTTTACACCCCACATGGTTTTGGAGTGTTTGAAGACCATCATAAGCTCAGGAAAACTGATTAGTCTGGACATTGCCGAGATGAATCCTAAGTATGATATCGATGGACAAACGGCAAAATTGGCCGCCTCACTGGTGCATCATGTGGCGCATGCTGTTACCCAAAGTTAATATTGCTTCCAACCTATTTTTAGCTTGACACTAATTCCACAGATTTCCACAAATATTTTCACTCTCCATCACAAACAAAAAAAGCCTTCCAAAAGGAAAGCCTTTCATTGGCGAGCATCGGTTTGATGCTTCAACCTGATTCCAATCATCGCGACTGGAATCCAACACAACGGGACAAAGATAGCAAAGGTTTTGGATTTATGTGTTTCTAAACCTCCTTTTTGAAATCACACCTCTTAAATTCACTGTTTATAGTCAGGTGAGCCTTTGACTTCAGAAAGCTATCTAAGCCCAAAACCGACTAGCATGCTGAATCTTCGATTTCTCGATACAAAATTCCCTTGGAATTTCACTCGAACCGACGGTTTTGACATAAAAAGGCTTTAAAATTCAATGGTTATAATGCCTTGATGACATAAGTGACCACTCCCCAAATCAACAAATCGCTGTCCTTGGGAACCTTGATAGGTTTGTAGCTTTTATTTTCGGGCATCAATGTTATATTGCCCTTATCTATGTGCAATCGCTTTACGGTAAATTCTCCATCCAAAAAACAAACGGCTATTTTACCATGTTCGGCTTCCAAACTGCGGTCTATGACCAAAAGGTCCCCATCATCCAGTCCTGCGCCTATCATGGATTCTCCACTCACCCTTGCATAGAACGTTGCTTCTTTGTTTTTGATCAACGTTTTGTCCAAACTGATGCGCTTCTCCTTAAAATCATCTGCTGGTGAAGGAAAACCTGCGGATACGGTATTTTTGGACAAGGGTACGCCCAAACCTTCTTCTTTGATGGGTGCGTAAAAAATGAGCGAGTCTGTTTCTGGCGATTTTTTTGAGGTCATTTCACTTTGATGATGTCATTAATATTTGTGGTGTATTTAGGTGAAAGGTGTTTTTGGCGCATCTTCCAAGTCCTTTCCAAATCTTGATTGGCAATTTTCATTTTTTGGCCGCCATACTTGTCATTGATACCATCCATGACCTGCATCAGCTTATGGTGTTTTGGGTTCTCGGACAGGAATAGATCCAATTGTCTTGCATTGGTGGGCACCAATCCAGATACGATGACCCCGGCCTTCTTATACTTAATCCCTGGCCTAAATATGGAAACCACAGCCTTAACGGCATAATTACTTATGGTCAAGCTGGAATCCGTGGCATAGGGCAAGGTAACTATTAGGCTGCTTCTATCCTGTGGCTCATCTTTTTTATGCCTGTCGCTTCTCAAGAACACCACTAGGTAGTTGCAACTGCTTCCTTGATTACGTAATTTTTCGGCACAACTGGTCGCGAAGGTGGATATACGTTCCTTAATATTCTCAATATCGGAATAGGTGTTCTCAAAGCTTCTGGTGGTGGCTATTGCTTTTTTATCGCGGGTATCATCATCCAAATCCAAGGTCGGCCTGCCCTCCAAATCTTTTTTTAACCTAAGGCCGATAATGGCCATTTGTTTACGTACCCACTCGTCCGATAATTGGGTAAAATCATAGGCGGTTTTCACGTTTCTGGTCTGAAGCCGTTTCAGATTTCCTCGTCCTACCCCCCAGACGCTCTCAATTTTGGTCCACTTCAATGCTTTTATCCGTCTTTCATCAGATTCAATAACGTATACCCCGCCTGTTCGAGTTTTCAGTTTTTTGGCAATTTTGTTGGCTACCTTGGCCAAAGCCTTAGTTGGCGCAATGCCTATACTGATAGGGATACCCGTGCATTTTTGTACAGTCTGCTGGATTTCCCTGCCGTAAGCGTCAAAGTCATAGCTCTCAAAACCATCAAACTTTAAAAAGGCTTCATCCACACTGTACACTTCCATATTGGGAGTAAATGTTCCGAGAATGTTCATTACCCTGGCACTCATATCCCCGTATAAGGCATAATTGGACGAAAACACCTTGATTTTGTTATCCTTGCAAAACTGTCTGTACTTAAATTCCGGGGCACCCATGGGCAAACCCAATTTTTTGGCTTCATCACTACGTGATATGAAACAGCCATCGTTATTGGAAAGAATCCCCACAGGAACATTATTGTACTGGGGTTGAAAGGCCCGCTCACACGAGGCATAAAAGTTATTGCAATCTACAAGGGCGAACATGCTTTAAAATACTCGATTTTTGCTAAATTACATAGGAAATCCATTGTAATTTAAATTTGAACCAAAGGTAATTCCGTCCTATATAGGATTGCCCAAAGTCATGAAAAATAATTGTCCCACCCCAAAATCTTATATTAGTACATGCAAAAAGAGTTAAAGCGCAGGGTTTCCCTGACCGGGGACATCGAATTTACAGGGCTGGAGATTAAAGAACCCATGCAAACTGCAGCTGGTTTTTTAGGGGTCAAAGAAGCATTGAGACACAGTTTTAAGGAAATGGGGATTGTGAACTCCATGCGAAGTTTGCTGGAAATGAACCAAGAGGACGGTTTTCGTTGCCCAAGTTGTGCCTGGCCCGTCCCCGAACATCCATCCAAAATTGCGGAATATTGTGAAAATGGGGCCAAAGCCTTGGCCGATGAAGCCACCCGAGAGCATATTGGAGCGGACTTTTTTAAAGAACATTCGGTTGAAGAATTATCCCGACTAAGTGATTTTCAACTCAATAAATTGGGCCGTGTTATAGAACCGATGGTCCTCAAACCAGATAGTGTGCATTACGAACCCATCACCTGGCAAGATGCCTTTGAAGTGATATCGGACGAACTACACCAATTGAAAGACCCGAACGAGGCTATTTTTTACACCTCGGGCCGATCCAGCAACGAGGCCGCATATCTCTACGGTATGTTTGCCCGTGCCTTTGGCACCAACAATATGCCCGATTGTTCCAATATGTGCCATGAATCATCTGGTGTGGCACTCTCGGAAACCTTGGGCATCGGGAAAGGCTCTGTAAAACTGGATGACCTATATGGTGCAGAGGTTATTTTGGTGGTTGGGCAAAATCCTGGTACCAACCATCCCAGAATGTTATCGGCCTTGGAAAAGTGCAAAAAGAACGGTGGAAAGATCATCAGTATAAACCCGTTGGCAGAAACAGGATTGGTCAACTTTAAAAACCCACAAAGTATCTCCAGCATGCTGGGGAATGGAGAACCGCTAGCGGATATTCACCTGCCCGTAAAAATCAATGAGGATGTGGCTCTGGCCAAACTGATCTTAAAAAAATTGGTTGCGTTGGATGCGAAAAACTCAAATGTTCTCGACCACGAATTTATCGTGGAGTATGTTGATGGGTATGATGATTTGTTGAAAGATTTGGACCAATACGATGCGGAAATTCTTCAACAGCGAAGTGGGGTCTACATGCACAAAATTGACAAGGTTGTGGAGTTATTGGCAGAAAACTCCAAGATTGTCATCTGCTGGGCCATGGGAATCACACAGCACAAAAATGCGGTGGACTGCATCAAGGAATATGTGAATATTCTGTTGCTCAAGGGTGCCGTGGGCAAACCCTTTGCCGGAACCTGTCCCGTGCGGGGGCATAGTAATGTGCAGGGGGATCGGTCCGTGGGTATTATGCACTTTGTGAACAAAGGATTGAACGAAAGAATACAAAAACACCTCAATTTTGACCCTCCTACCGAAAAAGGATATGATACGGTGGAGGCCATTGAAGCAATGCACGAGAAAAAAGCCAAGGTATTTGTCTGTTTGGGCGGCAATTTTTTGATGGCTGCTTCTGATACGAAGTATACCGCGGAGGCGATTCAAAATTGTGATTTGACGGTGCAGATCAGCACTAAATTGAATCGAAGCCACTTGGTGACCGGCAAAACTGCATTGTTGTTGCCAACCTTTGGGCGTTCCGAAAAGGATGAGAAAAATGGAGAACTCCAATTTTTAACGATGGAAAGCAGTACGGGAAAGGTTCGGCAGAGCAAAGGGCTGCTGAAACCTGCTTCGGAACACATCAAAAGTGAGCCTGAAATCATTTCACTCTTGGCCCATACGTATTTTAGGGGCAACCACTCTATGCACTGGTACGAACTTGGACAGGATTATAGCCTTATCCGTAAATTGATTGATAAAACCGTGAAAGGATTTGAAAATACCAGCGAACAATCCAAAGGATTTGGATACTACTTGCCCAACAATGTTAGAAATCGGGATTTTAGAATGCTTCCCAATGGCATGGCGCAATTGTCAATCACTCCATTGCCCGAACATCAATTGAAACCTGATGAATTGTTGTTGATGACCATTCGCTCCCATGATCAATTCAATACCACCATTTACGGGTTGAACGATCGCTACCGTGGCATACATAACGAACGCCGTGTGGTATTTATGAATTCAGCGGATATGGCTGAAAAGGGGTTGGTCAAATTGGATGTTGTCAATCTCCACAGTAATTATGATGGGATTCAGCGGACCGCCGAAAAATTCATTGTTGTACCCTATGAAATTCCAAAAGGAAATATGGCGGCCTACTTTCCGGAGACCAATATGCTGGTGCCCCACAATCATTTTGCGGACAAGAGCCAGACGCCCATTAGTAAATCCATCAAGGTCACTGTGGAAAAAGTTTCCTGAACTTGATCATTTAAATGCTTGGATTCCCGTAATATCGGCACCTGTAATCAAGAGGTGAATATCGTGCGTACCCTCGTAGGTGATCACACTTTCCAAGTTCATCATATGGCGCATGATACTGTACTCGCCAGTGATTCCCATTCCACCCAAAACTTGACGTGCTTCACGCGCTATTTTGATGGCCATTTCCACATTGTTGCGTTTGGCCATGGAAATTTGAGCGGTGGTCGCTTTGCCTTCATTCTTTAATTGTCCCAAACGAAAAGCCAACAACTGCGCCTTGGTGATTTCCGTGATCATTTCGGCCAATTTCTTTTGCTGGAGTTGGTAGGCGGCAATGGGTTTCCCAAATTGTTCGCGCTCTTTGGCATATCGCAATGCGGTATCATAACAATCCATGGCGGCACCAATAGCGCCCCATGCAATTCCGTAGCGAGCGGAGTCCAAACAACCCAGTGGTGCTCCGAGTCCGCTCTTACCCGGCAACAGGTTTTCCTTGGGCACTTTTACATTATCAAAAATAAGCTCGCCTGTAGCTGATGCACGCAACGACCATTTGTTATGGGTCTCTGGAGTGGAAAAGCCTTCCATGCCACGTTCCACGATAAGCCCATGAATTCTGCCTTCCTCGTTCTTGGCCCAAACCACGGCAACATCTGCAAATGGCGAGTTGGAAATCCATAATTTGGCACCGTTCAATACGTAGTGGTCACCTGCATCCTTGAACTTGGTTTCCATTCCTCCCGGGTTGGAACCATGGTTGGGTTCGGTGAGGCCAAAACAGCCCATCCACTCCCCTGTTGCCAACTTGGGCAGGTATTTTTTGCGCTGTTCTTCGGTACCATAAGCAAATATGGGATACATGACCAATGATGACTGAACGGAAGCGGTTGAACGAACGCCGCTATCACCACGTTCAATCTCTTGCATGATCAAGCCATAACTTATTTGGTCCAAACCGGCACCGCCGTATTCCTCGGGAATGTAGGGGCCAAAGGCTCCAATTTCAGCGAGTCCACCAATAATCTGTTTGGGAAACTCTGCTTTTTGGGCATATTCCTCTATAACGGGGGATATATCACGCTTTACCCATTGGCGGGCAGCATCGCGGACCAGTTTATGCTCCTCCGAAAGTAAATCGTCTAAGTTGTAGTAATCCGGGGCTTCAAATAAGTCGGGCTTCATTCAGAATAAATTTTAGTAAATATAACATTTCATCGGCTCATTGTTACATTTTCAAATAAAATGCTTGGGTCAATTTTATGTATGCTTCGGTGTATTGGTGCCGTTCTTTTTCGATTGTCAAGGTATCGATATTGGTTTGATCATCAAAAAAACTGAACTCCATTAAACTTCTTTTAAAATCTGAATCTGGATTTCCTTTTACCCTTGTGATCCTATTGGGAAACAATCCCACACGTTTGGCCAGTTTAACAAAACCTTGTTCTTCTTTAAAAGGAACGATAACTGCAAAAATTCCTTTGTCCGTCAAAAATTGGGGTACGCCTTGAAGCAATTCATCAAAGGGCAAGGAACTGTTTTGCCGCGCAGTGTCTCTGGATGTATCGCCACTCGTAACATCTTCGGCGTAAAATGGCGGGTTGGAAACAATCAAGTCGTACTTGTCATCCATTTCGTCCACAAACTCATCAAAGCCTGCATGGTAACAGAATAGCCTATCTCCCCACGGCGATGCCTCAAAATTGGCAACACATTGCTCGTAGGCGGCATCATCCAACTCAATGGCATCTATGGTTTCGGCGGACGAACGCTGTGCAAGTTGCAAAGCAATGAGGCCGGTGCCCGCACCAATATCCAAAATGGATTCCGGTTGATTTGCCAATGACGCCCAAGCACCCAACAATACCCCATCGGTGCCGACCTTCATGGCACATTGATCTTGATGAATGGTAAATTCTTTGAATTTGAATGGTTTCATTGGATCAAAGATAAAGCAATACCTGTACCTGATTTACAAATATCAATTGAAACAGGGCATCCGTTGGTTCAAATGGGGCATTCGTTAATTCATGGCCTTCCAAAACAAACTAAAGTGGTTTATTCGTCATCGAATTCTGGGGATGGTCCCCAATAAAATCATTACCAAATATTTAAACTTTTTATGATTATGAAAAAAATCGTTGTTTCATTCCTACTTATGCTCGCCGTAGCACAAGTTTCACAAGCGCAAGAAGAAGGTAAGTTCCGTGTTGGACTGGAAGCCGGTTACACCATGCCCAGTGGAGGTGGTGGTGTGCTATTTGCCATTGAACCAAAGTACAATATCGCCGACAACATGAACATTGGTATTCGCTTTGAATCTGCGGCTATGGCTAAAAATGTTGAGGTTGGCCCTGCCTCTGCAGAGGCAAGCTTGACCGCAAGCATGTCATACTCTGGCACCTTTGACTACTATTTTAACTCAGGAACTTCTTCATTTGCCCCATTCTTTGGCGCTGGTGTAGGCTACAGCTCTTTGGGGAGCATTGGTTTTGATATAACTGATGAAGAAGAAATTGAAGGCGATGCAGAGCTTGAGGTCGATGGTAAATTCGGCGGCCTTTTGAGAGCTGGGTTTGAAGCAGGGAAATTTAGACTGGCAGCAACCTATAACCTAATCGGCAAAACCGACTTGGGGGAAGGTGTAGAAGTAAAAAACTCTTACTTGGGCATATCATTGGGTTTCTACCTTGGTGGCGGCAAGTGGAAAAAATAAAATTTCGTCGAGTTTTGTTAAGTGAAGAGGGGGCAAATTTGCCTCCTTTTTATTTTTCAGCTTAAGTAAAGTTCTACTAAACCTTCAGGAGTTTTTACATGGATGGTCCTGTTCTCCCTGTCTACTTTGGTAATGATATCATCAGTGACAGGAATCAACAATTCCTTTTCCCCCTTTTTAATCTCGAACAAATCCTGTGATGCGCTATCATTTATTGATTCTATGACACCGATATCCCCATGGGCTTCATCCATTATGGTAAAGCCTATAACCTCGTGGTAGTAGAATTTGTTGCCTTTTAGCGGCGGTAACATGGTAAGGGGCAGATAAAGTTCGGAACCAATAAGCTTATCGGCGGTGGGCTCATCCTTTACCTCTTCAAAATCGATGCGAAGGAGATTGGATTTGTGCAATCGGCACCTATCAATAAAAAATGGAACCAGATTGTTCCCCAAAGAAACAAGCACTGATTCCATATTTTCGTAGATATCGGGCTCATCGGTGTCCAGTTTGACCAACACCTCGCCCTTAAAACTATATTTTGAAACGACTTTGCCCAGGTAGAAACAGTCTTCCTTGCGCATCGTCACGTTTCTACTCTTCTTTTTTGTCAGCTTCTTCAGCAGCAGGAGCCTTTTCGACAGGTGCTTCCTCAGCAGTTTCCTCAGTTGCGGCTTCGGCAGTTTCTTCAGCGGCCTCCTCGGCAACTTCCTCTTCAGGTAGTGCAGCGGCAGCTCTTTTCTCGTTAGCTTCTTTTTCTGCCTCCAAAGCTTTTGCTCTAGCCTCGGCCTCGGCCTTGCTCAATCCTTCTTTTTTATCTTGGATTTTTTGCTCCTTCTCTTCCAACCAAGCTTTGAATTTTTCCTCGGCCTGCTCTTCGGTCAATGCACCCTTACGAACACCGCCCAGCAAATGGTGCTTCATCAACACCCCTTTATAAGAAAGGATTGCTCTTGCAGTATCGGTAGGTTGTGCACCGTTTTGCAACCATTTTACGGAACCATCAACATCCAGATTGATTGTTGCTGGGTTGGTATTTGGATTGTATGTGCCCAATTTTTCCAAAAATTTACCGTCTCTTTTTGCTCTAACATCGGCAGCAACTACCCAATAGAATGGTTTACCTTTTTTACCGTGTCTCTGAAGTCTAATCTTTACTGGCATATCACATTAATTTGTAGGGTGCCCGACCCTGATTATTAATTCATTTTAAATCGCTTATCCGTTAAGCGGGTGCAAATATACATTTATTTGTTTATAGCATAGTGTTTTTGTCCAAAAAAGTTAAATGCCCTTAACAGTTGGCCGTCATACCGTTAAACCTATGATAAACCCCCTCTGTCCTTTGGAATTATGCCCATTAAGTTTAAATTATATATAGATGTCGTCGAGAGCCGATGACTACTAACCTAAAATGAAGATAGATTATGAAGTATACTGTAGAAATGTCGAACAAATTGAACGAACTTTTGGAAAGAACCTACGACGCTGAAAAAGGTTTTAAACAAGCAGCTGACAAGGTAGATAACAAAACCATAAAGCAATTTTTCATGGATAGTTCCGACCAACGCCACAATTTCGGAAAAGAACTCAAAGCTGAAATTATGTCGTTCGGAGAGAAACCGGAAGATAGTGGAAGTACAAAAGGTACATTGCACAGATCATGGATCAATTTTAAATCCCTGTTCACTTCCAATAACGAAGAAGCAATGTTAGAAGAAGTACATCGTGGGGAAAAAGAGGCTATAGAAACCTATAACGATATTCTTCATGATAAAGATTTTGTGTTGCCACCGACCACGGAAAGTTTACTGATGAAACATAGAAATGCCATCAGGAACACGCTGGAAACGGCAAACATATTCGAAACAGCAGTATCGTAAATCCAAAAGTCAATAGATACAATCAGAAGAAAAAGCTGGGATTTATTCCCGGCTTTTTTTAGTTGATAACTCCTAAAAACTCTATTTCACCAAATCTATCTTCTTCCGTACTTTTATCTATTCTTTTTTTGACCGAGACAGATAGCTTATGTATTTGATTTTTGATACGGAAACCACTGGTTTGCCCAAACGTTGGGATGCTCCCATAACCGATACCGACAACTGGCCGAGATGCGTTCAGATTGCTTGGCAGTTGCACGATGAACTCGGTAATTTGATAGAACACCAAAACTTTTTAGTAAAACCCGAAGGATTCAATATCCCTTACGAAGCAGAACAGATACACGGTATATCCACCGCATTGGCCGAAGAAGAAGGGGTGCCACTGAGCGAGGTTCTGGATGCTTTCAACAAAGCGTTGCTGCAAACCAAATTTGTAGTGGGTCAAAATGTAGGGTTCGACATCAACATTATGGGATGCGAATTCCATCGCGAAGGTGTGGAAAGCCCATTGACCGAACTTCCCGTACTGGACACCTGTACAGAACATACCGCCGAACTCTGTAAAATACCCGGAGGTCGTGGCGGTAAATTCAAATTGCCCACGCTGACCGAACTCCATGAATTTTTGTTTGGGGAACCCTTCGCCGAAGCGCACAATGCAACGGCGGATGTTGAGGCGACCACGCGTTGTTTTTTGGAACTGGTACGTAAAAAGCAGTATTCCTACCAAGAACTCGATGTCCAGCCTGACTATTTCGAGCGATTCTCAGAAGCCAATCCGCAAGAGATCGAACTCATCGGGTTAAAGCACATCAACCTAAAGGCCGCATCCAAAAAAATTGCCGACGCCCTTTGGGCCGAGGATACCGGTGGGGTTTCCGACGAGGAAATCAAAGAGAATGTAGAGACCTTAGAAGATGAACCCTTTGTCCATCTGCACAACCACTCCCAGTTTTCGGTGCTTCAGTCCACCATCAATATAAAAGATTTGGTCAAGGCCACCGCCAATCACGGTATGCCTGCCGTTGCCCTCACCGACCACGCCAATATGATGGGCGCCTTTCACTTTGTGAAAGAAGTGATGGGTCACAACAAGGCTGCAAAAGCCAAAAATGAAGAACTTATTGCCAATGGCGAAGAACCTACAGAGAGAGAGATTACCCCAATCGTTGGTTGCGAATTCTTTGTCTGCGAAGACCATACCAATAAAAATGTAAAGGACTACGGGCATCAAATTGTGCTCTTGGCCAAAAACAAAAAAGGGTACCACAATCTGGCCAAAATGTCTTCCATTGCCTACACCAATGGTTTCTACTACGTGCCCAGAATCGATAAAAAGGTGATTGAGCAGTACAAGGAAGATGTAATCGCACTCACAGGAAACCTGTACGGCGAGGTACCCAACAAAATCCTGAATGTTGGCGAAAACCAGGCCGAAGAAGCACTTTTATGGTGGAAAGAACAATTCGGCGATGATTTTTACATCGAAATCATGCGTCACGGCCAAGAAGACGAAGATCGTGTGAACCAAGTTTTGGTACGTATGGCCAAAGACCACAACGTGAAACTGGTCGCCACTAATAATACCTATTACTGTGATAAAAAAGATGCCGAAGCGCACGATATTTTGTTGTGCGTAAAAGACGGTGAAAAACAGTCCACCCCCATTGGTCGAGGTAGAGGTTATCGATACGGCCTGCCCAACCAAGAGTACTACTTTAAGTCTTCGGACGAAATGAAGGAACTTTTCAAGGATTTGCCCGAAGCCATTCTGAACATCAAGGAAATCGTGGACAAAATTGAACCCTACGACCTTGCCAGTGATATTTTGCTGCCCAAATTCAGTATTCCAGAAGAATTCAAAGATTCCCAAGATGATGTGGATGGCGGAAACAGGGGCGAAAATGCCTATCTGAGACATATTACCTACAAAGGCGCCGAAAAACGTTACGGAGAACTTACGGACGAAATCAGGGATCGGATAGATTTTGAGTTGGAAATTATCAAAAACTCAGGCTATCCGGGATATTTTTTGATTGTGGAAGACTTTATACGAGAAGCACGGAACATGGATGTATCCGTAGGACCTGGAAGGGGTTCAGCGGCCGGTTCGGTGGTGGCGTATTGCTTGACAATCACCAACATCGACCCTTTGAAGTACGACTTGCTTTTTGAGCGGTTTCTGAATCCGGACAGGGTATCGATGCCCGATATCGATATTGATTTTGATGACGAAGGCCGTAGCCGGGTTATGGACTACGTGATCAATAAATACGGGGCCAATCAGGTGGCGCAAATCATCACCTACGGTACCATGGCGGCTAAATCATCCATTCGGGATACGGCACGTGTGCTAGATCTGCCCTTGGGCGATGCCGATCGTATTGCCAAGTTGATTCCCAACATGTCCAAGCTCAACAAGATATTTGGGGTGGACGAAGCCGATTTAAAGAAAAAATTCCGTTCCGATGACTTGGAAAAAGTCAATGAACTGCTCAATATCGCTGAAACAGATGATTTAGAGGGGCAAACTTTGAAGATGGCCCGAGTGCTGGAAGGTTCGTTGCGAAACACGGGGATCCACGCCTGCGGGGTCATCATCACCCCGGACGATATTACCAATTTTGTACCCGTATCCGTAGCCAAGGATTCCGACCTCTACGTTACCCAGTTCGATAACTCCGTGGTTGAGAGCGCCGGACTGCTGAAGATGGATTTCTTGGGATTGAAGACCTTGACCTTGATCAAGGACACCGTTAAAATCGTAAAAGCAAGAACAGGGATAGAGTTGGTTCCCGATGATTTTCCGTTGGATGATGAAAAAACATACGAGCTTTTCCAACGAGGGGAAACAGTAGGAGTGTTCCAGTACGAATCCCCAGGGATGCAGAAACACATGAAAAACCTGAAACCAACGGTTTTTGATGACCTCATCGCAATGAATGCCCTCTACAGACCAGGGCCGATGGAATACATCCCAAGCTTTATCGCACGTAAGCACGGGGAAGAGGAGATTACCTACGACCTCCCCGAAATGGAAGAATACCTGCAAGAAACCTACGGGATTACCGTCTACCAAGAGCAGGTGATGTTGCTCTCCCAGAAACTGGCCGGATTCTCCAAAGGTGATGCCGATGTGCTGCGCAAGGCCATGGGTAAAAAGATTTTTGCCCTACTGGAAAAACTAAAACCCCAGTTCTTGGACGGCGGGGAGAAAAACGGTCACCCTCGCGACGTTCTCGAAAAAATATGGAAGGATTGGGAAGCATTTGCGTCCTACGCCTTCAACAAGAGTCACTCTACCTGTTACGCATATATTGCGTACCAAACCGCCTATTTGAAGGCCCACTACCCTGCCGAATATATGGCCGCCGTGCTGTCCAACAATATGAACGACATTAAGCAGGTGACCTTTTTCATGGAGGAATGTAAGCGAATGGGATTGGATGTATTGGGCCCTGATGTCAACGAATCCTACTACAAATTTGCCGTAAACAAAGACAATGCGGTACGTTTTGGCATGGGGGCCATTAAGGGCGTGGGTCGTTCCGCTGTGGAGACCATTGTGGAAAACCGAAAAGAGGGCGGCCCCTATAGATCCATCTTTGATTTGGCCAAACGCGTAGATCTGCGGGCAGCCAACAAAAAAGCCTTCGAAAATCTGGCACTTGCCGGAGGGTTCGATTCCTTCGGGGATACCCACCGTGCCCAATATTTCCACGATGAAGGCGATGGTATCACGTTCTTGGAAAAAGCCGTCAAGTACGGTTCCAAGTTCCAAGAGAACCAAAATTCATCACAGGTGAGCCTTTTTGGTGAAGCCAGTGAGGTTCAGATTCCAGAACCCATTGTTCCGCCCTGTGAGGAATGGGGCACCATGGAAAAGCTACGTCGGGAGAAAGAAGTGGTCGGCATTTATATTTCGGGGCACCCGTTGGATGATTTCAAAAAAGAGATCAAAGCATTTTGCAAGAATACGGTGGCCGATTTCTCTCGTTTGGAAGAGCATGTGAACAGGGAACTCACGGTTGCGGGGGTCATTACCGATGTACAGCACCGCGTTTCCAAAAACGGTAAAGGCTGGGGACTTTTCACGCTGGAAGATTACAACGAATCCTACGAACTTCGGATTTTTGGCGAGGAGTATTTAAAGTTCCGTCATTTTTTGATGATCAATTCCTTTGTGCACGTGCGTACCTACGTGCGCGAAGGCTGGGTAAACCGCGATACGGGCAAAAAAGGTGACCCGAGGCTTCAGTTCAACGATTTTAAACAGCTTCAGGATGTGATGGATGCTTTTGCCAAAAAACTCACCATCAAACTGAACATAGATCGCCTGCAAGAACAACGCATCAAAACTCTTAAGGACACTTTAACATTGCATAAAGGCGACCATCCGATAAGTTTTGTAATTTATGAGATGCAAGAGGAAATCAAACTGAAATTATCGAGCCGAAAACAAAAGGTGAAGATAAACAGTGAGTTGCTTTCCGAACTGGAAGCAAATGAAATTCATTACAAATTGAATTAGACCATAATTATTGTCAATGGCGCAATAATTAAAACGAATACGCCCGGTGTAAGTTAGATGGGCATTATTTGACTAACTTTGCATAATATTAAAATAAATAAGATGGCACTAGAAATAACAGATGCAACTTTTGACGAAGTTGTTTTAAAAAGTGATAAGCCTGTCCTGGTAGATTTTTGGGCAGCATGGTGCGGACCTTGTAGAATGGTAGGTCCGATCATTGAAGAAGTAGGACAAGAATACGATGGCAAAGCTGTTGTTGGAAAGGTCGATGTTGATGCAAACCAGCAGTTTGCCGCTAAATACGGCGTACGTAACATCCCTACCGTTTTGGTCTTTAAAGATGGTGAGGTCGTAAACCGTCAAGTAGGTGTATCTCCTAAAAAAACCTATACAGACGCTATTGATGCAGCCCTGTAAAAAGAATTTTGGAATTAGATTTTAAAAAAGGTTTGGCAAATGCCAAGCCTTTTTTATTTTATCTTGTCTGCAGAAATCAATTATGGACGTACGATCGGAACTTAACAGAGCGACCCTTTTCCAAAACTTGGAACTTTTGGCCCATCAAATTGTGGAGGGATTCATCAGTGGCATCCATAAAAGTCCGTTCCACGGGTTCTCCGCGGAGTTTGCCGAACACAAAATCTACAATCCTGGACAGAGCACCAAACACATTGATTGGAAACTCTTCGCCCGAACGGACCGCTTGTACACCAAACGCTATGAGGACGAGACCAATCTGAGATGCCATATGATCTTGGACAACTCGACCTCCATGTACTACCCGGAAGTGAAGGAATATGCCTTGGACAACCTCAACAAAATTGGTTTTGGGGTGCTTTCCATCACCGCTTTGATGCAGGTTTTGAAAAAACAACGGGATGCCGTTGGCTTGAGCATTTATTCTGATACGTATGATTTCCATGCTTCGGAAAAGAACAGCGAGCGACATTTTCAGATGCTGTATTCCAAATTGAACGAAGTGGCAGCACATAAGACGAACAGCAACGAGACCAAAACCTATACCTTTCTGCATCAAATTGCAGAGAAAATACACCGACGGAGCTTGATTTTTCTGTTTAGCGACATGTTTCAGACCGAAACGGAAGAGGGAAAACTTTTTGAAGCGCTACGACATCTTAAATACAACAAACATTCGGTGGTTCTCTTTCATCTATTGGATAATGAGCATGAGCTCCATTTTGATTTTGACAATTCACCCAAACGTTTTGTGGATGTTGAAACGGGCGAACAGATAGATTTGTATGCCGATTCCGTTAAAAAGGCATATTCAGAAAAAGTAGCGCAGTACCAGAAGGATTTAAAATTAAAATGTGCACAGTACCAAATCAAATATGTGGGGGTTGATGTTCGGTCGGGCTTCTCACAAGTGTTGAACTCGTTTATGATAGAGCGGCAAAAATTTGCTTGACTATTTTTTTAAAAAAATGTTTTGCCATATCCGAAATGAGAATGTATATTTGCACTCGCTTTAAAAAAGCATTGAACAAGATTTGAATCCGACTGTTGTCGGAGTCTAAAAAGATAAAATCATTGGTCTGGTAGTTCAGTTGGTTAGAATACCTGCCTGTCACGCAGGGGGTCGCGGGTTCGAGTCCCGTCCAGACCGCTTGGAATATTTCCAAATTTACACAAAAGCCTGTAAACTAGATGTTTACAGGCTTTTTTTCATTTCCATTGACACCAAAAAATAGCAAAAAACACCATATAAAAGGTGCCTAATTCGGTGCCTCTCAAGACTCTGGTTTCAGAGGCACCTCCATCGCTATAATTAGCTGTTTTGCAATTTATTGCAAGGATTTGTTAACATTTATTTAAGACCTCTTTTTGTACCTTCAAAGTGTTAATTTAATCCTATTCTTATGTTTTCAACAATCAATGTCATCTTTTACCCAAAAAGAAAGGTAGTTAAGGAACCCAAAAAATCAATTATATACGCTCGAATCACCCTCGATGGGAAACGTGCAGAGTTCAGTACGGGCAAGCAAATTGAACTTTCCAGATGGGATGCGGACAATTGCAGGATTCGAGGTAAAAGCCCAGAAATACTAGTGCTTAACAGATTTTTCGATACTTTAAAGGCCAAGTGTATATCTATCTATGATGAGCTTGTCCGTAGTGGTGAATATGTGGATGCCGATACCGTGAAGAACATCTTTTTGGGCAAGGGTCAGAAACAGTATATGATCTTGGAAATATTCCAAGATCACAACGATCAAATGGAAAGTTTAGTGGGCAAGGAATATTCCGCAGGAACACTTCAACGGTATAAAGCTGCCAAATCACATATCTCCGATTATATAGTACACAAGTACCAAAAAAAAGATTTTCCGCTTAAAAAGCTCGATTATAAGTTTATAACGGGCTTTGATTACTTTTTGAAGAGCAAAAAAAATTGCTCCCATAATACCGCGACCAAATATATCGTCAATTTCAAGAAGATTGTTCGCATCGCCTATGCCAATCAATGGATCGATCGTGACCCTTTCTTCCACTGGTCCGCCAGTTGGAAACAAAAAGAACGAGAGTTTTTGACGCACGAGGAACTGGAAGCTATGCTAAAACAAGAATTTGAATTTGAGAGACTGGATACAGTACGGGACATGTTTTTGTTCTGCTGTTATACCGGATTGGCCTTTGCCGATATAGAAAAGTTGACGAAGGACGATTTGGTGAAGGACATCAAAGGAAACAAATGGATCAAGACCAAAAGAAAAAAAACCAAGGTTTTGAGCAGTATTCCCCTATTGAGCATCCCAGAGGCAATCATTGACAAGTATAAAGAACATCCCAGAGTAATCAAAAAAAAGACCTTACTACCGGTATACACCAATCAGCGCACCAATTCTTATCTGAAGGAAATTGCAACGGCATGTAAAATCAAAAAAACATTGACCACGCATTTGGCCAGACATACTTTTGCCACCACCGTGACCCTTTCCAATGGGGTACCTATTGAGTCCGTGAGCAAAATGCTGGGCCATACCTCATTGAAAACAACACAGATTTACGCAAAGGTTTTGGACAGTAAAATTTCAGATGACATGGAAAAATTGAAAAATGACCCTGCCCTATTGGAATTTGCAAAGTCAATATGAATTTAGCGATGTCTTAAAAGGGGTAAGGCTACATTTTTAGGGAAGGCTACACATGCACCTCTCGGCAATCGCATACAACCTCAAAAAATACCTGAAATTCATTGAAAAACGCTCGAAAAGTGGGGCGGGGCAACTTGCTTTGTCCACTTTGCCGAAAAACGCTTTTATGTTGCTATTCGGAGCCCTTGAAAAACAATTAAAACCCAATCTTCAATACTGATGGGAAAATAAAAAAGCCCCTTAATGAGGCTTATAACGATCGGTTTTGGTGCTGATCAGGGACTTGTGCAACGGTTACCATTGTTAGCATTAGTTTTTTATTTCAGTTTAAATGTTTTTGTCGCTTTTTCAAGGTCAGATTTCCATTTATCAGAATCAATAATTCGATATTCAATGTTCAAAGTATGTTGTCTGTTTCCTTTCCAAAAGATGTAAAATTCAGAATAGGTTTGTGGTTTTCCGTTCATTTGTCGAACGTAACTGTAATTAATTGATTTGTTACCGTTTAATGTTACA
This sequence comes from Flagellimonas oceani, assembly GCF_011068285.1. Lineage (NCBI taxonomy): Bacteria > Pseudomonadati > Bacteroidota > Flavobacteriia > Flavobacteriales > Flavobacteriaceae > Flagellimonas > Flagellimonas oceani. Next base: position 4,370,249 of record NZ_CP049616.1, on the reverse strand, counting down.
ATTTTCACTCCATTCCATTTTATAATTTTGGCAGGATAAGTCGGATTATTAGCGACTTCGTAAATTTGTGATTTATACATTTGATTAAGGTCGGCAATATCTTGACTTGTAATTTCGGTCGTATTTAAGTCTGGAAATTCCTCACTTGCAAAATCGGTTCTAATAATTATTCTTCCATAAGTGTCTAAATTTTTGCCATTATTAACACCTTTCTGCTGGAAAACAATTCTCTCTGCGTTTACAGAAAAATGTCTTTTTTGGTAATCGATTATTTTTTTGTAGTTACCTGATTGAACTTCTAAACTTGAAGGCATTTTTATTTCGCCCCAATTACCTAAATCTATTTTGTCCCAATTTTCTTGACTAAACCCTAATTGGAATAATAGCATTGTTAAAGTTAAAATGATTGATTTTTTCATACGTTTATCCTGTGCAAGCTTTAAAAACTATAAGAATTATTATGCCACCAATTGCATAACCAATAAACAATTCCAGCATCTTTGAACCTGCTGCTTTAGTTGCAGTTACGCTTAACTCTCCGACCTCTCGGATTGTTTGTTTTGCCAAATCTACCGCTTGACGTCTTGCATTTCTCATCCATTTCTTTAATATTTCGTCATCAAATTCATAATTCGGTTCGTTTGCCTTTTCTTTCCTTTGATTATTTTCGGATTGAGATTGTTTAAAATCTTGCGATGTTTTTTCTTGATAGTAAGAATTAGACTTTTGAGTGAATTCTTTATACCTTAAATATTCTCGGTCATAACGTTCACGAGCCTCTTTATCTTTTAGTATTAGATAAGCTTCATTTATTTCTTGCATTTTTTCTGTAGTATCTGTACCCAAATTTCTATCTGGATGCCATTTTACAGCTTGCTTTTTAAATGCAGCTTTTATTTCTTCTTGAGTTGCTGTTTGATTAATCTCAAGAATTTTATAATAATCTTTAAATTCCATTAACTGGTTTTGTCTAATTGGTGATTATCATTGTCTTTATCATCAGTTGGTTTTTTCCAAACTGCTCTGATTCCGGCAATCATTCCACCAAATAGAATTAATCCAAATATTCCTGGGGTTGCGTTTCCTCCACTTTTTCTTGTGAAAGTTAATGCTCCGAATAAAAAGAAAAATCCAATTAAAATTCCGATTGTTACTAATACTTTTGCTCCTTTACTCATAATTTCGATTGTTGGTTTAAATTAATGCTAACTAGTTTATATCCACAACTTTATTCAGCATATACAGCCAATTTGGTCAGCTATGCAAAGGTTTTTCAATGGAATGGAAAAGCATAGTTTTCTAATCTTCATTAAAATGTTGGGGGAGACAACGTTAAATGTAAGAATTTTCTAAAAAAGGAAAATGCGAATTTCTGTAAGGAATTTAAAAAGGGTAGAAGCTATTTGGTTAGATAAATTTAGAAGTTATTGATTTTTCTTATTCAATTTCGAAATCAAAATCATATAAAACTTTAACATGTAACCCCAAACCCTTGGCGATTGGAAGCAGGGTTGTTACTTTAGGTTCATTTTCGGCACTAATGATTCTATAGACTTGTTTACTTTCGATATTACCCAAGGAGGCAACTGTTTGAACATCTGTATCACGCTCATTGATCAGCCTTAAGAGATTTTCTCCTAATTTTCTTCTATATGCCATCCTCCAATCTTTCATAAAGGCAATGTCTATGGTTTTTAGGAAAAAAAATTGTCAAGTTTGACAATAAGTATAAAATTTTATTATATTCGTTTTAGTATTAAGTAATTTTGCGATTCTTCGTTTAGAACATATTTGAAGCTTTCGCTTAGAGTCTCGTACTAGAAAACTGGTAATTTTTATGGAAACGAGATAATAAGTAGATTGCTCACGACCCGGGGCGTGGGCTCTCTTATTGTTTCCAAGGCATACCAGTGCCCCTAGTGCAGTAAGTTGAGTTCCGCGCCTTTTTTGTTTAGGTTCATATCAACTTTTTTCTTAGCGTTTAGTTTCTTTTGCTTTTCGAGGCATCGCCCAACCAATGGGTTATGAGAAACAAAAGACTTGTTTTTTTAACAGAGATATCATCATCGGTCGGTTCCAATTCTAGAGCGGGCCTGACCCTATTTGATATTCTCTTTAAGAAAAAGCCCAAGAATCCTATTTGATCCATTCATGACTATAGTTATGGGAAACACGATACACTATTCCGGTTTACGATATCCTTTTGTCCCATAGCTCACCATATCCATTTTAAGGGTATCCGGCCCTAATACAATTTCATAGTCATTTTCCTTCTAGGAATCCTATTGCCAAGAGCCATTGCTACTTGGACAGGGTGGCCTATGTCCGAACCTTAATGCCCTCAAGGAAGTTACGGCTTTATCCTGACTTTTTGGGCAGTGTGGCTAAAAACCTATGGACTTAAGTATTTGCCCATAGGAAAAAGAAATATCTAACTCACGCTTTAATCAAAAGAACTCAAAACAATGAAGAACTCATCAATACACATAAGCAGGACCAAAATGTTCCTGTTCTTTCATCTCCTATTAGCTCCCCTACTCCACCAAAAACTGGTAGCAGGGACAACATTGGATCCACCACAAAATACCATTTCTGGTACCATTACCGATATGAATGGACTGCCTTTGGGCGGAGTCAATGTAGTGGTAACATCCACTAACCGGGGAACCATTTCCGATATGGACGGTACCTACAGCATTCAAGCGGGCAACAATGACCTTTTGGTCTTTTCCATAGTAGGCTTTAGGACCTTGGAAGTCCCTATCGATGGAAGAAATACCATCAACGTCCAAATGGAAGAAGATGTCACCCAGTTAGGGGAAGTAGTCCTCAATGCGGGCTATTATACGGTTTCCGAAAAGGAACGGACAGGAAGTATCGCCACCATCAAATCAGAAATCATGGAAAAACAACCCGTGGCCAATCCACTGGCAGCCATGCAGGGACATCTATCGGGCGTCAACATTGTGCAGAACACAGGAGTCCCTGGAGGTAGTTTCTCTGTAGAGGTCCGTGGCCGAAACTTCCTCAACGGAGTTACCGACCCCCTTTACATCGTGGACGGCGTACCTTACGGTTCCCAGTCATTGGCAGCCCCTCGTGTCTCCACCGAAATCATCGGGAACATCAGTCCCCTGAACGCCATCAATCCCAACGACATCGAAAGCATCGAAGTATTGAAGGATGCTGATGCCACGGCCATCTACGGCTCCCGTGGGGCGAATGGGGTGGTATTGATCACCACCAAAAAGGGAAAGTCTGGTAAAACCCGCTTCGATGCCCATTTAAGTACCACCCTAAGCGAGGTTTCCAATTTCTTGGACTTGATGAACAGCCAACAATATTTGGAAATCCGTAGGGAAGGCATAGACAACGATGGGCTTACCCCGCTATTGGAAAATCCTACCCTTGACGGTTTTTGGCCCGATATTACGGTATGGGACAACAATCGTTATACGGATTGGCAAAAGGAATTGATCGGAGGTACCGCCTATCGCCAGAATGCACAGCTTTCCATTTCCGGCGGCAACGAGCTGACCCAATTCTTGGTCAGCGGCGGTTATTTGAAAGAGACCACGGTATTTCCCGGGGATGCCAATTACAGAAAGGCAAGCTTGAACAGTAATCTGACCCACCGATCCAAAAATGGGAAGTTCAAAATCAACTTTTCCAGTAGTTACACCCGAGAGGATAACCGATTGCCAGGAGCAGACTTTACCCAGCAAGCCTATTCCTTGGAACCCAATGCCCCAGCCCTGTTCGATGAGGAGGGCAACCTGAACTGGGAGAACAATACCTGGGACAATCCCTTGGCCGCCTTGGAGGAGGAATTTGTAGCTGCCACCAACACCATTATCTCCAATGCGATTTTATCCTACGCCATAACGCCCAACTTGGAACTGAAGTCCAGCATGGGCTTCACCCGCTATCGATTGGACTCCTATGTCACCAATCCCAATACAGCCAGAAACCCAGGTCTGGGACTCACACCACAAAACTTTTCCAATCTGACCACCAATGCCTCAGAGCGGGAATCATGGATCGTGGAGCCGCAGTTGAACTGGAAGAAGCATTGGGACAGGCTTTCGCTGGATATATTGGTAGGTACTACCTTCCAACAAGAAAGTTCGAATCAAATCGTACTGCGGGGAAGGGGCTTTCCCAATAATGGCCTGATTAAGAATTTGGCCGCAGCCCAATCCTTGGAAATCTTCTCCACTTCGGATGCCGATTATCGTTATAGTGCCCTATTCGGCCGTATCAACCTAAAATTGTATGACCGATATATTTTGAACCTTACGGGCCGTCGTGACGGGTCTTCCCGCTTTGGTCCGGGAAGGCAGTTCGGAAACTTTGGCGCCGTGGGCCTTGCCTGGATCTTTTCAAGGGAAGCCCTCTTTAAGGAAAGCTCCTTTTTGAGCCATGGAAAGCTTCGGGGCAGTTATGGAATCACGGGAAGTGACAACATTGGTGACTATCGTTATTTGGACACCTACAATGTCTCCGGGGAATCCTATGCAGGCACTACCCTATTGGAACCCTCAGGCATATTTAATCCACAGTTTGGCTGGGAGGCCAATCGAAAATTGGAAGCCGCCTTGGAACTCGGGTTTTTCAATGATCGGGTTTTCCTTAACACCTCTTGGTACCGAAACCGTTCCTCCAATCAGTTGGTAGGGATTCCCTTGGCAGCCACCACTGGCTTTTCCCAATTAACGGGCAATTTTGATGCTGTGGTCGAGAACACGGGACTTGAGGTGGACCTACGAACGGTCAATGTCCGTTCCAAGCAGTTTCAATGGTCCACCACCCTGAACCTGACCATTCCCAAAAATAAGCTGGTCGAATTCGATGACCTTGAATCCTCCACTTTTGCCAATCGGTATGTCATCGGGGAACCTTTGACCATTGTAAAGCTCTACAATGCACTCGGTGTCAATCCAGAGACAGGCATCTATGAGTTTGAGGACTATGATGGAGATGGGGAGGTCAGTAATCCGGGGGACTTGGAATGGATCGAAGATTTGGCCCCAAAGTGGTATGGGGGCATGGGCAACACCTTCACTTTGGGAAACCTGAGCTTGGACGTGTTCTTTCAGTTCAAAAAACAGCGGGCCTATAATGCGGTCCGCTTCGATGCCACCCCCGGGTTTAGGGGCAATGTGCCCGTAGCCCTATTGGACAGATGGCAACAGCCTGGGGATATTGCGACCTATCAGCGCTCTTCCAGTGGTTTCACAACGGTCGAGGATTTGGGGGGGCGCCAACAGAGTAGCAATGCCGCGGTATCCGACGCCTCCTTTCTCCGTCTCAGGAACATTTCCCTGAACTACAAGCTGCCCACCATGGAGAATGGGTTGGATATCAACGTCTACCTGCAGGGACAAAACCTATGGACCTTGACCGATTACTACGGGCCAGATCCAGAACAACCCTCAAGCACGCGCTTGCCTCCGCTAAGACAGCTCACTTTAGGCCTACAAATCAGTTTTTAACCAAATCCTTTCAAGATGAAAAAAATAGATAAAACAAGATATCATAAAAGGACAGCGATAAAGTCCTTTGTAAAGAACCCCATTTTATCAAGACCCTATCAGATCCTCATCCTGCAATGCTTGTTGCTTTTGGGATGTACGGAATTCGTTGAAGTCGATCCGCCACAGAACATTCTCATAGCTGAGACCGTATTTGAAGACCCTGCCACGGTGGAATCCGCAATGGCCAATCTGTATTTTAACATGAGGGAGCAGGGGATGGTATCTGGAAACTTTGGCCTGACCCCTACCCTTGGCATTTATGCCGATGAACTGGACTATTATGGATTCAATGTGGATCTGGCCCAATTCTACAATCATAACATTATCGCTACCAACAATCGAGTGGAGCTATGGTGGAACCAGGCCTACAGCCTGATCTACGGGGCCAATGCCATCATTGAAGGCGTGGAGTCATCCAAAGCCTTGAGCAGTTCCGAAAGAAACAAGTTCAAGGGAGAGGCCCTTTTCATTCGCTCTTACATGCACAGTCAATTGGTTGGGCTATTTGGGGATGTGCCCTATATCAAGACCACGGATTATGAAGAGAACAATAGGGTTTCGCGATTGCCTGAATCTGCTGTGTACGACAATATCATTGTGGACTTGGAAGAAGCCGTTGAGCTCTTGGAAGGCCAAGAACCTGTAACGTCCAACAGGGTCATTCCTGATGCCTATGCCGCCAAGGCCCTTTTGGCCCGAATGCATTTGTACGTTAGGGATTGGGAACAGGCGGTATCCTATGCAACGGATTTGATGGAGAACTTTCAATTGGAAATGGATCTTGACCGTGTCTTCTTAAAAGCGTCCACAGAAACCATTTGGCAGCTACAGGCCGATGATCAATTTCCCATCAATACAAGTGAAGGAGGCACATTGACCATTGAATTGGTCCCGGGTCAGACCTATGCCCTTACCGAAGAGCTGTTGTCGTCATTTGAAGAAAATGACCTTAGGTATGAGGAATGGACCGAACCCATCTCGGATACGGACGACACCATCACGTTTTACTACCCCCACAAATACAAGGCCGATTACAATGAAACGGAATCCTTGGAATATTCCATTTTGTTCCGTTTGGCCGAACAGTATTTGATCCGGGCAGAAGCAAGCGCCCGTCTGGGAAATCTCATTGGGGCCGCGAACGACCTCAATCAGATCAGGGAGCGGGCAGGACTTGCTACCACACAAGCAAACACCCAGACTGAACTATTGGAAGCTATCCTGAAAGAACGGCAACTGGAACTTTTTACGGAACAGGGACATCGTTGGTTCGACCTTAAACGCACTGGAAATGCGGCAAACATCTTGGATGGCATCAAGCCCAATTGGAATGACACGAATCTACTGCTACCCATACCAGAATCCCAATTGGAACTCAATCCAAATCTATTGCCTCAAAACGCAGGCTATTAAAACAAAAAAAGACCAATAACAGGACCTTGTCCAATAACAAGGTCCTGTAATAGGGTCAATTCAATAGTAAAACATAACGTAAGATGAAACATATCAAATTACCCTTTATTCTTTTATTCCTCCTCTTTGGGCAGTTGAAAGCCTCACCGTTTAATGGGGAATTCAAAACCGTCCTAGATAGTGATCACAGCCCAGTTTTTTTGACCACGGAAATCATAAGGGACCAATTGTTCCTCAACATTCCCCAAAAATTATTGGACCAACCCATGTTGTTCAACTGCTTTAAAGGAATGACCAATAGCTATATGCAAATAGCGTGGGCCCGACATAGGGATAACATCATATTAAAGGCCCTTAGTGTTCCATCCACTTCTGGGGTTATTTTGCCCGTGGTAACGGACAGGGCTTTGATGGACAATGTACTAGCCATTTTCCCCATGGAACAACAACAAGATGAATCCAGGGGATACCGCATCGATGTCACCGATTTGATCTTGAACAAGATTGTCGAATGGCCCCAATATCTTGGCGTATCCTTTGGCCCCTCCATTCCTAATATTTCATTTGTAGAGGACAGCAAAGACCGTGACAACGAGGTCATCATCAAAATTCGACGAGGAATGGTCTCTAAAAAAGAAAAGGTATCGTTTCCCATGTATTTTAGCTTTTCAACTTTGCCTGAACCCATGAAATCAAGAACTCATGATTATCGAATGGGTTATTATAGCGAGGACCTTTATGGAATCCGACATGGCATCCATCCCGATGGGACCCATAACAGCAGGGCCAATATTAGAAGGTGGCGGCTGATAAAAAAATATAAAGACAACAGCAGCAGCGTTCCTTTCAAACCCATTACCTTTCTGTTGTCCCCTGAAATTCCTAAAAAATGGCGCCCCTATGTTAAAGCGGGCATCGAGGAATGGTTGCCTGCCTTAGAGGCTGCAGGCTTCAAAGATGCTATACGGGTTATAGAAACCGATAGTTTAAGCGAATGGGATAAATTCAGTATCAATACCAATATAGTTTATTGGGGGCAGAAACGCTATTTTAGGGATTATGAGCAAAATGAATATGGGGGAACCATTGGATGTGTCATCGATGACCGAACAGGTGAAATCTTAAAGGCAGACATTTTTTTGAACGCTTCCCGAGAGACCCTGGAGGAAAGGTATTTTATCCGGGCAGCTCCCTTGGATAAAAGAGCGCGCAGCTTTCCCTTCCCTGATGACTTGACCGGACGATTATTCCAAGGATTGACGGCCCATGAGACCGGACACGCCCTAGGTCTTAAAGATGGAAATTTTGGAGAGTACAGTTATGGTGTGGATCAAGTAACCGATCCGAACTGGTTGACCACTATGGGACATACCCCAAGTGTCATGAACTATACCAGGCACAACAATATCCCGCAACCCAAGGATAACATCCCTCCGAACTTATTGATTCCCAAGGTCGGTCCCACAGATCTCTATTCCATAAGATGGGGTTATCAGGAGTTCCCATCTGGTACCACTAAGGAAGAAGAATCCCAACTGTTGGAGACCATGATTCGTTTACAGGATTCCTTTCCGTGGTACCGGTTCAATGAAACAAGATTTGAGGACATCGGCCCAGCTAAGACCGATGAAGTGGTCGAGACCAACGACCCCGTGCGCAGTACCTCCATGGCCCTGCGGAATGTAGAGCGCGCCATCGCCATGATACCCAGTGCCACCTCGAATGAAACAGGCAACGCAAGATTGTTCCGTCTGTACAACAAATCCGTCAATCTATGGTACGATCACATGAAGCATGTTGCATCGGTCATCGGTGGCTATGACTTGCAATATCAAGCCTTGGACCAGCCTGGAAATATGTTCGACCCCATTGCATGGAGCAAGCAGGAAGAAGCCATTGACTTTTTGGTTCAAAACGCATTCCACCCACCAAAGTGGTTGACCGATCCTGATTTTATGGTAAAGGTGAAGTATACCACCTTTCCTGATAAGGTCTCGGAATACCAAATTAAGTTAATGACCGAATTATTGCTGGCTCCAAGGTTCAAACGATTGGAATATATGGAAGGACTGATGGACAATAAGCTATTGGAACAGTTTCTGGTAAGAGTACAGGAGGGTCTATTCCAAAATCTGGACAACGAAAAGGATATCTCTCCACGAATACAGGAACTCCAAAAGGCCTATATCGAAAGATTGGGGGCCATCCTGGACATTGAAATTTCGGTCTATAATTCCGATGCTCAGCTGACCGACTATACCGATTATGCAAAAGGACTATTGGCGGAGCGGTTGTTGGAACTAAAGACCAAATTGGAAAAGAATGTGAACAAGGGACGGAGAACAGAAGTGAATGGACATTGGCTTTTATGCCTTCAAAAAATCAACACTATCCTACCTTGAGCAGAAGAGTTTTCCCTTAGCAAAGTATACTAATACTTCTGCATGGGAGATGTTTGAGTTAGTCAAAAAAGGTGCCCGAATTCGGGCACCTTTGGGTTAATGGCATTTAAAACCAATCAAGGTTTGCGCAGGGGAATACTTGCGAAATCTGGTTCTGAATACAATTGATTCCCATTGAATTCACAGGGTAATTGCCCTGTTGGGCCACAGTCATCTTCAATCATGACAGTCTGCCAACCCTGTCCTGGAAGAAAATAATGAGCCTCTTGTGTCACGCGCTCATTCTCGTTGGCAAAGGCCAGGCCGACCGCCATGAGGATGGCGAAGGCCGGTAACAACAATTTGAAAAATTTACCTTTCATAATGTTAAGTATTATAAGTGAATGCCTACTCTATTCTAGGTTTTCGGCTTCCCCTTTCACTGCACAGTATTTTAATAGGTTTCGATATTATCGTGTTTCTTGGACCAAAGGATCCCTAATAAAGCAAAGACCATAAATGATACATTCAATAGGACATGGTCCCTCCATCCCAATGCTGAAATAACCCCGCCACAGGAACAGGGGACGGTATCACTGAATTTTAAGACCAAAACGATATAGAGGGTAAAGCATCCCAAGAGGACAAAGCTGGCATAGAGTGCCATGATTTGGTATCTGGGCAACCACAATAGGCCAGCAATGATCAATTCCAGAAAGGGTACTGCCCATGATATCAAGGAGGCATAGGGGGCAATATAGGGCATCCGTTCCATGCGCCATTGAAAGGTGTCCAGCTCGATCAGTTTGCTTACCGCTGTATACACAAAAAGAAGGGTCAGCAAAAGACTGAAGAGGGTAACAAGCTTGGAGTGGATTCCTTGATTCGACATATCGTTTAATTGGATATGACAAAGTTCGGAGGTCTCGTTTATCCCTAAGGGAGCAATTGTTATCCGAAACGGATTAAATCGATGTTTATGAAGCAGTTATGACCGTAATTCGCTTGGGGAACGCCCATATTTATCCTTGAATGCCCTTGAAAAATGGGTCTTGCTCTTAAAGCCTGTCATTTGAACAATCTGCTTGATGGTATGGGTGCTATGAAGGATAAGGGTCCTTGCCATTCTAAGTCGCTCCTGAATCAAAAACCGAAATATGGTCGTACCATACACTTGTTTGAACCCATATTTCAACTTGTACTCATTGGTACCCTCCTGATGTGCCAACTCCTTTAATGAAGGAAGATCCTTGTCCAGATTGTTGATGATGGCGTCATGTACACCACGGATGATCTGGATGTCCTTTGGGGTCAAGGTGACCTTGTGTTCCTTGGTTCCCTTGGTCACTTTGAGTGTCTTTTTGGGAAGTCCCGTTTCAAAAGGTTCTCCTTTGGAAAAGAAAACCGTATTCAATAGGATTTTTTGACCGCTCCCATCCAATGCTTGGTAGACCGATAACTGACAATCCTTGGCCAATATAAGACCTTCATTGGTCATAAATTCCAAAAACAACACCGTTTCAGACCGTTCTCTTTTAAGGTGTTTGGACAACTTTTTGGCCCATCTTTCCCGGGACTTTTCAGTCATAAATTCAGTGATAGGCTTTCCGATAAGGTCCTTGGGCAGATAGGACAATAGGGAGCAGGTGCCATTGGTGACCAATTCAATTTGACCGTGGTCATCCAAGATAAGGGACAGTTGAATGATACATTGTGGGGTAGTATGGGCATTGGCAAAACCTTGATGGATAAAGGCCGCTCGAATTTCTTCACTGACCATATTGAGCATCACCACCAAAGAGGCAATATTGTCATTCTTATCGGAAGGTTCAATGGTGTAAAAGAAATTGCCCTTCGCCATTTCCAAGAGCATTTTCTTGATTCGTTTTACCCTAAAGTCATCGTTATTTTCCATATCCCCTTGTTTCTAGTTTTTGGAGGTGTGTTTTGCCAAAAAAGCCAGGGCTTCTGATTTGCTAACAAAAGATGCCGTCGGAATCTTAGTAGGATGGGTGTTCATATAAAAAATACTGAGATCGTCCGTTACGGGCGGGTCGATCAAAAAGGCCAGGGCCTTGATCCATAGTGAACCCTCCAGTGCCAAATAATCCCGCGCCGCCTTATTGATGGTCCTCACATCCCGAATATCACAGAGTACCGGCATTTCCCTACCTTCCTGCAGGTGCATCCGATCCTGTACGATCAACTCTGCCGCCTTCAGGTCAATGAGGGGCACCTTTTTATAAATGACGTGCATTAGCTCATCGGTCAGGAGATAAATCGCATAGTTGTTTTCATGTGTCCTTTTCATTTCTAGAAAACTGGTTAGCAACTGGAATTTACAAAAATATTGGAATTGGATAAATTGAAACGGTCATACCTCATTCCAAGCAGGCTATAGAGTTATCTAAAAAGGAGTATCTGTTATCTCAAAAGGATTATATCATTATTCAATTATCGTTAATCTGACAATTGCCATTACTTTTTAGGACATTTTAAACCAAACGATATGGCCAAGATCAAACACCACAATTTTTTGAACACCGTTCACGAGGTGTTCACCGATGCCAAACAGGCCGGAGTATTACATCTGTATGCCGGGGGAAAATCCTTTTCTGGTAGAACCATTGAAGTTGAAGGCAGGGAACTGTATCATTTCGGGACCACGGGGTACTTGGGACTGGAGCAGGATACGAGGTTAAAAACCGCTGCCATGGATGCCATAGAAAAATATGGCACCCAATTTCCCCTGTCGAAGTCCTATATCTCCAATCCCCTTTATAAAGATTTGGAAGCGCACATCCATGAAATGTACAGGCATCCCATAGTCATTACCAAGAACAGCACTCTGGGCCACTTAGGGGTCATCCCTAGTGCCGTGGAGGATGATGATGTGATCATCTTGGACCATCAGGTACATTGGAGCGTGCAGAATGCAGCCAAGATGCTCAAGACACGTAGCGTTCCCATCGAAATGATACGTCACAATAATCTGCAAATGTTGGAGGACAAAATAAAGAAGTACCAACATTCCAAACGGCACATCTGGTATATGGCCGATGGCATCTACTCCATGTATGGGGACTACGCCCCAGTAAAGGAGTTGATGGAATTGTCCAAGAAGTATCCACAGCTCCACTTTTATTTTGACGATGTGCACGGTATGAGCTGGGTGGGAAAAAATGGAACGGGCTATGTACTCGATCAGCTCAAGGAACTACCAGAAAACGTACTTCTTTTCGGCACCTTAAGTAAAACCTTCGGGGCCAGTGGCGCGGTCTTGGCATGTTCCAACCCTGAAATGTACGATAAGATAAAGACCTTTGGTGGTCCTTTGACCTTTTCGGCCCAATTGGAACCAGCCTCTGTGGCTGCCGCCATAGCCTCTGCGCAAATCCATCTTTCCCCTGAGATCTATGAATTACAACGCGAGTTGCGGGAACGCATTGCTTATTTCAATGCATGCCTGTCTGCGACCGAACTGCCTTTGATCGACCAGAACGAGTCCCCAGTTTTTTACATTGGTACAGGGATGCCCAAAACGGGTTACAACTTTGTCAACCGATTGATGAGAGAAGGTTTTTTTGTCAATCTGGGCATATTCCCTGCGGTGCCTGTCAAGAATACTGGGGTTCGCATCACCATATCCAGACATAATGAAAAGGCCGAAATTAAAGCATTGGTAGAAGCCTTGGAATATCATTTTCCCTTGGCCCTACAGGACACGCAAACGAATCCAGAAAGGGTGTTCCATGCCTTTAAGCTGGAGCCCAAGGTCAAAAATGAACCGCAGCAGTCCAATAATCTAAACATCGAAATTTGGGATACCATCCGCCAAGTCGATAGAAACCAGTGGAACCGATTTATGGGAGGGCAAGGCGTCTATGATTGGGAGGGACTGCGATTTTTGGAAGAGGCATTCCAAGGAAACTCCAAAAAGGAACACAACTGGTTATTCCGATATGTAATCATCAAGGATTCCAAGGGCGTTCCCATACTGATGACATTTGTGACCCTCTCGCTTTGGAAAGATGACATGCTTGCCCAAGCCGAAGTTTCAGTAACTATTGAACAGGAGCGAACAACAAAGCCTTACCATTTGACCTCTATGGTGCTGTCCTTGGGTTGTTTGTTTACCGAAGGTGACCATCTCTACTGGGACACCATTCATAAACAGAGGGATGCCGCAAGGGAAACCCTATTGGAACTCCTAGAAAAAATGGAGCGTCAGCTGGAAGCAAAGATGACCGTGCTGCGGGACTTTGGGCCAAAAACAGCTTGGAACGAAACCATCTACGGGCATGGCTTCTTGCGAGTACAAATGCCCAACTCCTGTGCCGTCGATTTGAAAGGGGTTGTTTCTATCAACGAGTACGTTGAACAACTATCCTCCCGAAACCGAAGGCATTTCCGTAAGGACATCCAACCCTTCCTTGAACTGACAGAATCAAAAATACTATCCAAGGCCAATCCACATGAAGTAAAGGAATTCAAACGTTTATTTGAAGAAGTCCAAAAACGGAACCTAGGGCTCAACACCTTTTCATTTCCCGACAAGCTGTTCGACAAGATGAACGAAAATCACCTTTGGGAATTTATCGTGCTTACCCCTAAAGGAAAACCCAATCAGATACTCGGTGCAATGTTCTGCTATACCAATCAAACGGCCGTCTATATCCCTGCTTTTGTCGGCATGGACTATGACCATTTGGAAACGTATGCCACCTATCGGCAATTGCTGTATAAAACCATTGAACGGGCCATTGCACTCAAGCTCCCCAAAATCGATTTTGGGATGACAGCTTCGTTTGAAAAAAGAAAACTGGGAGCAACGGTCCATGAAAAATATGCCTATCTCCAGACCAATGACAATTTCATTTTGGAAATGATCGGGGTCATGGAAGGGCAGCACTAATGGTCGGTTATCATGAAATACCAAAAGCTGCTATCGGAATTTGAAGGTCAATTGGATACCTTGGAAAGCGGGAATGGGGATGTGCTGTTCAAGGCCGAAAAGGGCATTGCGATTGTGGAAAAGTGTATCCGAAAGCTACAAAAACAGATTACTGGAAAAACCTTTGCCACACAAGCCGATGAGATTTACTTTTTCAAACATGTCAAGCCCCAGATATTCAGCAAGCTCATCTACTACGCCAGGCTCTTTAGTATCGAGAGCAAACGTCCCCGTGGCAACAATGCCGCCCAAATCAAATACCTCCAGCACCAAATTGACAAGTTACAGGCCTTCTTCAATGACAATTTGGAATTCTATAATTATTACCGTCGCGGTGCCATGTCCTTGGATGAACAATATTTTGTCCGTGGAAACCGAGACCTACGACTCCCCTTGGAATCCTTCCATTTCTTGATTGACAACCAATTTTCCACATGTCAGGACGGGACCGTGGCCACCATTATGGCCTATGATATGCTGATTGTATACCTGAGAAAGGAAGTAGATGATTTGAACAACACTCTTGAACCCCAAAAGAACACACCCATGGAAAAACCCTCAAAATTATTCTGGACCGGCAGCAAGACCGATCTCATCGAACTGCTCTATGCCCTTCATGCCAGTGAATCCATTAATGGCGGCACGGTCGACATCAAGGAAATGGCCTCCCATTTTGAACACTTTTACAATATCGACTTGGGCAATTACTACCATACCTTTATCGAAATCAGGTCAAGAAAGACCAGTAGAACTCGATTCTTGGACAAGCTCATAGAACTGCTCCACCAGCGTATGGAATCATTGGATGAATGACCATGTATTTTTTCCCAAGTTGGTACCCAACTTGGGATTTTTGGTTTTGAGCCAATTTCAATCCCTTTTTTGTACCATATCAGACAATAGAATTGGTTGCCACCTATCAAATCCCTCTATACCTGACCAAATTTTATGTTGTAAAAATCTTTCCCAAGGTGGGACCCACCTTGGGAAGTTTTTCCAAAATCATTTTTCAGTTTTGTGATGAAAGTCAAATCAGTGGAAGGGCCATCAAATGAAATGAGAGTAATGCGGTGGTCCTTCTTTTTAAAAACTCAAAAACTATGGGAGCAACCATTATTACCACAGAAGACCTTATGGAATTCAAAGTTGAACTACTGGAGGATATCAAGGATCTATTGGAAAACCAAAACAAATCAACCAACAAAAAATGGCTCAAATCCAATGAGGTTCGGGAATTATTGGGAATTTCACCCGGCACATTACAAAACCTTCGTATTAACGGCACATTACCTTATACCAAGATCGGTGGAGTCCTCTATTACGAGTACCATGAAATCATGGGGGTATTGGAGCAGAACAAGATCCATAACCGTATCTAGCTTTGGAAGACGTCAATTACATCAAGCATCTCAATGGGGTATTTGAACAATTCTCCAAGGACAGCCGGCTGAATCCCACCCATATCAGCCTCTATGTGGCCTTGTTTCAATTTTGGAACACCAACTACTTTAAATCGGAATTCTTTATCAACAGGGATGAAGTCATGCAGATTGCCAAAATCGGATCAAAATCTACTTATCATCGATGTATCAAGGAACTTGACCATTGGAGCTATATAGTCTATACCCCGTCCCACAATCCTTTTAAGGGGAGTCGCATCAAGATGTTCGATTTTGGGACAAGTGCTGGACAAGTGGTGGACCCAAGCCATACCTATATCGGGACAAGCAATGGACAAGCAGTGGTACCTACAAACAAACCTATACAAACCTTAGAAAACCAAAAAAACAATAACAAACCACGAAATTTCAAAAAATTGGATGTTTATGCTCCAGGAAACAGAAACAAACAGAAGACCACTGTCCCATATCAGGACAACCTAAAAACCAAGAAACACAAAAATTACAACGAACCCCTGTGAAGTACCATGCTCCACATATCATCACCGAAGGAACCACCCACTATCCCATAGGTGCTCTCAAGGGTCGAGAAATCCAGTACGATTTTGAAAAAATCCTCATCTATCTCGACGCCAAGGGAAAACTTCTGTTCGGGAAAAAATTTAAAATCTACCGTGAGGATAGAGAGATTCTGTATAAGCTCTGTCTCTACTTTATTCGGGACAAGACCCGATGTGGTCAAATGGGAATTGATGTCAACAAAGGTCTTCTCCTCTCAGGGCCGGTGGGTTGCGGAAAGACAAGTCTTATGAAATTGTTGAAACACATTGTTCCACACCAGCGGCCCTATGAAGTTATTCCCTGTCGGAACATTGTATTTGGTTTTAATCACATTGGCTTTAAGATTATCGAAGATTATGGCAATTCCCAATTCTTTTGTTTTGATGATCTCGGAGTAGAACCAACTGGCAGACACTTTGGGCAAGACTGCAACGTCATGGGCGAAATCCTGCTTTCCCGACACGAACTCTTCATCAATGAAAAACGCAAGACCTATGCCACTACCAACCTCAATGCCCAAGAGCTTGAGGAACGTTACGGCACCCGAGTGAGATCTAGGATGCGGGAGCTTTTCAATTTGGTGGGGTTTGATAAAGGAAGTAGGGATAAGAGGGTGTAGAATTTTACTCCTCCCATATTAAACTTAAAGTATGTTTATCTCGTGCTAAGCAATGCTCCTTAAAAGGTAATTCCGCTTGATGGGAATATTTAATGTTGAACCAATCCATGGCAAATACGGGCTCCGTCGTAGTTATTTTTCTATTGAGTTCGAAATATTCTCCTGCAACGGTATCTTCGGGTAATTTGTCTTTGCCATACTTCAACCAGCGAAATCTAAAATCACTTGATGACCAATACCACTTTATTTTCTTGTCATAAGCATAGACAACCATAATAGGGTGATTTCCAATTGAACAAAATCTCAGGGCGGTCGCAGAAATACTGGTGCCATATTTTTTCGCCAATTCTTGGATTATTCGGTATTGGAATTTTTTTTGGAAACAGTATTTTCTAAAACTTGTTTCGGGCATAAGCAAGCAGGAGGCAAAGTAGTCAGCTTGTCTTTCGGCCCTGTTTTTGCTTTTAAAACCTGTAAAAGAACAATGGCTTGGAGACAAACCCTTTAATAAAGAGTTTCTATGGTCGTCAATAAAATAGTGCCCCAATTCGTGTCCAAATGTGAAGCGAGCTCTTTCTGAATAGGCTTGTTGAAGTCTGTCAAGGTTTATGAAAATATGAAAATCGTTGTCCTCACACTCAAGTAGCCCATCGAAGGAATCAGAGTAATTTCCGAAGCTAGAAGTGATATTGTTCTTATCAGCTATGACAATTGGGTCGATTTGGCCATGCGGGAAGTAATAATCTGCAATACTACTTGCTAGTGCATTTATGTCGATTACATCTCTTTCAGAAAGGAATTCACTTTTTTCTTGCATTCCGTTTATCCTTATCCATTTCCTCCCTATCTTTTTTGGATATTTTTTTACCATCTCTTGCAGCCATAGCTAAGTTTCTGGCAGCTTTGTTTTCCCCCGAAGACTGAATAGGTAAAATCTTTGGATTTATCGAGGTCTCATCGCCATTAATGATATCTTCTATTTTTGGCCATTTAACAGGGGATACAAATTCATTACCAAACTTTTCTTCAAATGATTTGATTTCATCGACTTCCTTTGGTATAGCATATCCGTATTTACGTAAAAGCTTTCTTATGTCTTTTTTATCGGATGACATTTTTTTCCAATTATAGTTTTTTCTTAACGAGATCTTCTATGGTTTTTTTAGTTCTGGAGATAATTTGCCTGATATTCTGCCAGGTAGTTTCAAAAGTTTCTTCCATTAGTCGGATTTTTTCAGAGGTCATCCTTCTGTCATCCTCATATAGGAAAAAATACATTCTTACGATGTCACTTTTGCGCTCTGGTAATTCAGCCAGACATGAGTCAATCAAATTATGTCTTTTAATTAATTCTTTATCCAGAGTGTCAAAATCCTCATCCAATAATGCCCACTTCCATTCACTTTCCGCATCGTCAATAATGGTTGTTTCATTTTCTCTTACAGGCTTGTTTTTTCTGAGTTCCTCCAAAAGCTTGTAGTGCGCAATTGTTGCAAGATAAGCTTTATATCCATCTTCCTGAGTACCATGTTTATTGGAATTAAATTCCCAATCGAGAGGGGAGTTCCATATTTTCAGGAAAACTTCCGTCATTACATTTAAAGCAAGTTCTTCTTTTTGCAAAATAAACCCAATATGCTTAAATGCTAGATTATAGACAAACCCTCTGAATTCCTCATACAGTTTTGTTATCGATTCATTGGCTTCCTTGGGAGATGACTCTTTATCCGCAATAATAAGCAGGTGGGTTTCTATATCCATAAATAACTTCAATGCTATATGTAAATAGTGTGACGATTATTTTTTTGTCACACTTTAATCATATGATAATGTCAAAGGAATTAATTGACTGGTTTCATTACCACGGGGGAGATTTGTAAAGTAGTAATAATCTTATTAAAATAAAAATTATGGCGAAAGATTCATCAGGCAAAAAGTTTAATAGAATACCTGAACACAAAAGGAAAGTTGGTGGAAAGACAATAACCGTAAAAGAACATTTAAGAAGCAATAGGAGGGACAGCAAAGGAAAGTCATGAGCGGAACTCCACAGCTCTGAATGGAGAAAGTTTAATTTAAAATTATAGTATGAATTCGATTGAAGTATCAAAAAGGCGATTGAGCATTTGCCATAAAGGTAATTGTGTAAATGTCAAGGGCGATCTAGCTAAAACTATTGTTTTTGGACTAGCAGTCCTTATTGTGATTAGTGGCATAGCTTCAAGGTTAGAAAATTCTAATTAGAAGTTTACTTATGGCAGCTTATTAATGGCTGCCATAAGTAAAGTGGCTAACAAGTCAATTTGTCATAACCATATCAAAAAGCGGATTGGCGCAGAAATTGAAAAGAATATGTTAAGAAAACACTCAAAGGAAGATGAAATTAGATAACAATAGCCTACGTCCTTTTATTGATAAAATTAGATTACACAAGGACAATATGCCCAAGTATCGTGACCAGATAAACAATTTAAAAAAGAAGCTGGAAGAAAAAATTGAAAATGATGAAAGCAATGGCCTGAAAGTAACAAAATATCTGTTAGCAGGTTCTTGGAAAAAGCATACAATTCTAAGACCTACTGGAGACAATCCTATTGATATAGACTTGGTCCTCTTTGTTTCAGGTGATGAAAACATTCATAACGACCTAAAGAAGCTCCATGATTTTATTGTTGAATACTTACAAGAAATATATCCTCAAAAAGACATCACCCAAGATGTTGATGCCGAAGGGAACACCAAGTCAATTAAAATTCGGTTTTCGGGTTCAGGTCTAGAAGTGGATATTGTGCCCGTAGTACCCATAGAAAATCCTGAAAATTATGTCTGGCAACCACAACGGGGAGGCGGTGGAAAGTATATTACAAGTGTAGAAAACCATTTAAGTTTTTCTGTTGATCTAAGGAAAAACAATCCATCTTACACCTCAATAGTCAGGGCTCTAAAATGGTGGAAAAACTATAAAGAGCTAAAGCCATATGATGATGAGCCTGGTATTTCATCATTCTGTATTGAATTGATAGTGGCCTATCTCGATATTACCAAGGGCATTGAAACCGATATCGAAGAGGCGATTATTAGGTTTTTTCAATTTTTGAGCGAATCAAGTTTCCCGGAAATTGAATTTGCTCATTCGATAAATACTATACCTTATTACACAACGCCCATATATATAGCTGATGATACGAACAATGAGAACAATGCGGCAAAGAAAATTGATGATTCAAAATGGAAGGAAATAGTTGAGGAAGCGGAGGATGCATTCGATTCATTGAATTTAGCTCAATCAAGAAATAACAAGGGCACCACTGTTGATGAATGGAAGCGCGTCTTTGGTCCAACTTTTAGTATAAATTAATTATGTATAGCACACAAACAAACACTAGCACCTACACGGTGACAGATATTAGAAAGACATTTGAGAACTGCATTGCAGATTTGAGAATGATAGCCAGAAGAACTGGCAAATGGGATTCCGCCTATGTAGATAGATTGAGAAATGACATATTGAAACTTGCCGAGAGCAAGTACCTAGCATGTGTGACGGTAATCCTAAAAAGAAAAAATACGGGATATCAAATTCGAGCCGCTAAGTTCACTGTAAATGAAAATGGCTCTACCTCAGAAGGGGATAGAGCAGGCAGAAACTATGAGTGGCCATCCGATGATGACACCTACCTTTCAGTAATTCTTAGCTACACATCTGCCTGGCATTCTTTATCCACACAGCAGAAGAACGAATTTAGTAGGGATTTCGAATTTACTTGGACAAGCACCACTGAGGATATTTCATTTTCACATTTAAGTTCGGACAGAGCTCAACTCTATGGCAGTAATAACTATGAACTTCAAAAAACCAATTTTAAATAATGGCTTCAATATTTGATAACACAATTGAGCTTCCAAGCAAAGAGATTCATTTGCAATCAGAGTATTTAGTTGGTTTTGAAAACAAGTTCAATCGTATTTACAATAACCTCAAACTTCTTTTGGACCAAGAAAGTCTTACTGAGTGGAGTAAAAAATATCATAAGGTTGAACTACCTATAATAAGGCAATTAAAGGAGAAGTACCCCTTGATAATATTGGCTGGGGATGCGGGAACAGGCAAAACCGTTTCTGCTACGGCAATTGCCGATAGGATGACAAGGGAACTTAAAAAAGAAGGCTTTTTCCTAAAACTAAGTACTCGGGTACGCGGGGAAGGACTTCACGGTGAAATGGGAAAACTTGTGAATGACGCCTTTGCACAATTAAAGCAGCAAGCGGGTAAAAGACGTTTTGCGTTTCTACTGATTGATGAGGCAGATGCCATCGCAACTACACGTTCTACAAATCAAATGCACCAAGAAGAAAAAGCAGCTGTCAATACTTTAATCCAAAAAATTGATGAAATTCGGGATTTAAATGGTAGGGCGATAATTTTTATGTCGACCAATAGGTTACATTTTATTGATGAAGCAATTCTTAGGAGGGCAGCAGTTGTTTTGGAGTTTGAAAGACCTTCTTTTGATGAGTGCAAAGAACTTTACTCTCAAAGCCTTGAAGGCTTGGATTTTACCAAGGAACAGCTGGAAGAACTGGCATCAATGTCGGTATCTTGGGAAGAATCTGGACTTGGTTATTCTTTTTCAGATATTCGTTTAAAGGTTTTACCTGAGGCAATAGCCAACTCTTTTCCAGACAATCCTATATCGTTTTCTATTTTGAAAAAGACCATACAATCCATAAAGCCAAGCCCAGAAATAAAATGATTAGAAAAATACTTCAGGCAATAATTGCATTAGGCCTATTGATATATGGCTATTTCTTTTTGTCAGGTTCAGATTTGCAACCCGAATTTGTTGGTGCTGGTGTTATTGGTCTGCTTACACTTTTGGCTTTGTTGGTTGAATCTATTGTAATTAACCGGAATAGGTTGGGACTTATGGTTTACTGCAAATGGCTTGCTCTCAGAAAACAAAGAATAAGATTCTCTATGGCATATCTTTATCGAATCAAGGTGGATGACAAATACCTATTGGTGAAAAATAGTAATTTTCCACACTATCAATTGGTTGGGGGAAAATATAAGATTTTGGAAGGTACCCGGTCATTTCTTCAAAAAGAGTTTAAAGCCATTGATGATCCCAAATTGCCGAATAAAGACCTGATGAAAGATGACTTCGCATTGTTCATTCCGGCAAGCAAAGCGATCAAATTCCTAGATTGGTTTAACAAGGGGGAGGATCGTGAAATTAGCCATTGGAGAGAGTTTTATGAGGAATTAATTGAGGGCAAAGCGAAACTTTTGGACAAGGAAAAATTCCCATACATAAATTACAATTTTAAGGGAAGGATACGGACTCCAATAAAAAGAACTCCTGGATGGGATTGTTACGAAATTCTACAATACGACATACTGGATATTATCCCTACACCAGAACAGAGGCAGGAGTTAAAGAAACTACAAGAGAAAGGCGATAAAAAATACCATAAATGGGCTGATGCAGAATTAATTCGATGCCTAGGTCATGATAACAGACAAATGAAACAGCTTTATGATATTGGCATTCATACAAAGTGGGCACTAAACATGAAATGGAGTAAAGAATAAACTGAACCTGTTTTTTTGTCCCTTAGTTGCTAAGAATGTTTGTTTTAGTGTTTCTAGAATAATTTTGGATTGCAAGCCAAGTATTTCAATCCTCAAATTTTTAATTGTCCTGGCCTAATACAATAGTGCGACAGCTCCATAGTTTTTTAATGTCAAAATCAAAAAACTGATGTTTTTGAGATTTAACTATAATTGTCCTTTAAAACTATTCAACACACCGCCTATAATTTCCCATAAATTTTGATGCCAATTCACATCAATAAAACATATCTAAAATCAAATAATATTTTATTCACAAATAACTGTTTATCAAATATTTGAATAAATATTCGCAGTACTTTTCAAGTATCAAAAATCGTCTAATCCCAAAGCGTTTACGATATGCGAAAATCTTTCTTCATCACCATTCTTTTCTTATTTGTTTCCAGTTCCATTTTGGCCCAGATCGGGGGCATCGAGGATTCTGTCAATGATATTTCCGATACCATACGGGCCATTTTCCCCATCATCCTAGGGGTTATCTTTTTGGTAGGTTTCCTTTTTAATGCAGGACATTTCTTTGGCGAGAACGCCGATCTTAAAAAAGGGATTACCCGGGTTTTAGTCTTTGTCCTGATTGCAGGGGCCGTTGTGGGCATCTTTACCTATCTCATCGGAATCGTAGTGTAAGATGAAAAAGTACGAAGTCTACCGAAACATCCGCAAGCAGGCCATGATTATGGGCCTGCCCATTTCGCTCTTTGCCCTTTTAATGGTGTCCGTTATTGGCTCTCTTCTAGTCATCATCTTTTCATTCAGTTTAGGTGTCATCGTTGCCCTACTGCTGTTCAATGTCCTGCTCTATGGGGCATTGGCACAGTGGGTCAAAAATCCTCAGTTACTTTCCCTTCAAAAGGTCTTCCCCAAAATTATCAGCAACAAAAAACTAAGCCCGCTTTCCTATGAATAGAATCAACCTCAATTCCCATCATCCCATTTTGGACATTCAAAACCATGTGGTCTTTGCCAACAATGGTAATGTGGTCCTATGCTATAAGGTAGCGCTTCCTGAAATCCATTCCCTTTCCGAGCAAGATTTTGAGGAACTGCATAGCATGTGGTTTCAGGCCTTCAAATCCCTGCCCACAGCTACGGTCATCCACAAACAGGATAGCTACCAAAAAGTGGGATACGATGCCCAACAATTGCCCAACAATACCTTCCTGGAAAAGGTTACACATGATTACTTTAAGGGGAGGGAATACCTAAGTCACCATAGCTATCTATTCTTTGTGCTGCCTTTGGATAAAACCTTGAACGCGGCCAAATATGTCAACCCCTTCCGGAAAGCCGAAAAGGGGTTCCATCGAAAACTGGACGTGCAAGTTGCGGAGTTCATCACGGCGGTCAATGATACCGTTTCCTTTATCAACAATGGCCAACACGTTTTCTTGAGCCCAATGGCGTCTGATGACATCATCACCTATACGAACAACTACTACAATGGCTTCAACCAAGATTTCGATACTGATGTGCTACTGGACAACAAACACATCGAAATCGGTGACCATTTCTTCGATGTTATCGCCGTGACTAATGAAAGGTGTTTTGGCGGATCGGTCCAAAGCAGCAAGACCCATGAAAAATTCACCTCTGATGATTTCACCTTCCATCAAGGCTTTATCGATGGTTTGGGATTGGAGCTGAACGAGAACCATATCGTGAACCACATCCTTTATCTGGACGACAAACACAAATGGCGCAAACTTCTGGATAAGAAAGTGGAGGAATTGAGCAAGAGTTCCAATTTCGGTTCACAGAACAAAGTTGTGCTTAAAAAAGTCCAACATATTCTGGACCAAATCAACACTGATGATGCGTCGCGCATCATACGGGGCCATCTCAATATCATCTTTTGGCATTCGGAGGCCGAGCACCTGAAACGTATCGCATCCCAGATCAAGGCTGGTTTCAAGGAGTCGGACATCGTCCCATATCACCCCAATGGGGAGGAACGCAAGCATTATTTCCTGAACTCCCATCCCTGTCATGCCACCAACTTCTCCAATGAAGATCTATATGTGACCGATCTCAAACATGCCCTGTGTCTCTACATCAACAACACCAACTATACCTCCGACGCCACAGGCATCATCTTCAATGACCGTCAATACAACATCCCGGTATTGAAGGACGTCTGGGATGAAGGAAAGCATCGCATCAAGGCCCGGAACTTTGCCATATTTGCCCCGACAGGGGAAGGCAAATCCTTTTTGGCCAACAACATTTTACGACAGTATTTTGAACAAGGGGTTCGGCTGGTCCTTATCGATCTCGGTGGGTCTTACGCCAAGTTTGCCAAGCTGTACCCTGACCAATATGTCATCCTGCGCTATGAACAAGGCAAAAATCTGGGCATCAACCCATTTTATATGGCAGCGGATTCCGATTTGACCCCAGAGCGTTTGGAAGACCTCGCTGTTTTTCTCTTGGAACTGCTCGCTCAACACCATGCTTCCAAATCCCAAGAAGTGGCCATCAAAAAAGTACTGCTGTTGTATTATAAAACCATCCGGCAAGACTACTCTCTGGCTTCCCTCTACCAGTTCGTTGATGATCGAAAAGATACGCTCATCCAAGATCTACAGATCAAGGAAGCCCACTTTAGCACCTACGATTTCCTGCACATCCTCTCGGAATATGTGGAAGACGGGCCCTACAGTTTTCTGTTCAATACGGGTGCCGACCAAACCTACACCATCGAGGACAAACGCTTGATCATCTTTGAACTGGACGAGGTCAGGGACAACAAGGAAATCCTCTCAGTGATGTTGAAATTGATCAAGTCGGCCATCCAACGGACCATCTGGCGGAACCGTTCCGAACGGGGCATCATCCTGTTCGATGAGTTTGCCAAACAACTCAAGTTCCCCAATGTCCTGGAAAGTGTGGAATTCTACTATCAGGCCATCCGAAAACAGAACGGGGCCATCGGCATCATCCTACAATCCATCAACCAATTGCCCCAGAACTCCACCTCGACCAGCATACTGGAGAACACCCAGGTCATCTATAGCCTACGGAATGAAAAGGGCTATGATGCGCTTCAAAAGCGGCTCAATCTCTCCAGCCATGATTTGAACCAACTCAAATCCATCCGGAACAATCTGAGCGGGGAACGGAAGTACACCGAGATCTTTATCAAAATCGGGAAGGAAAGCAACGTTTTCCGTTTGGAAGTCCCACCCGAAGTGTACGCTGCCTATCTCACCGACGGCACGGAAAGCAACGAGATTATGGACCGCTATGAGGAGACCCATGATATGGAAAAAGCCATCAAGGCATTCATTCACTTTAAAAAAGCAACCCTATGAAGACAACAAAGCTACAAGCCCTTAGGAAAAAAGGCCAGACCTTGTTAATAGCCCTAACCACCACCCTATTACTGCCAACAGGCGCTGCCTGCCAAGGCATGCCGGTGTATGACAATACCAACTTTATCAGTATGGCCAAGTCGTTGGTGGAGTCGGCCAAACAGACCTCAGAGCTATTGAAGACAGTACAGTTTCTAAAAGAGCAAAAGGAGAACATCGTCAAGGTCAACAACGCCATCAAACAACTAAAAGCCTTGCAAGAGCTGACCAGGAACAATGAGCGGTTATTCCGTACCGTACAGCAAGATTTACGGGATATCCTAAACTCTCCCTATATCAAGGCAGGGGAAGTGGAACAGGTATCCCGCTCTTTTGAACAAATCATGGATACCGCCATTGACGACCTGGATTTTGTCAACCAGATCCTGTCCAATGACTTTTTAAAGATGTCCGATGCCGAGCGCACCGCCATTTTGATGGAAAAGAAGGTGCAGTCCCAAGAAATGGTGGCCGAGCTAGAGGTCAAGACCAGACGCTACCGGGAAATCATTTCCTTTCGGCGGATGCAGGATATCATCAATAATAGAGAAGAAAAGTATTGATGATGATGGGATATTTCTTGGGCATAGGATTGGAATATGTGGATGCGGTCTTTCAGACCATCAAGGACAGTGATTTTTCCCAATACACCATTGTTGGGATGAAGGCCTTGGCTGTGCTGTTCTTTTTGATCAACATCCTCAAAAAATACAATGAGGGCATCGCCACGACCGATGGTCATACCTGGGGCCTCACCCCTACCGAACTGGCCAAAAACTTTTTGATTGTGCTACTGGTCATTTTTTCCACACAGGTATTAGAGGTCTTTGACGGTATTTTGGTCGCCATTGAATCCCAATACCGGGACACGGCTCCGGCACTCCTCCCCTTACAGCTACAGGATGTGGACCTGGAACGGGATGTGGGTGCCCTGGAAGCCGCCAAAAAAGCGATGGCCATGCTCTATGAAGCCTTGGTCACTCCCTTGTACGGATTGAAAATGGTAGCTTTTGTCATAGCGGTTATGCTGTGGTTGTTGGATATATTCATCTATCCGCTCTTTTTGGCCGAACGATATTTCCTATTGGGAATCATGCAGGCCTTTTTCCCCTTGGTCATTAGCTTGGCCGTATTCGAGAAGTTTCGAGGTCTGGCCTATACGTACTTCAAGCTCTATGCAGGAGTCTATATGTTGGTGCCTGCCTTCTTTTTGGTCAATGTCTTTGTCAACAACCTCTATACGGAGATCAACACCAACTTTTGGGGCAGTCTGTTCGGCACGGATTGGGGCAGTGAATTTTTTGCCCCAGTTATCCAGCTAGGATCCATCGGATTTATTGTATTGCTCAAATTCAAACTGTACCGGAAGGCCATGAGTTTTACGTTGCGCCTGTTCACTGGTTAACTAAGATTTTACTAAAAATGAAAACACCCTTTAAAAACATACAACAGGTTTTGAGATTGAACCGGATTGTGGTTTTGGCATTGGTCGTTATGGCGGGCTTGGTCTGTATCACCGCGATTGTTTTGGTAGTCAAGATACACAAAGATAGCCTGAATCAGGCCTTTGTGGTCAGTTCCGACGGAGCGGTCATCCCCCTCCAATTGACGAATGAACGTGAGAACTTGGAAGTCGAGGCTTTGGCCCATCTGGAACAGTTCCACAATTGGTTCTATGGTGTGGAGGCCAACAGCTATGAAAAGAACATGGAAAAAGCCTTATGGTTGGGCAATGCCTCAGTGGGTGCCATCTTCCGTCAAAAAAAGGCAGACGGCTTCTATAACCGTTTATTGCAATATTCCCTCGTACAACAAGTGGAACGCATCGATTCCCAAATCGATATGGACCAAGAACCTTATGCCTTTCAGACCCGGACCCTGATCCATATCAATCGAGGTACGGTTACCGATACCTATGAATTGATAACCACGGGCAAGCTCATCACAGTGGCCCGTCATTTCCCCCACAACCCCCACGGGTTGCTCATCACTGATTTTTTTGAAAACTCCCTCCGTAAAATAGAATCCTATGAAACCACAGAAAAATAAAATCGTTTTTGCCATGGTCTTGGTAGGCGTGGTCCTTTTTATAGCAGTCTACTCCATTCTCACCTTTGGCAAGGACAAAAAAACCGAATTGAAACCCGATCGCATTCCAATGCCCGACCTGGAAGAGAACCAAAAGGTATACGAATCCAAGATGGAGGCCTTGGATGCCATTGAAGCTGAACGCGAAGTTACCGCACCACAAATCTACCCGGACCATATGGTGGATGATAAAGGCTATTTCAATCCCGACTATATGGAATATGAGAAACAGCGCATCATCGACAGTGTGTATAGCTCGGGTAGGTTCAACTATCATCAGGAACCTATTCCGAATTTGGACACAACCTCAATAACAGAACCTAAAACCGTGCCCGACCAAAACGAAATACCTACATCTGAGAGCGCTATCACAGCTGCCGAAATGGCCTTGGAACAGCAACTGTTCTTTGCTTCACATCCCAAGACTGTCAACAGCGAAATCAACTCTCCAGTAATGGTTGAAGTGGATGGCAAACAGGTATTGCGAACCAACAGTCGTATCCGGTTACGATTGGTGGAGCCCATGACCTTCAATGGCCATCACTTTCCAAAGTACACCACAGTGTTTGGCACGGTACGTTTCCAACCAAATCGGACCCTATTGCACATTACCCACATAAATCATATTCCCTTCGAGGGGGAGGCCTATGACCTACAAGATGGCTTAATGGGCCTCTACTTGGAAAACTCTCTACGTGAAGAAGCTACCCGTGAGATCACAGATGATATGGTACAGGATATCAATATCGCGGGACTACCCGAAGTAAGGGGCCTAAAAAGTTTATTTCAACGGAGGCAACGCCAACAAAAGGTGACCGTATTGGATGGTCATCGCTTACTACTACAACCAAAACCGTAATCATAAACAGTAACACCATGAAATATCAAACCCTTTTACCCGTCATCATACTCCTCTTTTTTGCCGTTTATGGCACATCCCAATCCTTGGATACCATTTATGCCAATGCGCATCAAGTTGTTTCCCTTACATTTCCCGACCCTATCCAGACGGGTATGACCGGTGCCCAAAACTTTGCCTTCAGTTTTGATCGAGAGAAAGCAGATAACTTGGGATTACTGCAGGCGGATAAAGATGTGACTAGTAATCTATTGGTCCGCACCACCGTTGGTAACCTCTACAGCTTTATCCTTGCCTATCGGGAGGACCTGCTCCAGTTGCATTATTTCATTAGGCCGAATCAATGTTTGAAAAACCCTTTTCAACATGATTCCCAGACCCAAGAAGCTACTGGTTCCATTCCAAAAAAACCGTCTCCGAAAGAAAAACAGTTTACGTTACTATGCACCCAATTGCTTGACAGGGAATCATCCGCACATAAATGGAGTAAGCGACAAAAAGGCATCAGGGCTAAACTAATAGATCAGGTCTACCATGATAATCAAGTCTATATGGTCTATGAACTGAGGAACCGATCCACAATTCCTTATGATTTAGGCCTGTTCCAATTATCAAAAGTATTGGGCACCCCCAAACGTAAAGCCTCTTATCAGGAATTGCCCATCACTCCCCTGTTCGAATTCCAAATGCCCAAACAGATCGGCGCTGGCGAAACGGTTCGCTTTGTGGTTGTCTACCCCAAGTTTACCTTAAACGCAAAGCAACAGCTACAAGTAAAGGTGTTGGAAGCCCATGGAAGCCGTAATCTTATCTTTAAGATAGTTAAGTAGACGTGAAATCAATCCTTCGGCCAACAACAATCATACCTAGCTTTTTCCTAACTTGTACATAAAGCACAAGTAATATGGCTTAAATCGGAAACATGGCTGTCAGGCATTTTTTTATAAATCCAGTACTATTACAATGAACAGAAAAAGCAAGCAAAAAAACGCCCAAACTAATAGGAAAGAGTTAATGTCTAGTATGAACAATTCAATTACATGGACAGAAAAGTTGGATAAAGGTTATTGGTTAATGAACCTTGGGTATCGCGATTACATCGCTGCCCGTTTCCTGCTTAACAACCATCTCATAGTGCAAGGGTTAACACTTGCAAGCACTTCCGTAGAAAAATACCTAAAAGCCCTGATTGTTTTCAATCTCGAGGTTCGAGAAAAATATCATTACCATTTCGATAAATTTGATAAGCTCAAAAACCTCCTTGAAAATGTCAATAAGGACATCACCAAAGAATTAGACCCAGTATTCTTGGAGATATTGGAAAATGCATTCAAAATCCGCTATTACGACAGGATTAAGAGCCCAATCTTTATTGGCCTTTACATCAATCAGTTTATTGGTGAATTGGATTATACCATTGACTTTATTGAACGGTTCATTGTCAATACACAAAATGGGGGCGAATCTATATCTGCATATAGCAGAGCAATCAAAAACAATGAGCCACACCTTTATGAAAATAACTTCATTCTCAACAAGGAGGATAAAAAGGAGCACATGGAAAAAACTGATGTGGGATTTTCAATTCACCTCCGAATGGGATCCGTCTCTCAAGAAGAGAACATCGTAAAGGGAGGAAGTACTAAAAATAAATATGAAGGCCAAATAGCAAGGTTCACAGAATTTAGCGAACATTTATTTGGAATCCATAAAAGTGGTGATTTCGTCCTAAAAGAATAAGACGCTTTTTCCAATAAAGAACTGATTGCTGATTTAAGTAAATCACCTATTCACATCAATTTAATTGTGAATAACCAAAAATTCTTTTGAATGTCCTTATCTACGTTACATCCTATTCTCAACACTATTTTATTTTAAATCATATTACACAATCTTCACTAAAGACAATCTCATATTACGTTTTTCCGTAATCACATTATTGGCAATTTGTATAGTTTAGTTTCCATTGATTTAAAATGGACCAAAATGAAGAAAGGACTTATACTGATGGGGTTAACAGCGTTGTTTATGTCCTGTAATTCCCCATTGGACAGAAAATTTAATCAAGAAACCGTCAAAGAAGATTTTGAGGCTATAGAATCAAAACTTGATACAACCGAATTTCAATTATTGACAGGGTCGATGTTACGATTGAAACTGCAGGACAAAGAACTTGAAGATATGACTTATGCAGAAATCTTGGAGGATGGCAAAGAGTGGAAAAAAGAACAGGAAAAAGTGGAAGCCGAACAAAAGGCACTAGCGGAAAAAGCAGCCAAGGAAGAGTCAGAAAGGTTTAAAAGGCTCAATCAAGCGGTTATGGTTTCTTGTTATCAAAAAGGTTTTTCGGAAGGTGACTATGAAGACTATATCACCTATAAATTCGTGATTCAAAACAAATCCGATAAAAATATCCGGGCCATTAAAGGTGCTATAACATTTACCAATTTGTTCGATGATGAAATTAAAACGTTAACCTTTGTGTATGACCAACCTATACCGGCAGGCCAAGAAGTCAATTGGAATGCAACAACGGACTACAATCAGTTTATGGATGACGACCAAGCTCTAAAAAACAAAGAACTGAAAGATTTGAAAGTCATTTGGGAACCTGAAAAGATTATATTTGAAGATGGCACCTCTTTGGAATAATCCCAATAACATCCATTTAAATAAAACTTAATTGGAACATTTTTTCGTGAACAAGTGTAAACTTTGAAAAATATCCAAACCAGAACTATGAGCATCTTTACCCCAAAGAAAAGTAAAAAGCCTTCGTTCATTGACAAAATCCTAAAAAGGACTCCCAAGGAAAATGCCATCATTGAAATAAACAATCTTTTCGTTGAAAACGAAGATGACCTGATCAAGATAAACTTGGGTCACATCCAAGAAATCGCAAATCGATACAAAATAAAACTCAACAAAAAATTTAAGCCCCTTCGGTTTGAACTTTTCAGAAAGTACATTCACCATTGCCTGGAAGACCAAGTTATCGACGAGAATGAAGTAAACACTATCCAACATCTAAAAGAACTGCTGTATTTGACCGATGCAGAGGTCAAACATATGCTCGACTTTGAAACCAAAAAGATTTTTGACAGAGAAGTTAAGGTTGCCGTATCTGACGGGAAATTGACCCAAGACGAAAAGGATAAATTGGAGATACTCAAAAAAAATCTTCTGCTCACTGATGAAACAGCGAAGGATATTCTAAAAAGTAATTCAAATAAAATCTTAAAAGATTTCATTGACAATGCTATTTCGGATGAGCGACTGAGCGATGAAGAGTTTGAGAAAATGAACGAGATATCGCAAAGCCTAGGCATCGAGCCTAATTTAGATGCGAAAACGAAACAAAATCTAGAGCGTTACCGTTTATATTGGACTATAGAAAACGGAGAACTACCGGTCTATGCCAACCCTCCCATAAACATTCAAAAAAGTGAAAACCTATATTTTATGGGCCATGTTAATTGGCAAGAGCAACGGAGAGTGACCAAAAGAATCAACTATGGTGGTCCTACTGCCAGGATAAAAATAGCAAAGGGGGTATATTATAGAATGGGTAGTATTGCCGCCAAAGCAGTGTCGGAAGATGTTTGGAAGGTCATTGACAGTGGAAACTTGTACCTAACAAACAAACGACTCATTTTTATGGGCTCCAAGGGAAACAAAACCATTAGGCTGAACAAAATACTGGATATCATCCCCTATAAAAATGGGGTCGACATTCAAAAGGATGCAGGAAAAAGCCCTTTTCTCGAATTTAGCACTAATGTGGATATCTTCTCCATGATGCTTGTTCGATTGATAGATGAACTTTGAAATTGAAGTACAAAATCATTGCAAATGCCAAACAACAAACTGCTGATTTTAAAAATCGTTTTGATCATACTTTTTATTGGTTGCCTATTCGACTGGGAATATGGCTATTTTCAACTGGTCCGTTTTTTGGGTATGGTGGGATTCGGATTGTTGGCGTACCATGATTTTGAAAAAAACAAAACATGGTTCATCATCTGGCTTGCCTCCGCCATATTAATCAATCCTATTTTTAAAATAGCTTTGGGAAGAGAACTTTGGAATATCATCGATATCGTCTGGGCTCTCCTATTGTCTTTTTCGATATTCCTTAAAGGCAATCCAAACGAAACCAGTCAAAATAAAACCTAACCAGATACAGTATATGATTGCGGCCATCGACATACTCAAAAAAACCGGTACGATTTCAAACAAATACAAGGAACTTGCAAAAAGTACAGGTGAAAACTTCAATATATTTTCCATTCTCCGCATGGAATCCAATGAAGTCACTACACATTCAAGGTTCATTGCCGAACTGCTCAATCCAAATGGGAGCCATGACCAATCCGATAAATTCCTCGCAATCTTCAAAAATACATTTGCCCCTGAATCCAAGTTAAATTTGGCTACCACCAAGGTATACGTGGAACACTATGTTGGAAAGGTTGAAGCGGAAAGTGGCGGTAGAATTGACATCTTGATCAAAGATGCAGAAGGCAATGTCATCATGATCGAAAACAAGGTCTACGCCGCAGAGCAATCCAATCAATTGTTAAGGTACCACAACGCATTCCCAAGTGGGAAGCTCATTTATCTAACATTGTTTGGCGAGAAAAGCCGAGAAGAAAATTCAGCAGGCCTTTATGAAACCATGTCCTATGAAACGGACATGGTCAATTGGCTTGAACAATGCCTTGTCAAGGTTGAGAACATGCCTGTAATACAACAAACCATCATACAATACATCAATGTAATCAAGAAATTGACAAATCAAAGTTTAAATAATAAAATGAGTCAAGAGATCATAAATAAAATTCTGGAAGAAAAAGAATATTTGACCGCTTACAAAGTTTTGTACGATGTCAACAATGAATTAAAAAAAGAATTGGTCACAAGGATTCTAGGTAAAATCCAAGAGATGCTCTCCAAAAAAGGAATTGAAGACGTTAAAACAATGGATTGTGGAGTTACACAAGGTACATTGTTTCATATTCAGACCGCATCCATGAAAAAAAATCATATAAAACTCGCATTGTACTTTGAGGGAAAGGAATATTCAAGATTGAACATGGGCTTTGTGAAAACCAATTCAAATATATCGTTGGACCCAGATAAATTGCATCAGGGATTCAAGAAAGTGTTTTCAGAAAGTAAGCAATCCGATCAATGGCTAGCTTATATTGAATATACTGAATATAGGGACTTTTATTATCACACGTTAAACAAAATATACTTTGACAAAGATTTTGGTTTTTATAGAGACCTAGAAGATAAAATCGACCGTATGATGGAAATTTACCACAAAACGGTAGAATTGACATATGAGCCTATAAAAATATTCGACCAGTAAAATAGTGTGGTGCTGAGCACCTAATACATTGCACAAATCAACCCACCTCATGATAAGAAGACTGGCATTATTATTCCTGATTTTATCTCACTTCCTAATCTTTTCCCAACAAGGTGAAGTCAATTTAATTTCTTGGAATATCAAAGACTTTGGCAGAACCAAAAACACGGAAGAACTCAATCAAATTGCAGAAATTGTCAGGCATGCCGATATTTTGGCCATTCAAGAAGTAGTTGCAGGGTATGGGGGTGCCCAAGCTGTGGCAAAGCTTGCGGATATATTGAATCGGAAAGGGGCGAAATGGGACTATGTCATCAGTGACCCTACCAACAGCCCTAAATATATTGCCGAACGATATGCCTTTATTTGGAAGACCCATCGCATCAAAATAAAGAACAGGGGATGGCTAATTTCCGAATTGGCCACCCAAATTGACCGAGAGCCTTTTTTACTAAACTTTTACCTCGAGGGGAAACGGTTTACAATCATCAACTTCCATTCCAGGCCTTACAACAAAGACCCGGAAAGTGAAATCATTGTGCTTTCCAAGTTTGTCATCGATTCTTTAAAAACGCCATTACTCATTGCTGGAGATTTTAATGTCGATGAAAAAATGCCCGTTTTTAATACCTTGAAAAACTCAGGGTACAGAACAGCCATTTCCAACCAAAAGACTACCTTGAAATGGAGTTGTGAACGAACCGACTACCTCAACCACTCTATTGACAATATTTTTTATTCTAAAAATATTCAAAAATTGGAAGGAAAGGCCATAGATTTTGTGCGCTACTGCGATGAATTGGAACAGGCTCGTAAACTATCAGATCATTTACCAGTATTTTTAAAATTTTCTCTAAAAGACTGATACCCCTTCTTAGGAGGTTTTGAATTCTTCACCACATTTGGGACATCTGCACGGTTTGCTTTTTTCTCTATCCTTGCGAACATTATCGATAAAAGCAGAACTAAGGATTCCTGTCGGCAACGCCACAAACCCAATTCCAATTAAGGCGATTATCGCACTTAACAACTTACCAGTAACTGTTACTGGGTAAACATCCCCATATCCAACCGTAGTTAAGGTTGCAACTGCCCACCACAATGAATCACCAATATTGGAGAATTTATCCGGTTGAGCATCATTCTCCGCATAGAACATCAGTGTTGAAGCCAACACCAAAAGAATCCATGCCACAAATACTGTCACGGAAAGTTGGGGTTTGGTATCCTTGAGTACATTCTTAATTATCCGCAGGGATTTGGAGTATTTGCCCAACTTAAGAATACGCAGTAACCGGAGAAGCCTTAAAATCCTTACTATTCTCAAATCGAAAGCAACCAAAAGTGGGAGATAAAAGGGGACAATGGCTATCAAATCGATAATTCCATATCCAGAACATACATAGCCCAAACGTTTTGACCTAAAGAGAATAGGGGTATTATTGTCCAAGTCAGCAATCCAAATTCTAATTACATATTCTATTGAGAATACAACAATGGAAAAATACTCAAAGGCCTGAAAGAATTGATTATACGAACGCAGTATATCCTTATGGGATTCAAAAATTATGGCAATTACGTTGAGGACAATTAATCCGTATATGAATTTGGAGAAAAATACCCCGTTAACGAACTGAAACATTCTTCTTTTCAAATTCATAGTAATAAATTTTACAAATGCTGCTCCCTAAATGGCAATTTCATCAAGGATGAACAGGAAATTCATATCCAACGAGCAATAAAAATAGGAGCATAACCAAACATCCACTATTCCTGTCCTTAGGAAAATGCCTTGCGATTAGTTAAACCAGGTATTCCTGTGCGAACAGAGTATCCTTTACTACTGACACTTCTGAACTTTCTTTTATAATTCTGTGTAATTCCTGACCTACTAATATTCAAGCCCATGCCTTTACCAAGTGAAACCCGTTTGTTAAATCTGAAGGCCATTTTACTCCTTTTTTAGAATAAAATCTCGAATAATCTTATCCATATGTGTCGGTAGGTCCGCCTGCTTTAGCTCGTGTTTTGCCACCTTCATTTCGTCAAACCATTGGCTCCAATATCTTCTTATTACATCTTCTTCATAAGGATTACCCTTATTTGGGTTGATACCTAACACAAGTACTTCAAGATTAGAAAGGTTTGTATTGGCCACCATGAATCCAAAGTTTTTTTCTTCCATTCGTTGTTGCCATTTTTCATTGTTTAATCTATTTTTCTCAATCCATTGCGGAATTAAATAACTCGTTCGGTTTTCCTGTTCCATCTTGGCATCCTTATGATACATATAACCATCAGATAAAATCACAAGTATATTACGATACCCCTCATCAATACAATAGTCATCGACCTTGTTCTTAAAAAAGCCCCATATATCAGAACCTACATAATGATTGTCATCAATGGCTGCCTTATAAATAAAATCTGAAATGAGACCATATTTTTCAGATACCATAAAAATGGAGTCTTTGATAGCAGTATCCTTTGTAAAATGATACTTTAGTTCCCCAATCTTCTTATTCAAGTTTGGGTCAAATGGTTCGGGATCAATAAAAACCTGAATCTTGTCATCTATCTGATTAATCCTTTTGGATAAAATGTGTGTCTCCAAAGTCTTGGCAACCGACATCAGATAGCCAATGTCCCTTTGATAATATTGCATAGCTGGCGAAGGGTACTTTTCGGGGTTTATTCGATCTGAAAGATCTAGCAAAATACTGATGTTCAGATTATTGTTAGGAGAAGTTTTTTTTAGCTCGATATTGGTTTGTTCTTCTTTTTCAGCTGTTTCTATTTTTGCATCCTTTCTACAAGACTGTAGTGAGCAGAAAGTTATAAGCATTATTAGAATCTTTGTCTTCATGTAATCAGTTTATGAGTTTATATAACCTACCTTCGTAGCTTTCATCGGCTATTTCATGTTCTTCCAAATGTTTTCGCTCTTCCTCTTTGCATTTAGCCAATAATTCATCCCTTCTTTTTAACGAATCAAAATTATCAGCTATGGCCAAAAACCAACCTTTAACATACTCCGCGTGGTAAGTGAGGTAGTGCTTATTGGAAAAAATGAACCCATCTATAGTTCTTTGCAGGTCGTTTATTTTGCCTTCTATACCAGAAATCTCTTCTTTGATGGGATTGATTTTACCAATTAATTTGTTGATTTCGAGATGGGCATTTTCGATATCTTCTCGTCTAGCCCTAATAAAGGATTTTATCCTATCAAAATTCTCGTACTCTTTCATGATAAAATCGAACACCAGCCCCCAAATGATATAAACGACAAATCCAGCAAAGATGATTCCCCAAAATTCTGGGGAGGTCAAAGCTATTCCAACATCAAATGGAGGTGATATTGGTGTCTTATCAAAATCATATATTTTCTTCTCGATTTGATATGCTAGGATAGCGTCAAAAATAAAAGTGACAACAAATAAGGTCCCTATTTTTACAAAGGACAACCAATTCTTATGTTTTTGAAACATATGTATCAAATAGCCCAGCCCCATAAAGGCGAAGGGTATGGTTGCTACAAATACGCCTTCCAACCAGCCATCTTCTATTGCTTTTGATAATGCATTGGCATCAAATATAGCAGCGGTTACCGTTGCATTTGGATCAAAAGTTTTGAAAAATGCGGAGTAAGAAGCTGATATATAAAATACCAGAAGATAAAAAGTAATAGGAATCAAAACAATCAACCCCAAATAAAACTGTGCCTTGGGTTTCTTGTCCACGTCCTCCACATATTTTTCGGGATTGTGCCTTACATCAACTATTTCAGATTTAAACAATTGGATTTTCTTTTCCAAAGTTGCAATGGACTCATCCAAAATCGCTTTTACTGTCCTTCGCTTTTTTAATTCTATTTCATATTTGCTCCTTTCTTGAATATAGGGCTCCTTAAGAGAATTCTGCAGTCTCTCATCTTCCCTACATTTACCTTTATAGTCCATATAAACATCCTGTAAGCAAGCTTTAAATACCATATGGTTCCCCTCTGCTTGTTTGGATGAGCCATACCCGCTTTCAAAAAAGGTGAGCTTTATCTTTTTGACATCATCCTCTTTGGACGGTTCAACAGCTGACTCCGGTTTCTTTTTGATGGAGAATATTTTTTTTAATGCACTCATATCAATCGTTCATAAGATTCATCAATTGTTTTTTAGATATCCTTTGTTTGGCATTTTCTAATAGGAACTCGCAGATGTCTTCAATATTTTCCTCCAAAAAACCGAACTTTAGGCAATACTTCTTGAGTGTATTAATCTCATCTTCGGTTGCTATACCATCAGCCCAAATCATTAATGCCAAATCATAGAGATATTCAATTTTATCCTCCAATTCTTCCGGTATCCTTGAATCTTGTGAGGGATTCAACAACACTTCGTTTAATTGTTCTTGGTTTACGCCCCGTTCCTCTGCAAATCGGTATAGCATTTGCAATTCAAGGACATCAAAATTATCATCGGAAAACGCCATCTGGTAAAGCCTCAAAAAATGACTCTGCAATTCCAATGAAACATTCATTTTTTCCATGTTTGATGATTATTTAATTTTCACAAGCAATGCCATCTTTGTCCCTATCCAAATTGGCATAGCAGCTTCTATTGGTTTCAAATGTTGATTGTGCTTCTGCTCTAGAAGAAAAGTCGAAACAGTTCTTTTTAACACAGGGCGTATTACTTTCATTGGTACATGATATACTAATACTAGCAATGAGTATCGCTAGAATCAATATTAAAACTCCACAACCACTTTTACTCTTCTTTCGATCACTGTTCTTAGACCGATTGCTAACGAAATGTCCTTGTACATAGGTCCCATCCTTTTTATGATATCCTCTGCGATAGCCCATGATTCAACTCTATTATGTCAAATCTTCTATCCCAGCATCTGGAGCATCCCTTTTTACAGCTGTAATACCGTTTAAGCAGGCCTGTTTAGAACTGTACATTTCACTTGTGGCTATTACTTCTCCATTTCCTTTTGATCGTAGGTTGAAAAAATATTGGTCATTTTTGCTTCTTTTGATTTCAAATTTAGGAAAGGCCATTTCTATTGGTTTTAAAGGTTACTACCTCAAACCTACTTCCAATACTGACCAATTCCTTACGGTTTTCCGTAAGCATAGCAATAATTAGGCTGGTGGGCTCAAAAAGGATTTGGAAAAACACAATTGAAAAAGCCCTTACTAGGCAAGCAAGTTCATTTATCGCAAAAAACGATATTTATTCCAATAAAAAAGTTTGGTATAATTCTCAGAAATTATCAATCCTCCCAACCACAGAGCGTACGGCCCAAATCCTTGGCCTTGGTCAAAGTGACCTCATATATCTTGGTAGAACAGTTGGAAAGGCCCCTGCAGTCTTTACGATAGTGATATTTTTTGCTTCCCTTTCCCATGCATACATAGACCATGGTATCATTATTGGAAGGCATACCGTAGGCACAAAGCAACATAAAAAGTACCGGGAGCAAAAAAATTCTAATCCTCATAGTAATCAACTGCTTTCAACAATAGGTCCTCGAACTGGTAAATATCGTCCACCGTCTCAATCGGATGTCGGGTCTCCTCCTTGTGCTGATCAAAGGTCCCTAAGTATTTATTGCCCCCATTGAGATGTAAACGACAGAGGGGTTTTCGGTTGTTATCGTCCAACAATATACCAAAATAGGATTGGGTATCCCTATGCACGATACGATCAACCGAGAGTTTTCTCCGCAAAATGGCCACCACAATACGATATGCGTCCATTTCTTCCTCGGTGGTTTTGACCTTGCTTAGTTTTTCTGGCTCCTTGTCCTCTTCCTGTTGTTTTTCCGCTTCCTTATGAAGCGCTGAATTCAAGCGATCGTTCACCTTCTCGCTAATGGTTTGGGTAAAGGCCTTGCTTACCAAATCGGTAAATTCCCCCATTACCTTTTCAGTAAGCCGGCCAGTATAGATCCGTGATGCGAAGAGCCTGACAAAATCATAACTTGGCGCTTGCAGTTCTTCCCCAATAAGTTTTTTTATTTCCTTGGTATATTTCAGGGAGCTCGCATTGTCCACAATTTCATCGACGTTAAAGTTCGTCTTATGGAATTTTGCAATCTCGTTGACTACATTCTCCTTTAACTGAGTGATATCGAATTCCAAAAAAGGTTTTTCGTCCATTTTATTGGTTGATTCCAAATCGGTAAAAAATTGATACTCGATACCATTGGTCAGCAGGGCAAATCTGGTTTTGGTCGTATGGAAATACCGGAACAATTGGGAATTATGGGCATTCAACTTTTCTTTCCAGTTTTTACACTCAATGATAATGATGGGAACACCGTTCTGAAAAATCGCATAATCCACCTTTTCACCTTTTTTCAATCCCAAGTCCGCGGTAAACTCTGGTACGACCTCGGTTGGATTGAAGGTATCATAACCCAACACGTTTATAAATGGTAGTACGAATGCGTGCTTGGTGGATTCCTCGGTATCTATTTTCTCTTTGAGTTTGATAACCTTTTCGGCCAAGACCTTGAGTTGATTCTGTAGTTCCATCTTTGGACATATTTTTAACCAAACCTACCCCTATTAAAAAAAAATCCCTTACAGATTTCCGTAAGGGATTGTCAAGTTGTGCAATTCACGTGCAGTAGGCTGAACTATCCTACACATCTATTGCAGTGGTCAGTGTGTGATATTATATCAATTCTCCTCATAAAAGAAATCATGGAGCTCTATTAGGCTACCTCTTTTTATTTGGACAAGGTCACGGGTATCTTTCAAGAAAATACCTAGGGACCTTTCATTATAAACAAACTTCATTTCGTTGGAGTAATCCGTTACCACATACATGTCTCCTTCCATTTTATAAAATGGAATCATATTTTTTCCTTTAACCCTGACTCCTCTATTGACAATCTTTCCATTCATAATGTCACTCTCCAAGTCGGAGGTTACTCCAGAGGCCACTCTTACGTAAGCCACCATCATTTTTGTCCATTCTGATTTATTGATCATAAACCACTTAACCTTATTAAAATCAATGCCATATTCATTAATCCATCCGTGACTGGTGAACCCAAGAAGTACATATTTTTTACCGTTCAGAACAGGATTGTCTTCTGGTTCAAATTCTTGAATCTTGAAAGTGATTACGGATGCGGATGACATGTCCTTTACTTTTTTTCCATCAAAGTCAACTGTCTTTAACGAAAAACTGGACATTTCCGGATGGTTGGACAATACCCATTGCGTTGCAGTGAGCTCTGCTCTCTCCTTCATTTGTTCAACTGCAGCTACACCAGCTCCAACCAACGCCAATGCGCCAACGGCACCTGCAATAGCTGCCCCGTCACTTTGGGCTTTTAGTTGTTGTGGAGCTATTATGCAAATAAGAATCGATATTAAGGCCGTTATTTTGAATTTTCGGATTGACCTAAGGATCAACGAAGTTCTGTTAGAATTTAGTTGAGCTTTGCTAACTGTGTCAATGGTGATTGAATGTTCCATTCTGATTTTATTATTTTTCAAATTTATTCTTGAAGCAAAAAAATCCCTTACAGATATCTACAAGGGAAACTCAACAATTCACTTACAACCTATAAATCAGATTTTTTCCTCCCGAATCATTTTGGCAATCAAATGATTGGTGTTCTTGGCCCCGAATTCATCGAACATTTTACTGACCCTCTTGTCAATGGTACTTTCACTGTTGGGGGTGATATGCTCCTTTTTGAACTTTTCCGAAATCTCTTTTTTCGTTAACCCTTCAGCCAAACACTGTAAGATCATCAAGTCGAACTCTTCCAGTTCAAATACATTATTGGAAACATTCAGATCAATTTCTGGAGAAACATAGGTTCGGTTGTGGTACACTTCCTGGACCGCCTTTACCAATTCCGTAAGACCATGCCGTCCCTTACAGACATAGGCATTGATTTTCTTTTCCTTAAAAAGTGAATTGATCTTGGACGGATTGTCTTCCATGGAGTTCACGATGACCTTTATGTCCGGTTGTACCGCTCTGGCCGCTTTGATCAGTTCCAATCCAGAGGTGAGTTTGCGTTCCACATGATCTCCTTTAAAAAACAGGTCTGTAATCAGTAATCCATAGGGTTCATTTTGGCCCAAGGCAAGTTTTAAGCGATTAAAGGCCTTATCACAATAAAGTTCGTCCTGGATGAATGGAATTTGCAATTTCTCACGCAACATCTCCGATATCCCTTGATTGGTATCCTGAAAATCCTCTGCTATCAATACTTTTTTAAACATAGCGATGCTTTGAATTATAATGGAATCATGATCTGAGCCTTAAAGCCCTGACCCTTATAGGAATCAAAAGTAATGCTTCCTCCAATGGCCTGAATACGCTTTTCCGTATTCCGAAGTCCATTTTTGGCATTGAGTTCCTTTGGAGATGCCCCCACCCCATTATCCGAGTAATTGATTACTACTGATTTTCCTGTGGATTTAAAAACAATGGTGACCATGCTGGCTTCACTATGCCTGCCCATATTTATCATCAGTTCCTGTACTATCTTGAAGAGCACTTTTTGTGACAAAGGGGCCATTTCATTCCATGGGACCTCCTTGATACCTGTCATGAATAGGTTCGCTTCACTCGGGGTCCTAAAACGGAGCATTTCCAAAAACGCTTCTTTAAATAATTCTCCAGTGGCCACTTCATTTACCTCCCTTGAAAAGTTTCGGCTTTGATGGTAAAGCCCATCCAATTTATCCAAGACAGCTGTCTTATCCACATCTGTATTTAGCATTAACATGGTTTGGTTGAGCCCTGCACCAAAATCGTCATGTAACCTTCGTGACATCTCTGCTTCCGTCTCCAGTGTCGCCTCCAACCGTGTCCACTCATTCTGTTCCTTTAAACGTCTGGTACGTTGTCTAAAAAAATAGATGGCAAAACCTAATCCCAATAGCAATACCATGGAACCTAGATAGGATATGGTTTTTTGGTTTCGTTGCTTTGTAACCAACAACGCTTGTTCCGCCTTTTCCTTTTCCAAGCGTAATATGGATTCCTGTTTTAGTCTATCATCATATTTGTATTTGGCGAATTGGGTCTTGACCATAGTTTCTTTAGTATCCAGACTATCGCTCAATAATATATATCGGTCTCGGAGTTTTACATTTTCAGGGTTTAGCTGCATTAGGAACTTCAATGCATCGGTCTCCGCCCTTGGTACTTTGATTTTTTGGGACACCTGAATGACCGAATCAAAATAAGCTTTGGACATGTCGGACCTATCTTCCATGTGAAATTCACCCAGATGGGTATAGCTAGCCAATTGCCCACGCCAATCCTTTTTTTCCTTTCTGATTTGAAGGGCTTTCAAAAATGAAGCCTCAACATCCTTTTTTTCTAGGAGCCATTGGGCATAGGACAAATTATCCAATATCCTTGCATAAACCACTGCTGATGAATCCAATCCTAGATGACCCTTGATTCTATTTAGAAGAACTATTGCCTCTTCATATCTTCCATCATCAATATAAGCGGCAGCTAGATTATTCTCAAATGCTATCTTATCATACATGGAGCTACTACTGTTAATCGCCTTGGTATAGTAAGATACTGCATCCTCAAAGTTCAATAACTTCCTGTGATTGGTGGCCAAGAGCCCGTAACATTGGACAATGTCAGTACTGTCACGAGATTCTTTAAAAAATTGAAGAGCCTCGGTCACGGTTTCCTTGCTCCCAAAAAAATCATTTTGGTTCTTCTGGATTACCCCCATAAACAATAGGCACTTACCTGTCCAGCTGCTGTCCTTTGCCAACTCGAATTGGCTTTTGGCAGCACTGTAATTTTCAAATGCCTTACGATAATCAGATTGAACCTGGTCATAATAGTACCCCATCAGGTAGTAATGGGATCCCGATAATCTAGGCCTACCAAATCGGGATTGCACTGTAATGAAGCTGTCATGATGCAACACTAGACTATCGTAAGACCCTGCCTGAAATAACAAGG
This sequence comes from Flagellimonas oceani, assembly GCF_011068285.1. Lineage (NCBI taxonomy): Bacteria > Pseudomonadati > Bacteroidota > Flavobacteriia > Flavobacteriales > Flavobacteriaceae > Flagellimonas > Flagellimonas oceani. Next base: position 4,326,095 of record NZ_CP049616.1, on the reverse strand, counting down.
AACTCTTTTGATACATCAACATTCCATAAATAGAATCCTCCTTTAGATTCCTTGCCAAATAAAGAGCCCTATTTATGCTCTCCTTTTTTTGATGCAGTGGAATATCCTTTTGTAAGGCAAGGTTATAGTACCTATGAATACTGTCGTAAGCATCAGATAAATCATTGGCTCCGTTCTTATTGGGTGGGCCACAAGAAACAAAAATCGTCGCTATGATCAGCAATATATACCGTTCCAAGTATAAGAGGTTAGTTTATTAAAAAAAGCCATGCCTGATTTCCAGACATGGCTCAAATTAGTAAAATTATTCTTACTGATCGCCTCCTCCGGGTGGTGGCGGAGGTGGTGGTGGCGTCGGGTCTTGGTCGTCTCCTTCGGTAGCGACCATGTCGTATTCGCTCTCAATCTCAGCCGTATCGGTAGTGGAACATGAGAACATAAACATATTCAAAACAACGGCCATCAAGGCCAAAAACACTTTCTTCATTTTTATGAAATTTTAAGATTGGACAAAGAGGGGGCTGTCCGGATTTTCCGGTGCGTTGGTGCTTTTCAGCCACCTGTGAGTTTGGAGTACTCCTTTGCTAGTGTTGGAAAGTGGAAACTGCATGTGACCCTTTAGGTTACTTTCCAATGAACCCTATACAGGTCACATTACAGCATCCCATAAAAATGAATTTTCTAGAACGACTATGTTAGCAACACATAGCGAATCCATTTTCTGTGACAAAGTAAATTGAGGTGTTCCTTTGGATTGCAGACAATGATCGGACTTCTATTGGACAAGTTTTAGACACCACTGTTACTAAGGGTTTACACGTGAACTGCCCAAGGATTTGTACATCTGAATTTTGTATTTTTAAGCGATATGGAAGACATTAGAATCGAAAATTTGGTATGGGATGTCTTTAGAAAGGCGGAACGGGAAACTGTTTCACACACAAGATTTGCCTTGGCTACCCATGTAGCGTCAAAAACCAACCTAAGCTCCAAGACTTTGGAAAGGGCCTATGACAAATATGTGACCCGGACCAATAAGGGCTACAAATTACAGGCAGACAGCATCGATTTATTATGTACCTATCTGGGATATAACGATTTTGCCCATTATGTCAAGGAAAAATCCCAAGAAAACAATAGCCTAGGAACGACCACTCCGCAAACAACAAGGAGAAACCCGCTTTTTATAATGGCTGGGGGGGCGATAGCCATTATGTCCATTATATATCTATGGCCAGGCAAGGAAGAAAAAAGTACCACCAATGCAAACTGTATGACATGGGCCGACACCCTTTATGTCCCAATATCCTGCGATGCAGGACCCTTATCAACACATGGGACCCCAATCGTACCTATAGATCCCATTAAAATGAAAAGTTTCAAAAAAGTAGAAGTGGATATGGCGACCCAATTTTTTTCAGAACAGACGGGACAACCACTAATCTGGTATTACACCAAAAGTAACGATGAGACTGAATACTATACCGCCCCCGGATTACATCCCATTACAGGTAAGACCTTAAAGGCAATTACAGAGCATATCATCATGACCCGTATACCGATGCATACCAATCGGGAAGATTCATACCTGGAGGAATAGGAGAATTCAATACTATCACAAAGGATTAAGAACAATGGGTTTTCATTTGGATGCCTTTACCTTAACGCATGCATCCCCATTAGTGGTTACGGTTATCCTTTAAGGACCTCCGATACATATCGCTGTATATCAAAATCTACAAATGTACTTTTCACAGGCTTATAGAGTGGATGTCTAGGATGTCCCTTTTGCGTTGGCTCCTGAATGATCTTCCAATTGACATCTATGCCCTTTAGAGCAGCAAACATTTCTAAAAAGCACATCTTCAGATAGGGTCTATATTCGATCAAATTACCAAAGGCCAGCCATACTGTACCGATATTGTATTCTACTAGGGTGCGTTTCACTATGGATAGATTTTCTTTGATTGCATGAGGATTGACCTCATAATCAATTTCGCTGATGTCCGTGGCCCTTTGTGGACAAATGTTGAACATCACCCAACCATCATACCCGTTAAACTCGGCGATACGCTTAACAGAACCCAAAGTATTGTCCAGGTCGTCCGGTCTGGCTGTACTGGGATTTATCCCGATGCAGCCAACCATTCGATTTCCTTTTTCGCCCAAGGCGTACCTTAATTCATTGCTCCCATTGTTCATGTAGATCCATTCTATGGGTTTAACATGTTCCATACGTTTTTTCTTTTTCAGTTCAATCATATAATTGTTACCTTTCCATTGATCTACACGGTCGCCCGAAAACCTCGTCAAAAGCGACTTCGGCTTGTTCTCGAATCAACTTGTCACTGTCCTTCATTTTGAATACGATGACCATCCAGCCCCAAGAGTTATAAGGTTCTTGGTTGATGTTTATTCCATTTCTACCTGAGTTATCCATTTTTAGGCATACTCCATAGTGAACACCCTTACCAGAGTGCGAACTGTTATAGGTATCATTGGCCAAATGGCTGATAACTCTTTTTTTTGTAAAATATGAATGTCCTCGATAGATCACTTTGTAATTGGAATACTCCAAAGAACAACTGTCAATACCATTGACCTGATAGTCGGTCAAAATCAAATAAAATCCTGAGTTGTACCATAATTTGTCCAAATCGGTCTCATCACGGATTTGCAATACCTGAAAATCATTGGATTTCTTGTAAAGGTCCATTGATTTGAAATAATCCATCAAATCATATTTAATTTTCCGTTTTACTTGGTCGATTGATTCCCTATACTTCGTGATGTGTTGTTTCATTGGCTTTGGCATTAAATATCCTATATATCATTTTCAAGATCAATTGGACCGATTTCCAATCTCATTGCGTTGTAGTCTATAAAAATACCATTCTTATACTGCTTTTCTTTATGGAATCGCGTAAACCAAATTCACAATTTATGTTACACCACAAAAATCTACGTTCAATCTATCTTACAGGTACTTGATTAACGAAATCACCTATCGCCCCGTTTTGGAACGAGCGGATTTTATCTTAAATCATCTGAGGCAACATTAATTTTCCAATGCCTGTAATCTTTTAAAGTCTGTTTATTTGAACAAGGTACTCACCTCCCGATGCACCTTTAAGTAATGCTGCTCCAAATCCTTTTCGGAGTATTCCCTAGCCTTTGGTAACCCTTTCGGGATATCGGGCCTCGGAAACCGTACCTTTCGATCCTTGCCGTCCGCAAATACCACAAACTCCCCTTGTTTCAATCGAAAGAACACCTCTGCCCTGCGTTTGGACACCTCCTTCTCCCCTTCCGTAATCCGACGCTCCAGGTTGAGCCCTGAGCTCTTACTCACGCTCCTAGTGGGTATCTTCACCAGCTCAAAGAAACGCTCGTAATAGCGAGCGGTATCCGGGTCGTTCACCTTACCAAAAAACTGATAGGATAGATTGGACAAAATGGCCTTACTGGCCTTCTCCCCGTACATCATATCGTTCTGGACCTTGTCCTGCAGGACATAAACACTTACAATATCATAGCTCCGCAAGGTAGCCGGTATTCTGTGCATGTTTAATAGCCGTAAGGTAGAAGCCTCCTCCAACAGCATAAAGGAAGGTTTTCGGTTGCGTTGGCTCATCTGTTTGGAGATGGTATGCATAATGGTAGCGATCACGGGAGACAGGGAGGCGTCCTTCTGGGGATTGTTCACCAGGGCAATGACCGAGGGATTCTCGCTATTGTTGATGTCCAAAGGAATCTCATCGGCGGACAGCACCATGAATATTTTCCGGGTACTGATCTTCTTGATGGCATTGGCCAGTGTACTCATTACACCTGCGGTCTGCCGCTCTGACCCTACCCCACTGATAAAGGCATCGGCCATGGCACGGGAGGTAAGGTTCTCCCGCAGAAACTTGATCAAGCTTTTGGTTCCCAGTTGTTGGTACAGGGCCATCAAATGGGGCAGTGTGCAGAAGTCGGGATAATCGGTTTTGAGCCGCCAAATCAAGCCACTGATCAAACCTTCCGCCGCATCCTTAAAGAACCGAGAGGTGCTGTTCTCATCGGAATCCTTGTGTTCCATCAAATTTTCCAAAAGCACACGGGATACCTCATGCACACTTTCCTCATCGGGCAGGTATCGTGGGGCAATGGGATTCACGCGGTGATAGATGGGCCCAAAGGATACGATACGGAAGGGAACCTTTTGGTCCTTCCACAAAGGACAGGCCATTTCCGTAATCTCAAAATCCTTGTAATCATGAATGACCCCGGAAAACCGCTGCTGCCTGAAATGCTGCAACAGACCATAGATCACACTCTCGGTCTTACCGCTTCCAGCAGAGGCCATCACGGATATGCCCCTTCTAATGTTACCCAACACCAAAGGCCTTCCCCGGACCTTCAACCTGACCTCGAACACCTTTGGTAGTTTACCGGTATCCTTATGGTGATCCACCAGCCCATAGATTACGGTATGCAAGAAAAACAAAGGAATCCATAGGCTCAGTGCTTGCCCCAATAGCACCTCCCAACTTAATATCCACCCAATAAGCACTACAAGAACCAATAGGCCTACAACAACGTAGAAAAACCCATACTTAAGATAGCGATTCGCCAGAAAGGAAACCCCTCCCCCTAGCAACAAACCAATCCCTATTTCAATCCATCCCATGTGTTCCATAGCAGTAGTAGTTATATTCCAATCGATCCTGATTCCAATGCCTTGCCTATACCCTTTTTGAGCTGCATCATGGCCTTATAGGCCAATTGGGCCTTGTTGGTGGGAATAGTGGGAACGTTGATACCCGCCTTGAACAATAATTGGCGTGCCGCTTGTCGCTCGTTTGCAGGCAATCCCAACAGGGCCGAAAAAAACCGTTTGGGGTCCTTATCCAGTAGATTTCGGGCGTGGTAGGTCTCCACAAAGTTCCTTTTGTACCCAAACTGCCGGTCAAAGGTATTCTCCGCAGCCCGGAAGAATTTATCCCTGTCAAAGCCCTGTTTGACGGTCTGCCCATGGAGGGTGGTTTCCGAAGTTCGGAACTTGGATCCCGGGGAAAGGCTATGGGTATTGGTCCGGTCCATCCGACTGACGATGATATGGATATGGCTTTGGTACCCTTCCTTGGCCATGCCCGGTACGATACGCTTGCCATTCTGTTGGTGGGGGGCTTCCCGTTCCAAGATTTGTATCCGCTCTTGAAGTTGGGCGAGATCCCCTTGTTCCCGGCCTTGTTGTATGGCCCTGACCTGGTGTTGGAGTTCCAGGATCTTAGTGGCATACGCTTGGTTCTCCTTGACTTGCCGGTCCTTTTCAGAATAGGTACGCTCCCGTTCCAACTTGGCAAAATAGAGGATATCCTTGACCGTCACTTCCCGGTCCCGGTAAAAGGCCGCCGCATAGGCCTTCATAACCTCTCGGGTGTATTGCCTCAGTTTCTCGGGGTCGTCCCCGATATGTTTGAGCTCTCCTTGGGATGGGCTGACGACCAAAGAATAAAATTTGGGTTCCTTTTTTTTCAGCTTTGCGGTATTGGCATCGATTTCGGCAATGACCCGCTCCGCATCAATGCTGTTTTCTTCATGATTGAAGTACAGTTCCTGGTCACCCTGCTCTTTTCCTTCGTTCTCCTTTTCCAGATAGTTCACAAAGTCCCGGGCACTGCCCCGAAAATTGTCCCCCAGTTGTTGGCGTGTGATGGCGATATACATCCTTATTGCTTTTTAAGTTTTGTACGATATTTTTCGATGGCCTCGGGATTGAGGTCCAGTTTAAGGTGGTCCTTGCCAAAGCGGTTATGGTACACGCTCACATGGTCCAGCACATAGGCAAAATCTTCCTTGAGCTCTTCCATTTCCTCCAGCAAGCGGTCATAACGGATCTTGGGCACGGTGACCTCCCCATCAAAAGGTTCTGGTTCGCTGGGTGCTTTGGCCTCGGTCAATTGTTGTTCGATAAAATCAAAATCAGTGTCCCATCCTTCTTCCTCATCGGATGCCAGTTCCTGTTCAAAGAGGGCCTGCATCATCCCTACGGTGGGCAGGGTCTGTTCCTTCTCGATACTACGCATGATGGCCACCATCGCATTGAAGCGCCGCTTCATGAACAATTTCATACTGGCAATGGTCTCTCCCAGATGCTGGTCCGGATCAATGCCATGGCGTTCAAAAAAGTGGACCATGAGCAACAGGGTCATCGATCGGGATTGTCCGAACCTTCGGGAGAACCGCCTAAATTTCAGGGCCACCGAGCCTTTTACGCGAATGGTCCTAAACCCCTCTTTTTCGTATCCTTTATCCATTTTTGAGTCAAAAACGTCTTGATTTTATTGGGCTGAGAGCCTTTTTTAGTCAAAAACCGACTTGCCCTTATTTTCATTCATTCCCAAAACCCCTATAAACAGGGGCCTTGCGCAGCAATGATAATCGGCAGGACGCGCGAGCGTGCTACCCTCTTGCTTCTCCTTTTCGTCCCGCAGGGACAAAAATGATTCGCACAACATGGTTTAAAAACCAGTTGCACCTTATCTAAAAAGTCAAATCAAATCGTACGGACTTTGGGAAAGTCAAATCGGATTGCCGTACATAGTAATAGCTGTATTTCTGTATTTTAAAAATAGCAAAATAAAGCCCGTGAACACAGAAAAACCCAATCATAATGATTGGGTCGAATTGTTGTCGTTACCCTATGGAATAAGGCACGTATGCATACGGCTTGTACTGTTTTGCTACAAATCATACAGCTCAGGGTCAAACCCATCGGGATAGTCCCTTGGGTCGTGGTCGTTCGTTTCGCCATTTTCGGCTTCGTGCATCCTATTTTTTTCAGTCATCGTTCCAAAATTTATAGGATGCCGTTGTCCGCAAAACTGTAGTAGCGCCCATCGGGTGCCAGGATGATATGGTCTATCACATGGACATCGAAGAGTTGTGCCGCAGCTTTGATCTTTTGGGTCAACTGTTTGTCGGGTTCGCTGGCCTTTAGCTGTCCGGAGGGGTGGTTGTGGGCGAGGATGATCCCCACGGAAAGCGTCTTGAGCACAATGGCAAATAGGATGCGGACATCCACCAAGGTACCCGTGATGCCCCCATGGGAGAGCGGATAGATGCCCTTGACCTTGTTGGAGCGGTTGAGCAATAAGATCTTGAAGGTCTCGTGCAATCCTATGGTATCGGCGTCCCAGTTCTTGAAGAGCAGTTCCGCCACCTCCTTGGAGTTGGTCAGGGAAAGCGATTTCAGGGTACTGAGCTTCTCCCGATAGCTGATCTGTATTTCGTTGACTTTGGGTTCCATACTTGTGGTGTTATGGTTTTAAAAAAGGAAAGGGTACCCAAGCTTTTGACTTGGGCACCCCTTTCCCTTATCCCTCGTTGGTATTTCCGCCCAACAATAGGATCTCGCTGGCCACCACTTCGGTGACATAACGCTTGTTCCCTTCCTTGTCCTCGTAGGAACGGGAGGTCAGTTTTCCCTCGATGGCGATCTCCTTGCCCTTGGTCACGAAGCCCTCGATGATGTCGGCCAGCTTCCCCCATCCGATGACGGTATGCCATTCGGTATTGGTGATGCGCTCCCCTTGGTTGTTCTTGTAGTGCTCGTTGGTGGCCAGGGTCAGGCGTGCCACACGTTTTCCACCGTCCAGATCGGTGATCACGGGATCCTGTCCCACGTTTCCGATCAATTGCACTTTGTTTCTCAATGTACTCATGATAAAAAGGTTTTAAAGGTCTGCCGTCCACACCTTGTGATAGATCGGCAAACAGGGTTAAAGATTTCCCCTCTTTTTTTTTGGTCATTGTCTCCCAAATTTTAAGGGGCGTTTGTTTGCTTCTTACATGCGCAGCATTATAAAAGAAGGGGGTTCTGTCAAGGCTTATGGACAGGAAATCGGGAGGCTCCGCGACGTAGCAAAACCTTTGGCCGTACGAAAGGCAGGCAAGGTTTTCAAGGAAGTGGAAACCCTATTTACGGACAGAACAAAGCCTGGCCTTGACAGGTTCGATAAGGGCCCTTGGGCATCCTTCAGACCCAAGGGCAAAAGAGCGTACGGGAAGTTGAGCGAGTGAAGTCCTTGGTGTCCTGATTGGAAGGCACCGGGCACTGCCCTGTTTTTCGATGCCCCGAAAAACGACCGGGGCTTCTTTTATTACGGGACCCTTAAAATTTGACCGGCGGACGGACGGAATTTTGAGGCCTTACAGGCAAAGCCCCAAGAAGGCTTTGCGAAGGAAGGACGACACAAAAATCCGGACGGACGGCTTCGGCATGGGCAGTTTACAACTACAAATATTTTCATGGACCCCCAGAAGGAACTGAAACTGTTGTGATATTCCGTTTGACCATCCCATCGAAAATTTGGCATCGTGTCAAAAACATCATGGAATTTGTGTCTCTTTTTATCATATCATACAGCTTTAGAAATGTGTTTCTCAACCAGACAGATCCATGAACGTAAAGCATTGGAGCGATGGCTCTTGGTAAAGTCAATGTAAGACGATACCGAAACCGACCTGGAGCTCATTTACTTCCATGCCAACAACCATGGAATTGCTATATTGAATTGGGCATATAATTGGGAGACGTTCACCATGAATTTAACGTTGACCATTATGAGTAGAAAAGGCGTCCGGTAATCATCGGCGACGGGAATTTGGAATCTTGGCTGCACTATGGCAATATGGCCTCAGATGTACAGGATCTCATTGTTGATGATCCCTGGGGATGGGAACTAGAGGTCCATCCGGTAACCAAGGACCTCTATAGTAGGACCATCGAATCCAACCATCTTGGTATCACGGACAAAGTGAACGACGAAGAATTCTCTCCTTCTTATGGGTGACCATAAAAAAGGAGGCTTTTGTTTCCAGACTCCACGCTATCTACGAATCAATCTTCAATTATTTTGGTCTGCTGCTCCATGAGAAACAGCAAAGCAGCATTCCATCCCTAAAGAACTTACCGCAGCATCTTGATATAGCCAAAAAGTCCTACAACCCGTTTATTCAGGGTAAGATTTAAAATGATAAGAATTAAACATTATTGATGGTTTTTCACTTCTGTCAACACCAACCCCAACCAATTCTATTTAAAATTTACCGCTCAACAACTACATTCAAGCGACCAACGAATCTAATTCAAAGGTAGCCCGCTTAATCCATCAATTTTAATTCCAGTGCTTAAGCCGAATAGGAAGGTCGCTTGATTTTGTCACGGGAATGGTCAAACTCGTATTCTTCGCTGTGGAGCATTCGATGGTACGCGGTCTCGTCCACGTTGACGGGAGTCTGAAGATTGGGGAACTGGATCTGATAGTAATTTCCTTTTTTTCCGATGAGCCGTACATTGAGTGGTTTTTTCTCCATAACCTAAATTTTTAAAAAAGTTAAACCATAAAAAAATACCGTTTTAATTTGGCCAAATTCCGTTCCAAAGTTGAACCCCTATAATCTCTTCGACTCTATTCTTGGCAAGATGCTGTTTAAAATGCCAATATGACGTAATTAATGTAAATATTTTATTAAAATGACATTTTTAAACCCAGAACATTCCGAAAAAATGACAGGGATTTTTAGAAGCTCTTAACAAGAACATGACAAAAATCTATTTTGGCATTCCCTTTGTTCATTTAAAATCGGGGAATGGATAGCCCCATACTTTTAGGCAATATGTTAAACTTAAATTTTTTTAAATCATGAGCAATTTAGTTTCTGTACCAAAAAATGGAAGTTTGGCAAAATCAACCTTGGACTTCCCGACCTGGTCCAACTGGATCGACAGTTTTTTCAGTTCGGACCTGCCTCCAGTGTTCACTTCAAATTTCAGCACCGGGATTAACGTACCCAAAGTAAACATCAAGGAAACAGCGGATGCCTATTGGGTAGAGATGGCCGTCCCCGGAATGAAAAAATCCGACTTCCAAATCGATCTGGACAACCAACAGCTTTCCATCTCGACCAAGATAAAACAGGAAGAGGAGGGCAAGGAGGACAACTACACCCGTAGGGAGTTCACCTATACATGCTTCAGGAGGTCTTTCACACTTCCTGATTCCGTTGACGATGGCAAGATCAAGGCTTCGTACAACGAAGGTATTCTAAGCATTCATCTTCCGAAGAAGGAAGAGGCAAGGAAAAAGCCGGCAAGGACCATCAAAATCTCCTAACATTACACATTTTTTAATAGTTCAATGGACCGGGGGCCAATAGTCCCCTTTCCATTGAACCCAACAATTGTTGAAGCTAAATTTTTGCAAAATGAAAATTTTTGGCAAAGAGGTGGGTAAGGCAATCCAATTCCCACCAATCCTTGAATGGGTTAAGAAATGGGTAAAGCACATAACGGGCATTGGCAAGCTTAGACCGATGGCCATGCCATCGACGGGCAGCACTATTGGGGAGACAAAATTTGGACTTTCCACCCCCAAGCCCGGGTTCGGTAAGGACAATATAAAGATGGAACTTCAGGGCAACACTCTTATCATTAGCCGTGAGAAGGAACATTATCGGGAAGTAAGGAAAAGAAATGGGGTGCGAAGGGAATTTGCACGCGCCTCCTTCCATAAGACCTTGGACGTCCCACGGGACATCGTCCCTGAGAGCATACATGCCATCCTTGAGAACAGGTTATGGCAGGTGCGCTTTTCCAATAGGGAAACAATGTATAGACGGCTCCTCAAGGTGGCCTGGTTTTGACTGTTCAGTATTAAAACAGTTTGTTCATGGTGCGAAAGTTCAAGGCAGGTGACCGGGTCAAGGTAAAGGGAGGTTCCGATGGCCCCAAAATGGAGGTCCTCAAATATATCGCCAAGAAGGAACCCATATTTGGGTTTGTGGACAGGGATACCTATGTGGAATGTGTATGGTACCGCAATGGCGAGCGAAGATCCAGGATATTCCACCAGAATCGCCTTTCCAAGGTAATGCAACTAAAATGAATGTTCAAGGCCCATCAAACTCGGGGTTAGGAACTATGTTGAACCAAAAAAAAAAAGAAGGATGAAAATTCAAATACTATTTTTAACAGGTTTGTTACTGGCCCTGAACAGTTGTCAGGGCCAAGAAAAGAAGGAAAGCAAAATGGTCGAGGAAGGCGACCACAAAGAGGTCGCACAGCCCAAGGGCAGTTGGAAGGTAGATAGGGAATACGATGAGGACGGAAACCTCATTCGCTACGACAGTATCTATTCTTGGTCTTCCGATTCGTTGAACGACCTCTCTGGTCTGGACAGGGACAGCCTTTTGAGCAACTTTGAATCCAAGTTCTATAGCCACTTCTCACAGTTCAGGGACCAGGGGTTCGGGGACATTTTTTCACCGGATTCACTCTTTAGCAGAAGGTTCTTCAACGACGGTTTTTTTCAAAGCGATTTCGGGGAGGACTTTATGGAACTTGACAACATCAGAAAGCGAATGATGGAAAGACAAAGAAAGTTCCTGGAAAAGTACCGCTCCGACCTAGGGGTCCAAGAAAAGGACAGTGTTCAGCGAACATAGTACAGACCTATTGTTGACCAAACCCAGCTTCTTTTAGAATGTAAGTTTGAAGAAAAGGGAGTGTAATATCTCCTTCAATGAAAACTTTTGAATATGAAATCGGAAACATTGATCGATGCCACAATTGGATTGGTACTCTCGGGAGGAGGGGTGAAAGGGATGGCACATATTGGGCTCTTGAAGGCCCTGGAACAACGTGGGGTCAATCCAAGCCAGATATCCGGCGTAAGTGCCGGGGCGCTCGTTGGTGGACTTTACGCGGATGGGGCTAGCATTGAGGAGATGCTCCTTTTCTTCAAGGAAACCCCTTTGCTCAAATACAATTTTGTAACCTTGAACAAACCAGGGCTGTTCGATACGGACAAGTACCTTCCTTTCTTTGATGACTTTTTCAAGGCACGTCGGTTCGAGCAACTTGGCAAGCGGCTTGTGGTAGTGGCCACGAACCTGTTGAAGGGTGAACCTGTGTATTTTGAAAAAGGTGAATTATTTGGCCCCTTGTTGGCCTCGGCGGCCTTGCCTCCAGTGTTCAGCCCTGTTTCCATCGATGGGCAGCTCTTTGCCGATGGTGGAATCATGAACAATTTTCCCGTGGAGCCGCTCACCGGGGCTTCCGACGTGATCATAGGGTGTTATGCCACGTCCATGAGGGAAGTGGTCAAGGGACAGATCAAGAGTGCCCTTCAAATTTCACAAAGGGCCAATCTTTTGATGCTGCACGCCAATGCCATGGACAAACTGTACATACCAGATTTGTTGATCGTGCCCGAAGAACTTGGGAAAATTGGTGTTTTGGACAAAAAAGGAATCGACAAGGCATTTGTCCTTGGCTACGACCATGCCAACCGGAGACTGGATGAATGGTTACAGTAAACCGGAAGTGTTGAGCAGAATAAAACAAACAAATGAACTAAAACTATTCGGATATGGGAAAATTAGCAATCGGAATCTCTTTGATTGTGGCTATCTACGCCCTTTTCCTGCACATCACTAACCTGTATTTCCTTGGGAATGGAAGTTCCCGACACCTAAACCTTAATGGCTTTATAAAAAAATTCAAAGGGTTTTTAAGGTCGATAGGGCAAGGTTTGCCTGATAGTACGAGGCTTTAAGAAATAGCCACACAGTACCAATAATCGGGAAGGCCCATACTTAATTGTCTTATTGAACGAATCAACGATATCAATGGGGATGGCGTCCCAAAATACCCTTTTCAAGGGAATATACAATGGATGCGAATATTGGCCAGAGAATGGGATAATGGGTGTAACAGGAAATAGAGCTATGGGCCTTGATAGGGGTTACTCAAGCGTATTTTCATATGAATTCATCATTCGGGCAAGCGTACCCTAAAGAACAGTTAATTATTGTCTGACCCATGGTTATAGCAAGGTGTGGGTTTATATGGAAGGATGGGACAAGGTTTATCCTATGGGTCGCTAAAATTGCGCATAGCACAATCAGTAAAAGGCAGTTGAAAATCAAAACCCCTACATCAAAACCTACAATGGTTCATAATGTGCGCTTTTTGGGTTATTCAGTATCTAACCTTCCTTACGTCGTAGGGGTAATTTAATGGATGACCATACCAATGGCTTAATCGTAAAAAAAGAGGGGCCTGTTTCCAGACCCCTCGGTTCATGTAAACTAATTCCCTATGGCGTTGGCCTGTTGTTCCATATCCGCTACCCTTTCCATGTTTCATGCCTTATTGTTTTTGACACTTTTTTGAATAGGCTTGCTCAATGGTTGAAGTCGTGTCCTTGTAAATGGAATGCATCACCACATAGAAGGGCCTATTGGTCAAATTCTTGGTGTGGTTGCTTTCCCCAAGGTCTACCTGACGGGTCAAAAGGAACCAAAGCAATTTATGGGAGGGCTTCTTTTTGAAGTTTTCCTTGAAACTGGCCACTATTTCTTCCTTGGACAAACTGGAATCCATACCTAAGAACCGTCTGAAATGCTCCCTTAGGTCTTCCTATCCGATGTTGTTCTTGAACAGTGAGATGGCAAGGGCCACCGTTTCATCCCTGTTTAAGGGCTCCTTCCGATCGATATAGTCAGTCTTCCGGATCATCTCCACCACTTCATTGAACTGGTGGTTGTCCTTACGGGCCACTCTTTGTTTTTTTGTTTTTACCTGATTCTAGGATCTTGGTTAAACAATACTCGAGCAGTAACCGAGCGGTAGATAAAATTTTGGAGTGGCGAGGAAACGGAAAATCGGCCGACTGCATTTCGTGAGTGGCCTCGGCAACGGCTTTATACCCCTCGTCCGAGAAATTGTGCGAGCTTAACTTTCTGTAATATTGGATAGAAAATATAGCCGTCTTATATAGAATTTAAGAATCCACTTTGGCAGGTTGTAAAAAATCCCCATCCTGTTGCACACTAATGGGTATGGGTCAAAGTGTGCCCATTTAACCTTTCCAAAAGAAAGTGCACTGGTATCCAAATCCCATAAAATCGATTGCTGGAAGCACCGTTTCGGGAATTCAATTCGATACCATTTTTATTTATGCCCTTTTTGTTATAAAATTGGGCCCAATTCATTAAGTAAGCATTGTACATTGAACAAAACATTCAAGTTTCGCATCGAATTGGATGGAACCTCACCAAAAATATGGCGTGAATTTTTGGTCTCATCCGATACCAAGTTTTATAGGCTACATCATATCATTCAAATTGTAATGGGATGGGAAAACTACCATCTGTATGAATTCTCCATGGATAGCTATCGTATTGGCCAACCATTTGAGGACGATGGTTTTAATGGTCCAAATGAAGTCATCGATTCGAAAACGATCACCATTGGCGATGTACTGCAGCTTAAGGGACAGCAATTGGAATATCTATATGATTTTGGGGATTACTGGCAACATATTCTGACTGTGGAGCTAATCATACCTGATCTGTCCATCCCCTTTCCTGTCTGTTGTGCAGGAACATTGAGCTGCCCGCCAGAGGATGTCGGTGGTGTATCTGGCTTTTATGATTTTTTAAGGATCTTGGAAAAACCCAGACACCCGGAACATAAGGAAACCAAAGCGTGGGCAAATAGCAAACTTACCGCTATAGATGGTCGCTACGATTCCCAAAAATTTCCCTTGGAACGGATAAATTACACCTTGCTCAACCTAGATGCCTATATCAAGGATTGGGAGAAAAAGGCCAATTCATAGTGGAAGAGGTGAAAAACGATCAACTCACTAAACAGGATAGACCTGAAAGGAAAGAAAATATGACTTCCTGTTTTGGAGAGCACTACAGCGCATACCAATCAAACCAAATGAACACCTGTATTTCTAAAATCTTCCAAGATGTTAGCGGTAGGCTCCAGTTCCGTAATCATCGTAGTTATATCGCTCATCTCACAAGTTTTATATCGGTTCCTGGAGTTCAGCTTTTCCGATATCGTGAGGAGTACTGTACTCTTCGAAGCCTGAATGACCGCATTTTTGACCTGAACACTTTCCCAATCAAACTCCGTTAGCCCATAGTTCGCATCGACATATCCTGTTCCGATAAAGCCGTAATCGGCATTGATCTTCGACAAATTGTGGATTGCCTGTCCACCGGACGCAATTTGGGACTCTTTCGCTATGGTGCCTCCCAAGAAAATGACCTCCAGCTTCGGCTTTTTGCATAATTCTATGGCAATGGGCAAGCTCAATGTAAAACAGGTAAGGCTCATTTTTTCGGGAATGTTCCTGGCAAATTCCAGACAGGTCGTTCCCCCATGGATGATGATGATATTGCCATTGCGCAATAATTGCACCGCTTTTTTTGCAATGATCCGTTTCTTTTCGATTGCGTAGACCTTGGTCTGTTCCCCGGTATTATTGGCATAGGCCAGGGAAACGGCCCCACCGTGCACCTTTTTTAACTTTTTTTCGGTATCCAGTTGTATCACGTCCCTTCTGACCGTGTCCACCGAAACATTGAGAACCTCAGCGATATCGGCCAATAAGACCCGGTTATGTAAAGCTACTTCATTCAATATCAGTTGGTGTCTTTCTTCCTTGAGCATGGTGTTGGTATGGGTTGGTTCGGTACTATTCGCATTAAATGTAGCAGGATTTTGCCATATAACTGAAAATTAATTTATATTTTCGATATATTGCAAATTAAAACCGCAAAATATTGCAAGTTATCATTTTTTGGTTACTTTTATGGAAACGTACAACTTTCAAAAAATGACATTAATTCTCGAAATCAATTAATTAACTCAGTGTAAAATGGAAAAACGAAGTTTAAATCACAACAAGATCCTATCCAGACTGGCCGGTTTTCTGATGCTGTTCGCAAGCGCTTTCGCATTTGCACAAACATCAGATTATTCCTTTAGCGGTACGGTTAGCGATAGTAGCGATGGGGCACCGATTCCAGGTGCATCCGTATTTATCAAGAATACTACCATAGGGGGAGTAACCGACTTTGACGGAAAGTATTCCTTCACTGGAAATGTGGCCAGCGGGAGCTATCAATTGCAGGTAAGTTATCTAGGGTACACCACCAAGACGGTGCCGATTACCATAGGTTCGGAAGGGAACGTGGTAACGGACGTCATGCTTCAAGAAGACCTTTTGAGCTTGGACGAAGTCGTGGTCACCGGTTCTACGGTAGGAGTGAACAAGCGTACCTTGGGTAATTCCATTTCTTCGGTCAAGTCGGAGGATTTGGTGAATAATGGTGCCACTGCTGTAGACCAGGCCATATCCGGAAAAGTCACCGGCGCCTTGGTCCAACAAAACTCAGGTGACCCTGCCGGAGGGATAAGCATTCGCTTGCGGGGCCCCAGCACCGTTCTGGGAAGTTCAGATCCCTTGTATATCGTGGATGGGATTATTATTAGCAATTCAAGTAACCAGTTGATCGACCTAGGAGGTAATGCACAGAACAGATTGGCCGACTTGAACCCAAACGATATCGAGCGTATCGAAATCATAAAAGGTGCCGCTGCGGCAGCCGTTTATGGATCTAGGGCCAGTAATGGTGTGGTACAAATTTTTACAAAAAAGGGAAGGTCCGGGGAACCAAGGTTCAGTTTTTCCACGAATGTAAGGGTCAATGAACTTCGTAAAGAAATAGATTATAACACGGTCCCACTATCATGGGTCGACCCGTTCGATAGAAATAACCTAGAGACAGTTCCGGCAACCCGATACAACTATCAGGATGAATTTTTTGGCACGGGATTCGGTGTTGAAAACTATATTTCCATGAATGGGGGCAATGAGAAGACCTCTTATTTTCTTTCCGCATCCCATTTGGACAATGAGGGAATCATAGAGAACACGGATTTTCGGCGTATCGGCTTTAAGGCGAATTTGACCCAGAAGGCCTTTGATTGGCTGACCGTAAATGCAGGACTGAATTACGTGCGAAGTGTAAGTAACGATATTCCCAACGGCGGTATCAATGCGGCTTACGGGGCCATTACGGGCTTTGTGTTCAGCGATAACTCGATCAACCCCTTTCCCAATGAATCCGGTGTTTACCCCGTGACCTCCAATTTAGTTCCACGGACCAACCCTCTGGAAGCGGTCAACCGCTTTGATTTCGGACAAAAGGTCAACCGTTTCATCACAAGTATCGGATTGGACGCCAAAATCACCGAGAAGCTTTCCGCCAACTATACCTTGGGATTGGATTATTTCAATCAATCCGCTACGGCATTTATCCCGATCAACAATACCTCACCGAACGGGAACGGATTTGCCAGAAGATCGGACATCAACAATTTTCAATATAACAGTGATTTGAACCTGTCCTATAAAACCAATATCAATGAAGCGATCACGTCAACAACTACCTTGGGCGGCTCTTGGCAGTATGAGGAGTTTGACCGTATTGGCATCAGCGCCGACGGACTTCCGCCCATCGTGGAAACCGCGGAAAGCGGCAGCATATTGGCCCAAGGAGAGGGCAGGTCACAGATATCGTATTGGGGTGCCTTTATCCAACAATCGTTTGGCTATAAGGACAAACTCTATATCAACGGTGCATTGCGGCAGGATGGCGCCTCTACCTTTGGGGAGGACGAGCGTAACCAGCTCTATGCCAAAGCGAGTCTGTCCTATATTCTTTCCGAGGAGGACTTTTGGGAGGACACCTTTGGGGATGCCTTTAGCACATTTAAAGTAAGGGCCTCCTGGGGACAGGCGGGGAACCTTACCGCACTTACGGCATTTCAGCGTTTTACCTTGCTCAATCCGGCAGCCATCAATGGCTCTCCAAGTTTGATTCCAAGTACCCAACAGGGGGATTTGAATATAGCGCCGGAGCGGCAAGAGGAAATAGAGTTCGGTTTTGACGCCGGGTTCTTGAACAATAGACTGGGTATCGAAGCGACGTATTACAAGCAGGATGTCACGGACCTATTATTGCCCAGGGAGCTTGCCCCATCGACCGGTTTCGCTTCCCGAATAGAGAATGTGGGCAACTTGGAGAACAAAGGTCTGGAAATTCTTTTAAAGGGTTCCCCCATAAAATCAGAGGATTTTTCGTGGGACATTACCGCCACCTACTCCAAGAATGAGAATACGGTTACCAATGTCGCCGGTGGAGGGCAGTTTGCGCTCGCGGGCAGTTTCTCGACCAACTTTGTCATCGAAGGTGAACCATTGGGGGTATTCTACAGACAGTTCTATGCTCGCGATCCCGATGGAAGTATTTCCTTGGATGAAAATGGATATCCCTTTACGGGGGTCACGGAAGATGGTTCCACATCGAAAGTGATCGGTGATCCCAACCCAGAATGGTTCGGTTCCCTGATCAATGAATTTACCTATAAGGACTTTTCCTTTAGGGTCCAGTTCGATGCCGTTCAAGGATTCGATGTCTTCAACTGGAACAGAAGATTGTTGGACAACGTCATCTTTGGAGGCGGGTTCAATGTAGGCCAGGAATTATTGGGTAACCGACCTAAAGGTTTCGGAGGTGCACAGGCAGGTATTTTCGAGGAATTTGTTGAGGATGGTTCTTTTGTAAAGCTTCGGGAATTGGCCCTAAGCTATAATCTAAGGGAACCGTTCAAAGGGGTCGATAATTTGAAGATCAGTCTAGTGGGCAGGAACTTGATTTCTTGGGATGACTACAGTGGTTGGGACCCTGAAATCAACTCTGCCGGACAGAGCAATGGAGTTAGAGGATTTGATTTTGCCGGGGTACCTATCCCGCGCACATATCAAATAGGTATAAATGTCAACTTCTAAAAAAGAACAACGATGAAAAAACATAACATATACAGCACCGTATTAACACTGATGTCAATAGTACTATTGGCTTCTTGTGAGACCGATTTCGACAATCCCAATGCCGCAACGGTAGATGAAACCTTTTCATCCCGTGAAGGTATTCTCGCGGCATCCGTCGGACTACAACAGTTGTACTCGACCACGGGGGTACGATGGGCCGTGGAAACCCCTGCGATAACGACGCGGGAAGGCGGTATTACGACCACCTTCCAGAATATGATCGAACTTGAGGATGGCGGAACAAGCTTGCCCAATTTCAATTCAAATGTGCAGGGCTTATGGTCTTCCATGTTGCGCATCATAAAAATAGCCGAGGATATCGAGGCCAATGCAGGAACCATTGAATTGGAGGCAGGAACACAGAGCGGCCTGATAGCGCATGCCAAACTGTTCAAGGCTTTGGCCATAGGAAATTTGGCACAGAATTTTGAACAGGTCATCGTTGTCTCCAATACGGATAATCAGGCTGAATTTGTCCCAAGGGTATCTGGCTATGAAACGGCCATTACTTTGTTGAACGAAGCAAAAAGTGCCATCGATGAGAATCCCGTTTCACAGGAGTTCATCAATGCCGTAACCTTAGGGAATATCGATGTCCGCAATGCCATCAATGCATTGCTCGCACGATACAATCTGTTCGCGGGAAATTATGAAGCCGCAATAACCGCTGCAAACAGCGTGGACCTTACAAGCACGTCCACGTTTGAGTATGATGCCATCAATTTGAATCCCATTTGGAGCCGTGTCTTTCTGAACAATGCACCCAACTTTAAGCCAAGGGATAATTTTGGCCTCCCGTCCGAATTTGTCTTCGATCCTGCCGATGGGCGTAACGCTTTCTATTTGGTGCCCTTGGACGAAACCAATCAAAACGGATTGCCGATTGAGGACTTGGCGGGCTTTTTCAACGTAAATACCGGTTCCATACCTGTTTACATTCCGGATGAGATGAATTTGATAGTGGCGGAGGCAAATATCAGAAAGTCGGGTCCTGACCTTGGTGCTGCCGTGGCCGCCTTGAACGAAGTGCTTACCGATACCGATGATCCTTTCGGAATCAATGCCAATGTAGGCCCTTATGCCGGTGCGTCAACATCAGAGGCCATTTTGATGGAAGTATATAAAAATCGAAGGGCAGAACTCTTCTTGACAGGTATGAGCTTGGAAGACAGCAGGAGATTCGGTAGACCGGAACCCAGTGGGACATCAATGATCTACACGGAAGAAAGAAACCGCAACTTCTATCCGTATCCCGATCTGGAGAGAAACAGTAATCCGAATACCCCAGATGACCCGAGCATATAAACTACTATAGCATAGCGGTTTGAGTTAGTTTTAGTTTACTGGGCCTACAACCTCTGTTTTTGTTGTAGGCCTTTTATGTACAATCATGGTTTACGCTTAATTAATTTTAGAACGGTAGGATATGATGAACCAAAGGATTATAGACGCTTGGAACAAAAACGCCAAGGAATGGATAAAAGTCATTGCCAACGAAGAAATCGGGTCCAGGAGATTTACCAATAAGGCCATTGTTGGCGAACTAAAAAACCTTGCTGGGGATAAGGTGATCGATATAGGCTGTGGAGAGGGATGGCTCACAAGGGCCATAACGGAAATGGGAAAAAAAGCGGTAGGAATAGATGCCATCGAGCCGCTATTGGTCGCAGCCCGATCGAAAGGGCCTGAGTCCTATCACCAAATGTCCTATGAGGATCTCATGGAGGGACAGCCCATACCAGAAGCTCCTTTCGACATCGCGGTATTCAACTTTTGTCTTTATCAAAAAGAAGGCCTTACCGATCTTTTGCGTGCCACAAAAAATCAGTTGCATACGGAAGGTAAGATCTTGATTCAAACGCTGCACCCCTTTTTTATGTTCGATAATGGACTGGATTATAAAAGTCAACTGATTTCCGATTCATGGCAGGGGCTACCCGGTAATTTTAGGGACGGCCACGAGTGGTATGCGAGGACTTTGGAAGATTGGGTCAACATCATCGGGGAATCATCCCTACAGCTGAACAGCATCAAAGAAGTTTTGAATTCGGAGGGCAGACCGATTTCCCTGATATTGAAAATCGATTGAAATGAAGACGTTTAAGGTAATTGGTTTAATGTCGGGAACATCCTTGGATGGCCTGGATATCGCCTATTGTCATATCTGGAGAACAGGCGATAGGTGGGATTTTGAGATCAAGAAGACCAAAGGCATACCGTATAACAATGGATTGAAAGAACAGCTTAGGAAATCCATATATCTATCTGCCAGTGAACTCCTGGCTTTTGATGTGAAATATGGTATTTGGCTGGGTGAAAGGGTAAAGGATTTTATTCAAAGTGCCGGAATTGAAGTAGACTTTATTGCGAGTCATGGGCATACCAGCCATCACCGACCAGAACTTGGCTTTACCCATCAGTTGGGCTCTGGGCAGTACCTGGCCAATACCGCTGGGTACAAAGTTATTTGTGATTTTAGGAATAAGGATATCTCCTTGGGAGGCCAAGGTGCCCCCTTGGTTCCCATAGGGGATAGCCACTTCTTCCATGCATACGATTTTTGCCTCAATTTGGGAGGAATCAGCAATATTTCTTTTGAGCACAAAGGCCGGCGAATCGCTTACGATATCGGTCTCGCGAACATGGTATTGAATCACATCACGGCAAAGATCGGATTACCCTACGACGATGGGGGACAACTGGCGCAAAAAGGAAGGCTCCTTCCCAAACTTTTAAATGATTTGAACAAGCTAGAATATTATCAGCAACCCTTTCCCAAATCAACCGGATTTGAATGGTTCATGGAACAAGTAGTGCCTATTCTGGATCATTACGATAATGACCCAAAAGATCTGTTGCATACCTGTATCCATCATATATGCGAACAGATAGTTGTACAGGTCAATTTAAACCGCTCCCAAAAAGAGGCCAGTATGCTGGTGACCGGTGGAGGTGCAATGAACGGCTATTTGATAAGGGTCCTGCAGGAGCAGTTGGGGACGACGGGGAAATTGGTCATCCCGCCTGCGGAAATCATAGCGTTCAAAGAAGCCGTTGTATTTGCATTGATGGGCGTGCTAAAAATGGTAAATGAAACCAATGTGTTGAGCTCCGTCACAGGGGCGTCCAAGGATTCCTCCTCCGGCATCATTTACGAACCGCAATAGCCAGTAGCTTATTGTTGAACCACAAAAACCGTTTTCGTTGGACCTTACCCTGATCTTTTTCGTCATTCTCTTTTATTTTCTGGTGCTCATGGCCATTTCGTATGCTACTTCCAGAAATAGTGGCGATGAGACCTACTTTACCGGGGACCGTCAATCTCCCTGGTTTTTGGTTGCCTTTGGTATGATAGGTGCCGGACTTTCGGGAGTAACCTATGTGTCATTGCCCGGGATGGTGGGAAACAATAATTTTCATTTCTTCCAATTCATACTGGGTAACGTCGTCGGGTATCTCTTTATCACTTTTGTACTCATCCCGCTGTATTATCGGCTAAGGTTGGTATCCATCTATTCCTATTTATTGGAACGATTTGGTAATAGGGCCTATAAAACCGGATCTTTGTTTTTCCTGATTTCCCAGTCCTTTGGTGCTTCGCTACGGTTATTGTTGGCGGCCAAGATCCTCCAATTTGTGTTTTTTGAAAAGATAGGAAGCCCGTTCCCAATTACCGTTATCGCCATTTTGTTAATGGTTTGGCTGTATTCGTATAAGTCCGGCATCAAAACCATTGTTTGGACGGATACCCTTCAAACCATCTTTTTGATCTTAGGTGCCCTGATCACGTGTTACTATGTAATTACTTCATTGAACCTCACATTTACGGCATCGATAAATGAGATTGTCGACCATCCCTATTTTGATGTCTTCAACTGGGAACCCAAGTCGGACAATAACTTTTTCAAACAGTTCATTGCAGGTATTTTGGTAGCGATAGCGATGATCGGATTGGACCAGAATATGATGCAAAAGACCCTTAGTTGCAAGAATGTATGGGAGGCACAGAAAAATACACTGAGCTACAGTTCCATATTGGCCATAACCCAGTTTCTGTTTATGGGGCTGGGCATCTTATTGTATATCTATGCCGAACATATGGGATTAGGGTTGCCCATGGACGCAAATGGTACGCTATTGGATACCGATACCTTATTCCCGAATATTGCGTTGAACCATTTGGGCCCTGTGACCGGAATCTTTTTTCTGTTGGGCGTTATAGCAGCTTCTTTTTCAAGTGTCGATTCCGCCTTGACGGCATTGACTACGTCCTTTACCTATGATTTCTTGGACATTTCAAACAAAACCGTTAAAAACCCCAAACGAATAAAGAACATCGTATTGTTTGGTTTTTCCATAGTTGTTTTTGGGATCATTATGTTATTTTCAAATAGCAGGGGCGATGTAATTTCCTTGATCTTCAATGTGGCTGGATATACCTATGGTCCTTTACTGGGGCTTTATGTATTTGGAATGTTTACTACCATAAAAATCAAGGACCATGTGGTCCCGATCATATGTGTTCTGGCTCCCATAGCCACCTATCTTTTGAGCCTGTTTCTCAAGGACACCTATGATTTCGATATGGGTTTCATCAATATTGCCGTAAACGGTGGTTTAACTTTTTTAGGATTGATTTTAATTAAAACAAAGAAATGAGTAATAACAAGTATATGACCGAGCAGCCTTCGAATTATGACGGTCTCGAAAAGATGGATACCCTCGAATTGTTGACCAATATCAACCATGAGGATAAGGGCGTTCCTTTGGTGATGGAAAAGGCAATTCCTCAAATCAAGGAGTTTGTCGATCATGCGGTTGCCAAAATGAAAAAAGGGGGCAGACTGTTTTATATCGGCGCAGGCACCAGTGGAAGGCTGGGTGTCCTCGATGCCTCGGAATGCCCCCCTACCTTTGGGGTGTCCGATGATTGGATCATCGGTCTGATCGCCGGGGGTGACAAAGCCTTGCGGAAGGCAGTGGAAAATGCGGAAGATGATTTAGATCAAGCCTGGAAAGACCTTCAAGCATTCAATATCAGTGAAAAGGATATTGTACTGGGGATTGCCGCCTCAGGTACTACGCCCTATGTCATTGGGGGAATACGAAAGTCCAAGGAACATTCCATTTTGACGGGAAGTATAGCCTGTAATGCCCATGCGCCACTTTCTAAGCTATCCGATCATCCCATAGAGTTGGTCGTGGGGCCTGAATTTGTCACCGGCAGTACACGGATGAAAGCCGGGACGGCACAAAAGCTTGCCTTGAACATGATTTCCACCTCCATTATGATCCAATTGGGCAGGGTTCGTGGGAACAAGATGGTGGATATGCAATTGTCCAATAAAAAGTTGGTCGACCGTGGCAAAAGAATGTTGATGGAGGAATTGGATATTGACGAAAAACTAGCCGGTCAATTATTGGAAAAACATAAGAATATCAGAAAGGTGCTGGACTCTTATGACTCCCAAATAAAAAAAAGAATGGGTTCGTAAATTGAAAGAACAGCGACCGAGCTGCAAGACATCACCATTTCGCGCCATAAAATGGTTGATTTCGAATCTACCTACAAAAGCATGAATTATCCCTGAACTTAAATTGTACCAAAACAAACATCTCGAATGCCTTACTAACGGCGGGTACCCAATGTTCAAACGGTTCCGTTTTGAATCTTGGATTGGTGAAAAAAGGGAAATACTGTAGAGGTTGTAGTGTAATCGGTGGCAAAACTCCGGTTTGGACGGGCACCGGAGCGGCCCTTTGGACCGTTAGGCCATTTCATAAACCGTCTCGAACAATTGCCTGTCCAACTGTTGCTGTTTGGCAAAGCCCTTCTTGAGGTTACGGTGCAATACTGCGTTGAAGGCATTATAGCCCAACCAGAGGTTTGGGGTACCACCCAGTTGCAATGCCTCTGCATCAAGGATCTCAAGGACCTCTCGGGCCTTTTTGGAGGGGGCATCATTGGTATCGCTGCACTCATAGCGGAACAGTTGGGTCCGCTCCAGCACTTCCCGGACAAAATCCTTGGTATCCAGCAGTTCCACGGTCATTATCTGGTGGAACCTACCGGAAATACTGTAGAACTCATTGTCGAGGAATTTGCGGAACAGTCCTTGGAGCTCGGGCATGATGAGCTGCACGGCGTTCTTATGGTGCTTGATGGAAAAGCCGATTTCCGTCCGGGCCACGTGCAGGCCATTGGAACAGACTTTTCGGTAGAACCCAAAATGGCCTGCGGTACGTTCGCTCCCATCGTAGGCATTGGTAAACCGCAGCATAGGTAAAATGACATCCTCACCTTGCCCTACCGAGAACTGGGTACTGTCGGTAAGGACAAAGTCCACGCTGAAACTACGGTCCGAGCGGTTAATGCTCTGACGGGAGTAGGTCAGATCGGCATCAACGAGCAATTGCTCCGCCTTTTTGAAGAACAGTTGGTTGGGAATATGCCCATAGCGATGGGACACGATGTTCACGATCTTGCCGTTGCTGACCACGGCCTGTTCCAGGCCCTTTCGTACGGGCATTCCGGTCAATTCGTTTAGAGGTCTGATCTGTACCGGCACAAATACCTCATCCTGCTGTAAGTTGTCTACATACATCTTTTTATGATTTTAGGTTAAACAATAATTACAGTGGTCTACAAACGGAAGGCAGCACGTTGAGCGGCAAGGAAACGGAATAAATAGGCCTGTCCATGGGCAGGAGATGGCCACAGCGGGGGCTTTATGCCGTCCCTTGTCCGATACCGGGATGCGACGTTTAACTTGTGTAGGTATTGGATAACAGGGAAAGCGGCTGGTCCAATGTGTTTTTGGAATGAACCAGGATGACAGCAATCGAAAGACGGTACTCAGGTAAGGTCATCCTTGGATAAGGCGATCAAGAAATGCGATGTAGGCACTGACCTTTCCATGATAATCCTCAAACCCGTAGGTTCCTGAGAAAAGATGGGCCTTTTCCCGTATGGCATAGTCCACCATAGTTGCCCCGTCACTGAACAGGATATAGTGCTGCAGCAAGAGTGCATTGAAATCATCGGAAGCCTGGATCCGATGGGCAAATGTATCGGAAAGGTCCAACCCGTGCACCAGGTTCTTCATATACCGAACAGTTCTAAACTCGTAATCATAGAAAACCCAAAATGTCCTGATAGACCGTATCGGTATATTTGTCCATTTTCTTACCATGCACGAACACGCCCATGTTCAGTATGGAACCATGTTGCGTGCAAAGTTCCAGTTCGATAAAAAACCGGTCCATGGCATACAGTTGAAAACAACAGTCGATGGATCTGAAGGAGGCCACATAGACCGCATTGTTCCACAGGGTCTCCCATTGTTCCTCTTTGGACAGTGCCAAATAGTCGTATATCCGCATCAATAGGTTGTTTTAACATCATCATAAACCACTGGGACCATGGCTTCGGGCACATTGCCCACGGCATCCTTGCCCCGCAGTTTCCCAACGGTATGGGCCGCCAGTTCCGATTCAGGGTACGGTCGCAACAGTTCTTCCAATTGCTTTTGGTCCAGCTCGTCCCGATACGGTTTCAACCATTCGTCTTCCAATCCATCGGGCAAGATCACCGGCATACGAGGTCCCGCCATCTTGGGATTGTTATGGATCTCGGCCATCATGGGATTACCTTCAGTAGTCACAATGGAAAAGGTGTTTCGGATTTCCCCGGTTTCGGGGTCGGTCCACTCATTCCAAAGACCCGCCAGAGCAATGGGCTGCAGGTCCTTTCGGGAAATATAGTAGGGAACGGTCTCCTTCCCATGGTGATGGTGTTCATAGAACCCATCGATATAAATAAGACACCGTTTGTTCTTTGCGGAAGTTTTGAAGGAATTCTTCTCAAAAATGGCCTCCCCTCTTGCATTGAGCGTCTTGTTCCAGATATCTTTTTTATCCTTGGCCCAAAAAGGAACCAAGCCCCATTGGGACACCACAGGTGCATTAGGGTTTCCATTGGTATAAATAATCATTTTCGGATGTTGGAAACCAGTCACATGGAACAGGGGCAGATCGGTCTCCCTGGCCATTTTTTCACGGATTTCACGGATGGCATGTTCATCCGCATCCCGCATGGCCCTTTTGAGCTGGGTTTCAAGCTGGGCATTGACATCGTAGCACATAATTGAGGTTGTCTGAAACTAATCTTTAATGTAGTGAATCCAATGCATACTACCAAGTGTTTAGCCACATATAGCTGAAGCGGGGCTAATCACATTTCAAAATAATGCTGTGCTAACGATCGATAATGACTGCCCCATTTGGGGGTGTTACCGCACGTATTGAAAAATAGCTCCATTACATTTACGCTACTTTTCAATAATGATTCCCATATGGTGCTCATTCAAAACCTGATTTCAATTATCACCTTCACCTTGGCCAAAATATCCATATAAGCAAATGGATTGTCCATAACGACTCCAATTGGGACATCGCCTTTCAGAGGCATCCATCTTTATGAAAGAAAACCCACGCTTCGATCAATGCCCTATTTGAGTTGATCCTTTCAAATCAACCATGAAGCGTAAAAAAGGTATGCCATAGCACCACATTTGTGTCCCTGTTCCAATGCCGTTCGGATAAATAACCTTATTTTAAAACCTCGATTAAAACAACCCTATAAAGCAGTATACATAAATTAAATATTGACATAAATCGACCTTTATATAGCATGACCATAGCAGTAGCACAATTTGAGCCCAAGGACGGCGATAAGGCCTATAATCTTTCCGTCATCCGCAAACTTGCCAAAAAGGCCTGTGCCAAAGGAGCAGATGTAATCAGTTTTCATGAAATGTGCGTGACCGGATACACCTTCACCAAGGACCTGGACCGAGAGGATTTGAACAGTTTGGCAGAAGCAATCCCAAGCGGTGAAAGTACTAAGGATCTGACATCCATTTCAGCTGAACTGGGCATCCCCATCCTTGCCGGTCTGGTGGAAAAGGCAGAAGGAAAGTTGTACAATACCTACATCTGCGTTACGGCCGAAGGGGTGGTGGCCAAATACCGTAAAATCCATCCGTTCATCAATGCACATTTGTCCGCAGGCAACCAATATTGTGTATTCGACCTATTGGGTTGGAAATGTGGTATCCTGATTTGTTATGATAACAATGTCATTGAAAATGTACGCGCTACAAGTCTTTTGGGAGCAGAGATCATATTTGCCCCACATGTCACTGGCTGCACACCATCCTCCATGCCACACCGGGGCTATGTAGACCATAAATACTGGGACAATCGCATAAATGATCCCGTTTCGCTGCGTTTGGAGTTTGATGGACCCAAGGGAAGGCGCTGGTTGATGCGGTGGCTACCTGCCAGGGCCTATGACAATGGTGTTTATTATGCCTTCTCGAATCCAATTGGATATGACGGTGAGCATCTTAAAAATGGGAACTCCATGATCTTGGACCCCTATGGCGAGGTCTTGTCCGAGATACGATCTTTTGATGACGAAATAACCCTATCAAAAATTACAAAGGACAAAATACAGCTATCCGGTGGTTGGCGCTATAAAAATGCCCGAAGACCAGAGCTCTATAAGGATATATTGGGAGCAGACCATAGCGCCGACACATGTCCGATTTGGATGAAGCAGTAATGGACCGGTCCATGAAACGAAATAACAATGCCCGGTTCATGTAGTCAGGTCTTTACGCTATGCCAAGACTTCTCCAGTCGATATCAAAACGGCCCCATCAATAAGGGCATCACCCAATAAATGAAAAGCGAAATAAGAACTATGGATAGTAAGTTCATAAAAAGTCCGGCACGTACCATATCGGGAATACGCAAATAGCCCGAACCAAAAACAACGGCGTTGGGAGGTGTTGCCACCGGCAACATAAACGCACACGACGCTGCCGTGGTACAGGCCACCAACAACATCAGCGGGTCTATTTTCAAAGTAAGGGCCAAGGGTGCCAAAACAGGGAGCAACATGGCTGTGGTGGCCAAGTTTGATGTGACCTCGGTCAAAAAGTTGACAGAGGCAATGATCAAAAGTAAAAGCAAAAGCAGTGGAAGACCCTCAAAGAACGTCATCTGTGCACCCAGAAAAGAGGCCAGACCGGTATCTTGAAATCCTTTGGCGATGGCCATGCCCCCTCCGAACAGTAAAATGATGCCCCATGGTATGCGAACCGCTTCCTTCCAATTGATCAACGGACGCCCTGTTTGGTTTGCCGGTACCAGAAATAATAGCACCGCCGAGGTTATGGCTATAATCGTATCGTCCATATGGGGAATGAACCTTTGCAGCAAAAAAGACCTGAAAATCCAGCACAGCGCAGTGAGCACAAAAACCAAGAGCACTCTTTTTTCTTCCATTTGCAGAGGGCCCAGTTCGTTCAACAATCGCTCGATCTCCCTTTTTCCCCCAGGAAAAACAGCATTTCTTAAAGGAAAGGCGACGCGGGTCAAATAAAGCCATCCCAATACCAATAGGATGGATGATAAGGGTAGACCAAACTTCATCCAATCCCAAAACCCCACATCCCAGCCATAAGCCTTTTGGACAAATCCGGCGAATACCAGGTTTGGGGGCGTTCCTATCAAAGTGGCAATACCACCGATGGAAGCGGCATAAGCGATGGCCAGCATCAACAGTTTACTGAACACCGTATTCTCATCCACTGGAGTATTTGGATTGTCCTTTAATTGCTTGACAATGGAAATGGCCATCGGCAATACCATTACCGTGGTCGCGGTATTGGATATCCACATGGACAAAAAAGCGGTTGCTACCATAAAGCCCAGTACAATACGGTACATATTGGTGCCAATGACCCTTATGATATGCAACGCTATTCTTTTGTGGAGGTTCCATTTTTCGATGGCCATGGCCAATATAAAACCTCCCATGTACAGGAACACATACTTATGGCCATAGCTTGCGGTGGTATCCCCCAATGGAAGGGTATCCATGAGTGGAAACAGAACGATGGGCAACAAAGCGGTAACCGCAATCGGGATAACCTCAAACACCCACCAAACAGCGATCCAAAGGGTCGCCGCCAGCACGTCACGTCCCTCATGGGAAAGGCCTTGGGGCTCAAAACAGCAACTTACCAAAACGAAGAGCAACGGTCCCAACACCAAGCCCAGTCTTTTATAGCTCATATCCAGTCTTTCTAATTTGGCATAAAAAAGGGATGGCTCCCGAAGGTTTGGCCATCCCTTTTCCGAAGATTACACGTTTTACTTGATATTGGCCTCATCCATCCAATAGAGCAGGTATGGAATATTGTAGCCATGTGTCCAACCAAATACCCGGAGTCCTTGATTGGTCTGCCAATTCGTGAAGCGCCCCTTGCTCATGGGCAGATTGGATATTCCCAAAAGGTCCTTGCTATATTCTTCTGATGTTTTATATTCATCCGGTGATTTTGGCAACTCACCTACCTTGAGCATTTCTGCCCTTGCCAAGGCTTCGTCCAGATAGCTCTGTTCGCCACTAAACTCAAATCCTAACAACAATGGAGATATGGTTGCTAAATAAGATTCCATCTCGTGGTTCAACGGTGGCACATCGCGAACCCATCTCGCGTGCTTCAACAAGGCTTTTCGTACTTCTTCATCCCCAGTGATCTGTTGATACTTATAAAGTCCCTGTGTCACATAGGGCTGCGAATAACCATATCTATCCAACACCAGGTTTCCTCCCTGACGCTCTTGGAATTCAAGCATCAATCGTACCCTATCGTCCAGTTCATCCTTATATTTCTGCAATTTGGTCGCATCGTATAACTCCACCATATTGAGTACGGACAAATACAATCTTCTACCCCGTAGATCATGCTCTCCCCATATGCGGTTGATATAGGTATCACCGGTCATTTTAGCTACTTCCAAAGCCCTATGGTCGCCTGTTAGATAGTAGTCCGCAATCCAACCCTGGATCCAAACGTGTGCGCTCAATAAGGAATACCAATGTTCTGCGGCATGTCTCCTTCCAATTCCCAGGTAGGGTGTGGATTCCGGCTCGTCCTCGAAATTCCAAAAGTCTATGGCATCGTTGATCTGGCCATAATACGTTCGTTTTTTGGGCCAGTGCACATTGTCCACATCCATGGTATGTCTGCTCATGGCCTGGGCCATCTCAAAATATTGTGGATCTCCCGTACGCATAAAATTGGTCCAGAGCATAAAATCAACGGTGGGCTCATTGTTGGTCCACTGTACCCAATGTCCGTTATAATAATAGGTCTTTCCATCACCATAGTTGAACATGCCGTACCAGGGTTGGTTCTTTTGGTTGTAGGCCCACCATTGATATCGATATTGAAGTGCATTTTCGAACTCGGTATGCTCGGATGAGGCCGGTGCCATGTTACCGTACACTTTGGAATTGGTGTACCATTCCGGTGCAGCATGCGCAACAGGACTTTCCACAACATAATCCATAGTTTCGGCAACATCGCTCTTGCTGTCGTGGAAATAATAAATGAATTCGGTCGTTTTGGTTATCCCTTGGGCAAAATTGGACAACATGCCGCCGTCCATTGCAGTGTGGTGCCTTTCAAAACTCATCGGTCCGTTCTCCTCCGGCCAAATGCTTCCCAAAAGTATATGGTTGACCGGGTCTACCTTTATCCCTTTGGGATATTCTTTCATAAAGTTTCGGATTCCTACGCCGATCCCCCTTTTTCCATCGGTCACGTTCAACCAACCTTTGGCCCTTTGTGACGTGGCCACATCGTCTTCTCCAAGGGTAACGGTTGCTTGGAATTCCTTGTCATTGTTGATGTTCCCATCACTGTTTTCGTCCAATTGGTTGAGATAGACATCCCTCAAGGTCGGTGGATTTTTTTTAGCCGGTCCCTTTTGTAGTAATTGAACGGAGGAATCATCAAGACTAACTTCTTGCAAGGCGGTTGGTGCTTTATCCTTCTTCCATGAACCCTGTTGCAATGGCATGGAAACCAATGAATTATCGTCAAGATGGTATTTAAGTTGGAGGCCAATCCCAGCTATTTGATCGTTGGGCTGCATCCAACCCGGATCGTCCGCTGTGTTCTCCGAAATGATTTTTTTATTTTGGGTCGCAATATTGGCGTGCTCCCCTTCCTGAATTTTGTGTTTATCGGGAATCCCCGTATAGGTCATGGTATGCAATACCTTGATGTAGCTTTTTCCTGCGTAGGTATGCAACCAAATGGTAAAAGGGGAAATGTTGTTATCTTCCCTACTATAGGTATATGTCCCCTCTATTCTAAAAATGGAATGCATGGGGCCTGATCCTTTCTCCCGGAATACTTCATGGATAAATGCTTTGGATGTATCAACTCCGGCATCATCGAGCAAATCGAAGAAGGATCCCCTATGACTTCCAGGGGAAGATGCGATCAACTCTTTTTCCGAATACTTACCATCGTTGTTGGAATCCAAAAATACCTTGTCCAAAAACCCGTCACCCTTTTTATCGATAGTGAAGGATATCTCCCCGGTATTTACTTCGATCCCACCACCTGGCCGCATATTGTTGGCCGATATGATTTTTT
Organism: Flagellimonas oceani; assembly: GCF_011068285.1. NCBI lineage: Bacteria > Pseudomonadati > Bacteroidota > Flavobacteriia > Flavobacteriales > Flavobacteriaceae > Flagellimonas > Flagellimonas oceani. The sequence continues at coordinate 4,293,814 of NZ_CP049616.1, read as the reverse complement.
CCTTAGGCCCCATTGGGACCACTCCTTTGCCATACTCCAATACATAATCCGTTGTTTCTTCGGAGAAAAAAAATACCCATACCCATTTAATGCTATCATCGATAGGGTCCCAGGTACTTACCTCTGTGGTCTGGCAAGGGATTTCCATACCATCGGATGTCAGTAAACGAATATGGTCCACTGAATTTAATGCTCCTTTCGGAAAAGGTATCCCTAAGGTAATGGGCGCCCCTTTTATGTTGTTTTCAACGGTAATGGCTAGCTGGTTTCCTGTCGCCTTTGGTTGGGTACAGGATTGAAGTAACAAGCTTACCAGAATTACTGATAGTAATATTCTCATGTTCAGTAAGGTTAATTTTTAAAGACAAAGTGCGGCAGCCCCCAAGATGGGAGTGTCCACCAAATCCGAGATTTCTATTTTAAAATTTTCTAATTGCTTTTGGTATGCGAATGTTTTGAGTGCCTCATCCATTGCAGATGTAAAAAATGGATGTGCCCTACTAATGGAGCCTCCTAAAATGATGGCTTCGGGGGCAAACAAATACAGTATGTTCTTTATCGCCTCCCCTAAATGCACACCATATTCCACAAAGGCAGCAAGAGCTTGCGCATCATTTTTCAATGCTCTCCCGTAAAGCGTTTTTGCTGATGTACCATAGACCTTTTCAAAAAAGAAACTGCCCGTATATTCTTCCAGAATACCATCTTTGTAGGATAGCATTCCAACTTCTCCGGCACCGCATAAAACTCCGCTATATAATTTATTCTCTATTATGATTCCCATACCAAGCCCTGTTCCCAAGGAAAGGGCAACACAGTTTGCATAATTCCTTGCTTTTCCGAAATGCTTTTCCCCTAAAGCGAAACAGTTGGCGTCGTTGTTCAAAAAAGCGGGTACGTTGAACCGATCCTCCAAGAGTTGTTTTAAGGGCACCATTTTCCAGGACGGAATGTTCTGCACATCAAAAACAACTCCGGAATCTTTGTCTACCACTGCTGGCACCCCAACACCGATGGCGGTCACGGACTCCGTCATTACTTCTTCAATGGTATCGTATAATTTGGATAGGGAGTTTTCCAGTGGATCCGTTTTCACCACCATGGAATATCCGGTCTGTTCCACTTTCGTGCCCATAACCCTTCCCGATTTAATTTTGGTACCTCCTATATCGACCCCGACAACAGTCCTGTTTTCCTTTTCCACTAATCCTTTTTTAAACGTATCGTCTTATTGTTCACCAAAGGTTTGGCCCAAAATCCTATGGTCAGGATAAAGGCCAAGGGAACCAGTAAAAAGAACATTCCTGATTTCAAAGACATCAATTCGCCCAAACCCCCTACTATAAATGGGATTACGGCACCGCCTGCAATGCCCGTACAAAGTATACCGGATAAAGAACCATGATGTTCCTTGACCGAGTTAAGTGCCAGAGAAAATATGATGGAATACATAACGGATATAAAAAATCCCACTGCAGGAAAACCGATCAACGCCAGTTGTGCCGTTCCGGTAAGGGCCAAAATCAAACACAGCATGGTAATGGCCGTTGTAAGAATGAGCAGTTTTCTGCTATCCATAAACCTGAGAAGCAAAAGGCCCAGTAAACAACCTACGGTCAACATGGCCCAGAAATAGGAAACGGTATCGGCTCCTATGGTCTGTGGGTCAAGGCCATGGTATTGGTTCAGGAATTGGGAAATCCAGTTTCCGACCCCTTGTTCCGTTCCCACATAGCAAAAGATGCCCAGAAAATACAATAGCGTCCATTTGTTCTTCAACAGGTCCCAATAAGAGCCCTTATCCCCTGCCCTTTCTTCCTCGGTCTTTTCAAATCTGGGATACTTGGTCAAAAAGACATAAACAAACAATAGGAATGAAATGGCCGCAAATACGATGTACAAGGAAACCCAAGGCAACTCTTTTGGCACCCATCCCCGTAGCATTTCGGCTATGGTATCATCGGTATTGTCCTTGCTTACCAGATACTTGTACAAATAGGGACTAAGGAAGGAAGCGGCACCGAAGACCAATTGCGCCAACACCGAGTTGAACGCAAAGTGCTCCTCGCCACCGGCGACCCGTAGCATTGGATTGATGATGACCTGTAAAACAGCCATACAACAGCCCAACACAAATAACGTAACGCTAAAGACCGCATATTGGGGAAAAATGGCAAACCCCAGGGAAGCAAGGCCCATGACCAAAAATGAAATGGAAAGCAATGATCGCTCACCATATCTTTCGGATAAAAAGCCCGCCGGTATGGACATGATGCCATAGGCTATAAAGAAAGTGAACGGTAATAGGCCTGTTAAGGTCAGGCTTAGATCAAAACTATCCTTGACATCCACTATGATGGAGTTGAGAATATTGGTGATAAATGAGATCACAAAGAAAACGATCATCACCAATGCGATAATATGGACGTATCTTTTGGTCTTGGGCTTGCTAATATCCATGGGTGGTGGGTTGGTTATTTATTTTTGGATGCTACCTGGGGTGTTCTTTACCATTATTTGGTTCCCAACATGGGAAACAACATTTTTATTTCTTCATCCGACGGCTGTTTTCCATACTCGCAGATTTCAAAGAACTCCACTTGTTTCACTTGGGAAACATCGACACCTGGGTACCATTTTTTTAAGGCCTCCAAAGTACTGGCATCAGGTGCCCTGTTCATCCAAGCCTCCTTTAACCAAGCCAATCTTGCCTTTTCCTCTGTGGGTATGGTAGAGACGTCTACTCCCCTTGTCCATGGCAGCCATTCGAACATTTGTGAATCGTGGGCAGCCAATCCTTTGACTTTGGTATCGATGACATCATCAACAATGACCGCAATATCTTTTTGGAAGGGATAGGGCTTTTTAAAGTGATCGCTCATATACAAAAACACTGGGTTCTTTTTGAGGGGAGGGGTATCGGGTGCGACATTGGGTACAATGTTCATGTACGCTGCATCCTGTACTACCGAACCGGCATTTCTATGATCTGGGTGGTAATCGTTTGGCCGTAGTCCTAAAACAATATCGGCATCCCAGTCCCTAATCCTGCGAATTACCTCCAATCTCACATTAAGGGTCGGGAACAATTCACCATCGTGATTGTCCAATACCTCATACTCGGATATCCCCAATGCTTTTGCAGCGTCCTTGGCCTCTTGCCTTCGTTTTTTGGCCAAGACACCGCCGCCCATCGCATAATGACCTGCATCACCATTGGTCAAGGACAAAAACTTCACATTATGGCCCATTTTTGCAAACAAGGCCGCCGTGCCCCCAAATTTGGAGTCGCAATCATCCGGATGTGCTCCAATGGCTAAAATGTTCAATACTTTTTTTTGTTGGGCCTGAATGGTTGAAAATGCAAAGCATAGACAAATGGCCAGTACTATTTTTTTCATGTTGTTTTGGATAAATGGTTCATTAAAATTTTTCAGTTCAAGGTCTGGTCGTCCCACAAGGGACAACTATCACGGTGACATGTTTTAAAACGATCAATTCGGTGATTCACCTAAAGCAATAAGTAGGAAATTCACGGTTTGGGATCAATCAAACTAACCTAATGAATGAAAACATGCACTTGTTTTTAATGTCTTTGCTTATTTAGTTCTGTACAAAGTTTGGATTGATGTCAATTTCCCTTTGCGGGATAAAGAAGTACTCACGGGTATCCGTTATGAAGTCCTCTGCCTCTAGGACCTTATTTACGGCACCAAAGCGTTTGAGGTCGGGCCATCGGTGATTTTCAAAAGCGAGCTCTACCCTTCTTTCCTGTAGCAACTTGTCTTGAAAAGTCCCTGGTGTCGAAGCATCGATATCCGGAAGCCCTGCTCTGTTCCTTACCTCGTTGATTAGGTCGTAACTCTCCGAGCTTTCCCCCAAGGCTTCTGCCAGCATGAGGAGCACATCAGCATATCGAAAGACCACAAAATTGATATCGGAGTCGTTTTCAATGGCCAAATCGGATTGGTATTTTCGGACATGCCTGGCTTCGACCACCTCTCCTTCCGCGTTGATATAGGTGGCACCCATGGATACCTCATATCTCAAGTCCCCGTCCTCATAGGCCTCTTGCATGGAAATGGTAGGACGGTTACGTCCAAACCCAGCTCCGGTCTGCAAATCGGTACTTGGTGAAAAATCATTGGTGAAAACGCTTCCTTGGCCAATTCCACCACTGATATATTGCACTTCAAATATCGACTCGGCATTATTTTCATTGGCAACGCCCCATAAATCGGCATAATTGGGCAACAGTTCGTAGCCATAGTTCCCAATAATGCGTCTTAAGACGGTTTCCGCTTCCGAATTGTTGCCCAAGGTCAGCAGTACTTTGGCCAGTAAGGTCGCGGCAGCGCCTTTGGTCGCTTTTCCCACCTGGTTCCCTGAGTAGGAAACGGGAAGGTTCGCCTCGGCCTCGGTCAAATCTGTTACCAATTGTTGCAATATGGTGGTCTCATCGACCTGCACCAATTCATCACCGCTAACAAAAGGGGTCAGTTGCAGCGGAATATTTCCAAAACCGATGGCCATGTGATAATAGACCAACGATCGAATGAACAAGGCTTCCCCTGTAATCCTATTTTTGAGTTCCGCATCCAATTCGATGGGAGGTATACGATCTAAAATGACATTGCAGTTGGCAATTACCCGATATGACTCGCTCCAAGCTGCGGTAATCTGTTCGTTGAGCGCATCCTCCGTAAAGGAATTGATTTCAGTATACTGCCTCGCCAAACCAGTGGCATCTGGGCCTTGGTCGGTATTGTCGCTGCGCATCTCGAACATCGTCCAATAACCCCGTCCGTAGATACCCGTACTCTGTAGACCTGCATAGCTGGCATTAATGGCCACCTCAAAGTCTTCCGGGGCATTGTAAAAGTCTGCCTCATTTCTGTTGGAAATTGGGGCAAGATCAGTAAATTCTTCACTACACCCGGTCAATAAAGCCGTACATAGCATTATATATAAAATTCGTTTCATCTTTCTGAGGTTTTTAGGTTAGAACTTAAGGTTTACGCCCATGGTAAAGGATTTGGTCAATGGGAATGCCCCATAGTCCTCCCCAGGTGTCAAACTGTTCGTTGTAATACTGCTCACCTCTGGGTTATAGCCAAGATAATCGGTTATGGTAAAGAGGTTGGTGGCGGTAACATAGAACCTAAGTCTCTGGATCTTACTTCCAAAAAAATTATCCGTTGGCAGCGTATAACCCAGGGTCACGTTACGCAAACGTACGTAAGACCCATCCTCAACTTGAAAAGAAGAGGGCCTGTTATTGTTCCCATGGTTCCCGGACAATCTATCCGCCCTGGGAATGGACCCGTTCCCCGGGTCGGAAGGGGATCTCCATCGTTCGTTGAAAACTGCGTAGGAATTGAAATTGGCCTCTCCGTTCTTCATGTGCCGGGAGGTCAGGTTCAATATTTCATTGCCCTCCGTTCCTTGAATCAAAAAGCTAAAATCAATATTTTTGAAAGTCAGTCGATTGTTGATACCCCAAATAAAATCAGGGAAATAACTACCGGTAACGGTCCTGTCGTCCGGGGTGATCTGTCCATCCCCGTTGATATCCTTGAACCTAAAGTCACCCGGTGCTGGATCGGGAGCTTGGGTATCGACCGGTGCATTGGCGATTTCCTCTTGCGACTGATAGATACCATCTACCACATATCCATAATAACTGCCGATAGGATCCCCTACCTGGGTGACGTGCCTTACGCCTGCACTTCCAGAAGAAAATATGGGCTCATTGTCTACATTCAATGACAGCACTTCATTTTTATTGGTTGCAAAATTGACATCCGTATTCCAAGTGAAGTCGCCAACAAAATTCTTGGTGCTCAGGGCGATTTCAAAACCCGAGTTTTTTACTTCTCCCAGATTTCTCAAGTTGGTCTCAAATCCAGATACGGAAGAAATGGCCACATTCAACAATAAATCCTTTGTGCGCGTATCATAATAGTCCGCCAAAACGAAGACCCTGTTATTGAACAAGCCCAATTCGATACCTGCATTGATTTGCTCGGATTTTTCCCAAGTTAAGTTAGGATTGGGTATCGTACTTTGAACCAGTCCATTGATCTGGTTGCCCCCGAGATTATAGTTTTGAGGCGCAAGAAGCCCTACGGCACCGTAGTTGGGAATCTCAAAGTTTCCGGTCTGGCCCCAGCTTAGGCGGAGCTTTAACTCAGATATGGATTCTGAATCCTTTAAAAATGTCTCCTCGTTCAATCGCCAACCTACAGAAAAGGATGGGAAGTAGCCGGTCTGATTATTTTTACCAAATCGTGAGGACTTATCTGAACGAATCGTTCCAGTGAACAAGTATTTGTCCTTGTAACTGTAATTCACCCTAAAAAGGGCAGACAATAAAGACCATTGTTCCTGGATAGAGGTTCCGCCAAATACCTGACCTCCACTTATGGTCGGGACCAAATCATCCGGGTAATTATTGGCAAGTACCTGTTTTAAGGTCAGGTTATCCTTTTGCGCGGTATAACCGAGTACCGCATCCACGTAGTGATCGCCGTACTCCTTTTTAAAATTCAATGTATTTTCCCAGAGCCAATTGGTCTCTGTGGAAGAGGACGCTTGACCGTAAGGGTTACCATCCGCTGAATTTCGGAACAATAGGGAGCTTGCCCTATAAAAATCTTGGTTGAAGAGATTGATATAAACACCTCCAAAGGTTTTAAAACTCAATTCCGGCAGGATGTCATAGGTCAATCCAAGGGTTCCCCTAGTCTGGAATTGGAATATCTGGTCATCCACAGCCTCTATGATAGCCAAAGGGTTACTAGCCGTTGTGGTACCACCGCCCAAATACGATTGATTGTTCAATTGATTGATCGTACCATCTGGATTGTAAGGGCTTACGGTTGGCGAGTGTACGATACCGGAATAAACGATTCCCGGAGGGGTTGCAAAATAAGGTGCAGAAGCCGGTACCCTTTGATTTTCGGTCACTGTTGGGGCCAAACGCACATCCAAGTTCAATTTTTCCGTCAATTGGGAATTGAGATTAAGCAAAACTGTATAACGCTCAAACTTTGCCTTATCAATAATTCCTGTTTGTGAAAAATATCCTGAGGAAAGATAAAAACTGGTCTTGTTCCGTATCGGTGAGGCATAGGAGAAATTATAACTCTGTACAATACCTGTTTTAAAAAGTAAATCTTGCCAATCTGTATCCGTGCCATCCCAGTTGATAAAGGATTCAGGCATTTCGTAATTGGTGTTACCTCTGTCTCCAGGACCAATGGGGTCATCTATGGACGCTCCGTCCACCGACTGAAGATAGGCGTTGTTTCTAGCATCCCTTGTAAAGTCGATCAACTCCGGTGCGTTCATCAGATCAAGCTTATTGGCCACAGATTGGAGGCTTAAGAATGAATCAAAGGAAAACACCCCTTCATCTCCATTAGAACCTTTTTTGGTGGTAATCAATAATACCCCATTGCCACCCCTAGAGCCATAGATAGCAGCGGCACTGGCATCCTTCAAGACCTGAATGGACTCAATATCGTTAGGGTTTAGCGTAGCCAGTGGATTAATCGTTGGTGGCTGAAAGGCCGATCGCCTGTTTGACACCCCACCCAATTGGCTGGAGGAGGTAAGGTTCCGTGAAATAGGAATCCCGTCCACAACAAACAGTGGGTCGTTTCCCGCTGAAATGGAACCTGAGCCCCTTACCCTGATATTGGGAGCGGCACCGGGCTCTCCTGATACCTCTTGTACTTGAACACCGGTCACTTGACCGATCAGTGCTGCTTCTGGTGTGAGGGCAGGGACCTCAGTAATCGTCTCGGAGCTAACAGAAACCACTGACCCGGTAACTTTCTTTTTTGCCAAAGTACCGTATCCGACAACGACAACTTCTTCCAAGGAGGCAGCGTCCTGTTCCATATTCACGGTGACCGTGGAAAGTCCCGCTACATTGACCTCTTTGGACTTATATCCAATATAGGAGACTTGAATCACCGTTACTCCTGAAGGCAAGGTAATTTCAAAATTACCGTCAAAATCGGTGGTAACGCCCACAGTGGTTCCCTTTGCGATAATACTGGCACCTGCAAGCGGAATTCCAGACTCATCCAATACAAGCCCCTTCAAAGTGGCTTGTGGGTTTTCCGTTTCTATCTTTCGTTGTGGAACAAGATTTGGCACGGATGGTTCGCTTTTTTTTATGACGATCTGCCGGGCAATAATCTTAAATGTAAGGTCTGTATCCTTAAATACTTCCTTAAAAAAGTCCTCTACACAGAGGTTTTTACCAAGAACGGTCACTTTTCGGTCCAGATCCACCTCCGAGGCCTCATAAAAAAACTTGTAGCCCGTAGTCTTGGTAACCGTCTCAAAAACTTCACTCAGTTTGGTATCGAAGAAGCTTTTGTCCACTTTGTCGTACTGTGCACAGGAAGCTGCATTTACCTGACCGAAAATAAAGATCAGGAACAAGCTGTACAGCATTTTTTTGCCCAATTTCGGCAACGATGCACCTATTGTTATGGTTTTTTTCATAATTGAATTAGTGTAGTTAGTTAGTAATTGTTTTTTGGTCATTGGTTTTTACTTCATAGGCACTATTGTTTATGAGGTTCGTTTATTATTATCATTTCATTTTTTACATCGTAACTAAAGTGGGTATGCGCCTGTATGGTTCTAAGGACACGATCAATACTTTCTTCATCGAACATACCGGTGAAGCGTCTCTCCTCAAGTTGTTCAAATCTGTTGTCTATCTGGATACCATACTGTCGTTCCAATCTTTTGATGATTTTTCCCATTGGCTCATTCTCAAAAACAAGGATTCCCTTGGTCCATGAGATATAGGGGGAAACATCAACATCTTCGATAAGAAATTCGTTCCCTTCCCCTGGGATACTGGAGGCTTTTTGGGAAGGTTTTAGCATTTGGGGGCCCTCTAAGGACTCCCTAAGGTCAGTGCCTACCCCAACTGAACCTTCAACCAATACCACTTCATTGATGTTATCTTCTGGGTAAGCCGAAACGTTGAAAATGGTACCATAGACCTGGGTATACATTTTGGAGGTCCGCACAATAAATGGCTTATTTGGGTTCTTGGCCACCTGAAAATAGGCCTCTCCTGTTACAAGCACCTCTCTCCGGTCAGCACCTTCAAAACTTGATGGGTATGTCATGGTCGAGCCCGCATTGAGCATTACAACGGAACCATCGTCCAGTGTTACCGATAGACGCTCCCCTATGGGCACACTTAAAGTGTTTTTGCGTGTAGGCCCACTGGTTTTTCCGTTGTCCCTTTGTGTCAACACCCCGTTAATCACTGAGACCTCCGTAGTTCCATTTTTGCTTTTTACGGTATTGTTTGATGATGGTTTCAAGACCAGTACCTCTCCATTGTCCAGTTCCAAGGTAATCTGGTCGGGACCTACATTCAGAGGAACCTTTTCAAATAGTTGCTGATTTAGAAGAAAGTATAATGAGGACCCCAAGAAAATAACCGCAATTGCAGCATATTTCCAGAGGTAAGGACGGCTGTAAAGTCCTTTCACCTTTCCATTTTCCTTGCTCTTAATGGTATGCAGGAACTGCTCAAAGGCCACCTCGGTATCCCATGGCCTAGCCTCGTAATTGACCAGATAGTCGGCTTGTACCAACTTTTTAAAGACTTCTTTGTTGTTTCCTTTCTTTACCCATTCATATAAAATGGCCAATTCTTCCTGGGAAGCCTCTTGGTTGATATACCTAGTGATGATTCTTCTAATATCAAGTTTGGTCATTTGATGTATTTTGTCACTTTATTAAGAGACGTAACTTTTTCAAAAAACCCTTATAGAAATCTAAAATTTTAACATTTTAAATGGAGAAAGTACATATATAACCCACTTATTGTGGAAATCCAACCACGATAAAGCAATAATGGAATGGTGAAAATTAGAGTAAACTGGTGAGCTGGGCCCTAAGCCGCTTCATGGCTTTGGCCATATGTACTTCCACGGTCTTTATGGAAATTTGAAGTTGTTCGGAGATTTCTCGGTACTTAAGACCCTCTCGCTTACTTAGGATGAACACTTTCTTGCACTGTTCGGGGAGGTTGTCGATTTCCTTTTCAACTTTCCTGAGCCTTTCTTCGAAAAGGGAGGTATCCACATCGGTGAGATCGAGATAAGCCTCCTGTTTTAATTTCTCGAGCAGCTTAAATTCCTTTTTTCTCTTTCGTTGTACATCGATGAAAAGGTTATAGGCCACTTTAAATAGGTATCGCTTAAGTTTGTTATCCTCGACCTGTAACTTCTCGCGATTGTCCCATATCTTGATAAAGGTTTGTTGGGCAATATCTTCGGCAACCTTTGGGTTTCCGGTAATTGCCGACAGATAATTACAGAGTTCTTTATGGTATAGTGTAAATAGATGCTCATAGGCAGCCGTGGAGCCTCTTTTTAAATGCTCCAATAGATAAGATTCTTTGGTAAAGCTATGTCGATCCATTTTTTCGCCTTTCTTTTAAGCGCTCCTGTTCCGGTAAGGTTTCGGTGCAATCGAATTCTTACTGTTTGCACGGAACGCTTTGTTTCATAACCTAAGACCTTTACATCGATATTCTCGACCGGCTTAAATCATAAACGAAAAATGTGCCTTATGAAGAAGAGTCAATCCTCTTATTGAAACAATCTTTCAATAAACAGGAAAGGGCATTTCACAATAGCATGTGTTAAAAACCAATAATATTATTTCCAAAAAACGTTAACAAATTATAAAAAAATCTTTAAACCTGATTATTTTTTTGACTTTAATGTAAAAAAGCTATGGTCTCTTTGCCGATTCAGTAGTGGGCACCTGCGTCGAACAAGGAACTTCCGTTGAGCGACTCACATCCAGTATCGGTCGTTTGCCCGCTTCGGCCCTATACCCGTTTAAGAAATTGACAAAACCACCTTGGAATTCAGCCTGAATAGATTGTAAAAGATATTTGGAACCGGTACCGACCATCATCAACAGCTCCCACGAACTTAGTTGCGCCCATGCACATTTCACCCCGGTAAATCGATTTACGACATTCTAAAAGGAATAGTCAACCAAGTGTTCCCTGCATATTTTTTCCATGGGAACAATGCACTTTCAGTGTTGACCGTCAGCAGGAATCATGACAACAAGGAGGTGTCAAAGACAACAACAAGATGATATACACATGCCTTTTTTCATCAAGGGATAGTCCGTCGCTTCATGGACCCCATTAAATAGAAGGCAGGAATCTTGATGGAGCAGAAAATAAATACTAATGATCAAGGAAAGTATGCTCCTATGAAATCCAATCACTTTGGAAGGTATTTGAAAAGGCTCTGCAATGAGTCTTGATAAGATTCAAAGACCACATTGAAGTAGAAAATTGCCCTAGTTATAAAATTCTTTTTCATCTACTTTGATGGTGGTGTAGCCTTACCTCTTTTTAGGACATCGCTAAATTCATAAAACTATCATTAATCTCGACCGTTTCGGGAAAGCCTACACGGTTATATGAGCCGGTTGTACTTCATTGATAAATCTAAACCTTTTCTTACACCAATTTTATTCTAATCTAGTATGAAATGTACATATAGGTTGATTGTAATCTTCTTATTTATATTATATTTGCACAATTAAGATATTAAAACATTAATGGCAAACATTATTCCGACAGATAAAATCATAGAGCGCCTGCGTTATGAAAATCCGTGGTGGGTGACGAAAGAAATACCAAAGGCATTTAGTTCAATGTCCAAAAGACTCTATTTTAATCTTTTTTATCCTTTTGTCCTTGAAAGAAGTATCAAGAGAGCTTTAGTGCTAATGGGACCACGAAGGGTGGGTAAAACTGTAATGCTCTTTCATTGTATTGATGATCTGATAAAAGATGGAGTCAACCCTCAAAAGCTGTTCTTTATTGGAATTGATAACCCAATTTACGTGAATCTGGGCCTAGAAGATATTCTAACTCTTTGTAAGGAGTCCCTAACTCTTAAAAACCTAGATGGGTGTTTTGTGTTTTTTGACGAAATTCAATACCTAAAGGATTGGGAAAGACATTTAAAAGTACTAGTTGACTCTTACCCTGAAACAAAGTTTATAGTTTCAGGATCCGCTGCTGCTGCTTTGAGATGGCATAGTACAGAGAGCGGTGCCGGTAGATTTACGGATTTCCTTTTACCTCCATTAACATTTCAAGAGTACATTCATTTGAAAAACCTGGAACACCTTATTTATGATGGAGAAATCCAATACGGTGAAAAAGGTGTACCCTATTGCTTGGCCCATGATACAAAGGAATTGAACAAGGAGTTTGTTCACTATCTAAATTTTGGCGGTTATCCAGAAGTAGTCCTATCAGAAAAAATACAAAGTGATATGGGGCGATATGTAAAGAATGACATTGTGGACAAGGTGCTATTAAGAGACCTTCCTAGCTTGTATGGAATTAAGGACGTGCAAGAATTAAATAGGTTCTTTACCTATATAGCTTATAACACTGGAAATGAATTTTCCTATGAGACCATGTCCAAGGAAAGCGGTATTCAAAAGGATACTTTGAAAAAATATCTAGAATATTTAGAGGCTGCTTTCTTGATTAAAGTTCTGAACAAAGTTGGTATCAACGCAAAAAGGTTAAAAAGAATAACGAGTTTCAAAGTTTACCTAACGAATCCATCCCTTCGTACGGCCTTATTTTCTCCAATAACTGAAACTGACAGTGAAATGGGGAATATGATCGAAACGGCTGTTCTTTCCCAATGGATGCACCGTGAAAAATTGGACCTTACTTATGCTAGGTGGAAAGATGGTCGAAAAGAAGGAGAGGTTGACCTTGTGTTAGTGGATGACAGAAATTATAAACCTGTCTGGGGAGTAGAAATCAAATGGAGCAATAGATATTTTGATAAGCCTCAAGAACTAAAAAGTCTGATGAGTTTTTGTAGGGAAAATAAATTTGATTCCGCAGTAATAACTTCAATTGATCAATTGGGTCAGAAGGTTGTGGATAATTTAAAATTCACCTTTCTTCCTGCATCAATTTATGCTTATAATATAGGTGTCATTACCTTGAGAATGCGAACAAGTAATTAAAACAAACGTATAACATCACCTAAATGCAATATCATTCGAGATAATGCATTTATCCCAGCTGGTAAAGTTCAAATAAACGATTCCAATAAAAGCTGATTAAAAACAAAATGCAAAAACAAGTTTTTACAAGTGTAGTACTTTAACATGAAATCCTCTTCACTTCCTACTAAATCCACTTCAAATGATTTTGGGTTCAGAAAAACCCAGGTTTAATTTACATAATAGGATTGAACGTATTTAGCAACATTATTTGAGGGTATTTTTTTACATTTATAAAAATTCACTTATAAGATATGGCACTAAGTAATTTTTTTAAAATCAATTTACCCTATGGAATTAAGCGCAATGAAAACGGTCAATGGACTGCGTTCAATAGGGAATATAAACCTTTGGGTGAATATGATTCATTCAAAAATGTCCCTGATTCTGACTTTATGTATACTGATTATGGAAAATTGTCCGATAAGTTTTTGATGGATTTGGCGGATGATCCAAGCTCGGCCCAAATGGATGACAATAATGAAATACATAAGGTGTTCCTATACAACGATGCAACAAATCCTTCCAATAACCCCAATGATTCCAAATTATGGGACAACTATTTCGAAAAACTGAAGAAATTGGCAATTCTAAATTCAAAATTGGAGAACTAAAATTTAATTAGCAAGTGAAAAATTATAGGCTCAAATAAGGCATAAAAAATCCAATTCAAAAACATCTTTCATAAATACGTTTTTCGAACATTTAAATCACTAATTTGGAAATATTGAAACTAGACTCTTTTAATGCATTAAAATCCATCATTTTTTATGTTAAAAAAGTTAAATTTTGTTAAAAGGTGAGCAATTCGGTGCCTCCAAAAAATGACCCTCTGGGAGGCCCTGAAAAATAGGCTATTTTGGCAAAAAGTTCGAGTCCCGTCCAGACCGCAAAAAGCTCCGATTTCTCGGAGCTTTTTTGGTTTTTGCACTTTGCTGTTTCCATTAAAAAAGCCCCTATCACCTATGGCAACAGGGGCTAACGCTATCAATGAAAATTAGCTATTCAGAAACAATAAACAGACTGGCAATGGCAACTGCATCATCTCCTGACAATGCTTCGTCATAGGCCTCCGTGGAAGCTTCCATACTAAATGCATCGCCACTTCCCAGTGAGGTTACATCCACTCCACCCTGTGTTACGTTTTCTTCGCCGTTGTACACCGCTTGTGTAGCTTCGGGCATTCCGGCTCCACGCTCATTATTTGTGATCCATCCTTTAAGACCTCTTAGCCTTCTCACCTCGGAGGCGTGCATGGCTTCAACCGCATGTATTTGCAAAGCGGGCGTTAAAAAGTCTGATCCCAATAAGTTTCCGGCCTGCCCTTTGTAAGCTCTTACACCGGTATCTTCAAATGCTTGCGCGAGTGCCAACAACTGGGCATAGGCGGTTTCCTGGCCCACGCCATTATCGTTGAATGGGTCAAAAGCACCTCCAGCGGTAAAATCGAAAGTAGGTTTTTCTACCGGAGTAACTCCGGCTCCTTCCAATCCTGCAATAAGAAAATCAACATGCGCCTGTTCGTGCTTTGAAATCTGCATGTAAACCGTTTCCGGTCTACCACTTGGCAATACTCCAGATTGAAGTGCCAGATCATAGAACTCATCTTCCAAATATTCCAAAGTCAAGGCCAACTGTAATGCACTTACCGGGTCGCTCCCGGAATCTTGGGCAAAAGTTTTATTTGGCATTGTGGCCAATCCAAAAGGAATTGCACTCAGCATTGCTTTTTTACCAAGAGAACCCAAGGTGCCGAACATATCACGGCGTGTTGGTTTACCCTCCAATAGGGATTCATTCGTAAATCCGTCCAAAAATTTTATAATATCCATATCGTTTATCTTTTTTTAAGTTTAAGGTAAATTGTTTGCTGTGAAAGGGGTTGTTATGAACCCTGTATCACCAACCGCGGAAAGAATCTCCGATGGATTTAGAGCAGCGGCCAGACCAGTGTCCGTTGTTACATAATCGTCTCCTGCAAAATCCGCTGAACCAGGATTTAGCAATGTTCTAACGGCGGATGCATGCCTTGCTTCCACGGAAACTATCTTACCTGCCAAGAGCAGATATCCCGGATCACTTATCAACCTACCTGCACCATTGTATGCGGCCACGCCGGTATCTTCCAATACGCTCGCAGTGGTTAGCACCTGTTCCCTGTTGCCAAAATCTAGGTCTCCATAATCAAATTCGAGTGTTGGGAGCACTAAATCCGTATTTCCGTCAACAGCTGCGGTGATCGCAGTCTTAAAAAAGTCCCTATGGTTAACCTCATGATAATAAAGGTCGGTCAACACTTGCATCTCCTCATCGGAAATGTTGCCGTAAAAGGAATTTACCACCTTGGTGTAGAAGTCAGCTTCCAACTGTTCTAGGGCATATGCATAATTAAGGACACCCAAATCTCCTTGACCAAGATCAAATATATCGGGGTTCGGGTTTGGTTCGGGACCGGGCATCATTCCCATTCCGTTATCATCATTGCTACAAGCTACCAAAAGGCCAGCACCAACAACTCCCATGCCTCCCAATTTTAAAAACTGCCGGCGGTTTGTTGCCTTCTTTACCGGTTTTACTTTGACTATACTTTTTCTCATAAGGCGATTCATTTTAAATGGTTAATACAACCTTACTTACGAGGTATATGAAAAGGGGTTTGGTCTAAAGTGTTAAAAAAATGCAAAACCCCTAAAATCCGGTATCCCAAGACCAGAATATTTCAATGGTCCAAAGATTTCTTTTGCGAACAACGACAATAAAGGGAACAAATCATTTTCGACTTGGTTTAGAAACTACTCACCTGTAAATCATACCGATAACACTAATTTTTTCAGTGATAGTGTCAACACTTCCGCCATTGAAACCTTTATTTCATAATGCATTCTGATTTTCAAGGAAGATTATAAAAGGACACGAAAAACAACATAAAAAAATTGAAGTTTATGGACGAAAACAATAAACATCCCGATTTTGGAGCTGAAAAAGAGGTAATCATCATAACCGGAAGCAATGGCCTTATTGGATCATTGTTGATAGAGAGATTATCGGATAAATACAAAGTTGTCGGTTTAGACCGCAAACACCCGGCCTATCCGCCACACCAAGCCGAAAGCATAAATTTTGACGTGACGGATGAAAAAACCATTCAATCAGCCCTAAAGCGCGTCCAATATGCCTATGGTAAAAAGATTGCCTCTGTGGTCCACTTGGCCGCCTATTATGATTTTGGCAAAAAGGACAGCCCAAAATATCATGAGGTAAATGTAAAGGGCACCGAAAAGTTTTTGGAACAGTTGCAGGATTTTGAAGTGGACCAGTTTTTGTTTTCCAGTTCCAACCTTATATATAAACCTACAGAACCTGGCATCAAGATCAACGAAGACTGTCCGGCCGAAGCCAATTGGGGCTATCCCGAATCCAAAGTGTTGACAGAGGACCTCATCAAAAAGAGCAATACCGATATTCCTGCCGTTTTCTTGCGAATAGCCGGAATCTACTCCGATCACGGCCATTCCATTCCAATCACCCAGCAAATAAAGCGTATCTACGAAAAGGACCTATTAAGCCACTTTTATTCGGGAGATGTTGATCATGGCGATGTTTTTGTCCATTTGCAAGATGTGGTCGACGCCATAGAGAAAACCGTTGATAAACGTAAAAGCATACCCAATGCAATGGCCATTAACATTGGAGAACCATCTACGCCAACATATCAGGAATTGCAGGATGCCATAGGCAACCTTATTCATGGCAAGGATTGGGAGACCTTCGAAATGCCGGCCCCATTGGCCAAGGCAGGTGCGTGGGCGCGCGACCTGGTGAGCGATCCTTTTATTAAACCTTGGATGATAGACCGTGCAGGGGCCCATTACGAACTCGATATTTCCCGGGCCAAGCAACTATTGGACTGGGAGCCCCGACATAGGGTCATGGATACCCTGCCCACTATCATAAAAAACCTCAAGGCCGATCCCGAGGTGTGGTACCAGAAAAACAATCTAGACTAGGAATATGCAAAAGACCACCGAACACATACCGCCTGGCTGGGATTACAATCCCGCGACATGGTCCCAGCGCATTCCTATCGTTGTGCTGGCCCTTATTGGTTTTGGCATTGCCAC
The DNA here is from genome assembly GCF_011068285.1 of Flagellimonas oceani. Lineage (NCBI taxonomy): Bacteria > Pseudomonadati > Bacteroidota > Flavobacteriia > Flavobacteriales > Flavobacteriaceae > Flagellimonas > Flagellimonas oceani. Next base: position 4,276,571 of record NZ_CP049616.1, on the reverse strand, counting down.
CTACCTCTCACTATACCAATTGGACTATATAGATACCGTTTGGGAGCCATTTTTCGGGGATGGCAGTGTTACCATACTAAATTCAAAAATATCGCATGTGTTGCCCATACCCGATGCGGCCCTCGGTGCCTTTGGTTACTTGGTAGATGCTGTTGCCGGCGTAATCGGGGGAACGGCCCGTTGGCGCAAAATGCCTTGGATCGTAATCGTATTCGGGTTGGCCGTTGGACCTCTGGGATTTGTAAGTGTTATGCTGGTGGTTTTCCAACCTGTTCTATTTTCAGCTTGGTGCTCCCTTTGCCTGGCATCCGCTATAATCTCCATTGCCATGATCGGTCCTGCTATGGACGAAATGTTGGCCAGCCTCCAATACATACAACGGGCAAAAAAATCAGGTGCCTCTACATGGAAAGTATTTTGGGGGATAAGGACCGAAGTAGAAAAAGTAAAGTAATGTGTATATCAAATAATTAATGGTATGTGGGCAAAATTCATAAATATAATCTTGGGGCTATGGCTTATTGTGGCCCCATCCATCTTGGGGTATACAACGGCAGCTTCGGACAACGGCCATATTGTTGGCCCCATCATCATAACATTTTCCACCATCTCCCTTTGGGAGGCTACCGACAATGTCCGAAAATGGAACTATCCCTTCGGCCTTTGGTTGCTCCTATCCCCATTCGTGCTCGGGTACGAACTGCCCTTTGCGATTGCCAGCGATATTGTTGTTGGCATAGCGGTGCTTGTACTCTCATCCATAAACATAACATTCAAAAATAGGTATGGCGGCGGATGGTCCTCACTTTGGAAAAAGAATCCAGATCATTCAAAAGAAGAATTCAATTAATTAAAGTGTCCCATTAAATGTTTCAAGCAAAAACTTAAACCAATAACGTCAACACATCTAGATGGTTACCATTACTTTCAAATGGGATGATGATTTGACGAAGAAAAATGAACCATGAAAAAAATAAAAGACCTTTCAAAGGAATCCATAGATAAGATTCTGGACAATCTGCAAAAAACCGAGGAACTCAATTTAAAACTTCCCGGAGGTGGAATGTTGCATATAGAAAGTGGTCTGCCCTATTTGGTCATTTACCGAAAAAAGAACAAAGATGCCGGAACAAAAGAGATCGTTTTGAGCGAGGCCTGCTATTTGGTGATCGGACGAAAAAACTTCAAGGGATACCAAAACCTGGTTTTTGCCTTGGCGGACCACTTTTCCGCCGAATACAATTCGTATTTGCTTTTTGAATTGTTCTCCGCCACCCAGAACAACAATTGCTTCACCATAAAGGGGCCTGCAAGTTTGCTGCCCAAAACGCTCAAAGTTTTGGAAAATGGACTCCAAAAAATCAACCAGATAGCTCCCAATGTACAAGTTGACACAAGAATGGAGGATACCGAGGACAGGCATCCCAAAGGGCGTAGACCGCTGTTGAGCATAAATAGGACCAAACAGTGCGGGGCACTGCTCATTGGGCTCGAGGTTCCGCCCATCTACCGCGATTCCAACAACGACCTGTTCCCTGTTTTTTTTAGGGAATTCCATGATTTTTTGACCGAGGCCATGCAAAGGGCCATTTACGATTTCATTCGTATTCAGACCATTTGCGGCATTTCCAGTTACAATGCACTTGGGCAAAGCCACCCCAAGGAAAAGGTATTTGATATAGATCGAAAGCTCTCGGATATAGAAAATTCATATCAGTTCTTATGGTTGGTATCGCCATCCAATATCCATGACATTAAAAACACCTTTTTTGAAAGTGGATTCAAAAACTTACTTGATTACCATTACCGCTTGTTGCCCATAGATCCCGATTTGTTGAAGCGAAATCTGTACGATCTAAAAATCGAAAAGATAGAAGACCCCACCCTGTCGCACATCTTCCGCCAAAAAAGGGAAGAGCTCGATCATCAGATTACCATGCTCAACGAGCGGGGCTCCCCCAATTTCTTCTACAACAGTATTCGCCTGTACAGAAGCATTGGGAGCGCATTAAAAAAAGAGGCTGAAAACTTATTGGAACAACTGCCCGAAAAATCAACGGAGATCAATGGCAATGATTGTTTAAGTACCAAGGAATTTGCAGAACTCGCCCAAAACGAAATCGATTTTCTAAGAAAGCAGAACAGTTCCTTTAAATGCGAGATACATATAAGGGAAGACCTCAACATAATGATGGTGTCCCAAGGCGACCTCTACATTCCCTCTGATTTTGAAATAAGAAAAGAAGAAGCGGACGCACTGATACAACACGAGGTAGGCGTACACGCACTGACCTATTTTAACGGAAAACAACAACCCTTGAGCCAGTTGAGCGTTGGTTTAGCGGATTACGATACCATGCAGGAGGGCCTAGCGGTCTTTTTCGAATACTTGGCGGGCGGACTGAGCACCAATCGCCTTAGAACGTTGGCGGGGAGGGTGCTGGCAGGTTGGTACAGACTTCAAGGACATGGTTTCAAGACAATTTTTGATCAGTTAACAAAAGCATACGGTTTTAGTAAGGAACGAAGCTTTAACATCACCTCCAGAATCATGCAAGGTGGTGGATTGTTAAAGGACGTCATTTACCTAAAAGGGCTATTGAGATTGGTGGATTATTTAAGGAATGGGGGCAAAATGGAATTGTTGCTTTCGGGAAAATTTGGGTTCCATCATATCGAAACCATTCAAAAACTGACAGATAGGAACATATTAAAATCACCGGTATTAAAACCCCGATACCTGTTGGACCCCATTTTTGAGTCCAAGATTGAAAAAATCAAACAGGGCCTGCCCCTACATAAAATGGTATTCGACAATACCCATACAAGAACCTTAATTGCAAAACAATGAAGATATGTTTCGTTCTAAATAAGATTGCCACGGAAAAAAATGGCACCTCATCGGCCTTAATGGCCAAGGCCCACGACATGGACCATACGGTCTGCGCGGCCAGTGTAGGGGATTTTAACCTTGACTATAAGGGCAAGATAACCATTGACACTACAGAAATAAAGAGAGGAAAGAAATTCAAGTCCCCTGAACAATATCTTGATGCCTTAAAAAGCGAAAAGGCCCATAAGAAACGGATAGATGCCACTGCTTTGGACGTATTGTTCATTAGGAACAATCCTACCGAAGAAAGAGCCGGAAGGGAATGGGCGGAACATTCCGGTATTGCCTTTGGCCGTATGGTACAACAACTGGGGGTCTTGGTGCTAAACGATGCCTATGCCCTATCCAATGCCTTTATTGATAAACTCTATTTTGAGGAGCTGCCCAAGAGCATAAAGCCCGCCTCGATCATTACACGAAAAAAAGAGGATATCCTCAACTTTTGGGAAGAAAACGATAAAAAAATGGTGCTGAAACCCTTGGAAGGTTCCGGTGGCCAGAACGTTTATTTAATCGACAAAAACCAAAAAAACCTCAATCAAATTTTATCCACACTCACCACAGAAGGCTACATCATAGCGCAAGAATATCTCCCAGAGGTAGAACATGGCGATGTACGTGTACTGCTGATGAATGGCAAAATATTGGAGCAGGATGGAAAACAGGCCATAATACGAAGGGTGAGCGGCGAAGGAGAATTTAGAAGCAACTTTGCCCTGGGGGCCACTGCCAACAGTGGCAAGCTCACTGATGCAATGCAACATATCGTAAACATAACCGCGCCACGATTAATAGCAGATGGCCTTTTCTTTGTAGGTCTGGACATTGTAAAAGATAAATTGATAGAAATAAATGTGCTGAGTCCCGGTGGACTGAGCAAGTTTGATAGTATAGGCCTGCCGGACTTTACCGAACCGGTCATAAAGGCCATTGAACGAAAGTTGACATATAAAAAAATGCATGGCAACCACTTGTCCAACAAGGTGTTGGCCACCATGCAATGATGAATACAAAAAAATGGAAACAGCTAGAGTAATAGGAGAGTATGGTTCTGGAGCAAGCGGGCCCTTATTGTTGGTCACGGCAGGAATACATGGCAATGAACCCAGCGGGGTCGTTGCTCTGCAACATATATTCAAAGAATTACAAAAGTGCAAACCAGATATAAATGGTTGCGTAGTGGGCATTGCCGGAAACCGTGAAGCACTAAAGAAAAATGTACGCTACATTGATGAGGACCTAAACCGTATCTGGACCCGTGAGAATTTACAAAATGATGTCCCCAAATCCTCCGAACAAAAAGAAATGTGCAACATTATGGGTGCATTGAACCGGTATCCCAAAACAAATTATAGCAAACGCTATTTTTTGGATTGCCACACGACCTCATCGGACAGTCTGCCCTACATATCCGTTCAGGATGTGAATGACAACCTTGATTGGGCAGGCAACTTCCCCACATACATAGTAAGGGGATTCAGCGACTTGATCAAAGGGGACATTGACCATTATTTGAGCAGTCAGGGCATTACCGGTTTTGTTTTTGAAGGCGGACAACACCAAAGTGAAACAGCCGTTGCAAACCACGAAGGGATTATCTGGCTGGCCATAAAAAAAGCCCTTGGTCTGGATTTGACATCCATTACCCGCTACCCGGAATGCGTGGAGAACTTTAAGGACAAAAATGCTCCTGAGCAAAAAATCTTCGATATTGTCCATCGTCACAGTTTAAAAGAACAGGACGATTTTAAGATGGAACCCGGTTTCAAGAATTTTACGGCCGTTAAGGAAGGTCAACTGTTGGCATACCATAATAATGAACAGATACGAAGCGGCCACAATGGCCATATCTTTCTTCCGCTCTATCAATCCAAAGGGAACGATGGCTTTTTTATCATAAAAGAAATCGGTAACTAATCACCCGTCAGTGTTTCAATCTATGGGCCAAAGGCAATCATATCATCCAATTTTAAAAGCTGAAAACATCATAAACGGTGAAAATAGAACACAGGACATATTGGGAAAGCTTCAAGGCAAAGGTCAGGTCGCTGTTCTCTGGCGAGCTGTCCTCCGGTATGCTCATGATCGCCGCCGTAGGTATCGCATTGGTGCTTTCCAATACTGGATGGTCCAAAGAGTACCATGATTTTTGGGAATACCCGTTGAACATACAACTGAACAATGCTGACCTAAATATAACCCTGCACGAATTGGTAAACGATGGCCTTATGGCCATTTTCTTTTTTATGATAGGCCTGGAAATCAAAAGGGAGCTTATTGCGGGCGAACTTTCCAAACCACGAAAGGCATTGTTGCCCATTTTATGTGCGATCGGCGGACTCGTTTTTCCAGCAATAATCTATATCTGCCTCAACTACGGAAAGGATACCATGCCGGGCTGGGGAATTCCCATGGCCACCGATATTGTCTTCGCTTTGGTACTGCTCACTTTGGTCGGGAATAAAAAAGTACCTTCGAGTTTAAAGATTTTTGTCACGGCCCTAGCGGTCATTGATGATTTATGTGCCGTATTGATCATCGCCTTCTTTTACACGGATCAAATTGTTTTTGAAAGCCTTTCATGGGCCTTCGTTTCCTTTTTGGTTTTGCTCGGGGCCAATAAGATCGGCATAAGAAACCCGCTATTTTATGGGGGAATCGGTTTGCTGGGCATTTGGACAGGGTTTTTTCTTTCCGGCGTGCATGCTACGATTGCCGGGGTCATTACGGCAGCTGCCATTCCTGCCAAAGTAGGTATGAAGGAAAAACAGTTCACTACAAACATCAGGAATCTCGTCGATACTTTCGAGAACACCCATTCGTTGGATTCGGTTTTTATACAAAAAAAACAGCTCGAGCTTGTGAGCATTATACAAAAGGCCATACGAAAAACGGTGCCGCCCTTACAGACCATTGAAAAAGTATTGGAACCCTTTGTAAATTACATCGTCCTACCACTTTTTGCCTTTGCCAACACGGGGCTCTTGGTAAGAGCGGAAAATATTGGGGCAGTGTTGCGGCCATTGCCTTTGGGAATCATCCTTGGGTTGGTTCTCGGTAAATTTTTCGGGATTTCGCTCATTGCCCGCTTGGCCGTTGCCCTAAAAATTGCCAAACTCCCCAAAAAAGTAACGTGGCCGCAATTATACGGGGCGGCAGCTTTTGCAGGAATAGGCTTTACCATGTCCATATTTATTGCAGATCTGGCCTTTAGGAACCCGGCATATGTTTACCAGGCCAAATTGGCCATTTTATTGGCCTTTGTCTTGGCAGTTCTGTTGGGCATGTCAATTTTCCAGTTTTTTGTAAAATCCGATAAAGTATGATGCTTGTCCACGTTTATTTTCTTTAAGAGAGTACTTGGAAGCTTTTACTTTTTTTGTTCCTCGATCCCCCGCAACAGTTTTTCAAAGGGTGCATTGAATTTATCTATGCCCTCTTTAACCAGGTCTTGTGCCACTTGCTCCATGTGGATTCCTGCTTTTTCAACCTCTTCCAAAACTTTGGCGGCTTTCTCCATATCGTCCTTTAGGCTCATGTTCGCTTTTCCATGGTCCCGGAAGGCATCCAAAGTTTCCATGGGAACTGTATTTATGGTGTTGTCACCGATCAGGGCCTCCACATATTTTACATCGCTGTATGATGGATCCTTGGTACTGGTACTGGCCCAAAGCACACGCTGTGGTTTTGCACCCTTTGTCTCCAATACTTTGAAACGTTCACTGGAAAACACCTCTTCATAAATATTGTAGGCCTTTTTTGCAGATGCAATGGCCACTTCGCCCTTTAGCCCCTCCAAACCTTTTTCTTCCAACATGGGATCCACCATAACATCAATACGACTCAGAAAAAAACTGGCGACGGATTGGACATGGTTAATGCTTTGCCCGGTCTTTAGTCTATCTTCCAATCCACCCATATACGCTTCGGTGACCTTTCTATATCTCTCCAAACCAAAAAGTAGGGTAACGTTCACATTGATGCCTTCGGAGATACACTGGCGAATGGCCGGAAGCCCCTCCGCAGTGCCCGGAATCTTGATCATCACGTTCTTCCTGTCCACCTTTTGCCAAAGTTCCCTGGCCTGTTGTATAGTTCCTTCGGTGTCGCGGGCCAACCGAGGGGATACTTCCAAGCTCACAAAACCGTCATTGCCATTGGTATTGTCATAAACCGATTTAAAAATATCCGCTGCCCGTTGTATATCGGAAACGGCGACCTCAAAAAATATATCCTCATTGTCCAGGACCTTTTTCGATAGTTCGGCAATATCCTCATCGTAATCGGTACTGTTGCTGATCGCTTTTTCAAAAATGGCTGGGTTTGATGTTAGACCGCGCAGGCCATCCTCCTGTATAAGTTTTTTTAGCTTGCCGGAGTCCATTAGATTACGGTCCAAAAGGTCCAGCCATATACTTTGTCCGTGTTTGATTATTGCTTTCAAATTGTTCATTTTCTTGTTTTTCTGTTCAACTTTCTTTTTTATGAAACCAGCGCCTTGGCCCTTTCGACCACGTGCTCCACCGTAAAACCATATGCTTGCATGATTTCTTCACCGGGTGCCGATTCACCAAATGTATCCACACCGATCACATCGCCTTCATCCGTAACGTATTTGCACCAACCCATGGGCGATGCAGCCTCAACCGCCAATCTTTTTCGTAAGTTCTTAGGAAACACTTCTTCTTTGTAGGCTTCGCTCTGGTTTTCAAAAATTTCCCATGATGGCATGCTCACCACCCGCGCTTGAATTTTCTGTTCTTTTAATTGCTCTTGTGCTGCCAAAACCAATTGTACCTCTGATCCGGTTCCAATAAGAATGAGTTCGGGCTCACTTTCGGCCTCGGAAATAATGTAGGCGCCTTTTTCCAATGCCTTTGCGGGAGTATACTTTTCTTGATCGATGATGGGAAGCCCTTGTCGGGTAAGTACAATGGCGACCGGTCCTCCGGAATGTTGTAACGCCACTCGCCATGCCTGTGAGGTTTCATTGGCATCGGCAGGACGGATGACGATAATATCGGGGACGGCTCTGAGACCTATCAATTGTTCAACAGGTTGATGGGTGGTACCATCTTCGCCCAACCCGATACTGTCGTGGGTAAAAACAATGATGGGGCGTATTTTCATGATGGCGGCCAACCGTATGGGCGGTCTCATATAATCGGAGAATATAAGAAAAGTAGCTCCGTAGGGAATGAGATAGTTGCTCAATGCCATACCGTTTAAAATGGCGCCCATGGCATGTTCGCGCACCCCAAAATGGAAATTCCGCCCTTCGCGCGCACTGGCCGAAAACGATCCATAATCTTCGAGTTCCGTGGCCGTGGAGGGGGCAAGGTCGGCAGAGCCACCCAATAGATTGGGCAAATCCCCGGCTATTGCATTCAATGTTTTTCCAGAGGCTTTTCGTGTGGCCACTTTATCGCCGGGCTCAAAAACGGGCAATTTTGCTTCCCAGCCCTTGGGCAGTTTTCCATTGGCCATTTGTTCGTACTCATTGGCAAGTTCTGGGTATTTTTCTTTATACTTTTTAAACAGTTCCTTCCATTCCTGTTCTTTTTTTTCACCTTTTTTCCCCGCATTCCGATAAAGTTCCAACACCTCGTCCTCCACAACAAATTTGGCTTCGGGGTCAAAACCAAAATTTTTCTTCACGAGCTTGACTTCTTCCTCTCCCAAAGGTGAGCCGTGTGCCTCTCCGGTATCCTGTTTATTGGGACTTCCGTAGGCGATATGGGTACGGACCTTTATCAGGGAAGGCCGCCCTGTTTCTTCTTTGGCTTCTTTTACGGCTTCGGAAAGGGCTTCCACATCGTTGCCATCGTCCAGTTCTTGAACGTGCCAATCGTAGGATTCAAAACGTTTGACGGTATCGTCCGTAAAGGTTATATCGGTATCGCCCTCTATGGAGATGTGGTTGTCATCGTACAGATAAATGATGTTGCCCAATTTTAAATGTCCGGCCAACGAAGCCGCTTCGGCACTGACTCCCTCCATTAGATCGCCATCGCTACAAATGGCATAAATCTTATGATCGAAAAGATCAAAATCGGGTTTGTTGAACCGTGCCGCCATATATTGTTGGGCAATGGCCATACCTATTCCGTTGGCGAACCCTTGGCCCAACGGCCCTGTGGTGACCTCTACGCCATCCAACAGGTGTTTTTCCGGATGCCCTGCAGTTTTGCTGTGCAATTGCCTAAAATCCTTTAAATCGTCCATGCCGATGTCATAACCTGTCAAATACAAAAAATTGTACTGCAGTATGCAGGCATGACCTGCAGAAAGTATGAATCGGTCACGATTGGCCCATTTGGGGTTATTTGGGTTATAATCCATGGCCTGCGTCCAAAGTACATGCCCCATGGGCGCAAGTGCCATTGCTGTGCCCGGGTGACCGGATTCTGCCTTTTGTACGGCGTCTGCGGACAATATCCTTACCGTGTCTATTGCTCTTTGTTCCTTGTCATTGTTCATATTGTGGAGATTTATGTTAGTTGAAATACTGCGTCGGTACATAGATGATATTTATTTTATCATCTATTGATCGATGGTATCGGTAAAAAAATTGGTTCAAACACAGTAATCCACCAAGGAAGACCTAAGAAAGTGATATCGACAGTGTTTCTTGGACGGCAACGGCAAAACTTGATAGCATTCAAGTTATTTTCTATTGCGTCAACCTTGGGGTCAGGGAATCTTATCTTCATGTAGAAACATAAGTATTAACCCTAAAAATCGCATACTATGAAATTGAAAGAAAAACGAATTGCCATTTTGGCCACGGACGGTTTTGAACAGTCGGAATTGTTTGAACCTTTGGAAAAATTAAAGTCCGAAGGGGCTACCGTGGACATTATTTCCGATAAGGAAGGTGAAATAAAATCCTGGAACAAAACGGATTGGGGAAAGAGCATTAAGGTTGATAAAACCGTGGATTCCGCCCACATACTTGATTATGATGCCTTGGTTCTGCCCGGCGGCGTAATGAATCCGGATACATTACGGACCCATACGCTCGCACTTAACTTTGTTAAAGGCTTTTTTGAAAGAAGCAAACCGGTTGCCGCGATTTGCCACGCTCCCTGGCTTTTAATAGATGCCGATGTTATTGATGGACGTAAAGTGACCTCTTATAAGAGCATTAAACAAGATGTCATCAATGCCGGTGGACTTTGGGAGGATAAAGAGGTCGTGGTCGACAGTGGATTGGTAACAAGCCGAAACCCAGGAGACCTGCCCGCTTTTTGCAGCAAGATCGTAGAAGAGGTATTGGAAGGCAAGCACGAAGGGCAACATGCCTAATCCCAACTTGTTATCTTGGTACAAGTAAACATATTCCAATACAATGGGCGGCCGCGTAAAAGCGGCCGCCCATTATTTTAAATTTAGTGCTTTGGCGATACCATATTAATATTCCTCGGTAACGATTTTGTCGTCGTCGGCCCCGAGTTCCTTAAGGTCTTCCACTACGCTATTGATCATTTCCATCGGGCCACATACATAAAAGAACTGTGAAAAATGTGGAATTTTGGATTTTAAAAAATCCTTGTCCATATAGCCCTTGGCATATTTTTGGGTTTCTTCTTCGGAAAGGATATTGGTGTACCTGTTTCCCAATAGATTATTAAACTCCTCTTCAAGAAAAATATCCTTTTTGGTGGTATTGGCGAATATCAATTGGTTGTTGCCCAATTTATCTTCGTACTCTAGGGACCTCAATATGGAAATGAAAGGGGTAACACCGGCCCCTCCTGCCAAAAATATACCGTCGCCCTTAAATTTGATGGCCCCGAACACCTCCCTTAGGATAAGCTCGTCGCCTTTTTCCAGTTTGGATAGTTTTTCGGTCACGCCATTGTGTTCGGGATAAATCTTGATGGTAAACTCCAACACCCTGTCCGTGGGCAAACTTGTAAAGGTAAACGGCCTTTTTTCATCTTTCCATTTGTCTTGATTAATGGAGACCTCGGTGGCCTGACCGGGTTCAAAATCATAATCGTCGGGCCTTTCTACAACGATTCTCAAAACATTGTAATTAATGAATGTTATGGATTTGATTTTTACAACATGCTCTTTCATATATTCTCTTTTTATTTTTTGAATTTATTTTTCGCCTTCTATTTTATCATCTACATAACCAAAAACTATGTTTATGACCACTACCACGACCGTTAATATGCCGAGTTCCACAAACATGGCCGTGGCCGCCAAACAGCCTGCTCCCCCACTGCACCATAAGGTGGCCGCGGTTGTGAGTCCCTTTATTTTATCCTCTTTTTCCTTTTGCAAGATCACTCCGGCGCCCAAAAAGCCCATTCCGGTTACCACTTGGCTCAACACCCTGGTAATATCAGCGTATTCTTCACCATAAAACTGTAAGGATATAAGAACGTACACACATGCCCCGACCGCAACAAGTGTATTGGTCTTAAGGCCGGCATTCTTGCCCTTGTATTCACGCTCCAGGCCGATCAATAACCCGGATAGTACGGCCAGGGCGATCTTTAAGGTAAAATTGATCACCTCTTGGGAATCATATGTAAAAAGTTCTGTGATAATGGTCTTTGTTTATAGTTTGAATTTCAACAGGCTACGATAAAATACCCTCAGAAACTAACTCTTTGCAACGGCATAGATCAACGTAGAAAACAAAAACATTAACGCTAAAGATAACGGGGCCGCCAGTGACAGGAATTTTTGATCTACATTGCTTATGGCACTTCGCACTAAAAGCTGAATGAGGTCTCGAGAACCAACCCCGAAAGCAATACGCCAATGGCAACAATGATCAAAATGATGAGTATAACGGTAAAGCCTGTTTTGGTGGCACCGTTTTTCTTAAAAATATAATTGCGCTTTGGATTGTCCTTTTCCTTCACGAGTTCTGTATTCTCTTCCGATTGTTTTTTGCCCTTCATTGGTTTAATTTTCAAAAATCTGATTTACAGATAGATAGCTATCATAAGTTATTTCTTAACAACTATCTGTTTGACATATTCCGTGAATTTTTTGACGCAAAAAGAAAACACTTTGGTCCAAACTCCTGGAAATGACCCGTGATCCAGTTCAAATCTTCATCAAAATGACCAAAAATTCGTTCTATGTAATTAATTTTTAGTATATTAAGCTATTCTTAGCCAGAGTGACCATTGTGGAACATCAAACCATAAATGATTGGTCAAACATCATTGATATTTTATAAACAATAAATTTAAAGGTGGATTTACCTGCCTTTGTCCCATTTGTCATTATAGCCATGAATATCAGTCTAAAATATGATGTGCACAGCGCTTGTAAAGCAATATTGCGGCAACAGCTGGACAAATTGCATATTCCGTACAAGGTTTACAGTTCTAAAGAAATAGAGATTGAACGAAACCTTACCGCAGAGGAAACGGAAATGCTTGTTGAAAGCTTGGGCCAATATAATATGCAGGTATTGAGCTGCCATAAAACAGATTTGGTACAGCGCATTAAAAATGCCATTGAAGAAATGTTGGTGAACGACCTTATGTGCGTAATGAATGTTTCTTCTTACTTGGCAGACCAATTGAACTATTCCTACGCCCATTTATCCAGTCTTTTTTCGGAGGTTGCCCACACCTCGATAGAAAACTTTGTGATTCTCCGAAAAATAGACCATGCCAAGGAACTTATGCTAACCACCAACCTCACGCTCACCGAAATTGCCTATCGGCTAAATTATTGTAGCGTTGCCCACTTATCCAATCAGTTCAAAAAGACGACCGGGTTCACTCCCACCCAGTTCCAAAAAATCGTAAAAATGCGAAGGGAAAACCATGTATGACCCCATATATAGTTCATTTTAAACACATATCAAACTGGAACAGAAGAAAATTTTGCAACATATTCCACAAGTTATGTAAGGTAGACCTTGGTTCCTATTGGTATCTTCTACCTTTAAATTAAGCCCTAACCCTATAAACATACCTAATACAACAAAACCATGAAAACAAACGCATTAAATACCGTACAGCTCAAAAATATGTTTGGGCAATTCCAAAAAAACATGGGCGGCGATCTGCATACCTTACCGAATAGAGAATACACTTTGGACATCAACAACGATCTTGGACATGGCTCCATTAAAGGAATAGCGTTTAAGGGCGGTATCTCCTATATGGAGTTCGATATTGAATTTTACAAAGAGGTGTTGATAATCACCAGTTCACCGGAGCATTCCCCCATTTGCTTTGCCTATTGTTCGCAAGGGCAAATAGCACATAGCTTTGGGAGGCACGGGAAAAAAACCGAGCTGGAGAGTTTTCAAACCGGTATATTGACCAGTAGGAGCCTGCAGGATCATATATTGCACTTTGATAAATCCGTTAACCTGAAGATGATCTTGATCATCGTAAATCCTTCGGAACACAAGGATACCGGTAAAAACCTGAACAAAAAACTGCAAAAGCTTTTCTTTAAGGACCGGGTGGCCGATAACTTTGTGTATGTTGGGTCGCACAATTTAAAGGTAGCGGACAAAATACATCAGCTTAAAAGTATTTCGGCCGAAGGAATTGCCAAAAAACTAATGGTCGAAGGTTTGGTACACATGGTACTGGCATTGGAAATACAGCAGCATTCCGACGACCTGAAAAATGCCGACCTGCGCAACTCTACTTTGACCAAAAGGGAAAGAGGGATGATCCAAGAGGTTTCCGAATTTATCCGCAACTATATTGAAAGGAAGCTTTCCATCTCCTATCTATGCAAAAAAAGCGGCCTGTCACCGTCAAAACTACAAGAAGGCTTTAAATTGATGCACGGCACAACGGTGACCGATTACATTAGGGACGTGAGAATTCAAAAAGCGGAGGATTTGATAAAAAATACCGATCTGAATGTCTCGCAGGTCGTTTATAGTATTGGATTTATCAGTAGGAGCTATTTCTCCAAGATCTTTAAGGCAAAGTACAACTGTAGCCCAAAAGAATATAAGGACAAGCAAAGTGCCTATGCCATTCCGGGCTAGTCCTGCCATTGGAAATACCTACCGTACTACAACGTTTTCATTAAAACAGGAATAGACTCCTATAACGTTATAATAAACATAAACCCCAGTATTATTGGGATTTAAGGCCTGAATTTCTTACCTTTGTCCCGATGAACGTCAAGCTCCACGAGAGAAAAAACTGTAGAATCTTAAGTTTTAATTATCTGGTATTCAGAAACCAGCCAGATAAGTTCATTCCGCCTACCCTTTAATTACCTTCCCCCTAATCCGGGAAGTTGCCCCTATTACTATGGGAGTTCGAGGACATTGATGTTCCTTATTGCCCATTTCAGCCTATTAAAACCGTTAACTTAAAACTAAAAAAAACAAATCTATCATCGTTCAAAACAAAAGCATGGTAATCAAAACCTACGATGCCTACACAAGGCTTTCTACCATGGAAGCCGACCGATATGCCAACTTTCTCTTTGACCATCAAGAAGGTAAAAGAGCCACAAAAAAAGCCATAAGAAAGGCCATACAATATTCTACCAAAGATATTCCCGGACTTGGCGGATATGTCTTCGCCATGGAGAACAAGGATGAGATTTTGGGTTTGGCAGTTGTGAACAAAACAGGGATGGGAGATTATATCCCGGAGAATTTCTTGGTATTCTTTGTGATACACAGAGACCATAGAAACGACGATATAGAGCAAAAACTATTGGACTATACCCTCCAATATTGCAAAGGGGACGTTGCCGTTCACATTACAGGTGAAAACCAGTATCCGAACAAAGAATTTTTTGAGAACAAAGGGTTCAGCGCAACCCATTTAGAAATGAGATTGAACAGATAAACCATTATATGTTAAAAATTGAAGTTAAGCCAGGCGAAAGTATTGAAAGGGCTCTAAAACGCTATAAAAGAAAGTACAGGAACACAAAGCGTTTGGACCAGATACGAAGCCGTCAAGAATACACAAAAAAATCGGTGGAACGCCGTAAAACACTTAAAAAAGCACAATACAAGGAACAATTCCTGAACGAACAGGAAGACCAATAACAATAAAAAATCAAAGTATCAATAACAATAAAATGAGACTTTCAAGAATTAAAAGGAAAACCAGATATGAAAAACGCTATAGCGTTAAAATGGGGGAGCTTACCACCCGTGTTACGTATATACGGAGGTATATTATGGGGCTTCCCGTGCGCACTTTGCACCGATACCGCTCAACCTACTACGGTAAGGTAAAGGATTGCAACGAATGCAACGTGCTATCATAACATCATTAGAACTTTTTATATAAACCTTTTAACATAAACAATGAAAGTATTGGTTATTGGCGCAGGTAACATGGGGCTTACCTATGCCACAGGTATGTCTAAATCCAAATTGCTGAAAAAAGGCAACATCATGGTGCTGGACAAGTCAAAGGAAAAATTGGAAGAAGTAGGTAAGATCGCCTATTTCGATGCCATAGACAAACTCGAGGATTGTGTTCCACAGGCGGACATCATCTTTTTGGCCGTAAAACCCTATCATTCCGAAGAGCTGTTTCAGCGCATGAAAAAACTGGTGAACCCCGAACAATTGTTCATATCCATTATGGCAGGGGTCACCATCAACTTTATCCAAGAATCCTTGGGGGTCAAAAAAGTAGTGAGGGCCATGCCCAATTTGCCCGCCCAGGTAGGCAAAGGGCTTACCAGCTACGTATCCGCAGAAGAGGTTTCGCGCTTGGAACTTTTTATGGTTGAAGGATTACTGGATACCACGGGAAAATCCCTTAGGGTCAAAAATGAAAAATATATTGATGCATCCACGGGAATTTCTGGAAGTGGTCCCGCCTATGTTTTCTACTTTATGCAGAGCATGATGGAGGCCGCGCTACAAATGGGATTCTCAGAAAATGTTTCCAAAGTACTGGTGAGCCAAACATTTACCGGTGCCGTGGAACTGTTCAACCAGAACAACCTTAACCCCGACACGTGGATGGAGATGGTGGCCTCCAAAGGAGGTACTACCAGGGCCGCCCTGGATTCCATGGAAGACAACAACGTAAACGAATTAATCAAAGAAGCCGCCTTTGCAGCGTTCGGAAGAGCTGTTGAACTGGGCGAAGAATACTAAATCATGTACAAAGAACTAGTGGTCATTAAAGTAGGTACTAATGTGATGACCAATAAAGACAATAGAATAGTTAGACCTGTACTCAACAATTTGGTACAACAAATTGCTGAGCTATACGAACGAGACATCATGACCATTTTGGTCTCCTCCGGATCGGTAATCGCCGGTAAAGAGGTGCTGGGAAAAGCCAAGATCAAGGACAAGACCCAACGTAGGCAAGTATATTCCGCGATTGGGCAACCCAGAATGATGAGGCATTACTATAACATATTCAATGATTACGGAATGAAGTGTGCCCAGGTACTCCCTACCAAAAGGGATTTTAACCCTGGCGTGCACCGCGATAACATGATCAATTGTTTGGAAGGGCTCCTTTCCGAAGGGGTTATTCCGATAGCCAATGAGGATGATGCCGTTTCCGTATCCATGTCCATGTTTTCGGACAACGATGAGCTAGCAACCCTGCTGGCACAGTTGATGAAGGCAGACAGACTTATCCTAATGACGGATATCGATGGACTATACGATGGGCATCCGGAAAAGGCCGATTCCAAAGTAATCGACAAAGTTGAGCCAAAGGAAGACTTGGACAAATACATAGAGGAAGGAAACAAACAAGAAGGTGAAGGCCGAGGCGGTATGGGCTCCAAATTGAGCTACGCCCAAAAAGCCGCAGCAGCCGATATCCCTTCCTACATCGTCAATGGAAAGCGCGAAAACGTAATCTTGGATATAATCGAAGGAAAGAACGTAGGAACAGAAGTTTCAAAATAACAGAAATGAAATTATTAAAAACAGATTTAAAAAATAAAGTATTAAAAGATATGGAGCGCATCCTCGATGAAAATCGGGATGAATTGCTCCAAGCGAACAAAAAAGATTTGGACGCATTCAACCGCGACGATCAGGCATTGTACGATCGTTTGGTGGTGGACCAAAAGAAAGTGGATCAAATGATTCAGGCCGTACAAGAGGTTCGCGTACAAGATGACCCCGTTAACAAAGAAATCTCTACAAGGGAATTGGACAACGGTTTAAAGATCATCAACAGAACGGCACCTTTTGGCACCATAATGATCATTTATGAGTCCCGCCCCGATGTTACCATCGAGGCAGCCGTATTGGCGTTCAAGGCCAACAACAAAATATTGCTCAAAGGCGGTAAAGAGGCCTATCACAGTAATAAGGCACTGGTAAAGTTTTGGCACAAGGCCTTGGCAGAAAACGGACTGTCCGAAGATTTTATCCAGTTTATGGAAATGGACAGGACCCAAACACAGGAATTCTTGAGGAACCCGGACCAAGATCTGGACCTTATCGTACCCCGTGGTGGCGAGCGACTTATTGCCTTTGTAAAAGAACACGCCAAGTGTGCGGTCCTCATCAGCGGTAGAGGGAACAATTTCCTCTATGTGCACAAGGAAGCCGATTGGGAAAAAAGCTTAAAAGTGATTTTGAATGCAAAAACCCATAAAATCTCGGCATGCAACGCATTGGACAAGATTTTAGTGGATACCCAGATTGATGGTTATGAGGAAAAGCTCAAGGAATTGCAGCAGGTACTCACGGCCAACAATGTCTCCATTACGGTTGATGATAAAGTCAAAAAAACCTTGACCAACGAGGATACCATTACCGATGAATCCATTTGGCAAGAAGAGTTTTTGGCCATGAAGTGCGTAATCGGTGCCGTAAACAATATTGACGAAGCCGTACAGAAAATCAATAAAAATTCCGGCGGGCACTCCGCTTCCATAATGACGGAGAACAATGAGGTTGCCAAAACCTTTATGGAAAACGTGGACTGTGCCGCAGTGTACCAAAATGCCTCCACCCGATTTACAGATGGTGGACAAATGGGCGTTGGCGCGGAATTGGCCATCAGTACGGATAAATTGCACCACCGTGGTCCGCTGGGCCTAAAACAATTGGTCACCAACAAATACTATGTATTTGGCGATGGGCAGATCAGGGTGTAACCTACATATACTGCATCAAACTAAAAAGGAGGCCGATGGCCTCCTTTTTTTATTAATAATTCATAATAAAAGGTGCCATCTCTCACAAAATTTATTTTATCATCAAATTTCAAGGCATTTATTGGTAGTTTTTTAAGAAAATCTCTAGATTTAATACTTAAATAGATAAAATATGGGAAAATTTGAGATTAGCACGGATAAGGCCGGAAAGTTCAGGTTCAATTTAAAAGCTGGAAACGGTCAAATTATTTTAAGCAGCCAAGGATACACCACCAAATCTGCTTGCGAAAATGGCATCGATTCTGTAAAAAAGCATTCACAGGACGATGACAATTTTGAAAGAAATACAGCGAAAGACGGAAGTCCATACTTCAATTTAAAAGCATCCAACGGGCAGGTTATCGGAAACAGCGAAATGTATTCCAGCGATTCGGCCATGGAAAATGGCATTGCATCCGTCAAAAAAAATGCGCCGGACGCTTCAGTGGAAGAAATTTCCTAAAAATTAAGTATCATTTTACAACGTTTTAAACAGCCCAAAAGGGCTGTTTTTTTATGCCAAATTTTTATCCCTCAATTCAAAAGGGCCATTCATTGGTTCAAAAGGGGCATTCGTTAATTGGTCCCCTAAAATCTCAATTATTGATTTTATGTTTGTTGTGCAATCAGACGTTAATAATAATTGAAAAGCAAGATCAATTTTAACGCATGCACATATAGCAATTCACTTTTGACGACTGTTGGTCATAAAAGTGTTTAGTTTAGTTGAGGTTTCCGTTACGCCAAGGAGCTGCTACAGTTCCTTGGTCGTAATGGTTTTTTGTTTTTGCACTAGCCCTCTTTAAAGGTATTTTCAGGTAAGAATCGTCTTCGCCCTATCTGCTGTTTCAACCCCGGATTTCATAAAAAATAAGCTGTTTCAAAAACCTAGATAAACTCAACTGCCCCATCCGTCAATTCAAAACCCGCATCCATCCATTGTCCCCTTCAAAATCCATTAATAAGTATTCTCTTTGGAATTGATTCAAAATAAAATAATTGATAACCCTTGCACTATGCAGGTCTTAAAATTAAAAAACATGATTTCAAAGAATACTTTTTTGAACTTGGTCCTACTCTTGTTCTCGTACGTGCTATCCGCACAATCGTACGTTGGTTTTTTGGAGGACAATTACAACGGTGTGCATGGAATTATTTCCAACCCGGCCAACATTGCCGACTCCAACCTTAAAATGGACGTAAACATTTTTGGCATAAGCGCATTGTATGCAAACGATTACTTAGGCTTTAACCTCGGCGATGCCTTTGGCAATGCAAGTGAAGCTTTTGATAACGCAGAAACATTCCCGACAACCAATAACTTTTTAGCCTTTAACGTGGATGTAATGGGTCCATCCGTAATGCTGAGCATGAGCAAAAAACATTCTCTCGCGATTTTTACTCGCGGAAGAGGTATTTTCTCCGTTAACGATGCCAACGGGAACCTTTTGGAAAAAGAAGGCGGTTTTGACGAAAACGAAGATTTTTCGCTGGTTGAAGATGACATTTCGGGAACGTTTACCGCATGGGGAGAAATCGGGGCAACGTATGCCCGCGTACTCTTGGATGACAAAGAACACTTTCTTAAGGGTGGAGCCTCCCTTAAATATGTTCAAGGACTGGCAAACGCATATATAACCGGTTCGGATATTTCGGTGGATTACAATTCCGCCACCGAAGAAGTAACCACAACTGGCCAACTACGATATGGCAATACAGGAGAAGTAGATGAACAGGGGCACATCGGGGATGCCTTTGATGCAAACGCAGGTACAGGTATTGGGGCCGACCTTGGCTTTGTATATGAATGGAGGCCAGATCACGAAGCATTTACCAAATTGAAAAGTGACGGTACTACCGTGGTCAACCGTGGAGTTAACAAGTATAAAGTGAAGTTAGGTGTTTCGGTAACGGACATTGGTACCATAGGCAATGTAGATGGTATCGATAGAATTTATGACTTGAACAAAACCCAAGATGCCGATAATTTTGACGGTGACGTACTGGAAGAAGCACTAGTGGATAACTTCGACATTATATCCGAAAGAACAGCAGTGAGCTATACCCTTCCAACAGCACTGCACACCAACATAGATTGGAATGTAACGCGACGATTGTACATGAACTTTAACGGGGATATGTCACTCACCCCTAAAGATGGTACCAACATTGGCCGGATTATAAACCAATACAGGCTTACACCGAGATTTGAGACCACATGGTTGGCGGTGTATTCGCCACTCAGCATCATTCAAGGAGGTACGTTCCAATGGGGAGCTGGATTACGATTGGGGCCTATCTATTTAGGTTCCGGCTCCATTCTTTCATCATTGGTCGGTGAAAATACCAAAGCCTTAGATCTATACGCAGGACTTAAAGTTCCTATCTATCATAATAAATTAAAGGATAAGGACAACGACGGCATCATCAACCAAGAGGACAGATGCCCGGAAACTCCTGGGCCAGTGGAAAACCAAGGTTGCCCATGGGAAGATACCGATGCGGACGGAGTTTTGGATAAGGATGATGACTGCCCAGACGTTGCCGGACCGGAAGAAAACAACGGATGCCCATGGAAAGATACCGACGAGGATGGAATTTTGGACAAGGATGATGAATGCCCTGAAGTAGCAGGACCGAAAGAATTTAACGGTTGTCCCGATACCGACTCGGATGGAATCGAGGACAGAAACGATCGTTGCCCGCAAACTCCAGGCACTATTGAATACAATGGGTGCCCGGATACAGATGGAGACACCATTCCCGATGTGGATGACCAATGTCCGCAAGTAGCAGGGACCATAGCCAACAATGGCTGTCCAGAAGTGACCGCCGAAGTGCAAAAACAGTTGAACGATTATGCCAGGACCATTCTGTTCGATACCGGAAAGGCCACCATTAAACCAGAATCCGTTTCCGTAATGGTCGACATCATCCAAATATTGAACGAATATCCAAATGCCAAGTTTACCGTGGAAGGACATACAGATAGTGTTGGCAGAAACACCACAAACCAAAACCTATCGGAAGCCAGGGCCAACTCCGTACGCGATTTCTTGATCAACGAAGGGATATCCGGCAGCAGATTATCTGCAATAGGTTATGGAGAGGACAAACCAATTGCCTCTAACGCAACCAAACTTGGTAGACAACAAAATAGACGAGTAGAGATCAATTTGATCAAATAAAACCATCCTTCCCATATTTTCTATTTGATTCTTAGAGCAAAGGTTTGGTGTAACTCAGTTGTTCTTAAATAATCAGGATGGTAGATCCGCCAAGAGGTTCTTGGCGGATCTTTTATTTAAACACGTAAAATCCTACAAAAATCAAATTTTTGGCAATACATGTTTTTTTCACTCATTGATCCAAATGGGGCATCCGTCAATTGGAAACCGTCATAGGTAAATTCACCACTGTTTTATATCTAAATACTCCTTTAATTTATAATACCAAATCTATTTCTTGATCGGCCTCAGCAAGAAATCTTAGTAAAACTTGACCCTTATGACTAAACTTCTACTTAGTTTCTTTTCCTATGCATTGAATTTATTTCAAGTGCAAAACAAGCCCTATAAAAAATCTCAGAATCAAAACGCTTTGATGGGATTCAAAAAACCGGTGAAGTGGTTAACGGTACTATCCATTCTATTTATCAGTGGGCAAACATTTGCCCAGACCGATGAAGTGGACACTTGGTTCAGAGCCGGGAAAGGGATAAATTCCCCAACGGACGGAATCCTCTTTGCCGATCCTAATCCAGCTCCACCTGCGGACGGAACACCTGTGAACATTTGGTACGATATTGTATACAATTCCCAACAAAATGCGGTCCCCCATCCATTGCCCGCCAATTATAGTTTAGATCCCTTGGCCCCGCCCCCAAACCATGGTTTTGACTATAACTTGCCCAATAGTGGTGTGACTTACCCCCTGTTCCTCACCCCAGCAGGCTCCATTCCCGGACTACCCACTTTTCGCAGAAACAGTACAGATAACATCAATTTCAATCCCGTTGTCCAATTCGATGGCAGTGGTAATGGACAAGCCCTACATTTTAAAATGGTCAACCGTGAAAATCTTACGGTTTTTATAGTTTTCAAGGCACGTGGTGCTGGAAACTCCGCAGAAACACAAAAATTGCTTTTTGGCGGGGATGTACAGATACAGCACGGCTCCTTCAATGTTGAGAATTGGAAGACCAACCTTTCATTTGGAATATCTGACGGTAATACACTATCTGTGGGAAGGACATGGAGAGGTGATGATGGGCCAGGAGGACCCCCCTATTATCAAAGTGGAACTATTGACCTTCAAGCAGAACCGGCCATTGGTACATTGGTAAGATCGGCAACCCTTGGCTCCGAAACGTTGACCGCCTACGCCAATGGAATTTTGGAGTTTTCTAACATACGTAATCATCTCCTAGCAGGAAATGAACTCTTTGAGTTTTATCGTTTGGGCAAACATTTTAATAGTAACGATCCAAATAGGAATCTCACAGGCGATATAGCTGAAGTCTTGGTGGCCGATCTTGCTCTTGGCACTCTTGAAAGGGAGAAAGTCGAAAGTTACCTTGCCATTAAATATGGCATCACCCTCAATGCTGGAGGTCCTTTGGGAAGCATAAATGGAAATGATGGCTATAACTACATTGCCGCGGACGGAACTGTTATCTGGCAGGTGGACCCAGTCTATAAACATGACATAGCAGGTATTGGTAAGGATAAATACCACGACAATGCAAATGCTGGGACCATCGATCTACGTTATAACCAAGATCAGCGAATCTCAAAAAGTGCCAATTCAGATGCCATTGTTACCATTTCTACCAACAATGATTTCAGTACTGATAATTTAGATCTGTCAAGGACTGACGTGGATGATTTTTCGTTTTATAGCTATAGACATAACTATTTAATATGGGGAAATAACGATGCCACCATCAATGAAATAGATTCAGAATTGCCCCTCAATATCACTAAAAGACTGGGTCGTGAATGGAGAGTTCAAGCAGTACGATCCGCTGGCACTAACCAGATTACTAATGTAAGTGTTCGTGTAGACCTTTCCGGTTCTGACATTTTGACCAACGCATGCGATTTACAACTTCTTATCGATACGGACACCGATGGGGACTTTACAACAGGGCCTATAACCCGTATTTCCGCTACTAGTGTAGATGGAGCTGACAATGTTTATTTTGACAATGTTACCTTTAACCATCTTGAAGTTTTTACCATTGGTTATGAACAGGAAGCCCCTATACTCGACCCTATTGATAGTGTAACAGCTTGTGATTCCTACGAACTTCCAATGATTAGTGGCACAAATCTTACTGGAAATCAAGCCTATTATGATGCTTCTGGAGGTCCTAGCGGCGGTGGAACAAAATATCTTCCAGGAGATATTATCACAAGCAGTATTGATCTTTACGCTTATGATGAAACAGGCGGGGCTCCCAATTGTTCTGATGAAGAAAGTTTCAAGGTGGACATCAACGCATCACCGGCAGTCCCCGCCATAACCGTCACACCGGAGAGCTGCTCCGCGGACGCCACCAACGTGGTCTCCAACTATGACGCGAACCTGACCTATACCTCCAGCCCCGCAGGGCTAAGCGTGGGCGCGGGAGGGGTCATCACAGGCGGCACCAACGGGGTCGACTACACCATCACCGCGGAGAACACGGACAACTGCACCGCAGTTTCCGCTCCCTTCACATTCGACGCAGGCACACAGCTGCCATCACCGGCAGTCCCCGCCATAACCGTCACACCGGAGAGCTGCTCCGCGGACGCCACCAACGTGGTCTCCAACTATGACGCGAACCTGACCTATACCTCCAGCCCCGCAGGGCTAAGCGTGGGCGCGGGAGGGGTCATCACAGGCGGCACCAACGGGGTCGACTACACCATCACCGCGGAGAACACGGACAACTGCACCGCAGTTTCCGCTCCCTTCACATTCGACGCAGGCACACAGCTGCCATCACCGGCAGTCCCCGCCATAACCGTCACACCGGAGAGCTGCTCCGCGGACGCCACCAACGTGGTCTCCAACTATGACGCGAACCTGACCTATACCTCCAGCCCCGCAGGTAAGCGTGGGCGCGGGAGGGGTCATCACAGGCGGCACCAACGGGGTCGACTACACCATCACCGCGGAGAACACGGACAACTGCACCGCAGTTTCCGCTCCTTCACATTCGACGCAGGCACACAGCTGCCATCACCGGCAGTCCCCGCCATAACCGTCACACCGGAGAGCTGCTCCGCGGACGCCACCAACGTGGTCTCCAACTATGACGCGAACCTGACCTATACCTCCAGCCCCGCTAAGCGTGGGCGCGGGAGGGGTCATCACAGGCGGCACCAACGGGGTCGACTACACCATCACCGCGGAGAACACGGACAACTGCACCGCAGTTTCCGCTCCTTCACATTCGACGCAGGCACACAGCTGCCATCACCGGCAGTCCCCGCCATAACCGTCACACCGGAGAGCTGCTCCGCGGACGCCACCAACGTGGTCTCCAACTATGACGCGAACCTGACCTATACCTCCAGCCCCGCAGGTAAGCGTGGGCGCGGGAGGGGTCATCACAGGCGGCACCAACGGGGTCGACTACACCATCACCGCGGAGAACACGGACAACTGCACCGCAGTTTCCGCTCCCTTCACATTCGACGCAGGCACACAGCTGCCATCACCGGCAGTCCCCGCCATAACCGTCACACCGGAGAGCTGCTCCGCGGACGCCACCAACGTGGTCTCCAACTATGACGCGAACCTGACCTATACCTCCAGCCCCGCAGGGCTAAGCGTGGGCGCGGGAGGGGTCATCACAGGCGGCACCAACGGGGTCGACTACACCATCACCGCGGAGAACACGGACAACTGCACCGCAGTTTCCGCTCCCTTCACATTCGACGCAGGCACACAGCTGCCATCACCGGCAGTCCCCGCCATAACCGTCACACCGGAGAGCTGCTCCGCGGACGCCACCAACGTGGTCTCCAACTATGACGCGAACCTGACCTATACCTCCAGCCCCGCAGGGCTAAGCGTGGGCGCGGGAGGGGTCATCACAGGCGGCACCAACGGGGTCGACTACACCATCACCGCGGAGAACACGGACAACTGCACCGCAGTTTCCGCTCCCTTCACATTCGACGCAGGCACACAGCTGCCATCACCGGCAGTCCCCGCCATAACCGTCACACCGGAGAGCTGCTCCGCGGACGCCACCAACGTGGTCTCCAACTATGACGCGAACCTGACCTATACCTCCAGCCCCGCAGCGTGGGCGCGGGAGGGGTCATCACAGGCGGCACCAACGGGGTCGACTACACCATCACCGCGGAGAACACGGACAACTGCACCGCAGTTTCCGCTCCCTTCACATTCGACGCAGGCACACAGCTTGGATTTAGCGTTACTACCAATGTTCAGGATGAAACATGTTTGGAAAGCGACAATGGTTCTGTTTCCGTAGAAATTGGAGACGCTGTTTTACCTGTTACGGTTCAGCTTAACAATTTGGAGCCCGTAGTTTTCAATACCAATTCTTTCTCCATTGAGGATTTGTCTCCTGGGAATTATCAAATGAATGTAATTGACAACACGGGTTGCCAAACCAATACAAATTTTGAAATTAAACCGGGCGGGCCAGACCTTGGTGGCACAGTAGATGTCATGTATTTGTGTGAGGACAACTTACCATCAAATACAATCGAGGTAACATTATTCGATCCATCAATCAGTAATGATGTGCTTTATGCGATGGACTCTAACAATCCAGATGACTTCGTATTAACTCCAGATTTTGGAAACCTTAGTTCTGGCAGTCATAGTCTTTACATTATGCACAACAATGGTTGCTTGGCAGAGATTCCCTTTGAAGTTGAAAACTTTGACCCATTGGAGCTGTCGCTAAGCAGTGAGTATATAAATCAAATCACTGCAAATGTTACAGGCGGAAATGCCCCTTACACCTATTACTTTGATGAGAATAGCGGAACCAGCTCCAACACTTACACAATCACGAGAAGTGGCAGTTTTACCATAAGGGTCGTTGACAGCTATGGTTGTGAGGCAATAAAGAGTATCACAATGAACTTGGTAGAAATCACTATCCCGGATTTTTTCACTCCAAATGGTGATGGGGAAAATGACTTTTGGTCTCCAAAAAATTCCGAACTGTTCCCTGATATCCAAACGCACATTTTTGACCGGTATGGAAGAGAGATCCAGATTTTGGGCACATCGGACGCTTGGGATGGCGAGTATGACTCCAACCCTATGCCATCTGGGGATTACTGGTACATCGCAAGACTAAATGATGGGTCTGGACGTGAATTCGTCGGGCACTTCACATTGTATAGATAAAATCAATTGATAAATGAAGAGAGTTGTAGTTTTCTTAATATTCACAAACCTGTTCCTTGTAAAAGGACAAGAGCTGACCATTCCGCAATTGTCCCAATACTTGTCCGACAACCCTTTTGTGATGTCCCCTTCCTATGCAGGAATTGGTGATTATGTAAAAGTACGGATGAACGGGGTTACCCAATGGGTAGGTATTAAGGATGCCCCGGATACCCAATCGTTATCGGCAGATGTACGATTGGGGAACCGTTCCGGTATTGGAATGGTGATATATAACGATTCGAATGGTGAAACAAAACAACGAGGAGGCAAGGTTTCCTTTGCACATCACCTTACCCTTAATAAATATGATGACCAATATTTCTCCTTTGCCCTGTCCTTTAATTTGAACCAATTTAGGATAGATATTGAAAACTTTGACCCTAACAACGACCCTGCCGTTATTAACGACCGGTCATCCAGCAATCCAAATTTTGATGTGGGCACACTGTACAGACGCGGTGGATTTTATCTCAGTGTGAACGCCGCTAACATTCTTAACAAGGAATTTGAAAAGTTCAACCCAATTTTTGAACCTAATACCCTACGCAATTATTATCTGTATTCCGGATATAAATTCAGAAAGAACTCAAGAACTGATTTTGAGATAGAACCTTCAGTTTTCTTCCAATA
The DNA here is from genome assembly GCF_011068285.1 of Flagellimonas oceani. NCBI lineage: Bacteria > Pseudomonadati > Bacteroidota > Flavobacteriia > Flavobacteriales > Flavobacteriaceae > Flagellimonas > Flagellimonas oceani. The sequence continues at coordinate 4,249,501 of NZ_CP049616.1, read as the reverse complement.
TTTTGAAAGTGACGGAAGGTCCATAACGGATATCAATACCAAGTTCAAATGGTATGATTATCTGAATTACTATTATGCGGGGATAACCTACAGATTTTTGAACGACCAATTTGGCTCTCCCCTATATATAGCTCCCGTTATTGGCCTCAAAAAAGGAGACTTCTACTTTGGATACTCTTATCAGATAATTATGAATGAGATACTGGGCTACTCGAAAGGTACCCATGTTTTGACCTTGGGCATCGATTTGTTCCAAGGAGTTTCTAACTGTTCGTGCACTTATTAATATGAAATTATGAAAAAAACAATGTCAAAATTATTTATTAAACTTAGCCTATTTTTGTCCGTATCGTCTATATTTTTTATCTCCTGCAGCGAGGATGAAGGTGGATCTACCCCCTTTACAAATGCTCCGGAAGTGATAATGGCGCAATCTACGTTGGACACGATTATCTATGTCCAGATACAACAGGACAAAATCCCTATTTACCTTTCAATACCTAAGGGCTGTGATAATGAAAATTATCCTGCGGTAGTAGTAATGCATGGTTCTGGTGGAATGTGGTCGAACGATGACCCAACTACCGGAAAAATGTCCGGTCAAAATCGTGATTGGCGGGAAATATTCGACAATAACTGTATTGTCGGTGCTTTTGTTGACAGTTACTCGGGAAGGAATGTCAAGGAGAGAACTGGAAAATGGACAGACGCTCCGGACAACTTCAGGATCAGTTCTCAATTTGTTCGCCCCAAAGATGCCAACATGGCCTTAGAGGTACTCAAAAACTTAAAACTAGATAATGGCAAGCCATTGGTAAGACCAAATGACATTGCATTACTTGGTTTTTCCGATGGAGCCAGTGCGCTGGCCGCAACACTCTATGATACCGGTTCAACTCCCTCCGATTGGGAATGGACACAAAGTTTTGACGGGAACAAATATGATGCCTCATCGGGAGTTCAGCCACCTCAACCCAAACCGGAAAATGGTTTTGCCGGAGGGGTTTTCTACTATGGAGGATCCTCGGGATATGGTTATTGGGGACCAGGACCTTGTAATGAAAATGCACTTGAAGAAAATATATACCGGCCCTATGCCCCCATTTTGTATCAGGTTCCCTCAAAGGGATACCTAACTGAAAATACATTGTGCATGGTAGATTTATTGGAAGAAAAAGGTGTTCCGCTAAAACTCCATATTTATGAAGGTGTTGGTCATGGCTTTGATACAGAAGGTAAAGACCAAAGTGAATTGGCGAGAACAAACGCCATTAATTGGTTAAAAACATTATTGCACATTACGAAATAACACTCACAACTAAGGTTAAAGTACAGAACCTAGGTCTTGGCCAGCCAAGACTACAAAAACAATCCAAAACCTTTTCAACCTCATTAAAAATTTATTGAACCATTGGCCTATTGCAGACCAAAAATCAGAACACCTAAAATTTAAATGACATGAAGGATAATTTTCTGGAGAAATGGATTTTGGACCTAATCAAGTCTGAATATGAGTTTGGAAACATACCCAAACATGCGAATTACAAACTAAGGGAACGCATGGACGATTTTATTGAAGTGACCATTGAATGGATGGATAATGATAATAACAACTATAAAATTGTCTACCATGCGAGAGCTTATGGTAAAATGAAAGTGAACAGTAGTCTGGAGATCGCCAAAGATCCGGTCTTTGAACTTGAGAACTACTATACTCTTGAAATCCATACATACGTAAACCACATAAAACGAAATTATAGTACACGAAAAATTGCAAATTATGATGTAATGGGCGTAATCGGCCAATTGGAAAAGACCAATAAGACATCATAGGGTAGGCAGTAAACCAAATTTATGCTTCAAAATGTCCATTTAAGAAAAAAACGGGTGTATTTCAACGTAAAAAACAATCATTTTATCGGTGGTTTTTCATACGTCAATTGAAAAGCCCCATCCGTATATTCATGGGTCTTACCCACTATTTTTCTTTGTTACTTAGTACCTGATAACGGTCCCCGATTTATTAATCAAAAATAAAGTTATGCATCTTTTGACCATCTTTTGGACATTGATCTGTGCCACGGTAATCATAGGTTATCCCATCTATCTTATCAACAAATCCAATTCCGCACTAAAGGATCACGAAGAATCCCGTGGGAAGAATACTCCCAACACAGTGGAACTCTTATCCTTTGATATAAGGGAGCAATTACCCAATTGGTCGTTTACGATAGATGTTCCGCAAATTACAGAAGAAGTACTCAACAAAAACCCCATACTTTTTTATCTGGAATCAGATGACTCGTGCCTGAAACTACCATTGAGCAACAACAGTATTGGATATACGGCAAAAGTCTACAAAAATGTGGGCAAAGTGTATGTGACCTTTAAATCCATAAAGGATGGTGTAACCAATTTCTATGTTCCAACTTGGCACTTAAAAAAACTGAAAATCCTTATTATAAGGTCCAATGACACAAGGCTCAATGGCAATTGGGAAAATAAGGTCAATAAATCGGTTGTGCACAATAGCTTGGCAAAGGCGGGAATAAATATTAACGATTACGAGGACATCCTAGGTTATTTCAGCAATATTGCCTCAATAGATTTCAAAGGACACTTTGTGGCCAAAATGCCCCTAAAAAAGAAGTGCTTTCCGAAAACCACAAAATATCCCGAGCATCAAGAATTATATCATACAGCTTAATGAATTGATGGCCCTTTTACGAATCTTTTTAGTGTTCTCCTGTTGTAAAAAATGGGATTTCCTTTTAAAACAGGAGTCCCATTTTCAACTAAAAAGAAGTGTCTTTGAAACTTACGTTAACTCAAAAGGGGCATTCATAAACTCAAAACACCCATCCATCAAATGGCATACACCAATTAACTATGAACACTGTAGATTTAACAACTGAAAAAATATGAATACTGGGCTGCACAACGAACAAATGTTCTTGTCTTTGGTTCTGGCGATAAAGGCAGTGCGGCCCAAAATTCATAAGGTTTTTGACAAAACTCACCATGAGTAATTCCTTCAGCTGAAAGCAAGTATGGGGTTATGCTGCGCAACAGTTACTATAAGGAACAAAAATGGTGAGTTCTTTTAATCCCTCAACCCAAAGGGTTAAACAATTTTTTCACTGAAAAGTGACAAATTAAGTGGTTTTCTTTCCACTATTTATTCTTCCCCCGTAAAAATGTTTAACTTAATATGGTGAAAAACATATCTTTTCACCATAGTAATAGAAATAAAATATTGACGAATTTAAAAAAACCTTTGTTTACGTTGGCTTAACCAACATAAATATTGGGTTAGGATAGTATTGTTGAACGAAAATCCTATGTCTCAATGAAGTAAAAAATTATGCGATAGTCTCAGATTTCAGCATAGCACCGAAAAAGACCATCCCCATTTCCCAAATATAAATAAAACAATCAAATTCCTATAAGGTTTGAAAGAAAAACCCTTTATTTTTTTAATCCGGTATCGTTTAGAACACAACAACTTTAATTATAGCCATAACCAATAACCCCTAAAAATAGCCCTATGATTTTAAAAGCAGTAATAATCGAAGACGAGAAACACAGCAGGGAGACCCTTAAATCCATGTTGGAGGAATTTTGCAAGGAGGTACAAGTCATTGCAATGGCAGGATCGGTAGATGAGGCTGTAAAAGTTCTTTCCATATACAGTCCGGACATAGTGTTTTTGGATATAGAGCTACAATCCGGTGTAGGGTTCGATGTTCTAAACCAAATAAAAGACCCGAACTTTGAAGTTGTTTTCACCACTGCATTTGAAAAATATGCCATCAAGGCCATTAAATTCAGTTCCTTGGATTATTTATTGAAACCCATAGACCTGGACGAACTCCAGCAAGCGGTGGAAAAAGCGAGAAACCGTATGGACACCAATGTTTATAGAGAGCAGCTGGACACATTGATGCAAAGCATTTCCCGTGGAAAAGTGCGCCCAGAAAAAATATGCTTGGCCACCACCGCCGGAATGGAGTTTATTGCCATTGATGACATAGTGGCCTGCAAAGCGGACGGTTCTTACACTTGTTTTATGTTGGAGGATGAAAGTATTTTTTTAGTGAGCAAGCACTTAAAGGAATATGAAATGCTCCTTTCCGAACACAACTTTATGCGGGTGCACAATAGCTTCCTTATCAATTTGAAAAAGGTGAAAAAATATGTCAAATCGGATGGAGGCCACCTTATCATGAGCAACGAGATGCAGGTGAATATTTCACCAAGAAAAAGAGATGATTTGATAGAGGCGATGAAACGTTTATAACCTGCTCAATCTTTTTTGTTCACCAAGCCTTTGGTAAACTCGTTCAAGGCCTCGACCTTTTGCTCAAAATCGCCCTTTAAGGTTTTTCGGTATTCGTTCAAGTTCTTGACCAGATCATCAATGTTTTCAGGAAGCACGTCCTCAAAAAATTGACGCAATCTTTTTGCCGTTGTCGGGGATTGTCCGTTGGTGGAAATGGCAACTTTTACGTTCCCCTTCGTTACGATACCGCCCATATAAAAATCACAAAACGGTGGATTATCCGCTACATTTACCAATTTGCTGAGCTTTCTACAATCGTGGTACACTTGCTCGTTCACTTCGGGTTTGTCCGTGCAGGCCACAACCATGTGCTTGCCTTCCAAATATTTTTCTTGATAAACATCCTTTGTAATTTCCACATTGTGCTTTTCTGCCAGCTCCAACGTGTCCGATAAAAACTCCGGAGCAACCATCTGCACTTGTGCATTGGGGCTCGATTTTAATAAAAAAGTCAGTTTTTCCAACCCAACATTTCCACCTCCCACTATAAGTACATTCAGGTTGTTTACCTTCAAAAAAACAGGATACAGCTCATTCCTTTCCATAGCTTATCAATTTTAGCAGCATTTTGCTGTTTCAAAGTTAAAGATAACGACTATTTCCGCCATTCCCATTCAGGTCTAAAATGTAGGCGCCTCCTTTTGTTTTTGGGAAGATTTAAATTCGTACCGTACAAACAATTCGTGCGACCCGCCCGTATAACTCGCCAAATTGGAAGTTGTGAGGTCGTAGGCATAGCCGGCACTAAAATTCGGGTTGATCTGCATTCCCAACAAAGTGGAAAACGAATCGTCCCAGCGGTAGGCCAATCCAAAAGTGAAAGTCTCCCTGAGCATTGCATTCACCGATAAATCGGCTATTATCGGAGCGCCAGGCACCCACTTCACAAAGAAGGCCGGCTTAAGCTTCACATCCGGCGTCAAATCCACCACTTTTCCACCAATAAAGTAGTAGTGCAAACGCTCCGCAGCGATTTCCTGTTCCTCACCATCATAATGCTTTTGTGAAAAGAAATTGGGTATGGCAAATCCCAGGTAGCCCTTTTTCGTATCATAATAAAGTCCGGCCCCAATAGTGGGGAAGAACTTGCTCTTGATATTATTTTGAAAGGCCACATCCGTATCTTCCGTAAGTCCTTTGGAGAAGTCCACATCAAAAATGCGACCGCCGAGCTTCATCCCAAAGGATAATTTGCTATTGGCACTATCCAACTGAATGGTGTACGAGACGTTTCCATCCACCGATATTTCCGATGAAGGCCCCAATGCATCACGGGAGATAATGCCCCCAGCCCCAAGTTTGTTTTCCAAAGGCATATCCACGGCCAACACCTGCGTATTGGGTGCGCCATTTACACCTACCCATTGCGAACGGTGCAACAACAAGGCCGTTAAATGGCCATTTTTGCCCGCATAGGCAGGATTAACGCTCATAGTATTGTACATGTATTGCGTAAACTGTGGATCCTGCTGCGCATAACCAAAAATGGAGCATAGGGAAAGGAACAACATACATATATACCTACAACCCTTTATTTTATATTTTGATGAAACCAACTCCATTTTTATCTGTTTAAATACAACCAATCCGTTCGTGGTTCCGAGCCATCGCCCAAATCCAACACATAGTAGTAGGTGCCCACGGGCAACTGGTCTTCAGGTTGAACCATGGCACGTCCATTGGGGGTGCCGTCCCAATCGTTTTTATAAGATTTTGTCTGGTACACAATATTCCCCCATCGGTTATATACTTGAAGTGTATTGTTTGGATAACGACCTAGGCAATCAATCTTAAAATAATCGTTGACCCCATCTCCATTGGGAGAAAACTCGTTGTAGACCACTAGACAACTTGGGTCTACGAACGCTTCGGAGGAATTATTACTTTCATCTACATCCCATTGATCCACGTAGGCCAAACTTGCCCTGTTCACATAATCATCAATATCAACCACCTTAACGGTAAGCCGTAGTATTGCGGTTTGGGAAACTGGAAGCGACTCAATTTCCCAAAACGAAGATTCGGAATCGTAATTTCCTACGGTAGTTTCCGAACTGATATATTGATAGCCCAAAGGCAGTTCTTCCTGTATGCCCACATGGGTAGCCTCATCAACACCTTGATTGGTCACCGTTATTTCAAAAACAACCTCATCCCCAATATTGGGCATGGTATCATCAACACTTTTTGAGATGGACAAATCTACGGTTTGGGGCACCACAAAGGCGGTTGCTTCGTCATCATCCGAAATACCATCAGCAAAATCATCATCCCCAAAGCCCGTTGATGGGTCGCTATCAGGGTCGAGATATAAACTTGAGGAAACAAAAGCCTCGTTCACATACTCATTTTCCTCACCTGTTGGCGCATTGACCACGGCCAAAATCTCCAAACTTTCCGTATCCTGATCCAGAATGGTTCGGTTCACGTTCCAAATTCCGGAAGCCACATCGTACACCCCAGCGGTCGAGGTGTGCGATTGGTAGGTATAGCCGGATGGCAACATATCTGTCACCATTACATCTCTTGCATCGGATGGACCACTGTTGGTAAGGCTTAACACAAAGCGGACCACATCGCCTACATTGGGGTTTTCATTATCCACAGTTTTGGAAAGCGACAAATCACTCAGGCCTCCGGGAACGGGTATCACGGTGGATTGATCGTCCTCGGACCCCAAATTGTTGTTGGGAGCAGAATCTGGGTCGTAAATATCCGAGGCAATAAGTTCGGCCGTATTCTTATACTCTCCACTCGAAAGCACTCTTGCCCTTACCTCCAAAGTTGCTGTGGTCGCATTTGCCAAATCCGGTAAATCCCAAGTGCCGGCAATTTGATCATAAACTCCAGCTGATGTGGTTGCCGAAACAAATTGATAACCGCTTTCCAACTCATCCTCAACAATTAATCCTGATGCGTTGTTGGGGCCATCGTTACGTACCGCTATGGTAAAAACTATCTCATCCCCTACCTCGGGATTCATATCGTTGACGGTTTTTGAAACCGAAATATCGACGACATGTCTTGGCGCGACCGTCTGTTCATCCTGATCATCTTCTGAAAGCATATGGTTTCCGGGCGTGGAATCAATATCGAAAAAAATAGCGTTTATGACCTCAGGACCTACCGTATAATCCCCAGAAGGATTTACCTCGGCAACAATTTGAAGCTCCAGTTGCGATTCCAAGGCCAAACTGCCCACGTTCCAAATTCCATTTGATGCACTAAACAAGCCTCCTGAATCATCGGAAATGTAAGTAAACCCGTCTGGCAAGGTATTTTCAACGATAATACCGATGGCATCACTTGGCCCTTCATTGGTCAAAGTGATGGTAAAAACAACTTCTGTTCCCACATCGGGAGTTGGGCGATCCACACGGACCTCCAGGTTTAAATCTGCCGAAGGAACGGGAGTGGTCCCGGCATTGTCTTGATCGTTCTCAAAAATGCTATTGTTGTTGGGGATGGAATTCGGGTCGTACTGATCGGAAGAAAAAACTTCCGTCACATTGAAATAATCCCCAGAGTTGTTCACCGTGGCCAAAATAGTGAGGGTCTCTGTACTGGTATCTTCCACGGTACCGTTCAAATTCCACATGCCTGAACCCTCGTTATAGATTCCCGCCGTGGTTCCATGGGAAACATAGGTATATCCGTCGGGCAATACATCCATTACAGCGACCCCCGTAGCATCACTTGGGCCCAAATTGGTAATGTTGATGGTAAAAATCACATCTTGCCCTACATACGGACTCAATACATTCACTGATTTCTGCAACAGCAAATCGGCCACTGGAATTACAATGGGTTCCACGGTCTCCTGATCATCTTCCAGTTCGTTATTGTTGTTGGGGCTGGAATCTACATCCATCTCCGCAACATTCGTCAGTTCGGCTGTGTTGATATAATTTCCAGTTGGCAATACTTCTACTGTAATTTCCAAAGTTTCGGAAGCTCCATTGGCCAAATTTCCTACGACCCAAGAGCCGTTTGTTGCATTGTAGCTGCCCACGGACGGATTGGAGCTCACCAATCGATACCCGGATGCCAAAACATCGGTGACCACAATATTGGTAGCATCACTCGGTCCATCATTTTGCACCGTAACCGTAAAAAGTATCTCCTCTCCTACTTCTGGGATAATCTGATCCACCACTTTGGCAACAGATATATCCACCAATGGTTCCGGTACCACCGATACGGCATCTTGGTCGTCTTCGCCTGGGATATTATTGTTGGGGGTCGAGTCTATATCTGTTTGATCATGACCCGTGATTTCTGCCACATTATCATAATCTCCCGAAGCGTTTACATTACAAAGAATACTTAAACTGGCCGAGTCACTGCTTGTAATCGAACCAACGTCCCAAATTCCGGTAACTTCATCGTAAGCACCACCACCATCGTCGGATATATAGGTATAGCCTGAGGGCAATAAATCCGTTACCTGTACAGCGGTCGCTTCACTGGGGCCGTCGTTCGTCACAGTTAGAGTAAACCTAACGTTATCACTCACCAACGGCGGTGATTTATCAATGGTTTTTGTCAATGATAGGTCAATTACCGGCTCAGGTGTCAGAATAATTTCGTTTTGATCGTCCTCGGCCGGAACATTGTTGTTGGGTGTTGAATCGATATCAAAAGCATCCGACGCGATTATTTGTGCTGTATTGGTATAATTCCCCGAAGCATTTATATCGACTACAATGGTAAGTGTCTCCGTAGCTGCACTGCCCACGGTCCCCACTTGCCAAATACCTGTATTGGGGTCGTAGGTTCCCGATGTTGCCGAATAAGAATCAAAGGTGAACCCAGATTGTAACTGATCTTCCACTTGTACATTGGTCGCATCGTGTGGTCCATTATTGGAAACGGATATTTCAAAACTGATCTGTGAGCCTACATAAGGGGACAAATTGCCACCGACCACGGACTTGCCCAATGATAAATCCGCCTGAACGGGAGCGGCATCAATATTGTCCTCATCATCTTCGCTCTGGTCACCGTCATCGTTGTTCGGCGGGCTATCCCCATCAATTTGACCTGCAAATATAACTTCAGCTGTATGGGTATATTCTCCTGTGGTCCCTGTTGGTGTCAGTACGGTGGCATTGAAGTTCAAAGCAACCGTGTTAGCTCCCACCGGCACATCAAAACCAAACCAAGTTATTTTTTGTGAGCCATCAACGGAACCTGAATTATCGATTGCGGTAATATTCGTATAGCCCGAAGGCACAAAATATTCCACGACCACATTGGTGGCATCCACATCCCCAAAATTGCTCATGTTTACGGTAAAAGTGACCACTTCGCCAATATCGGGTTGAGTATTGCTGGCCACAATATCCATTTCCAGGTCTATGCCCTGTACGGTAATTCCAACTAAATCCGAAGCGGCATCACAGCTGGGCCCCGAAACGGTCCATTCAAAGATGTAATCCCCCGGCACCAAATCCAATAATTGGGTTTGGGGATTGTTCACTTCATCAATGGTTACTGTGGGGGGGCCCGAAAGACGTGTCCAAATACCCGAACCTCCTGCAGCTGGCACATTGGCATCCATAAAAACGGCATTGACCTGCGATACGGTCTGGTCCGGACCGGCATCCACTGTACAATCCTGCGCGTATCCTACTTGTAGTGAAGCAATACCAAGAAAAATCAACACTGAAAAGCACCTAAAAATTAGGGAGGATTGAGGTTTGTTCATAGTTTGGATGATGAGGTTTCCTTACGTAGTAAGGCATACCCAAACTTATCAAGAACGGGGTAGATTGAAGAAGTTATGTTGTATGCCAAGATGGTTTTGTTGTGAAATGGTACTTTGATGATGGAAAAAACATCCGACTTTAATTATAAACCAAAAAAGAACTACGACTCTTCAATTGCCAACTTTATTGAATCTATGTATACGCTTTCACAATTGACAAAATTATCATCAGCTATTAAGGAAATGCTAAAAAATATGGACATTGGAGAAATTACCCTTGCATAACAATGTTTTTTAATAAATTTGTGGCTTGATGAAAAACAGTCGTCTTATAAATAGCATTACCTACGCACTGCTTGCCCTTTTCTTGGCAACTAAGCTTATGGGCGTTCATGTGCTTTCCCACGACGACCATCAAGAGGATTATCTGGACCATTGTGCGGTATGCCATAATATCGCATCCGACATACATGTACCGATAGTATTGGACAACGTAATTGAACCTGTTTCAGAACACGTTGAATTTGTCGCAAAAAATGATATTGCTTCCGTATATCATTTTCAGGTTTCGGGAACGCTTGGCACAAGCTTTCTCTTTTCCCGGCCACCACCCCATATTTAATTCCCCATTTTTATTTGGAAAAACATTCTTGGTACCGCACCAAGAATAGGCAATGCTTGTTACGGCATCTTTCATGTTTACTGATCATAGTAAGCATGTGACCGCTCAAACACATGTGCTTTTCCGCATAAAATCAAATGGGCACTGACCGCTATGCTTCACAGGCAGGAAGCTATTCGAAAACTCCACAGTATTAAAATGATCAAAAAATTGCTAATCACATGGCTGTTCACCAGTCTGTGTATTCAAGTATCCGCACAAGCAGAACATACAATAAAAGGTATGGTAGTAGATGCCAAAACTTCGAAACCCATAACAGGAGTAAACATAATCGGAAAAAATCTATATGCGATTTCTACGGATAGTGGCGCGTTCACCATAAACAATGTCCCCAAAGGGACATACCGCTTTGAAATTACACACATAGGTTATGCCGAAGAACATTTTACCGTGGAAGTCCAAGAGGATGTAGAGAACCTTGTTGTCAGGCTGAAGGAATCCATCACCAATTTAGATGGCGTAGAACTGCTCGGAAAAACTGAAAAACGGAAAGCACAAGAACTATCCACCATAACCGTTGGCGTGGACCAGGAATTCTTGGAAAAAAATCGGGAAAACAGTTTGATGCAGACCTTGAAAAAAATCCCAGGGGTAAGTACCATCACCATTGGGTCGGGGCAATCCAAACCTGTAATACGTGGTTTGGGCTTTAACAGGGTGAGCGTCGTACAGAACGGAATCAAGCACGAAGCTCAGCAATGGGGCAATGATCATGGCCTTGAAATAGACCAGTACGGTATAGACAACATACAGATCATAAAAGGTCCGGCCTCACTTGTTTATGGCTCGGACGCCATTGCAGGTGTTGTGGACATTCAACCCTCCAAAGTTCCATTGCCCAATTCCTTTGGCGGAGAGGTCAATCTACTGGGAGAGACCAACAACGATCTCTTTGGCGTCTCTGCCGGAGTGCAGGGGAGAAAGGAAAAGTGGTTTTACAGAGGACGTTTAACCTATAGGGACTACGCCGATTACAAGGTTCCTACGGACAGGATAAATTATGAGAACTACATTTTTGAGCTTCACGAAAACAACCTCAGAAACACAGCGGGCGAGGAATTCAATGCCAGTTTCAGCCTTGGCTTTGTCACGGAAAACATAAAATCCGAGACATTTTTCAGTAATGTAAACGCCAAAAATGGATTTTTTGCCAATGCGCATGGACTGGAAGTTAGGTCCTCTAGTATTGACTATGACAGTTCCAACAGGGATGTAGATCTTCCGTACCACAGTGTTAATCACTTTAAGGTCACCAACAATACTACTTTTTATTTGGGTCCACATACCTTGGAACTGGACCTGGGCTACCAAAACAACCAACGGGACGAAAATTCGGAGCCCGTGCCACACGGTTATATGCCCACACCTCCCAATAGCAGGGAACGGATTTTTACAAAAAACACGTACTCCCTCAATTTAAAGGATACTTACAGCCCAAATAATGGACACGATTTCGTATTTGGTATAAACACCGAGCTACAGAACAACAATATTGGAGGATGGGGTTTCCTGATCCCAGCATACAACAGATACTCCGCGGGCGCTTTTATTTACGATCATTTTAAGATAAACGAGAATTTCCACCTTCAAGGAGGGCTACGGTACGATGCAGGCCTTATGGAAACCAAGTCCCACTTTGATTGGTTCCAAACACCTATAAATAATCCCGATGGTTCGACATCTTATGTGTACTTGCAACGCTCACAGAACAAAAGTCTTGAATTTGGGAACTTGAGCGGTTCCTTGGGATTGAGCTATATCCATCAAAACACCACATTTAAAATAAATCTTGGCAAGAGCTTTAGAATGCCACTGGCCAACGAGCTTGCTTCGGACGGGGTAAACTACCATATGTACCGGTACGAAAGGGGAAATATCGATCTTGATCCAGAACAATCCTACCAATTGGATGTCGATATCGATCATTCCACATCAAAATTCAACATTGGAATCAGTCCATTCGTGAATTTCTTTGAGAATTTTATTTATCTAAACCCAACCTCCAGCTACTACGAGACCCTTCAAATTTATGAATATACCCAAAGCAAGGTGTTCCGGTTCGGTGGTGAGGCTCGTGCCGGGGTGAACGTAACAACGGCCCTGCGGTTGGATGCCTCTGCCGAGTATGTGTATTCCCGACAGACCAGCGGGCCCAAAAAGGATTTTACCATTCCCTTTTCGCCACCGCTTTCAGGGCTGTTCTCGGCCAGCTATCAATTTAAGGATATCGCATTTATGCAATCACCGCAGCTAACGGCCGACCTTAGGATAACAGCCGCCCAAAATGATATTGTCCCTCCCGAAGAGGTTACCGATGGATACCAAGCACTGAACATCTCGGCCAACACAAAAATCCAACTCTTTGGCAATGGAAAACCAGCGCAGTTGCGCATCAAACTAAACAACGTATTCAATACCGAATACTACGATCATACCAGTTTTTATAGGCTCATCGATGTTCCTGAACCTGGCAGGAATTTATCCATATCGATGACCGTACCCTTTTAAACAATACAAATGAATTTTAACACCAAAAACAGAAACAACATGAAAACTAATTTTAAATCTTTAGCAATTATTGCATTGGGAGCATTTGCCCTACATTCTTGTAGCAGCGACGACAATGGCGGCGATGCCATAGCAGCTCCGGAAATTTCCAACTTTGAATTTGGAGAGGGAAGCGACCACTCCACAGAACAAGTGGCCTACAAAGGCTCCGACATACACATGGAAGCAGAGATCAATGCTCCCGGTACGGTGGCCAGTATTGAAGTTGACATCCATGGACACGACCTTGAAGTAGGTGAGGGAGAAGTGGAATGGGATTTTGAACAGAGCTTCACGGATGCCAGCTATTTAGTGATCAACCCAACCTTTCACGAACATGTTGACATCCCATCGAACATTCCTTCCGGGGAATACCACATCACTCTAACGGTAACGGACGAATTGGGCAACAGTACAGAGGTTGAAGGGCACATTGAAATTTTGGACCCGATTACCATTAGCGGTTTTGAAATGGATGAAACGGTAGCTAGAGGAAACGATTTTCACATTGAGTTTATGATCGAAGCCGTAAACGGAATCCATGAAATCTCGGTTGATATCCACGGACATGATTTGCCGGTAGGCGAAGGTGAAGTGGAGTGGGATTTTGAACAAACGTTCTCCGAAGGGTACCATGAATTGTCCGAAGCAGAATTCCATGAGCATATCGATGTTCCGGCAACGGCTCCCGCAGGTGAATACCACGCTATTTTTATTATTGAAGATGAAGATGGCAACACTTTGGAGTATGAAACACATATCGATGTAACCGTACCTACACTTTAAATTAACCAACCGTGGGGCTCCACAAGGGTCCCCACGGTTAAAAAAAAGAGCTATGAAACTGAAAATAAAATATAGCCTGATCCTATTCGCCACGCTTTTTTTAGCAAGTTGCTCCAGTAGTGACGATGGCAGTGTAGACGAGGAAAAACCAACCATTAGCGTTAATTATACAGGTGGTTTTCCACAGGCTTGCGAAACCTTGGAAAGAGGCGAGACCTATACATTCAAGGCGCAGGTGACCGACAATTTGGCCTTGGCCGCCTATAGCTTGAACATTCACCATAATTTTGATCATCATACCCATGATGACCAAGGTGCCCAATGTGAGTTGGAAGCTGTTAAACAAGCTGTAAATCCAATGATCTATATAGAAAATTTCGAAATAGAGGATGGCACTACTTCGTATGAAATAAATATTTCGGTCACCATTCCAGATGACATTGACCCTGGTGACTATCACTGTGCCTACTCTGTTACCGATATTACCGGTTGGCAGAGCAGAACCTCTATTGACATTAAGATATTGTAACCTCTTTTCTAGTTAGTTTGAAGAAAAAAGGAGGCTTCGTTAGTTCGAGCCTCCTTTTTTTTATTGGTTGTTATTTGCCTTTATGCCTCACAGCTCACACAATCCTTCTTTTGTTTGAATTTCTGTGCCGCGTTCATGCTGTGCTGATAGTACAGGGATTTAAGACCCAGTTTCCATGCGGTTACGTGAATTTTATTCACATCCTTAGTCGGCATATCCGGGTGTACGATGATATTCACCGATTGTCCTTGATCTATGTGGTTTTGTCTGTTGGCCGCTTGATAGATAATATCCAACTGATCCAATTCCGAATAGGTTTTGAAGACAGCTTTCTCTTCTTCGGTCAAAAAGTCCAAATGCTGTACCGAACCATCCATATCGCGAATGCTCTTCCAAACTTCATTGGTGTTCTGTCCCTTCTCTTCCAATAGGTCCATTAAAAATGGATTCTTGATAGTGGTCTTGATCTTGGCAATATCCTTCACATAACAGTTGGACCAGATAGGCTCGATTCCTTGGGACACCTGACCCAAAATGAATGCCGAGGAAGTTGTAGGAGCGATGGCGTTCAACGTTGCGTTGCGTCTACCGTATCCCTTCAACACTTCCGGCTCGCCAAAACGCTCTGCCAATTGCTCGGATGCCTTGTAAGAACGTTCTTTGATTTCTTTGAATATTTCACTGTTCAAGTTATAGGCTTCTTGGCTATTGAATGCATATCGCTTGGACTGCAATAGGGAGTGCCATCCCAAAGCACCAAGGCCCAAAGCCCTGTTTTGTTTGGCGAAATTGTATGCTCTTTCCATGAACAGGAACGTTTGTCTGTCGTCCCTGTCGGAAGAATCCCTGTACGCCTCCAATTTTTCGATAAACTCGGTGATTACCGCATCCAAGAAATGAACCATGGTCTCAACAGCATCGGTCTTCTTCCATTTATCATAATGCAACAGGTTAATACTTGAAAGCACACATACAAACGACCAATCATCGTTGGATGGCAACATAATCTCTGTACAAAGATTACTTGCGTGGATACGGTGATTCTTGTCCTTATAAACATCTACGGCACCATCATTGGCATTATCGGAGAAGAACACATAAGGATAGCCCATTTCTCCCCTACGCTGCAACACTTTGGCCCAAACGGTCCTTTTATCAACATCGCCCTCGATCATTTCCTGCATCCATTGGTTGGTCACGGTAACGCCATGGGTCAACTGTTGGATAGGGTTTCCCTCCGTACCGATTTCCAAAAATTCCATAATGTCTTTATGATCAATCGGCAAATAGGGAGAAAAACGACCGCGACGAACAGAACCTTGGCTTACTACATCCACCATGGACTCGAACAACTGCATAATGTGTACCGCTCCCGAAGCTTGTCCGTTATTCTTTACAGGAGCTCCTCTGTGCCTAATTTTACCAAAGTATCCGGAAGTTCCACCACCAAGCTTCGACATCATCCCTACCTCCGATTGAGTGTAAAGAATGTTCCCCATGTCATCATCGATATGGGAACCAAAGCAACTGATGGGCAGTCCGCGCCTTTTTCCAAAATTGGACCACACCGGAGAAGCTAAAGAGAAAAACCCCTCGGACATATAACCATAGAATTTGTCCGAATACCCCGGAATCTGTAAAATCTCCTCTGCCCTATCGCCAATTTCTCGAATACGTTCCTCTGGGCTCACCCCTTCGGTAAGGTATCCCGACGCCAAAAATTGTCGGCTATATTCGTTCAACCATTCAAAACCTTTATCCTCTTCATTTTTAAGTTTGGACAAGGTATCCTTTCTTGCATTTACAAGTTCTTGGGTTTTGTTGTCTTGCTTTAGGTCGGTGATCGGGGTTTGTGTTCTCTTCTCCATAATTTAAAAAAGGTCGTCGCTTGTTATACTTTGTGTTCTTTTGCTATAGTTGATAGATCTTTTTACAAAAAAGTCTCCGTGTTTTGTTCCAATGATCTCGTCGTCGAACCACTCGGTCTGTTCCAATAGTTTTTGGTCGACATCGAATATTTTGGAGATGCCAATGCTCTCCAATGAGTTGTTGAACCTGTTTTTGATGAATTCGTTCACCAAGTTCTTTGGCAAGAAGTCCAATTCACCTTCCTCAAAAATCCAATCCACTATTTTACTTTCTGACTCAAATGCCTTCTCACAGATATCCTGGATCATCGCCTTGTATTCATCATCGAACCATTCTGGATGTTCCTTTTTGATGATATTAATGATATCGATTCCAAAATCGCCATGGATCTGTTCCTCTTTGGAAGTCGCTTCCACAACATTGGAAATTCCTTTCAGTACATTTTTGTGCTTGTTGAACGCCATAATGATCAAAAACTGCGAGAACAGCGAAACATGCTCGATAAAAAGGGAGAATAGCAATACGGACTCCGCATAGTCCTTGTTGTTCTCACTTTTAGCATTTTTGAGGGCCGTCTCCAAATACTGCACCCTTTTCATGATCACTGGCTTTTTCTTCAAGTTCTCGAACTCCCGGTTCAATCCCAAAATCTCCAAAAGGTGGGAATACGCATCGTGGTGGCGCACTTCGCTTTCGGCAAAGGTGGCGCCTACCGAACCGATTTCCGGTTTGGGCATTCTGTGATAAATGTCGCCCCAAAAAGATTTGACCGCCACCTCGATCTGAGAAATGGCAAGCATGGTATTTTTGATGGCACTGCGCTCCACCTCGTTCAATCCGGATTTAAAATCCTGGATATCACTGGTAAAGTTAAACTCGGTATGGATCCAATACGAATGACGGATTGCCGGAACATATTCATACAATTGCGGATACTCGTAAGGTTTTAGGTTGATGCGCTTCTCAAAAATGTCCGACTCGCGCATTTGGGCCCTTTTGTTCCTGTAAATAATGTACGCTTTTGCCGCATCGTGGAACTCACTGTCCATAAGTTCGTTCTCCACAACATCTTGAACTTCCTCTACGGTCGGCAAATATTGTTCATCTTGACTTTTTCTCTCCAACAACACCTTGTTCACGTTGTCGGCAATGGTCTGCGCATCGGTGATCTGACCATGCTCCACAGCGGTCATGGCCTTCAAGATTGCATTTGTAATCTTGTGTAAATCAAATTCTTGCGTACTAAAATCCCTCTTAGTTATATGAGTAATCTGCATGAAGAAAACGGTTTGGAGTTGTAAAAAATAGCTTGACTGTAAAATTCCAATTTTCTTTACTTGGATTTTAAGTCACCCCGATCAGGTTCTTAACACTTTTATCAACATTCGTGTTTTAAGTGCACCAAAAATCCCTGTAAACAAACGCAGCACAAGGCCTCCGAAAAAATCGCCTCAAGAATCATCCCTTTAAAAATTTTTTCACAGTTTCTTAACAATTATGTGGTGTTACGCTTCGAGCAAAGAAAACACATGGTCCAAATCCTTCATACAGAAAGGCTCTACCACGAATTCGATAAACTACACCATGCCCAAATGCTTGTTAACAACAAAAACTTCCCAACTCTACAAAAGTCTTCTAATTTGCCCTTGATTGTCATATTGATGATCCACCAACAAACTAAACATAGGCTAGATTTGACTTACACTCGTTTCTTTTTAGGTGTATTCCTGTTTGCATTATTGCTATTGGGCAGCAAATCCAATGTGGACCTGTTTTCCAATGATCCAGGTAAAACATACTCCATCGATTATGCCAATCCCGATACCGATGGGGACGGTATTCCCGACGATATTGACCAAGATGACGACAACGACGGTATTCCCGATATTTTTGAAGATGGCTGCGAAACCAATACAGGTTTTGGCTCGCCACCATCATCGAACACGACTACAAATTATGTCACCTCTATCTATACGGACTACAATGGTTTCTGGTCATCTTCCGTTGGCAGTTTAAACCCACAGCCCTACGATAATACATCCACACTGCTGGGTTTTACCGTTGGAAGCAATACCTACGCGACCGGAGTAGCTTCGGCCCGAATGATAGACAATGACAGTAACAGTTACTTTGACCAAATCGACACCGATGGAAACGGAACGGGCGACCTCAATGTAGAGAAAACATCGTGGACCGCACTAAAACCCGTCACCAAAATACAATCCGGCATACGTTTGGAAGGAAGGGCCATCGACGGCAATCTCAGCGATGCCACCGGACCCACATTAACCTCTGGTGGAATTCCTTTTAACCCATACCTGTACCAAGGCGAACGCGGGCTGGACATGGCCTACGCCATTGCCAATATAGGAAACGCCTGGTACTTCCGACTAGGGGGCACCAACACTCCCGCATACGGCGACGGAATTATGGATATTTTACTCACCCAAGGCGCACAGATATCAGGCTCCTCCAACTATAACCGGCTACATTTATTGGACGAGAACGGAAACTACTTGGGCAACGGTGTCGAAGTAAATTGGAACAATACGCCCATTGTTGGAAATTCTTTGATAGACCAATACAACGTAAACGATTCCCGAAGTGATAGGAACGTAAAAAAGAACATTCGTTTGGCAGCCGTTGAGCTCTCCGAATTTGGATTGACGGCAGCCGAAAGGGCCGAAGCGGTCATCTTTAGGTTGGAAATTTCCGCCAATGCAGACCCTGTTTTCTTCGCCGTGAACGATGAGAGTTTCAGTACAGGTTGCTCTCCAACGGACAGCGATGGGGACGGACTTGCCAATGGTCTGGACCTTGACAGTGACAATGACGGGATTTTGGACGCAGAGGAAGCAGGTCATGGCGTAGCTACTGTAAACGGGCGCATCCCCGGCCCGGTGGGCACAGATGGTATTCCAGATGCGGTACAGGCGGCTTCGCAGTACAACAATGGCACCATCAATTACAACATAGCCGATTCCGACAACGACACTTTTTTGAACTATACATCCAACGATAGCGACTCGGACGGGTGTTATGATACCTTGGAAGCTGGTTTCACAGACCCTGACGGGGATGGTTACTTGGGCAATTCCCCGGTAACGATCAATGCTTCTGGCTTGGTAATGGGGCAAGGTGGCTATACCGACCCTGCAGATGGCAATACAAACACAGTCCCCGATTACACCGAAGCCGGAAACACGCCCTCGATTTCTGTTGCCCCCTCAAACACCATTGTTTTTGATGGGCATCCGGGCAATGTCCCCATCACAGCAAGCAATACCACCCAATACCAATGGCAGGTAAGCACCGACGGTGGTTCTAACTTTACGGACATAGCAAACCTGGGCCCATACTCCGGAACAGATACGGACACCCTCACCATTAACGATCCAGACTTGGGTATGGAGGGCTACCTATATCGGGTACAATTATATAATGATGCCTATGTTTGCTCCCCATCATCCGTGTCCAACAACATTGCTTTAAACGTAAGAGTGCAAAGTATGATCACCAATAGAAGAATCACCTATCGGGTAAATTAAAATTGTCAAAAGGTACCTTATTGAATCAATCACCAATATTTGGATTTATTTATACTAAATCTAAATAAATGATTAAATTTACGGTCTCAAAGCCTTCTATACACCGAATAAGGGACCTCAGCATGAAGATCATAAAAACATTGCCACCGTTGGGGGATGACCTTGGTCAGCATCCCCATCTTATCTCTTGGCCGACCTCTTTAGAATACGTTGGCATACCCAACACTCCAACCATTGCAGAAGCTACGATCTCAAGGGACCAGAGATTTACCCTTATCCAACAAGTAAGAACCATTGCCAATCAGTTGATGATATGGTGGTAAATATTTGGAGGTACAGCCATTTTGCCTTGGCGGCCACTTCTTGTCTTTTCGTGTTGTTGGCGGCAATAAGCGGTATAATTTTGGCATTTGAACCCATTGACGCCAAATTACAGCCCTATAAGGTCGAAGGGATGGAGCAGCATAAGCTTTCACAGACCATAGACACCCTAAAAAACACCTACGACGAGATTCTTGAGATAAAAATCGACCAAAACCAATTCGTGTCCGCCTCCGTTTTTAGTATGGATGAAGAATTGAACGGTGATTTTTACATAGATCCCATAACGGGCAAAAAAATAGGCGACCTTGCCCCGCAGAAACCCTTCTTTTCTTTTGTCACCAATTTGCACCGATCATTGTTCCTTAAATCCCTGGGGCGGATTTTTGTGGGAATTGGCTCCTTTTTGTTGCTCTTGATCGTTATCACCGGTTCAATTTTAGTAATAAAAAGGCAACAGGGAATTCGGCATTTTTTCTCCAAGATCATAAAGGACGATTTTGCACAGTACTGGCATGTAGTTTTGGGCAGATGGTCGCTCGTGCCCATCTTTATCGTTGCATTCACCGGGGTTTATCTTTCCTTGCTTCGGTTCGAGGTCATCCCCTCCGTCCAAATGCAATCATCCATAGACATTGAAAATATTTCGGGGAACGGCACTGCAATACCTGTGTCCGACTTCCCTATTTTTCAAAACACACAGCTTAAAGATGTTCGAAGGTTGGAATTTCCCTTCTCCAGTGATGTTACGGATTTCTATGTTTTGGCATTGCAGGACAAGGAGCTGCGCATCAACCAGAAAACGGGCGAGGTCGTGGAAACCTTGAACTACCCTTTCGTAAACCGGCTATCGGACCTAAGTTTTGACCTTCATACAGGTTCCGGCAGCATTGCATGGTCCATTGTACTGCTCATTGCGGCCCTGAACATATTGTTCCTTATGTATTCCGGGGCATTGATCTCTTACAACAGGCTAAGATCAAGGATAAGGAACAAGTACAAGGCCAATGATGCCGCATATATTATTCTGATAGGCTCCGAGAACGGCAGCACCAAACATTTTGGAAATCTCTTGCTCAAATCCCTCTTAAAGATAGGGCAATCCGTTTATCTGGACGACCTTAACCATGTACAGCAATACCAAAGCATGAAGCACCTCATCGTTATCACCTCCACCTATGGTGATGGCGACCCGCCTGCCAATGCAACATATTTTATAAAAAGGGCAAGTGCCCTGCTTCCGGAACAAAAGTTTACCTACTCCGTGGTGGGATTGGGATCATTGGCCTACGAAAATTACTGTGGTTTTGCCTTAAAAGTCGAATCCTTTTTACAGGGGTGCCAAAACGCGGACGGACTGTTAGATCCGTTTTTAATACATAACAAGTCGCATACATCGTTTCAAAAATGGTCCCAAAAATGGGGTGAACAAACCGGATTGCACATTAAAATACCCCCGGAGAAAATCAAGAAAAACCGAAAGCTCAAAAAATTCAAGGTTTTGGAAAAGGCCGTACTCAATGATGGTTTCGACACCACCTTTACCCTTCAACTGAAACCCAAGCGAAGCCTTACGTTCGAATCGGGGGACCTATTGGGCGTGTATCCTCCCGCCGAACCCATAAAACGTGAGTACTCCATTGGAAAAACCGATAATGGAAACATATTGTTGAGCATTAAACTGCACACCCAGGGTGTTTGCTCCCAATATCTGCACCAACTATCAAAAGGGGATACCCTAAAAGCAGAACTGGAACCCAACAAAGATTTTCACCTTCCAAAGAACAACAGGCCCGTGGCTATGATATCCAACGGTACCGGAATCGCCCCGTTCTTGGGAATGTTGGGCGGAACAGAAGACAAATACCTCTTTTGGGGCGGAAAGACCAAAAAATCATTTGACCTCTACGAACCCTTTTTGGATGAGGCCAAAACAACCCAGGGCTTAAAAGATTTCAAAGCGGTGTTCAGTCGGGAAGAAGGCAAAATGAAGTACGTCCAAGAATTGGTCGAAAAGAATGGGAAACTGATCATAGACCTACTGGAGAAAGGCGGAACGCTTATGATATGTGGTTCGGTCTCCATGCAGACCGGCGTCCTTTTATGCTTACAAGAACTTTGTGAGCAAAACAACAAACATTTGAACGACTACCAAGGACACGGTCAAATACTAATGGATTGCTATTGATTACATGGCAATCCAATGGCTCACATATACTTTTTGAACTATGAACAATCCATACAAGTACCCGTTAAAACACAGTTTGCGCTCGCTACACTGTAACCTTCGGGCAAATCAAAGCGCACTTTCTGTTCCAAGCAAACCATAGTCTTGCAATGAGTGCACCTAAAGTGGAAATGATGGTGGTCCAACTCACCCGAACCACAATGCTTTAAGGCCGCAAAATAGTGCTTACCATCCTCTGCCACAATACTATGGACCAGCCCATCTTCACAAAATTGGTTAAGTATTCGATATATGGTCGCCCTGTTTATCTCTATATCGACCATCTCCGCAATAGTGTCATGACTCAGCGCCTTACCGTTCAGCAACAACACATCTAAAATTGCCTGTTTTGTGGGTGTGTTCCTTCTTTTCATAAATATTTAATGCGACATTGTTGCAATAATATAAATTATTCATAAGTTTGACAACTATTTTACAAAACTCATTATGCAGAAGAAGATATACGATGTTATAATTATAGGTGGTAGCTACGCGGGACTTTCGGCGGCGCTGGCCCTGGGAAGATCCTTAAGGCAAACCCTGGTTATCGATAGCGGCGAACCATGCAACAGACAGACCCCGCGTTCCCATAATTTTTTGACGCAGGACGGAACACCGCCCGGCGAGATTTCCTCCATAGCAAAAAGCCAGGTAATGGCCTATAAAAGTGTAGAGTTTGTTGAAGGGTTTGCTATAAAAGCGGATGCCAACAAAAATGGCTTTTTGGTTCAGACGGAAAGTGGCGGGACCTTTGAAGGAAAAAGAATGATTCTTGCAACGGGAATCAAGGATTCCATGCCCAAAATCCCTGGTTTTAGCGAATGTTGGGGCATATCGGCAATACATTGCCCCTACTGCCATGGCTATGAATACCGCGGAAAAAAAGTTGGTTTGATGGCCTCGCCCGAAAAAGCGTTTCATTTGACCTCCCTATTGCTCAACCTTCAGAATGAGATTACCATATTGCAAACCGACCCTTCAAGTTTTTCCAAAGAACAATTAAAAACCCTTCATCAACACAACGTAAAGATCTTGAACCAAAAAATTACCAAAATCGAACACAAAGATGGGCATGTACAACAGGTATTTCTCGACAGCGGTGAACAATTAGCGTTATCCGCCATTTACGCCGGACTGCCCTTTGAACAAAGTTCCGACATACCAAAGGAATTGGGCTGTGAGCTCAACGAACAGGGCTTTCTTAAAACAGACATGTTCCAAAAGACCAGCATTCCCGGAGTGTTTGCGTGTGGTGACAACTGTATCCCCATGCGATCGGTTGCCCAAGCCGTGGCATCCGGAAACCTGGCAGGCGCCATGGCCAACATGGAACTTTCACAAGAATCCTTTTAATCCAACACCATGAAGTTAAAAACACCGACATTCGACATAATTGCCCTTACAAGCTCCCTGATCTGTGCCATACATTGCGCAGCAGTGCCCATCGTTCTCTCTTTCTCATCCCTATCGAGCCTTCATTTTTTACATAACCCCCTTATTGAATGGACCTTCATTGCAATCGGAGTTGTATTTGTATTTGTTTCACTGTGGCCCAGCTACAAAAAAACACACCATAACCCCAAACCTTTGCTCGTTTCCGCAGTTGGCTTTGGTTTGATTGCTCTGGGCAGGTTGGATTTGAACGAAACCTGGGAAATTGTAAACACTGTGGGAGGGGCATTGATGGTTTCGGCGGCCCATTTTGTAAACTGGAAGCTATATCGGGCCAACGTCGCACATAAACATTGATTTCTTGTTTTGTCGGACTTATCCGGAACTTTAAGGTCAACTTAACAATATTTGTAATAACTTTAAAGCCCAATGCAAAGAGGCTACGTGAAACATAGTATCGGCTTTTTCTTTTTGACCATTTTCCTTATGGTTAAAATGGCAGGTCTTCACGTATTGGCCCATGATGGTGACCAAGATCACTATGCCCATTGTGTGGTTAGCGATCATATAGTAAAAAGCCAGCATACACCGGAAATATCCCCTGCAGGTTCTGAATTCGAGGTTTTGGCCATTGAGCCGTTACCCTTTAGGCCAGTTGCAAAAAATTATGAATTTCTAACAGATGGCTTCCTAGCCGCTTACCAGCTTTTTTCTCGCCCTCCTCCCAGCCCTGTTTAGTTCCAAAGGGTACAATCAAATTTTATCGAGAGTAAGCATTAAACCAACTATCCTTGCTTTTGGATATGATTTTTGATTACCACGCCAAGCATACTTTGTATCCGAGCATCTTGTATAAAAAATTTTCCATGTGTTAAAGGCCAAAAACCACCGACACAAACTTTTCTATGTCCACACATTGGAATTCCATCAAAAAAACACTGGGTTTCCCCGAGGTGCCATTATTTCATTTTGATGGATCACCATTAAACCAAATCATTCTTAAGCGATTAGATAAATGAAAAAACTACCAGTAACAGTACTCAGTGGCTTTCTGGGAGCAGGCAAAACCACCTTGCTCAACCACATATTGCACAACAAAGAAGGGCTCAAAGTAGCCGTAATCGTCAACGATATGAGCGAGGTGAACATTGACGCCCAATTGGTCGAAAATGAAAATACGCTCTCTCGAACGGACGAAAAATTGGTGGAAATGAGCAATGGTTGTATCTGCTGTACCCTTCGGGAAGATTTAATGGTCGAAGTGGAACGCTTGGCCGCTCAGAACAGATTCGATTATTTGTTGATTGAAAGTACAGGCATCAGTGAGCCCATTCCCGTGGCCCAGACCTTTACATTTGAAAGTGCCGACGGCAATATAGATTTGAGCCGTTTTAGCTATATAGATACCATGGTCACCGTGGTGGACGCCCTCAATTTTTTGAAGGATTTTTCTAGTTCGGACTATCTGGCCACCCGTGAACTCACTGATATCGAAGGAGACGATAGAACCATTGTCAATTTATTGACCGATCAGGTGGAATTCGCCAACGTTATTATACTCAACAAAGTTGATTTGGTGACCGAGGAAGAGCTCAAGGAACTGTACGCGATTCTTCAAAAACTGAATCCGGAAGCCCGTATTTTACCGGCCAAGGAAAGCAAAGTGCCGCTTGAAGAAGTAATACACACTGGCCTGTTCGACTATGAAAAAGCGGAAGCCTCTGCCGGATGGATAAAAGAACTGGAAAACGCCCATGTCCCCGAAACCGAGGAATACGGAATTGGTTCCATGACCTTCAGAAGCAAAAAACCGTTCCATGCCGAACGATTTTTAAATTTCATCAACAAGCAGTTCCCGCAAAACATAATCCGGAGCAAAGGATTGTTCTGGTTGGCATCAAGGCCAGATCAGGCATTGGTCTGGAGTTCGGCCGGAGGTTCCTGCAAGGCCGACGCGGCGGGTGTTTGGTGGGCTTCGATGCCGTTTGGTGAGCGTATCGGGAACCCAACTTTTATCCAAAACCAAAAAGTGATAGAGTCGGACTGGGATACCGTGTTCGGCGACCGCAAGAACGAGCTGGTATTTATTGGGCAGTATTTGGAGAAAGAGAAAATCGCTCAGGAGCTGAACAATTGTCTCCTTACCGATATGGAAGTGGAATTTTGGAAAAACGGCCTATTGGAGCAAGAAGACCAATGGCCCGTTCCAGTTTATAATCAGTAAAATATGATAAGGACCGAGCACCTAACATTTAAATATGACAATGAAGATACCGTCTTTAAGTTTCCGGATATTTCTTTGGAAAATGGCCAAAACCTTCTAATTCTAGGAAAATCGGGGATTGGCAAGACAACTTTGTTGCATCTTTTGGCAGGCATGCTCCACCCCAAGGACGGAAGCATCAAAATTGACGAAGTGCCCGTACATCAACTTTCCAACAAAGAGATGGACAGGTTCAGGGGACAGAATATTGGAATCGTTTTCCAGGGCAATCACGCCATACAATCCCTCAGTGTTATCGAAAATCTTGAAGCCAGGCTCTTCTTTGCCAAAAAAAGCATATCCCAAACCTTGATCAAGGACTTATTGGAACACTTGGATATATTGGATTGCAAAAACAAAAAAATAAGGGAGCTGAGCGTGGGACAATTGCAACGACTGGGCATTGCCATGGCCATTGTACACCACCCGCAGATAATCTTGGCCGATGAGCCCACCTCCAGTTTGGACGACGACAATTGCAGCAAGGTAATGCAACTTTTGATAGAGCAGGCCGAGATCAATAGCGCCAATTTAATTGTAATAACCCATGACCATCGGATAAAACCCATGTTCAACAACAAATTGGAACTATGAACATTTGGAAGATCAGCATAAGAAATTTTAGGTTCAGGCCCCTCTACACCTTTTTGGCCATCCTAACGCTATCGGTAAGTATTGCCCTTCTTGTGGGCATCCAACAATTGGACAAATCCTTCAGAAACCAACTGGACAACAACTTAGGAGAGATAGATATGGTAGTTGGTGCCAAGGGGAGCCCCCTTCAATTGGTTCTCGCATCGGTGCTCCACGTAGATAATCCTACCGGAAACATACCTTTTGAAGAGGCGAAAGGCCTGATGAAAAATCCAATGGTGCAAAAAGCCGTGCCCATCTCCTACGGAGACAATTATAAGGGATATAGGATCGTTGGTACCACCCAAGAGTTTTCCACCTTGTACAATGCCAGCCTAAAAGAGGGAAGGTCCATGGAAAAACCCATGGAAGTTGTTCTTGGATCTACCGTAGCAGAAAAGTTTGGGCTACAGATCGGGGACACCTTTCAAAGTTCCCATGGACTTGCCGAAAAAGGGGGGCATACACACGAAACGCCTTTGACGGTAGTGGGCATCTATAACCCTACACATAAGGTAATGGACCGCTTGATCGTTACCGGACTCCAGACCATTT
This sequence comes from Flagellimonas oceani, assembly GCF_011068285.1. Taxonomy (NCBI): domain Bacteria; kingdom Pseudomonadati; phylum Bacteroidota; class Flavobacteriia; order Flavobacteriales; family Flavobacteriaceae; genus Flagellimonas; species Flagellimonas oceani. Next base: position 4,222,097 of record NZ_CP049616.1, on the reverse strand, counting down.
GGGATGTACATGACCATGGTGATGAAAGTATGGACAATGAAGGTGAATCCAATCATCAACATGAGGAGGATGTTCTCCACATAAAAGAAGAGGAACATCACGATGGAGAACTGGTACATCAACATCATAATGAAAACAATTCTCAAGAAAGCGAGAAAACGGAGCCCCATCATGATGAAGAGGCACACGGACAGGAAATCACATCATTGCTGGTTTCGTTCAGGAACCCCATGGCCCTATTGAATATTCCGCGGACCATTAATAAAAACACCAATATGCAAGCGGCACTCCCAAAATTTGAACTGGAACGTTTGTACCAATTTACCGGTGTCGGGGTCAGGACCGTGACTTGGATTGCCTATGCAATTCTTATTATTTCCTGCATTACCATATTTATAAGTCTGTACCGCATGGTACGCGACCGGGCCTTTGACCTTGCCCTAATGCGCAGCTATGGGGCCAACAGGTTCCAATTGGTCAAAATGGTGGCATACGAAGGTTTTATGATTGCCGGTACGGCCTTTGTTATTGGTCTGCTGCTATCGCAAATAGGAGTCTATTTCATTTTTAAAATGATAACAGACCAATACAAGCAAACTATGCCGCTTCAACTTAAATACCAAGAAGTGCTGCAAACAGGGACCTTGGTACTATTAATGGTTCTATTGTCCATTATACTTGCCATTTATCCGATCATTAAAATGAACATATCAAAAATATTGAGTCATGAAAAATAACATTTTGGCAGTCTTTTTCCTTTTAACCTCCGCGACATGCTTCGCACAAACAGAAATTAATTGGTGGGATTTGGCCCGAATCGGTTATACAGAGAAGTTTTTCCCTGCCTACGGTGAACATTTCCTGTATCCGGAGTTTAGCAAGCATATGAAATCCCTTGAAGGCAAAAAGGTGGCCATAACCGGATACTTTTTAAACATTGACCCCAGCGGTAAATTGTTCATCCTTTCCAAAAACCCAATGGCCTCGTGCTTCTTTTGTGGGATGGGAGGTCCGGAAACCGCCATGGAACTTCAATTTAAGTCGAAACCGGATTTTAACACCGACGATATACTGTACGTTACGGGAACCCTTAAGCTCAATGCCGACGATGTACAACATTTCAATTACATCCTTACCGATTGTGTAGCACAAAAAATGAATTAAAAAACAATAACACTATAAAGAATGAACAGAAGAAAATTTTTCAGAAACGGAACATTATCAGCTCTCGGGGCCTCACTTTTTACACCATTCGAGTCTCTTAGGGCTTCCGATTTTGAAACCAGCTGGAAGCGAAAAAAGGCCAAGAACATTATTATGCTGGTTAGCGACGGTATGAGTACGGGCACCCTTAACATGGCCGACCTCTATCTTTCCAGAAAAACAGGAAAGGGCAGCAACTGGCTCAACCTGTACCGAGAGAATAAAGTTTCCCGTGCCCTTATGGATATGGCTTCGGCAAGTTCTATTATAACTGACTCTGCCGCGGCAAGTTCCTCTTGGGGAGGAGGCTCCAGGATCAAAAATGGAGGTCTGAACATAGGGATCAATGGAGAGCCGCACCTTCCCATTTGGCAAAAATTCAAGGCTGTGGGCAAAAAGGCAGGTTGTGTAACCACCGTTCCCATTACCCATGCCACGCCAGCGGGTTTCTGTGTCAACCAAAAATCCAGGAACGACCAAGAATCCATTGCGGAAAAATATTTGGAACATGGTTTTGATGTGCTAATGGGCGGTGGCAACGAATACTTCTCGGCGGATCTGCGAAAGGATGGAAAGGATATGTATGCCGCCTTTGAGGGCAAAGATTATTACGTGGCCCGAACCAAGAATGAAATGTTGAAGGCTCCACAGCAGAAATCCATCCTGGGGGTTTTTAACAATAATGGCCTACCCTATGCCAAAGACAGGGAAAACAATGGCGAGTTAGAGGAAAACACGCCCAGTTTGGCCGAAATGACCCAAAAGGCCATTGAAAACCTAAAAGGCAGTGCCAACGGATTTGTGCTCCAAGTAGAGGGGGGCAAAGTGGACTGGGCCGCACATGCAAACGATGTTGCCGGGTTGCTGTACGATCAGGTGGCCTTTGATGAGGCGGTCAAAGTAGCGATGGACTTTGCGGAAAAAGATGAGGAGACCTTGATCATCATCACTACGGACCACGGAAATGCCAACCCGGGTCTCATCTACGGGAAATATGCCAATAATCTATTTGACTCCATACAAAACTACAAGCATACCAACGAGTGGATTTTGAACGGTATCGGCAAAGAAACATCCGTTGGCAGCGTAAAGGAACGCGTCGAATATGCCAACGGTTTTGAATTGACAGATGAGGAAGCTACAACCCTATTAAGCTATTATGGTTCCCTTGATGCCGAAGATGGCCTGTACAATCCAAAACATTTGCCCTTTAGTGCCTTGGCAGAAATCCAAAAACAGCACAATTCGGTAAGTTGGATAAGCATGCAGCACTCGGCGGATTACGTGGAACTGGCCATGTACGGACCGGGAAGTCAATTGTTGAAGCCATTTGTGAAGAATACCGACCTGCACTACCTCATGCTCGAAGCTGCAGAAGTAGAGAATACTTTTTAAAACCAACCGATTGACCGTAACCACCAACCATGAAACCATCAAAACGTTCGCTAAAGGTTCTTTTTCCTTTCATTTTGACCTTAATTACAACTGGGTCTACGTTCGCTCAAGAAGGAAACAACAATTTTCCACCGCCGGAAACCCCTATTGTCCTATCTGCAACTAGGACCGAGGGAAAAATATCCATAGATGGCAACCTGAGCGAACCTGATTGGGACAATGCTGAGGTTGTTTCAGACTTTTTCAGGGTAGAGCCGGCCCAGAGGGCGGGGACATAAAAAACCCTACATCGGTGAAGGTTCTGTACGATGACCGAAACCTGTACTTTGGTGTTTTTTGTATGGATTCCCTTGGGAAGAAAGGCATTCGGATACAAGATCTTCGCCGCGATTTCAACAATGGGGAAAACGACGTTTTTGGTATTCAGATAGATGCGCAGAATACGAGACAATATGCCATTTCGTTTCAGACTACGCCCTACGGAAATCAACTGGACCAGCAGAGTTTCAATGATTCCAATACGGACTCGGACTGGAATGCCCTATGGAGCGTACGTACACAACGTACGGATACAGGGTACTACGCGGAATTTGCCATACCCTTCAAGTCGATTCGTTATGATAGGCCTACGAACGGAATACCAACGGAATGGGGCATTACGTTTTATCGTATGGCCCGTAAGGATTTTGAAGTTATGCCCGGCAGTCTGCGCATTCACCTACCAAAATAATTTCCGATGATTCTATGGCATACTCGCTAATCGTGGGTATTTGCACATCCACGGGCAAACATTCCATGTTTCCACAATGGGTACATTTAAAATGGGGATGCGCATCGGAATGTTCCTTTTCGGAACAGCCCTTGCAGCTTGCATACCATTTTAGGCCATCCGTATCGTTAAAGGAGTGAACAATACCATCTTCTTCCAACCTTTCCAGTATGCGATACACCGTGGACTTGTTCATGCTTCCCTTTAAAGTGTCCACCAAGGTCACCACCGATATCGCCTTGTCCGTTTCAGCGAACATTTGTCGCAATGCCTCAACCTTTTTTGTCTTTCTAATTACACCCATAACCCTACTTGATCGGACTTTTTACAAGGGCGACCACATTAACTTTTAATATAGTCTCCACTTGGCTATTCAATTTACAAAAGTATATCAATAAACAGAAAACAAGGTGCTTCCCAAGATTTCGAGACCACTTGAATTTATTGGCGCTGTATTGTTGGTCAACAAGAAATAATTGAATAAAAAGGACACCAATAAAATAATTTCCCAAGACTTTTATCTTCAAAATAAAAAACAAAACCCCGACAATCATAAAATTGTCGGGGTTTTTAGTACCTTGGGTGGGAATCGAACCCACACGTCCGAAGACACTGGATTTTGAATCCAGCGCGTCTACCAATTCCGCCACCAAGGCATCTGGCACCACATTTTCAAATGCGAGTGCAAAGCTAAAAAAATATTTTTATTTATCACCAAAAAATACTTCGATTTATCCTTTAGCAACCCAATTTAATTCTTAAATTTGCACCTCCTTGTAAAAAAGTACTTTAAAACGCTAGTTAACAAGAGATTGTAATGGCCTATCAAGTTCCTGAACCAAAAATTTTTGCTTGTACCCAAAGTGTTGAGCTGGGCAAGAAAATCGCTGCTTCCTATGGTGCAGAATTGGGGAAAATCCAGTTCTCACGCTATAGTGATGGTGAGTTTCAACCTTCGTTCGAGGAATCCATTCGTGGCGCACGTATCTTTATCATTGGATCCACAAACCCAAGTTCGGAAAATTTGATGGAAATGTTGTTGATGCTGGATGCAGCCAAAAGGGCTTCCGCAAGACACATTACAGCGGTTATGCCTTACTTTGGCTGGGCCAGGCAAGATAGAAAGGACAAGCCCCGCGTTCCCATAGCCGCCAAATTAGTGGCCAAAATGTTGGAAACCGCCGGTGCCACCAGGATCATTACCATGGACCTGCACGCGGACCAAATCCAAGGATTCTTTGAGAAACCTGTGGACCATTTGTTCGCTTCCACATTATTTTTGCCCTACCTAAAGGGTCTTAATCTTGATAATCTCTGCATTGCCTCACCAGATATGGGCGGTTCCAAAAGAGCCTACGCCTATTCCAAGGCTTTGGAGTGCGAAGTGGTCATCTGCTACAAACAGCGGGCCAAGGCGAATGTTATCTCACACATGGAACTTATTGGTGATGTACAGGGCAAAAATGTGGTACTGGTAGACGACATGGTAGATACGGCGGGCACTCTGACCAAAGCTGCCGATTTGATGATGGAAAGAGGCGCCGAAAGTGTACGGGCCGTTACCACGCACGGATTACTTTCTGGCAAAGCATACGAAAGAATAGAAAAATCACAATTATCGGAATTGATCGTTACCGATTCCATTCCGATAGACCACAATAAGGAAAAAATAAAGGTATTGTCCTGTGCGGACCTATTTGCAGATGTTATGCACAGGGTTCACCACAACACATCGATATCTTCAAAATTTTTAATGTAAATCAATTTTAATATATAACAATGAAGTCAATTACAATCAAAGGATCCCAAAGAGAAAGCGTGGGCAAGGTTGCAACCAAAGCCTTACGTAATGCTGGAAAGGTCCCTTGCGTGCTTTACGGAGGGGATAAACCAGTGCATTTTGAAGCTGATGAAATCGCGTTCAAAGACTTGGTGTACACCCCAAATGCGCACACCGTGGTAATTGAATTGGAAGATGAAAAGTTTGCCGCTGTAATGCAGGATATTCAATTCCATCCTGTCACGGACAACATTCTTCACATAGATTTCTATCAATTGTTCGAAGACAAGCCAATCACCATGAGGATTCCAGTACGTTTGGAAGGAAACTCACCCGGTGTTAGAAACGGTGGACGTCTGCTTTTCAGAAAAAGAAAGCTTTCCATTCGCGCATTGCCCGATTTGCTTCCGGATTTTATCACCATCGATATTTCCAAGTTGAGAATCGGTCAGACCATTGCCGTGGAATCCATCCTAAGCGACGATTACACATTCCTTCACCCAGATAGCACAGCTATCGTTCAGGTTAAGGCTTCTAGGACTTCTGTTGATGAAGAGCTTGAAGACGAAGATGAAGAAGGAGTGGAAGGAGAAGCTACCGAAGGTGGTGAAGCTCCAGAAGCAGAGGCTGCGGAATAGCACGTTGAAGATTTTTTCAAGAGCATCCCTTTTTTACCATGGTAAAAATTGGGATGCTTTTGTATTTTTGGGCAAATACCTAACAGCCGATGCCCAACTTTTTCCATAAGCTTTTTGGCAAACCAAATCAATTACTGCAAGAAAACGACGCCATGAAAAAATTTTTGATCATTGGCCTAGGCAACATAGGCACCGAATACGATGATACACGCCATAACATTGGGTTCAAAATCCTCGACTTTTTGGCCGAACAGGAGGATTTTACTTTTGAAAGCGCCAAACTTGGGGCCGTAGCGACATTTAAGCATAAAGGAAAGAGCGTGGTATGCCTAAAACCTTCCACCTACATGAATTTGAGCGGCAAAGCGGTAAAATATTGGATGGACAAAGAGAATATTGGTCTGGACAACATTTTGGTGATCACCGACGACATTAACCTGCCCTTTGGCACCATACGTTTAAAAGGAAAAGGCAGCGACGGCGGGCACAATGGCCTTAAGGATATTCAGAACGTCCTGCAGACGACCACTTACAATAGATTCAGGTTTGGTGTAGGCTCCGATTTTGGAAAAGGTCAACAAGTAGATTATGTTTTGGGCAAATGGGATGATGACCAACAAAAAGCCATGCCGGAACGTTTAAAATTATCGACCGAGCTTATCCGTTCGTTTGTGTTCGCTGGTGCAAAAAACACCATGAACCAATTCAATGGCAAATAGTTTAGAGCACTTTAAAATCGAACACCGAAGAGATTGAAGTATTGCCTTCCGAATCGGTGGTGACCACCCTCCAATAATATACGGTTCCAGACTCGACCCCGACAGGCAATGCCATAGTCGTTGCGTTGGCAATGCCAACAGAGGTGATGGGCGGATTGCTCTCCGAGAAAAACACCTCAAAAGAGGCAATGTCGCCATCCACATCAGCGCCGGACCATTCCAATACCACTTCGTTCGCAAGGTCTTTTTGTACGGTCGCGCCAGATGCCGGACGCTCCAGTTGTGCGGGAAAAGGCGCATAGGTTGTTTGCGCCCCTGCATTGTAGAACAACCATGTAGGACTGGATGCCACTTGATCGGATGTTGAATTCCGCGAGGTCACCGACCATGCAAACGGCGTTCCTTTGGAAATGGACAAACTGGCGGAAGTAGATGCCGTTGATATGTTCTGCGGCACATTGGTCTCCAAATTAACCACGGTAAGGGTATAGCTGTCAGTGTTGTTGGAAGCCATCCACCTAAATGTGATCTGCGTAGTGTTTTGGTTGATTTCCGTTCCGGTGGTACACTCAGAATTTTCTTCTGGGAACACCAATTGTGCCCCCTGAGGCGCCGGAGGTGGTCCATCATCTCCCCCACAACCCGCCAACAGGACCAAAATGGATAACCAAATTATATTTCGAATCATCTTTTTATGAGTTTGAACATTTCTTTTGTACCGCCTTTTTCAACACCTAGATAATACATCCCTTTGGTGAGCCCTGATAGGTCCAACTGCAAATCATCTCCCACAACCTTTCGGTTTTCGGTTCTGACCAATCTACCATTTGAGGTAAATATCCGTATAGCAACATCGCCTTCATACCCTGCCATATAAACCGAGGTAACCGCATCCACTGGATTGGGCGAAATGATGGGCCGTGATGAATAAAATAGGGTTTGTTCCATTACTCCTTGGCACGGAAGGTTGGAATACACGCGCAACGTATTGACTCCCTCTTTAAGTCCCAGTTCTATTTTTGATGCATCAGTTTGAGTGACCAAACCGTTAAGTTCCACATTGTATAGCGAAGCGCCCCTCAATTCAACACTTAAGATGCCCGAATCTATCAATGCATCTATATCCAGCACATCTGGTTGAGTGATCACAGCGCTGAAACATATCTCCTCATAGGTTACCAACCCATTGGTGCCGGTAATACAAATAGAGTAGTTTCCGGCGGACAAACCGCTAAAAACTTGTGACTCGGTAAAATCGAAGGACTCTACACCATCTGGGCCATCTAAAATTGCGGTATAATTTATGGAGGCATCTACAGGAAGGATTGTAATGGAACCATCATCCTGGCTACGGCAGGTTTCGCTGTCAATCTCTATTTCAAAATTGTCGGAAGCAAACCTATAAACTGCACATCCGTTGGTATCCACCTCGACTCCTTTGGGGGTTCCAAGGCAAAGATCGTCGCCATCATCAAAAACACCGTCGTCGTCCTCATCGGGCCTGTAGCTTCCCTCAATACAAATATCCAGCGAAAAGTCTATCAAACTTCCCCCATCACTTGCCGCGGTATCCTGTATTTCCAAAACCCATTCTCCTTGAATGGATTCACCCTTTAACGAGGATAAAAAGCCAATTGGCGATACGGTTTCGGCGATGGCAGGGTTGCCCGTACACGTTATCGGGTCTCCTTCATCGTCAAAAACCGCGTTAATATTCTTTAACTCCCCACAGGTGTTCGATACCAGCACCACTCTTGTTCCCATGGGCGAGATAAGTGTAACGATCAAATCTTCCAGATAGGTGTGGTCCAGTTCCAAATTGACATTGACATCGGATATGGGCAAATCTTCCACGAACAAAACAGACGTGGTAATTGTTGGCGTGCCCGACGACGAAATGGAAATGGGCAAATCTTTGGATTCCCTGTTCTTGCAGTTTACCTGAGCAGTGGTAAAACTGAAGGGAGCGCCGAACGTTCCCGAGCCGCAGCCATTATTGGGCCTTACCCGCCAAAAATATTCGGTCTCGGCCTCAAGACCATTGGTTTTAAAAGTTGTAGAGGGAATAGATGCGGATTCGACAATTTCGGTAAATCCAGCATCTGTGGCCACCTCAACATCATAAATCGAGTACAGGGGGTTTCCCTGCCAGCTAAATTCTGTATCCAAAGAAATTCCGATTTCTCCGTTTGATGGCGAAAGTAATGTAACATCTGAAAATGTACCATCTTGTACCTTAAGGGAAAGTACCAAATTTTTGGTGACCGAGGCAGAGGTGGATGTAACCATAATATCGTAAACGCCCGGTGCCACACCATTGGTGTTGGACAGCGTCAGCTCTACAGCGGTTTCATCCGCACTCGCATCCAATGGTGAAAAGTTGGCCGTTAGCCCGGCTGGAACATCCGCCGAAAATGTGGAGTTTTCATTGAATCCCCCATAGGTCTCGTACACAAATGGTATTATAATATCATCGGGTTGGCACACCTCATATTCCAAAGATTCAAAATTCAGTACGACTTCTGATTGTTCTATAACAAAGTCGACGCTATTGACCGCAAAAAAGATATTATCACTTGCCTTGACCATAATCCTGCCCTCATTGGTTACGTTTCCCGGCAGAAGTATTTCCGCCGAACCATCGTTTAGGGTATTCTCCAAAAGTGTTACCGGAAAAGTAAGCCCCCCGTCCAATGAGAGAACTATATCGACATGCTGGGCATTGACGGGAGCTATGTCCGTATTGGCCACATCCCATGTGATTTCTTGGACAGAGCCTGCTTGGTACACTTGCCCCTCTGTTTGGGATGTCACGGAAAAGGGGCCCGCCGCTTTTACAACCCTTACATTGAGCACATCGGACACCACCTGTCCTCCGCCTGCTGCATTGTCCCTAACGGTAAAGGCAAAACCAAGGTTTCTTTCAATTTGGGAAACGGTTTCCCATGCACTTCCCGTAGTTGGGTCGGTCTGTATTAAATTCCCATTGGCCACCTCGGTCAATCTCGGGAAGTATCTTTTTGAATCCGTAGTCGGGGGCACCGACCTAAAATTGGCCCCATTGGGATTAGTAGGGCCAAAAGATGCCGTTGTCACCAGACCGTCATCTATCTGCTCCCAAGTATAGGTAAGTACATCGCCGACATCGGGATCGGTAGCACTGCCCTCCAAAACAAAAGCTGTTCCCATTGGGATTATAAAATCATCGACCGGTGTCAATACTGGTGGTGAATTCAACAAAGCTTCGGTTTGACCACAGGAGGTCGTTTCCAAGTACGAAGAAATCTGGAGAATGCTGTTAAAATGAAAATAATCATCACCACTGGGTGCCACATTGTTTCCTTCGACAATGCCTGCATATCCCATTATGGTGGAACCACTTGCCGGCTCAGCTTGCACCCCGGTCCCTTCAGACTCAAAGGACCATGTATGGTTGGCACCAAACTGATGACCCAACTCATGTGCCACATAATCCAGATCAAATACATCGCCCTGGGGATTATTGGCCGAGGAAAAAGCGCTCCCCTTTCTATTGTCCACACAAACCGAGGCGATGAATCCTGCATTTCCATTGTCCAACCCTTCGTTTACCTTGTGAAAAAGATGGCCCACATCGTAGTTTTCCTCACCGATTCTCGTGGTAATGGCGGACTGTACTTCCGAGTTCAGACTATTTCCGTAAGGATCGGTATTGGGATTGGTAAAAATAATTTCATCGTTGTTGGGGATAAGCTCCAAAGTGACGCCCAAATCCGTTTCAAAAACTTCGTTGACGCGTGTTAGCGTTGCATTTATTCCCGCCAGGGCATCCGCAACGGTACCGCCCATATCTTGGGTGTATTCTCCCGACGCCGAGACTGCAATCCTATACTTTCGCAAAACTTGGCCATCGACTAGTGGAACTATGGTTTTTGCCGTGTTCCCTGAAGTTTTGCCTGCAAGACCAAATATACCCTTACCAGTTTCGCAGATAAATCTTTTATCGGAAGAAAGGCCATCTTCCTTGCTGTACAGCACATATGTGTCCGGAGCATTGGAAACAGGTTCCATAAAGGCCGTTTTGTTATGCCGTAGATCCACGATCATGGTTTGCAGGCCTTTGTGAGAACTACTGAGCTTCACTTTATATTTTCCATCGGAACTTACGCCTGTGTAGGATTTTATATTTGGATATTTTTTGGCCAAGTCGGGATGCAATACCGAAGTTTCCTTCAAATTGAAAGCAACGATGGTCCCTTCACTATTGGGCAGGTATACCACTTTGCCCAACGATTTTGCGGTGGAAAAAGAGTTTATCTGTTCAGAAAATGCCTTCCTATCCAAAGACAAAACTTTTGTAGCTTGCGAAATATCGGCCAAAGAAGCGCTTTGTAGACTGCCCTGGTCGGGGGCTGTTTTCCAATAACCTTGCTGTCCGTATATGCAAAAGCAGCTAAAAAATATGGTTATTGATAAAACAAGATGTAATTTAGCTTTCATACACGATCAGGGCATAGTATAAATTCAAATGTAAGCCTTTTTTATTTCTTTATTGCGTTGGAAACAATCCAGAACATTTCTCATTTTAAGGACATTCCGCATCAAACTGTGGTTACCATTGGCACGTTTGATGGCGTGCATCTCGGACACCGCAAGATACTGGAACGCCTCATAAATAATGCCAAAAATACCGGACTTAAGTCAACGGTACTCACTTTTTTCCCGCACCCTCGCATGGTACTGCAAAAAGATGTGGACATTAAATTGCTGAACACCCTTGATGAGAAAAAACAGATCCTGGAAACTTTGGGGCTGGATTATTTGATCATACACCCCTTTACCAAACAATTTTCACGGCTTTCCGCGGTCGATTTTGTTCGCGATATTCTTGTGAACAACATCAAAAGCAAAAAAATAATCATCGGGTACGACCACCGGTTTGGACGTAACCGTAACGCCAATATACAGGACCTGATCACCTTTGGGAATACCTTCGACTTCGAAGTGGAGGAAATTCCCGCACAAGAAATCGAAGATGTTTCCGTAAGCTCCACAAAAATCAGAAAGGCGCTTCTGGAAGGTGATGTGGAAACCGCCAACAACTACCTAAGCTACGCCTACATGCTTACAGGAACAGTTAAAAAAGGCAAAGGTCTGGGCAGGGATTTTGGCTTCCCAACGGCCAATCTTCACATTGCGGAAGCATACAAGCTCATTCCAAAAAATGGCGCCTACGTGGTGCGAAGCAATCTTAACGGAAAAGTACATTTTGGAATGATGAACATCGGTTTCAACCCTACTGTGGACGGTTCCCAGAAAAGCATCGAAGTCAATTTCTTTGATTTTGAAGGAGACCTGTACGATAAAAAAATCCAAGTGGAGCTCCTCCACCGCATACGCGACGAGCATAAGTTCAACTCCATAGAAGAACTTAAGGATCAATTAAAAAAGGACAAAAATCATTCCTTGGGCCTAATCTCCAAATAAATGCTGAACCAATTTCTATTCAAGAAAATAGACAACGCCCAACTAGTGGTTTTCAGGGTGTTTTATGGTTTATTGGTAAGCGCGGAATGTTATGGCGCCATAGCTACCGGATGGGTGCGCCGAACGCTGGTGGAACCCCAATTTACTTTTTCCTTTATAGGGTTTGAATGGTTGCAGCCCTTGCCCGGTATCGGCATGTACATTTACTTCGCCATCATGGGCACGTTGGGCCTTATGATCGCTTTCGGTTTCAAATACCGGTTGAGTGCCCTGGCCTTTGCCGTATTATGGTCGGGCGTCTATTTAATGCAGAAAACATCGTACAACAACCACTATTATTTGCTGATGCTGCTCGCCTACATCATGGCATTTTTACCGGCCCACCGGGATGCATCCTTAGATGCAAAACTGAATCCCGGACTGCGGTCACAGAGCATGTACAATTGGGTCCGATGGATTATCATCCTACAACTCTTTATTGTGTACACCTACGCTTCCATTGCAAAACTATATGCCGATTGGTTGGATTTTAGCATGATCGAAGTATTGATGAGCTCCAAAAAGGACTACTACCTCATTGGTGATTTTCTCCAGCAAAAATGGGTACATAAAATAATAGGCGTCTTCGGTATTGGTTTTGATTTGCTGATTGTTCCCGCATTACTTTGGAGACCCACCCGGAAAATTGCCTTTGTGCTGTCCATTTTCTTTCACCTGTTCAACAGCATCGTGTTTCAAATAGGAATTTTTCCGTATTTATCATTAGCGTTTATTGTGTTCTTTTTTGAGCCACAAACCATTCGAAATATCTTTTTGAGAACCAAAAAAGTTATTCCGGAGACCAAGGTCATCATACCAAAAACCAAAACAATCACTTTAACGGTGTTGGGTCTTTATTTTCTGGTTCAACTTATATTGCCACTTAGACACCATTTCTTCAAGGATGATGTACTTTGGACCGAAGAAGGCCATCGGCTGAGTTGGCGGATGATGCTTCGTAGCCGTGCAGGAAGCATCTCGTACAAAGTGGTAAACACTCAAACCAAGGACACCACCAATGTCGACCTGAACGATTATCTGACCACAAAACAGCAACGGAGAGTGGCCTGCTATCCCGATTTTGTTTGGCAGTTTGCCCAACACCTCAAAAAAGAATATGCAGAACAAGGGGAAGAAATCCAGGTTTTTGTGGACAACAAGGTCAGAATAAACCAAAAACCCTATCAACAATATATCGACCCAAAAGTAGATTTGGCAAGCGTTCCATGGAAACATTTTGCCCACAACGATTGGATTCTGCCCGCTCCCAAGGAATAAAGTTGGGCACTTGTTCAGATTAAATTAAATTTGCGCCTCAAAACAAGGCCATGCTTCAAATACAGAACATCAGGGAAAACAAGGAAAGTATCATAACCGCTTTAAAAAAGCGCAACATCGATGCCGCACCTATGCTATCAAAGGTTTTGGAACTCGATGAAAAAAGACGTTCCATCCAAACCGAACTGGATGCTACACTGGCCGAATCCAACAAACTTTCCAAGGAAATCGGCATGCTTTTCAAAACAGGAAAGGCACAGGAAGCCAATGCCCTAAAAGAAAAGACCGCTGGACTCAAAGAAGCATCCAAAACGATGGGGGACGACCTCAATACCACCGTCGAGGAACTTCAGCAGCAATTGTATTTGATACCCAACGTTCCCCACGAATCCGTTCCTGCGGGCAACTCGGAAGAGGACAACGAAGAAATTTTCAAGGAAGGTGATGTCCCTACCTTGTCAGATGGTGCACTTCCCCACTGGGAATTGGCGAAAAAATACGATATCATCGATTTTGAGCTCGGTGTTAAAATAACCGGTGCGGGTTTTCCTGTTTACAAAGGCAAAGGAGCCCGTTTACAGCGTGCCCTAATTTCATATTTCTTGGACAAAAATGCCGAAGCGGGCTATACCGAAATGCAGGTACCGCTAATGGTGAACGAAGACTCTGGTTATGGCACAGGTCAATTACCGGACAAAGAAGGGCAAATGTACCACTTACAGGCCGATGATCTGTACCTGATTCCAACCGCCGAAGTGCCTGTGACCAATTTACACCGCGGTGATCTCTTGGCCGAAAGTGATTTTCCCATCAAATATACCGGATACACCCCTTGTTTTCGACGCGAAGCAGGAAGCTACGGAGCTCACGTTCGCGGTCTCAACCGTTTGCACCAGTTTGACAAAGTGGAAATCGTGCGATTGGAGCACCCCGACAATTCATACCAGGCCTTGGATGAAATGGTGGAGCACGTAAAAAATATTCTTCGTGAATTGAAACTGCCCTATCGAATCCTTCGTCTTTGCGGAGGGGATTTGGGCTTCACTTCTGCATTGACTTTTGATTTTGAAGTGTTCTCGACCGCCCAAGACCGTTGGTTGGAGATCAGTTCCGTATCCAATTTTGAAACCTTTCAGGCCAACCGCCTAAAATTGCGTTACAAAGATGAAAATGGAAAAAGCCAGTTGGCGCATACCTTGAACGGAAGTTCGTTGGCATTGCCCAGGGTTTTGGCCGGAATCTTGGAGAACTATCAAACCGATGAGGGCATAAAAATACCGGAAGTATTGGTTCCTTACTGCGGTTTTGACACCATCGATTAAGGTTTTCAACCATTAATTTGGATTCGGTTAACAGAATCCCGCACATTTCTGCGTTATATTTGAAATAAAACAAGCTATTGCAACGTCTTTTATTTCTCATATTGATGCTATCAGCGAGTATTGTAACGGCACAAGAGGATTTCTTGGCCAAACAATACTTTCAGGATGGCGATTACGAGAAAGCCCTGGTATTCTACGAAAAATTGGTGGAGACCAATCCAAGGCGCACGGATTATGCCGAGGGTCTGGTGGCTTGCTATCAACAATTGGAACGCTATGACGATGCCGAGGCATTTTTACTTCAAAAAATAGAGGACAGCTACGCGTTTCCCACCTTTTACATTGAACTGGGCTACAATTTTACACTTAAAAATGAAGCCGAAAAGGCCAATGCCTATTACGACAAGGCCATCAACAAGATAGAGGACAACCCAAACTATGGATACAGTGTTGGGTACCGTTTCCAAAAATATGCCCTGCTCGATTATGCGATCCAAGCCTACACCAAGGCGATGGAATTGAAACCAGACCTCAACTACGATTTTCAATTGGCGCGCATTTATGGCGAACAGGGGGATATTGCCAAAATGTACCAATCCTATCTCAACCTAATCTGGGAAGGACGTACCTCCCGCTCCAATGTACTGCGTAACATCGATGATTTTATATCAGAAGACCCTACCAACGAAAACAATGTGTTGTTGCGAAAGGTACTGCTTCAAAATGCGCAAAAAGCGCCCGACATTTTATGGAACGAACTCTTGAGCTGGCTTTTTGTACAGCAAAAACAATATAGCAGCGCTTTTGGCCAAGAAAAGGCCATTTTTAAAAGAAGTGAGGGGCAATCCATGGACCGATTGGAAAACTTGGGAAGCATAGCTTTGGAGGACAAGGACTGGGAAACCGCCACCGAGATTTACGAATACATTGTGGATAACACGGAAAACCCAAGAAACCGGCTCAATGCAGAACTCAACCTCATCGATATTGCACTGGAAAACCCGACAGAAAAGGTTCTGGAGGATGTACAAAAAAAGTTCGATGACCTTGTGGGAGAATATGGCAACCAGAGCATCACCTTGCAATTGCAGATTGCCTACGCCAACTTTTTAACTTTCAAAAAAGAAGAACCGGGGCCCGCCATTGCGATGCTCAAAGAAAGCTTGGAACTCCCGATGGGCCGAATGACCATGGCCTACGTAAAATTGGCGCTTGGGGATATTTTGGTATTCGACCAAAGGTTCAATGAAGCCTTGATTCTTTTTACACAGGTACAAAAAAGCGTCAAAAACGATGTATTGGGCCAAGATGCTCGTTTCAAAGTGGCACAGACCAGTTTTTACAAAGGCGATTTTGATTGGGCCCTAACCCAATTAAAAGTGCTTCGGAGTTCCACGTCCCAGCTTATCGCCAACGATGCCATGCAGTTGAGCTTGCTCATTTCGGACAATTCATTGGAAGATTCCACACAAACCGCTTTGAAAAAATATGCCAGAGCGGATTTGCTGGCCTATCAAAATAAAAACACCGAAGCCATTGAGGTACTGGAAGATATTTTACAAAATCACAAAGGGGAAAAAATCGAGGACGAAGCCTTGCTGAAACAGGCCGAATTGTTGGTAGAGCAAAAAAACTATGAAAGTGCGGAGTTCAACTATCAAAAAATAGTAGAGTTCTATGCCGATGGCATTCTAGCGGACGATGCCCATTTTGCCTTGGGCGAATTGTACGAGAACATCTTGAACGAACCCGAAAAGGCTAAAAGCAATTATGAGAAGATCATCTATAATTATCAGGACAGTTATTACTTCCCTCAGGCCCGCAAGAATTTTAGAAGGCTCCGCGGGGATGCGATCAACTAGTCTCCTTTCCTTTTCTGAAAGGCGGAATCCAAAAAAGGGAGTTCTCAAAAATTACAGTAATTTCACCGCACAAACAAACAAGCGAAGCTCATGCTCATTTACAACGTTACCATCAATATAGATGAAAGTGTCCATGACCAATGGTTGGATTGGATGAAGGACAAGCACATCCCCGATATGCTGGCCACCGGAAAATTTTCACACGCCAAAATGGTAAGGGTATTAGTAGAGGAAGATATGGGTGGAATTACCTATTCCATACAATACACCACCCAGAGCAGGGACACCTTGGAAGCCTATTACAAAGAGGATGCGGAACATTTACGTGCCCAGGCACAGCGAATGTTTCCCAACAAATTCGTTGCCTTTAGAACAGAACTGGAAGTTATCAGTCAACAAATACCTTAGCCATTGGAATATTTATTTTCCTACGGAACACTCCAGGACCATCAAGTACAGCACTATATTTTTGGCCGTTTGCTCAAGGGAAAAACCGATTCTGTTTTGGGTTTTAAAAAATTGGAAAATGCCGTTTATGGGCGTTATCCGTTGGTCGTCAACACCAATGATCCAGAGGATAAAGTTGCAGGTATAGCCTACGAAGTGAACGAGACAGACCTGAAAAAGGCAGATATTTATGAGACCAGTGCGTACAAACGCCAAAAATTTCCTTTGGAATCAGGTGATGAAGCTTGGATCTATATCGAAAATTCCAACTAACTTGCAAAAAAACCATCCGTGTCCAAAAAGAAAAAAAAGAAGTACTCCAATGACTCCTCCCACAAAAATAAATACGTGCAGGAAGATGGTGCCGTAAAGGCAAAAAAGCATTTGGGCCAGCATTTTCTAAAAGATGAAACCGTGGCGCAAAAAATTGCGCAGACCCTGTCTTTGGAAGGATACAATAACGTATTGGAAATCGGGCCCGGCATGGGAGTGCTCACCAAATATCTTTTACAGCGTGATTTGGATTTGGTGGCGATGGATCTCGACGAAGAATCCATTGTGTACCTCAACCACAGTTTTCCTTTGGAGCATGCCGCCATTTTAAAACAAAACAATCGCCTGAATGTCATTGAGGCCGATTTCCTCAAGTTTGATCTGACCGATCTGTATGGAGAGGAACAATTCGCGATTACCGGTAACTTTCCCTATAACATTTCCAGCCAGATCGTATTTAAAATGCTGGAAATGCGGAAACAGGTACCCGAGTTCTCGGGAATGTTCCAAAAAGAGGTCGCGAAACGTATCTGCGAAGGGCCCGGAAGCAAAACTTATGGTATTCTTTCTGTGCTCGTTCAAGCATATTATAATGCCGAGTACCTATTTACGGTACCGCCCGGGGTTTTTGACCCTCCCCCAAAGGTGGATTCGGGTGTGCTTCGCTTAACAAGGAAAAAGGAACTGAACTTACCGTGCGACGAGCGACTTTTCTTTAAAGTGGTAAAAACGGCATTTAACCAAAGACGAAAAACCATTCGTAACAGTCTTAAAATCTTCAACCTCTCCGATAATCTAAAAGAAGATGCTATCTTTGATCAACGCCCTGAACAGCTTAGTGTAGCTGATTTTGTAACGTTGACACAAAAGATAGCCGATGACCCCGTTTAAACTCACAGACGAACTTTTGGAAGAGATCAGGGAACTGATCGCCGAGAACAAGGACGCCGAACTTCAACTGATGATGAAGGAGTTCCACTATGCCGATATTGCGGAAATAGCGGACGAAATGGAGGTCGAGGAAGCCACTTATCTGATCAAGCTGCTCGACAGTGAAAAAACTTCGGACATCCTTGCCGAAATGCACGAGGATATCAGGGAGGCCGTACTTAAAAACCTAACTGCCAAGGAAATTGCGGAAGAGCTTTCGGAACTGGACACGGATGATGCTGCGGATATCATCAACGAGCTTCCAAAAGAACTCGTCCAAGAAGTAATCTCGGAAATAGAAGATCGAGAGCACGCCAAGGACATCGTGGACCTTTTGCGTTACGAGGAAGATTCTGCGGGTGGCCTTATGGCAAAGGAATTGGTAAAGGTAAACGAGAATTGGACCGTGACCAATTGTGTAAAGGAAATGCGGGCCCAAGCGGAAAACGTGACCAGGGTGCACTCCATATATGTGGTAGATGACGAAGGCAAGTTAAAGGGTCGTCTTTCGCTGAAAGATTTACTAACGGCATCTACCAAAAGCCATATCAAGGACATCTATATTCCCAAGGTCGATTCCGTAAACGTCAACGAAAAAGGGGAAGAAGTTGCCAGAATCATGTCCAAATACGATTTGGAGGCCATTCCGGTAATAGACGAAATAGGCCGTTTGGTGGGCCGTATCACCATTGATGATATTGTAGATGTAATTCGTGAAGAGGCCGACAAGGATTACCAAATGGCGGCAGGTATCTCTCAGGATGTAGAAGTAAACGATAGCATCTGGATACTCACGCGCGCCCGGTTGCCCTGGTTGATCTTGGGTCTTTTGGGCGGACTCAGTGCAGCGGCCATTATGGGAACTTTTGAGGATATGATTGCCAAGCATGCCGTATTGTTCTTTTTTACCCCATTGATTGCCGCAATGGCAGGGAATGTGGGAGTGCAGTCCAGTGCCATTGTAGTTCAAGGTCTCGCCAACGACGACCTCAAAGGAAGTGTGAGCACCCATTTATTAAAGGAAATGCTGTTGGCACTTTTAAACGGTTTTATCCTCGCATTACTATTGTTGCTATTTACTTGGATATGGAAAGGATCTTTTGCGACCGCATTGGCCATTTCATTGTCCCTAGTGGTCGTGATCGTGGTCGCAGGACTGATAGGGACCTTTGTCCCCATGTTCCTTCACAAAAGAAATATTGACCCGGCGATTGCCACTGGGCCGTTCATCACCACAAGCAACGATATTTTTGGAATCCTGATCTATTTTTGGATAGCTAAAATGATCTTGGGCATATAATCAGAGCAATGAAATCCATCAACCTCAAAGAAAAACACGCAGAATTCACCAAACAATGGCATCCCCATCAAATTGCCGTGGTTGACGATATGCAGGTACTTTTGGCCAAATTACAGGGTGAATTTGTTTGGCACGCCCACAAGAACGAAGATGAGTTGTTCCAGGTCATCAAGGGAACACTCTATATGCAATTCCGTGATCGGACAGAGGTTGTGAACGAAGGTGAGATCATAGTAGTGCCCAAAGGTGTGGAACACAACCCTATGACCAAAAACGGTGAAGAGGTTCATGTGCTACTTTTTGAAAAAATGAGTACGGCCCACACGGGCAATGTGCAGCACGAAAAGACACAAACCCATTATCCAAAAATCTAGGAGTTGTATATTTGCCCCCATGAAAGTTCTCCACTTAGACACCAATCACCCACTGCTCATTGAACAATTTGAAGAGCTTGGGTTCGAAAACCACGAAGATTACACCTCATCCAAAGAGGAAGTAGAAAAGAAAATCCATAATTACGACGGCATCATTATCCGGAGCAGGTTTACCATAGACCAGCAATTTCTGGAAAAAGCCACCCACCTAAAATTTATAGGAAGAGTCGGCGCAGGACTGGAAAATATCGATACCGAATACGCAAAATATAAGGAGATATTTCTGGCCTCCGCACCGGAGGGCAACCGAAACGCCGTGGGAGAACACGCTTTGGGCATGTTGCTTTCCCTAATGAACCATATGGGCAAAGCTGACCGCCAGGTGCGTAAGGGCAAGTGGAAACGGGAGCAAAATAGAGGGGTTGAACTCGACGGAAAAACGGTTGGCATTATTGGTTACGGAAATATGGGCAAGGCTTTTGCCAAAAAACTACGTGGTTTCGATGTTGAAGTCATCTGTTATGATATAGTTGGCGGTGTAGGCGATGAAAATGCCCGTCAAGTGGGAATCATGGAGTTTCAGCAACGCTCGGATGTCGTCAGCTTGCACGTTCCGCAGACCGAGCAGACCATGGGGATGATAAACACAGATTTTATAGAAAAATTCCACAAACCGTTCTGGTTACTCAATACAGCTCGTGGCAAATGTGTGGTTACCAAAGATTTAGCGGAAGCGCTTAAATCAGGAAAAGTTCTCGGTGCTGGACTGGATGTGCTGGAATATGAGCAAAAGTCCTTCGAAAATATGTTCGCCCAAAAACCGAAGGCATTCAAATATCTGCGCAAAGCCAAAAATGTGTTGCTCACCCCGCACGTGGCCGGTTGGACAGTGGAAAGCAAGGAAAAATTGGCCCAGACCATTGTTGACAAAGTCAAAGAAAGATTTTCTTAACTTTAGGTACCAATTCCATCTTATTTGTGGCCCTGGCATTGGATAAAACCTGACCAGACATGACCATTGAAGCCAAAACGCCCGATGAGTACATCCAAAAACTGCCTGAAGAACGCAAAGAAGCTTTTTCAAAGCTTCGGGAGATCATAAAGAACAATCTACCGGAAGGTTTTGAAGAATGTATCAGCTATGGAATGATAGGGTTCGTGGTACCCCACTCCATGTATCCGGATGGGTACCATGTGGACCCAAAATTACCGCTCCCCTTCATCAACATTGCATCACAAAAAAACTTTGTGGCGCTTTATCACTCAGGAATATATGCCAATCCAAGTTTGCACGATTGGTTTGTGGCCGAATACCCCAAATTTGTAAACACAAAGCTCGATATGGGCAAAAGCTGTATCCGTTTTAAGAACATGGATACCATTCCTTATCAACTGATTGCAGCGCTATGCCAAAAAATGACGCCACAAGAGTGGATTGTGCTGTACGAAAAAAACATTAAAAAATCATGAAAAACAGAGTAACTGGATTGGGAGGGTTTTTCTTTAAGAGCAAAGACCCGGACAACATCAAGGCATGGTATAAAAATCATTTGGGATTGAACACCGACCAATATGGCTGTACTTTTTGGTGGAAGGACCAAGAAGGAAACGACTGTTCCACACAATGGAGCCCGATGGATGAAAAAACACAATATTTCAAACCCAGTGAAAAGCCGTTCATGATGAATTTTCGGGTGGAAAATTTGGTGGAACTGCTAGAGGTCCTAAAAAAAGAAGGAGTTACCGTAGTCGGGGAAATTGAGGAATACGAATACGGCAAATTCGGTTGGATCTTGGACCCAGAGGGCAACAAATTGGAACTATGGGAACCTGTTGATAAAGCTTTCTTATAGATATTGATTTATTTGCTACATTTAGCCTTCATTAACCAACATATTAAATAAACATGTCAGAAGAAAAAAAAGACTTTGGTGATAAAGCAGATGAATTTGCAGATGATGCCAAGAAAACCGCAAACGAATTCACCAACAGTGCCAAGGAAGCTTTAAATTCAAGCGATAACAAGAAATTACTGGCAGGCATACTTGCCATTGTACTAGGACAGTTAGGAGTTCATAAATTCATACTGGGTTACCAAAAAGAAGGATTTATCATGTTAGGTGCCACAGTAATCGGTTACATAACCGCTTGCTTTGTTGTCGGGAGCTTTATTGTACTGGGCGTAGCCATTGTTGGGTTGATTGAAGGTATCATTTACCTGACAAAGTCCGACGAAGAGTTCTTTAACACTTATCAAGTGGGCAAAAAGCCTTGGTTCTAAAAATTTAAGCCAGATTAACCCTGGCTTTTTTTGAATATCAATTCATCGTAATATTACAATTAATAATACCTCGATATGATTGTCAGAACCATGAATGCATCGGATTGGGAAGATGTTTCGCGGATTTATTTGGAAGGAATCGCCACGGGCTTTGCCACTTTTGAGACCAAGGCCCCCTCTTACGATCAATGGGACAGTGCCCACACAAAACAATGCCGTTTGGTTGCTGAGAGCGATGGTGAAATTTTAGGATGGGCTGCATTATCGCCTGTTTCCAGTCGCTGTGTTTATGGTGGTGTTGGCGAAGTAAGCGTTTACATTTCTGATAAGAGCCGCGGTAAGGGCATTGGTAAACTACTGATGCAACATTTGATCGAGGAAAGTGAAAAAGCAGGCCTTTGGACCATACAATCAGGTATATTCCCAGAGAACACCGCCAGCATCAAATTGCACGAAAAAGCAGGCTTCAGATACATCGGGAAACGGGAACGTGTGGGGAAAATTCATGGCATCTGGAAAGATAACCTCCTCTTTGAAAGACGCAGCAGCAAGATCGGAATCGATTAATCCTCCTCGAGCGTCCCATTGCCCTCGGCCACTTTGCGTTCCAGTTCAGCCTGAAACTCCTCCATTACAGGCTTTACGGTGCTTTCAGGAAGATCTGCAATACGAATGTACATTAAACCGTCCACAGAGTTGTTGAACAAGGGATCCACATTAAAGGCCACTACTTTGGCGTTCTGTTTGATGTACTTTTTGATCAACACAGGCAAGCGCAGACTCCCCGGTTCCACTTCACTGATCAATTTATCGAACTTGTTCAGGTCAGCTTGGGTCTCATCGAACACAAACTCCTTATCGGCATCTTTCAACTTTACCTTAAATTCCTTTTTGGGACGGATGTATTGTGCCACGTAGGGATCCCAATAGTTGGATTTCATAAACTCAATCATCAATGATTTCGAAAAGTTTGAAAACTGGTTGCTGATGCTCACTCCCCCAATCAAATATCGATGCTCCGGATGCCTCAAGGTCGTATGCACGATACCTTTCCAAAGCAAGAACAACGGCATCGGTTTTTGCTGATATTCCTTTACAATGTATGCCCTGCCCATTTCGATGGATTTCTCCATCATTCCGTACAGTTCAGGTTCAAATCGAAAAAGATCTTGAAGGTAAAAACCATCAATACCATATTTGTTGAAGATTTCCGACCCCAATCCCATACGGTAAGCTCCGACAATCGCCTTGGAATCATCGTCCCACAAGAACAAATGGTGATAATAGGAATCAAACTTGTCCAAATCAATGGCATTATTGGTGCCCTCGCCCACTTCACGAAAAGTTACCTCGCGCTGACGGCCTATTTCGTTCAAACAAAAAGGCATATCCTTGGCCTGAGCCAAGAATACTTCGTAATTTTTACTTTGCAGCAAACGACAATCCTTCTCCCGGAGTTTTTCAATCTCTCCATTCAGTACATCTGCACTGATGGCTGTGGCAATTTTCTTGGGTGGTTTCGGAATTTTAAGGGATGTGGGAACCTTATCCAAAAAGCGCTCTTTTTCGAAAGCATTGGCCAACAAATAGGTCTTTTTACGAAGTAATTCCGCAAAATCCTCCAAGGTCTTTTCCTCGTTTTGTGTATTCACTGAAATAGGCTGACCGATTCGGACCTTGATGGGACGACGGCTTTGCGAAGTAAGCTCAGAGGGCAACTTGGCCGTTCGGAACACATCGTCAATTTTGGACAAACGGTAAAACAATCTGCTATTGCGAGCGTGAAAATATATAGGTACCACGGGAACTTCCGCCTTTCTTATCAATTTTATGGCCGCTTCCTCCCAGGGTCGGTCGACCACCAATTTTCCATCGCGATAGGTGGACACCTCCCCTGCGGGAAAAATACCCAACGGATGTCCATCCCTAAGGTGTTGCAGTGCATTCTTGAATCCAACAATACTGCTTTTGGCATCCTTGTGGCTTTCAAAAGGATTAACGGGCATAATGTAATCCTTCAAAGGCTCAATCCTGTGCAATAAAAAATTGGCTATAATTTTATAGTCGGGTCTTTCTTTCAACAATAACTTGAGCAACAACACCCCATCAATGCCCCCTAAAGGATGATTGCTAATGGTAATGTAGGGACCTGATTTGGGCAAGCGTTTCAAATCCTCTTCCGGAATCTCAAAGTCGATTTCGTAGTGTTCCAAAATAGCGTCGAGGAATTCTGGCCCTGACAGCTCTTTGTTTTTATCATAAAATCTATTGATGGTGCTAATTCTGGTGGCCACCATTAAAAGCCATCCTACAAAAGTGCCCAAAAAGCCATATTTGTCCAGATGGATGACTTTCGCCACCTCTTTAGCAGAAACCAAGCCCATAGAAAAAGTTTTTAGGTACCTGTAAAGATAGAAAATAAACCCTAGAGCACTTTTTACCTAAATATTAAGCCTAAGCTTTTATTTTACAACCAATTGCACCGTTTCCTTACCGCGTTGCTCCACTAGTACCGACTTTCCGTTTTGAAGGGATTTGACCGAATTATCATCAAAATGGCGAATGGTGTAGAGCGAAACATCTTCGTGGCAGACCACTTTGAATTTTCGTTTGAGTTCTTCCAACAAAGGGGGCAGTCCTCGAAATTTATTGTCCAAACAGACGGAAAAACTGATCGCTGAGTTTTGGATCATGTCCACTTTCAGTCTGTGATCGTGGAAAAGCTTGAAGATTTCGCTGATGTTGTCCTCCACGATGAAAGAAAAGTCCAGAGAAGACAATTTTAGCAACACCTGATTCTTTTTCACGATAAAGCAAGGCACTTTGGGCTCTATGCCATTCCCCTTCCCCACCGTGGTTCCTTTGTCCGTAGGATTTAGGAATGATTTCACCTTCAGCGGAATTTCCTTGCGCTGCAAAGGCTGCAAAGTTTTGGGGTGAATCACCGAAGCCCCATAAAATGCCAATTCAATGGCTTCACGGTACGAAATTTTGTCCAGCAGTTGCGCATTTTCAAAATTTCTGGGGTCGGCGTTGAGTACACCGGGAACGTCTTTCCAAATGGTTACCGACTCTGCATTGAGGCAATAGGCCAAAATTGCAGCGGAATAATCGGACCCTTCCCTGCCCAATGTCGTGGTAAAGTTGTTGTCATCACTGCCCAAAAATCCTTGGGTAATGTTCAATTTAGATCTATCCACAAGGGAAACAACTTCTTGTTGTGTACGCTCCCAATTTACCTGAGCATCGCGGTTGGTGCTGTCTGTCTTGATGAGGGTTCTTACATCCAGCCACTCGTTGGAAATACCGATTTCATTCAAATAGGCACTCACAATGGTCGTGGACAACAATTCCCCGTAGCACACCACTTGGTCATACACAAAACCATATTTGGGCGACTTGTTCCATGCCAAAAATCCTTTGACTTCTTCAAAAAGCACTTTGACTTTCGCAAAAACGGGATGGTTCGGGTTTTGGAAAAGATCGGACAAAATCCCATGGTGATAATCAATCACCTCTTGAATCGAGGCATTTACCTCTTCTTTATCGTTAAAATAGGATTCCACCACCTTTTCCATCGCATTGGTGGTTTTGCCCATAGCGGAAATCACCACCAAAGTATCTTGGTATCCAACCTCCTGTAAAACCTTCACTACATTCTTTACGGCATCTGCATCTTTCACGGATGCTCCTCCAAACTTAAATACCCTCATGTATGTATTCTATTCTTTTGGATGCCTAATTGAGGCTCTCCATATAATTTTTGATTCCTTTTTCATCCAAGTGAACCACATCCCAATCTCTTAGCACGTTGGCTCCCTTTTTCTCGTAAAACGCAATGGCGGGTTCGTTCCAGTCCAAAACCTCCCAGCTAATTCGCTTTACACCTAGACTATCGCCATACTTTACCACTTCGTCCAGCAATGCCGTTCCCAGACCACTTCCCCTCATCTTTTCGGATACGATCAAATCTTCCAAATGAATCGCCGGTCCTTTCCATGTGGAGTAACGGGAATATACCAGCGCAATTCCTGCAATACCTTCATTGGTATCGGCCACAAAGCAATGGAACATCT
Source organism: Flagellimonas oceani (assembly GCF_011068285.1). Classification (NCBI taxonomy): domain Bacteria; kingdom Pseudomonadati; phylum Bacteroidota; class Flavobacteriia; order Flavobacteriales; family Flavobacteriaceae; genus Flagellimonas; species Flagellimonas oceani. Next base: position 4,195,945 of record NZ_CP049616.1, on the reverse strand, counting down.
TTTTGTCGCCAAACCCATGTTCCACCAAATCCTTTTCAGTGATTTCGACGGCGTCCGGTTCCTTTTCATAATTGGCCAGTTCTTGGACCAAGTTCAATACTTGCTCCATATCATCTGGTCGTGCTGCTCTGATTGTATATTCCATGATTGTTACAAATAAAACTCAAAGTTATAAAATTACATAATTAAAGTTCTTCGAAAACGTTGTAGTTTCACAAAATGCCCGATATTTGTCCTTAAATAAAACAGCCTTTTCTCAATGTTTGACAAACAACGACTCACCATGGGCGAGTTCATCATCGCCAACCAAGAATCATTTCAATACACTTCCGGGGAACTTTCAAGATTGCTGAACGGTATCCGTTTGGCCGCAAAAGTAGTGAACCATGAAGTGAACAAAGCCGGGCTGGTGGATATCATTGGTGCCGCCGGTGAAACCAACATTCAAGGGGAAAATCAGCAAAAATTGGATGTGCTGGCCAACGAAAAGTTCATTCAAACCTTGAAGAATCGTGAGATTGTTTGTGGCATTGCTTCGGAAGAGGAAGACGATTTCATTACTATCAATAGTTTCGATAAGCAACATCAAAATAAATATGTGGTTTTGATAGACCCTTTGGATGGCTCCTCCAACATTGACGTAAATGTCTCCGTAGGGACCATTTTTTCCATTTACCGAAGGGTAACACCAGTAGGGACCCCGGTGACTTTGGAAGATTTTCTGCAACCTGGAAAAAACCAGATTGCTGCCGGCTACATCATCTACGGAACCTCTACCATGTACGTGTACACCACGGGACACGGTGTGAATGGTTTTACGTTGAATCCGGCACTGGGCACTTTTTACCTATCGCACCCCAATATGCAATTTCCCGAATCGGGTCAAATTTACTCCGTGAACGAAGGGAATTACATACATTTTCCGCAAGGTGTGAAGGATTATATCAAATACTGCCAAATGGAGGAAGGAGACCGCCCGTATACCTCAAGGTACATTGGATCGCTGGTTTCCGATTTTCACCGAAATATGATCAAGGGTGGGATTTATATGTACCCCAAAAGCAGCAAGGCCCAAAACGGTAAACTTCGTTTATTGTACGAATGCAACCCTATGGCATTTTTGGCCGAACAGGCGAACGGCAAGGCAAGTGATGGTTTCCAGCGAATTATGGACATACAACCCACCGAGTTGCACGAGCGGGTTCCATTCTTCTGTGGAAGCAAAAAAATGGTGGAAAAAGCCGAAGAATTTATGGCGAACTCCTAGCTTTCGCGCTTTACCAATTCGTGGTAATCCTCGAATGGAATTCTTCCGGTAAAAATTTTGATGGACTTATCAATGATGCCTGCGGCCGTCTTTGGAGAAAAGCCAAGCCCAACGGCATACTTTTCCACAATTTTACGCTCTTCATCATCAATATCGTGATCGGAGAAGATCATTTGAAAAAAATCGAAAAGCCTTCTATACCTTTGCTCGCCACTGTGCGGAGTCTCGATGGGATATTTGTTCTCCTTCTTCATCACCTCCTTGAATTCACCTTCACTTATATTAAGTTTAAAGGCGAATTTTTCCAGGACGGCCATTTCCTTCGGATTGATTTCCCCATCAACCGCTGCCAAACTTGCCAACGTGGCAAAATGGGCCAAGTTATTCCTGTGGTCTCCGTGCTCGTAAAGATCTAAAATCGGCATATCTCAAATTTTGTGGCACAAATATAAATCTTTAAAGAGATAAAAATATTAAAAAGGGCACCAAAAGAAATTTGTAATTTACGACTGCTATGAAAACACCTTTGCTCGAATTTACCTCCAAAGGAATCTATTGTAAAAAGGCAGATGTTTATTTGGACCCTTGGAAACCGGTTGACAAGGCCATCATTTCCCATGGGCACGCCGACCACAGTAGATGGGGTCATAACAAGTACATTACCCACCATAAGAATGTTCCAATCGTGAAGCATCGTTTAGGGGATGTTTCCATTTCAGGAAAAGACTGGGGCGAAACATTCACGGTGAACAACGTAAAATTCAGTTTCCATCCTGCCGGACATATTGTGGGATCTTCACAAATACGGGTGGAGCACAATGACGAAGTATGGGTGTTCACGGGAGATTACAAAATTGAAGACGATGGGCTCACCACTCCATTTGAGCTTGTAAAATGTCACACCTTCATCACGGAGTGCACCTTCGGGTTACCTGCATTTCGTTGGCGACCACAAAAAGAGGTGTTCAACGATATCAACCAATGGTGGGCACAGAATCAAGCAGAAGGAAAAACCTCGGTGCTTTTTGGTTATTCCTTGGGGAAGGCACAACGCTTGATCAAACATCTGGACACGTCCATAGGAAAAATATACACGCACGGAGCGGTCGAAAATATGACCGAAGTGCTCAGGCCTTTGGTTGATTTGCCACCAACCCATTTGATTACCAAAGAGACCAAAAAGGAGGACCTTTTGGGCAACATTGTGGTTGCTCCTCCCAGTGCCCATGGAAGCACTTGGATAAAAAAAATGGTTCCCTATGTTACCGCCACAGCCAGTGGTTGGATGGCTTTCAGGGGTGCACGAAGACGGAGGGCTATTGACAAAGGTTTTGTACTGAGCGACCATTGCGATTGGAGAGGACTATTGCAGACAATCGAAGCCACCGGTGCGGAAAAAATAATCTGCACACACGGCTACACCGACATTTTCTCCAAATATTTGATGGAATTGGGCTACGATGCCCGAACCGAAGCTACGCAATACGAAGGCGAACTGTCCGAAATCAATGCTAACGAACAAGAAAAATCGGAAGCGGAATGAAACAGTTTGCCCAACTCATAAAAACATTGGATGGCACCAATAAAACCAATGTAAAGGTGGAGGCACTCTCCCAATACTTTAAAGAAGCGAGCGACCAAGACAAGGTTTGGACCATCGCCATACTATCCCACAGAAGACCTCCGCGTCCCGTGAACACAACTTTGCTGCGTACTTGGGCAGCTGAACTATCCCATATTCCATTGTGGCTGTTCGAAGAGAGCTATCATATCGTTGGAGATTTGGCCGAGACCATTGCTTTGGTGGTTCCCTCAACAGAAAAAGGCTCAAAAAAATCATTGACCACCTTTTTACAGGAGATGATAGCCTTGAAACAAAAAACGGAAGCAGAAAAAAAGGAATACCTTTTTCAATATTGGTCCGAACTCGATTATTACGAGCGTTTTGTCTTTAATAAATTGATCACAGGCAGTTTTAGAATCGGGGTGAGTCAAAAATTGATGACCCGTGCACTATCCAAAGCCACGGGTATTGAAGAGGACATTCTCGCTTATAAACTAATGGGCAATTGGGACCCGAACCGCATCAGTTTCCACGACTTAGTTTTGCAGGAGAAAGAGAGCGATTACCTCTCCAAACCCTATCCCTTCTTTTTAGCATATGCCGTTGAAGACGACGTTACAGATTTGGGTGAGGTAACCCAATGGTCCGCAGAGCACAAATGGGACGGCATTCGATCTCAAACCATTCTTCGAAATGATGAAATCTTTGTCTGGAGTCGGGGTGAAGAACTCGTCACCGATAAATATCCAGAATTTGAAGCTTTTGTTGGCGTTATCCCTAATGGAACAGTGTTGGATGGTGAACTGCTCCCCTATCCCAAAGGAGAAATCGGCACTTTTAAAGACCTTCAGACCCGAATAGGCCGCAAAAACGTTTCAAAATCATTGTTGGAAAAAATCCCTGTCAAGTTGAAAGTCTATGATATTTTGGAATGGAAGGGGAAGGACATCAGAAACAAAACTTATCTGGAGCGAAGAAAAATTTTAGAATCTATGATTTCGACTACGCTCAATAAACAGGTCACTGAGCGCTGGTCATTGAGCGAAGTCGAAATGAGTCGAAACAGAACCCCTTATAATGAATTACCCATACTCCTATCCGAACGGATGCAATTCAATTCTTGGGAAGAAGTGGCAAAAGAAAGGAAATTGTCCAGAGAAAAACATAGTGAGGGCCTAGTGCTCAAACGCAATGACTCCACCTACCAAGTGGGACGAAAAAAAGGGGGCTGGTGGAAATGGAAGGTCGACCCGCTCACCATTGATGCCGTGCTCACCTACGCTATGCGGGGTCATGGCCGGCGAAGCAACCTCTTTACCGACTACACCTTTGCGCTGTGGGATAAAAACGAAGAAGGTGAAAAAGAACTGGTCACCTTTGCCAAGGCCTATTCGGGCTTAACGGACAAAGAGTTTCGGCAAGTGGATGCGTGGATCAAGAAGAATACGTTGGAGCGTTTTGGCCCCGTTCGAAGTGTTACTCCGCAGTATGTGTTTGAAATCGCTTTTGAAGGGATTGCTCCTTCCAAGCGACATAAGAGCGGTGTTGCCACCCGTTTTCCAAGAATTTTAAAATGGCGGAAGGACAAAAAAATCGATGAGGCCAATTCATTGGATGATTTAAAAGCACTGATCCCGAGCAAAGCGAAGGGATCTCATAAAAAATGAATCAAGAGGACCTTTTCCATATCGCCGAAAATTGGTTCCAAAAACAAGATTGGAAGCCATTCCCTTTTCAAAAAGATACGTGGCAAGCTTTTTTGGATGGTAAGCACGGCCTTTTGAATGCCCCTACGGGTAGTGGAAAAACCTATGCTTTGTGGTTCCCAATAGTCCTCAATTATATCAAAAACAATCCTGATTACAAGACCAAGCACAAAAAAGGATTAAAAGCCATCTGGATCACGCCATTGCGAGCACTTTCACAGGAAATCAAACAATCAGCAGAGCGCATTACCCAAGATTTGGAAACACAAATGACCGTTGGCATTCGAACAGGGGACACTTCGGCAAAAGAACGGGCAAAAATGCGAACCCATATGCCCGACCTATTGATCACAACTCCTGAAAGCTTACAGTTATTGCTGTCATCCAAAGGCTACGAAAAAACCTTCAAAGACTGTTCCGCCGTTGTTGTGGACGAATGGCACGAACTTTTGGGCACCAAGCGCGGCGTTCAAATGGAGTTGGGCCTGTCTCGATTAAAAACAATCTGCAAGGAACTACGCATTTGGGGCATATCGGCCACCATCGGGAATCTGGAACAAGCTCGCGAAGTCCTGTTGGGACCAACATCGCCAGAATTGGAAAATTCGGTTTTGGTCAAGGCCAACCTCAATAAAAAAATCACGGTGAAAAGTATCATTCCTAAGGAAATGGAAACCTTTCCCTGGCGCGGACATTTGGGATTGCATCTTTTGGACCAAGTGGTGCCCATCATCAATAATAGCAAAACCACCTTGCTTTTTACCAACACCCGTAGCCAATGTGAAATCTGGTTTCAGAAAATCTTGGAAAAATACCCTGAGTTTGCCGGTGAAATGGCGATGCACCATGGCAGTATCAACAAAGAAACCCGACTTTGGGTGGAGCAGGCCATCCGAAATGAAAGTCTAAAAGCAGTGGTCTGCACATCGAGCCTGGACTTGGGAGTGGATTTTGCGCCTGTGGAAACCGTGATCCAAATTGGCGGTCCCAAAGGCGTAGCTCGTTTTTTACAACGTGCCGGACGTAGCGGTCACCGACCGGGCAAAGAAAGTGTGATTCATTTTTTACCCACCCACGCCATCGAATTGGTTGAGGCTTCGGCCATGCAAAAAGCGGTATTGAACAGCGCCGTGGAAGACCGCATACCATACCTCAACAGCTTTGATGTCCTTATTCAATATTTGACCACTTTGGCGGTTTCCGATGGGTTTTATCCGGATGAAATCTATCCAGAAATTAAACAAACATTCTGTTACCAGACCTTGACCGAAGAACAATGGCAATGGCTTTTGAATTTTTTGGTGATGGGAAGTCAAAGTTTGAAGAGCTACGACGAGTATAAAAAGGTGGAGGTTGAAGCAGATGGCAAATTCAAAGTGAACAGCAGGGCGGTTGCTATGCGACATCGGTTTCAGATTGGGACCATTGTGGGCGATGCCACCATCTCCGTTCGCTATCAAAAAGGAGGATACATTGGCAGTATCGAGGAATATTTTATTTCCAAATTGAGTCCCGGCGATGTTTTCACTTTTGCCGGACGTAATCTGGAATTTATTAGGATCAAAGGGATGGCTGCACACGTTCGAAATTCCAAAAAGAGAACCAACAAAGTGCCCAGCTGGATGGGAGGACGTTTGAGTTTTTCTGCAAAGATGTCCGAACTGTTGCGGCAGGAATTGTATACCGCCGAGTTGGAGTTTTCGGAACAGTCAGAAGAAATACAAGCATTGCAGCCGATGTTTGCCAAACAGCGGGAAGAAAGCATTGTGCCACAGCCACATCAATTTTTGATAGAAACCTTTAAGACCCGGGATGGCTACCACCATATGTTTTACCCTTTTGAAGGCAGGGCCATTCACGAAGGGATGAGCAGTCTCTTGGCCTATCGCATCAGTTTGTTGACGCCGATAACCTGCTCCCTCGCATTTAACGATTATGGGTTTGAGTTGCTATCGGACAGGGAAATCAACATTCAGGAAATTTTGGACAACAACCTTTTTACCCCGGAGTATATGTTGTCCGACCTTCAAAAAAGTTTGAACTCCAACGAAATGGCGCGCAGAAAATTCCGTGATATTGCCGTCATCAGTGGAATGGTTTTCACGGGCTATCCCGAGAAAGGAGTCAAAATGAAGCATCTGCAAAGCAGTTCGGAATTGCTGTTTGATGTGTTCCGTGATTTTGAAGATGATAATCTGCTCTATCAGCAAGCTTATACCGAAACTTTTGAGCATCAACTGGAAGAAGGCCGTTTACGTTTGGCCTTGGAGCGAATCGCACAACAAGAAATTGTTTGGAAACAATGTACCCAACCCACGCCCCTATCTTTCCCAATTATTACGGATAGGTTGCGGGAAAAACTATCCAACGAAAAATTGGCGGACCGCATCCAACGGATGATGGAAAAACTGACCCGAAAATAATAACTAACTTTCCTAAAATTTCAGACATCAATGTCCTTACAACAATTAAAATCGAACATTTGGCTAATTACCATCCTTTTTTTCTGTCTTACCAATTGTAGCTCCGATGGTTCCATTTCTGCCCGTAACTCATTCAAATGCTGTACTGAAGAAATTGATGACAATGTCAACAATTTGCCATTACAGGAAAATGGGGAACTTGTTGATATTTATGTATCCAACGTATTAACTCCCAACGGGGACGGAATTAATGATTTTTGGGTCATTGAAAACTTGTATTTGTACCCGAACAATACAGTTGAAATCTATAACTCTTCCGACCAACTTATATTTACTACAAAAGGATATGATTCTGCAGGAAATGTTTTTCCAACTGAAGAAATTGCGCAAGGCAGTTACAGGTACAAAATTGTCATTGAAAGTGAAGATGTATTTCTACGCCAAGGATATTTATGCGTTGTAACAGAGTATCCCAATAATTTTAACAGCAATAATGGATGTCAACCTCTATACCCAGACCCTTTTTTACAGTAACATATGACCCATAAAGTTGAAATTGAAAATAAATTATTTTTTCTCCACCCTTTGGGTGGATTATTTTGGGAGGAAAAATCACTCTTGCTGATCAGTGATGTACACTTGGGCAAGGTATCCCATTTCAGAAAATTTGGTGCCGCCGTACCTCGAAAGGCCATTCACAAAAACTTTCTGCTTTTGGATAAAATCGTTTCGGATTTTCAGCCTTTTCAAATCTGTTTTTTGGGCGATTTGTTTCATTCATCCCTCAATAAAGAATGGGAATTGTTTGAGAATTGGGTAGGCAAAACACCTTCTGAAATCCTTTTGGTGGCAGGCAACCACGACATAATTGCCCCCGAAAAGTTTGAAAAACTAAAAATTTCGATATTTCCAGAGTTGATTATTGACTCTTTTTTATTGACCCATCATCCCGAAGAACGTGAGGGCTATTTTACGTTTTGCGGTCATATTCATCCTTCCATTAAACTCAAAGGTTTTGGTAGGGAACGCATCAAATTGCCCTGTTTTTTTAAGTCAAAAAATCAAATGATTCTTCCCGCCTTCGGTCAATTCACGGGCACCCATTCCCTTGACCCTGAGGATTCGGATGAAGTTTTTACCATTGTTGAGGATAGTATTATTAAGGTTTAGAACCCATAATGTCCCTTCGACTCCGCTCAGGGACCTTTAGCCAATTGTCATTCCGTGCGGATGCTGAGTCCTGGTCATTGAGCGAAGTCGAAATGAGTCGAAGCATAACACGGAATCGCATCTGAGTGAGACGCTGAAACAAGTTCAACCTTATCAAAACAAACCTAAAAAAACATTTTCACTAAAAGCTTCTGGGGTTTATCTTTGCCGCAAAGTTTTTTGGATTGACCAAAACCCCGATTTCACAACTTTTTGAACAGTCTCCCCAACTTGGGAAACTGAGGGATACTATTGCCCAACCTCTCGCCTCCGCTCGAGGTGCCAGTCAAAAAATAAGCATCAAAGGACTTGTGGGCTCTTCACTTTCCTTTGTGATTTCAGAAGCTTTCAAGTCTGCCGAATCACCATTCTTGTTGATTTTGAACGACAAGGAAGAAGCTGCTTATCTTTTGAATGATTTGGAGCAGTTGATTGGAGAAAAAGATGTCCTTTTTTATCCCGGAAGCTACCGAAGACCGTATCAAATTGAAGAAACGGACAATGCCAACGTACTTCTGCGTGCAGAGGTATTGAACCGTATCAATTCCAGAAAGAAACCGGCGATAATCGTTACGTATCCCGATGCACTTTTTGAGAAAGTGGTGACCAGAAAGGAACTGGACAAAAACACCCAAAAAATAAAGTTGGGCGATGAAATCTCGTTGGATTTTTTAAACGAAGTGCTGTTTGAATACCAGTTTAAACGGGTGGATTTTGTGACCGAACCTGGGGAGTTTTCTGTTCGTGGGGGTATTGTGGATGTCTTTTCCTTCTCTCACGATGAACCTTATCGTATCGAGTTCTTTGGGGATGAAGTGGACAGCATTCGAACTTTTGATGTGGAAACCCAGCTTTCCACCGACAAAGTGAAGAAAATTACCATCATACCCAATGTGGAAAACAAGTTTACCGAGGAAACACGGGAAAGCTTCTTAAAATATATTTCGGCCAATACCGTGGTCTTTGCAAAAAACCCTGCGCTGATCTACGACCGGATTGATTCCTTTTTTGAAAAAGCTGAGGAGAGTTTTGCCAAGTTGAGTCAAGAGATCAAACACGCGAAACCCAAGGAACTCTTTCTGGATTCAGCTTTGTTGAAAGAGCAGTTGAAGGATTATTTATGTTTTGAGATTGGTACTTCGACTCCGCTCAGCCACCAAAATACAGGAGAAATGGTCACTGAGCGCCCGCCTGCCGAACGGGCAGGAAGTCGAAGTGACATCATCCAATTCAACACCAAACCCCAGCCAGCTTTCAACAAAAAATTTGACCTGCTTATTGAAAATCTCAATGACAATCGGGATGCAGGTTACAGCAATTATATTTTCTGTTCCACCGAGCAACAGGCCAAGCGTTTTCACGACATTTTTAATGAAGTGGACGAAACGGTGCACTACCAGACCATCATTTTTCCCTTGTACCAAGGTTTTGTTGACGATGACCTTAAACTGGTCTGCTATACCGATCATCAAATTTTTGAGCGTTACCACAAATTCCATCTGAAGAATGGCTACGCCAAAAAGCAGGCCATCACGCTGAAGGAACTCAACAAGCTGGAAATTGGCGATTATGTGACCCACATTGATCACGGTATCGGCAAGTTTGGTGGGTTGCAAAAAATTGATGTGGAGGGCAAAAAGCAGGAAGCCATCAAACTGATTTATGGCGACCGTGATATTCTCTACGTCAGCATCCATTCGCTTCATAAAATATCGAAATACAATGGTAAGGACGGGGCGCCTCCCAAAATATACAAACTGGGTTCGGCGGCTTGGAAAAAACTCAAGCAAAAGACCAAGGCCAGGGTCAAAAAGATTGCCTTCGATCTGATAAAAGTCTATGCCAAACGGCGATTGGAAAAAGGATTTCAATACGCGCCGGACAGCTATTTACAACACGAGCTCGAAGCTTCTTTCTTGTACGAAGACACGCCGGATCAAGAAAAAAGTACCCAGGACGTCAAGAAGGATATGGAGAGCGAACGCCCGATGGACCGCTTGATTTGTGGGGATGTTGGTTTTGGGAAAACGGAAGTCGCGATACGGGCTGCGTTTAAAGCCGTGGACAACGGCAAACAGGTGGCTATTTTGGTTCCCACAACGATTTTGGCTTTTCAGCATCATAGAACATTTTCCGAACGATTGAAGGAAATGCCCGTAACCGTGGATTACCTCAACCGATTTAGAACAGCGAAGGAGAAAAGGGAGACCCTAGAAAATCTGGAAAGTGGCAAAGTGGATATCATTATTGGAACACACCAGTTGGTCAACAAGAATGTAAAGTTCAAGGATTTGGGCTTGCTCATTGTGGACGAGGAACAGAAATTCGGGGTTTCCGTAAAAGAAAAACTGCGTTCCATCAAAGAAAACGTGGATGTGCTCACGCTGACCGCCACACCGATTCCAAGGACGTTACAGTTCAGTTTGATGGCCGCTCGTGATCTCTCTGTCATCAATACCCCTCCACCGAACCGCTACCCCATCGAAAGCCATGTGATTCGATTGAACGAGGATATTATCCGTGATGCCGTATCCTACGAAATCCAACGGGGCGGACAGGTGTTCTTCATCCATAATCGCATTGAAAACATCAAAGAGGTGGCCGGAATGCTCCAACGCTTGGTGCCCGATGCCAAAATTGGGATTGGACACGGACAAATGGAGGGCAAAAAACTGGAAACCTTGATGCTTTCTTTTATGAACGGTGAGTTTGATGTTTTGGTTTCGACCACCATCATTGAAAGTGGTTTGGATGTGACCAACGCCAACACCATTTTCATTCACAACGCCAACAATTTTGGATTGAGCGACTTGCACCAAATGCGCGGGCGAGTAGGCCGAAGCAACAAAAAAGCGTTCTGTTATTTTATCACGCCACCTTATGAAGTGATGACCACCGAGGCCCGAAAACGTATCGAAGCTTTGGAACAATTCACCGAGCTGGGCAGTGGTTTCAATATTGCGATGAAGGATTTGGAAATTCGTGGTGCCGGTGACTTGTTGGGAGGAGAGCAGAGTGGATTTATCAACGAGATTGGATTTGAGACCTATCAAAAAATACTGTCCGAAGCCATAGAGGAACTCAAGGAAAACGAGTTCAAGGAACTGTATGATGAAGTTGAGGGCGATAAGGAAAAAGTATATGTGAAAGAGATGCAGTTGGACACGGATTTTGAACTGCTCTTCCCAGATGATTACATCAACAATATTACAGAACGCTTAAACCTCTACACTCAATTGAACGATGTGGAGGACGAGGAAGGCCTACAGAAATTTGAAGCGCAATTGGTGGACCGTTTTGGCGAGTTGCCCGAGCCTGTAGTGGATTTGATGAATTCCGTCCGTGTTAAATGGATTGCCACGCATATTGGTTTGGAAAAGGTGATCATGAAGAAGGGCAAGTTTATCGGTTACTTTATTGCGGACCAGCAATCCAGTTTTTACCAAAGTCCCGTGTTCACCCAAGTGCTGCAATATGTACAGAGCCATCCCCAACAGGCCAAGCTTAAGGAAAAACAGACCCGAACAGGTTTACGGTTACTGTTGACGTTTGACAGAATCACAAGTGTGGACAAGGCGTTGAAGGTTTTGGAGCCTTTTATGCCACAAGAGCAAAATGTTTCAGCATAGGATTGGATTTCTCACATCCGTTCGAAATGACCGATACACGCCGGTGGTCATTTCGACAGAGTGAAGCGACGAGAAATCCCAAGTAGCCTAAGATTTCGTGTCAAACTCCGACACACTTCAGAATGACACCAATTATGATTCGTGTAATTCGTGCAATTCGTGTCACTTCTAATAGATTTTGAATTCTATAAACAAATTAAAAGGAATAAAACCTGAAAAGTTGAGACTGATGGGCTATTAATTACTAATTAAAAAACCTCATACACCTGCTTTACAAACTCCCCAATTTTTGAAGGTTCCAGCCAGCGCGTTACAATGACCAACCCGCTTTTTTGGTCCACCACAATAAAATTGCCCCCAAAACCTGCGGCGTAGAACACATGTTCGGGAACACCATCCCAGTGGCGGCCTCCTTGTTGGTTCAGCCACCACATATAGCCATAATTCACATTGGGCACAGAAGGCGTAGTAGCTTTTATGATCCAATCTTCACTGATGATTTGTTGGTCCTCCCATTTGCCATTATTCAAAAAGAGCGTTCCAAAACGGGCCATATCCTCTGTGGAGATAAAAAGTCCGGCTCCAGAGTGCCCACCACCGGTCACGGATTTCATCTGTATCCCATCGACTTCGGTCCAAGCATCTTTGTAGCCAAACCAACGCCAAGTTGTGGTCGCCCCGATCTTATCCATCACCTCTTCTTTGAGGACCATGGGCAGCGGTTTTCTCCACACATGGGTCAACGAATAGGCCAATACGTTTACGCGAACATCGTTGTACTCCATTACCGTACCGGGTTCGTTGAGCTTTCGGAATTTCCAATCGTCCAGACCTCCTTCACTCGGTGGACGGTCCGCCCAATCCTTACCGCCCCACAATTCCCCTGACCAATCAGAGTTTTGTTGCAATAGGTGTTCCCAGGTTATTTTGGAGTTGTGCGCACCATCAAAAGTGCCATCCCAAATGTAGTCCCTCACTTTGTCCTTGGTGTCGTTGATCAAACCTTGGTCTTCGGCCAGTCCAGCAACAGTGGATAAAAAGCTTTTGGTGACACTGAAAGTCATATCCACCCGTTTGGTGTCTCCCCAAGAAGCCAGCACGTAGCCATTTTTCATAATCATACCTGCTGGACCGCCCCTTTTCTTCGTAGGCCCTAGTATTTCGTGGAATGGTTCACGTTTGAAGCCTTCCAATATGGCAATACGCAAATCTCTGGAACCTGAATATTCATTGGCATAGGCGTATTCCACTGCTTTGTCCAAAGCTTCTTGATCCCATTTAAATTGACCCTTTTCTGCAGCTTTCCACGTTTCGTAGCGTTGTGGGAAATTGATTTTTTGGGCATTGGCAGTAAAGGTTGTGGTGAACGCAACAAGAAGTGCTGCTGCAACTAGGATATTTTTCATTTTCGAGGTTTGGTTTGGACTAGAAAGGTAGTGATTGTTGGGGAACTGCTCCAATCACCGATTAGGATATTTTAAAAAGGATTCTTCGCTACGCTCAGAAAGGGAAATGAGATTTCTCATTCCCGATAAAAATCGGGACGTTCGAAATGACAATTAGCACTTATAGTCATTTCGACTTCGCTCAATGACCAGCGTTCAGCATCCGTAAAGAATGACCGTACTGCTAAAACCGTTTTTTATGAACTTGGTTCCCATCTTTGTCGTAATAACGCCACGTGCCGACCTGCTCATCGTCACGGAAGCGGCCACGGATTTTTCGCGTGCCATCCGAATAATACTCTTCGTAACGGCCGTGCTTCAAGCCATCCTTTAAATCCACTTCAAACCGAATGTTTCCGTTGGCATATTTTTTACTGAACGATTTAGCATTCAAATCCGTTGGGTAGATGGGCCTCAGGTTAAAAACCGCATCCGTGATTTCCGCCGAAGTCGTATTTTGATTTTTGGGGGTGGTTGTGTTGGTACTTTTTGGAAGATTGATGGCTTTCTTCACTTCTTCCACATCCTGATAATTGAGCACCAATCTGCTTTCAAACAAGTCATCTTCTGGGGACAATTGCAATCCGACTTGGGGGAAGCAGATAATAAAATCTTTGTTCTTCCGCATTTTTTGTTTGGTAGATGCATCGGCCAGAGCGTACATATTATCAAACAACAAAGGCACATTGCTGTAAACGAACACGGTGGATTCTGAATCGAATTGTTCATCAAAATTTCTGAATTCTTCCGAAGTCGCCAGGATATCCCCCTCCGATACTTTATCAATTATACCCTTTAGGGTATTGGGACTGTCACTAAAAATCACAAAGTCATCAATTTGGGTAAAGTAGGGTTTGTCAAACTCGTCGAACCTTCCGCCCAAGAGCATTTTAAAGAACCCTTTGATGGAAAGAAAATTGATTTCGTAATCCTTATAATTGACCGCCTTGAACTTTACGGGTGTCTTTTTACGAATCTGCTCCACCACAAAATCCAAATTGGTCTTGGCATCCTCAGCATCATTGGCTTTGAGGACGAGGGCGACATCATTTTTGCCCTGATTAATGTGGGATTTAATTTGAAGTACCGCAATCTCATCCCCGATCCAGCTTACAAAATTTTCCTTGACATCGATCTTTAGGAACTTTTCCACCTTCGCAATGCCCTTTTGATAACTCTCGAACTGCTCGGGGTCGCTCTGCTGTACCCTTTCAAAATTTTTGTAGAACTCGGAGAAGCTGTCAAACCCATAGCTGATATACAATGCAGTGCTATTTGGTGCTATTTGTGGAATGGAACGTTCCGCAGTGCCCGACTTTTGCAACGCCTCCAAATAGTATTCGTTTACAGCGCTAATGTTGGTGTACCCATTGGCCGTCAAGGTGCTGTTCTCATCCAAATCAAAATAAAATCCAGAGAACAAAAAGTTTTCGCTTACCCGGTTTACCCAGTCGGAAGGTTTATCGGAATACATTTTAATGTAATCATCAAAAAAATGGTATTGCACGTACATTCGGAAGAGATCTTCGTGGCCCACCTTTTGGTTGATTTCCAAAAAATTGAGGTTTCGGCCAAGCACAGGTTCCAAATATTGATCTATGGATGCCTCCACCAAGGTATGGGTATACGAGGCCACCAATTGGTTTTTGATGAAGGCCAGGTACATGGTCTCCTTGCTCTCGCGATCGTGAACTTCTAAAATTTCATGCTCATGATAAGTCCGTTTGCTCAGCACATAGCCATCGTCCAGTAAAGTGTTCAAATAGGTCTTGAGCAGTTGCAGTTTGGCAATGCGCTTCAAATCCAGCACATAAAAAATCCCATAATCCTTCGGGGAAATCATATGGATGGAAATGAACAGGGAACGGTTATCGAAAAACTCGAACAACTTGTGGTTGTTATTAAAAATGGTGTCCACCTTTTGGATGTTCTCCGTCAGTTCGGAAAAGTAATCGTTCTTTTTGAGGTGGTGCCAACCTTTGCTTTGGCTGACCTTTTCCCAACTTTCCACGGGCTGTTCCGACTCAATGATGAAAACCGCATCCTTCGGAATCAGGTAAATGGACTGAAGATTGGTCTTGGGAGATAGAATAAAAATATAGGCCAAATAGCACAAGTACAGCACAAACAGGCCCAACAAACCGAAAAGAATCCTTTTTTTGGTCATTTTTCCAAAAAGTGTCTTTTTCTAGAACGAAGAAGATTTCGTTTTAGTTTAGACCAAGAAAAGGAATCTTAAATTATAGTGATTTTAAATCCTTGATGGTCTTGAAAGCGACGTCCACCTGTTCATCGTTCACCAAAATGGTAAACTCGTTGGTCGTGGAAATCACCTCGTAAAGTACAATGCCCTCCCATGCCAATCGCTGAAAGATAAAATAGTATATCCCGGGTACCGAAACGTTCTCGGCGGGCAATTTTACGGTAATCGAGGACAGTCCCTCCGCTTTTTGCGTGCAGCGTTCCATTTTAAAGTTCTTTTCCACCACACCGTCCATCACATTGCTGATCACAATATTGATTTCGTTCACACCACGGGAAGATGTATAGAAAACATCTTGGTTTACATTGACTTCTTCCAACAACCTAGCCTGTTGTTGCAAAATAGTGTCCGATGCCAAAAAGGTGTAATCCGTCAGGTTGGAACGCACGGTGATCTCCCCGATGTTTTTGAGCACCTTCACAATTTTATGTGTGGCCCTAAACTCCAAATCGTCGGATAACCGTTTCAGTGCCATCACAATGGCCCCATCCTTTACATCTTTGCCCAATTCCTCGGCGATTTCGGGTTTTATCTGTCTGGACAAAGAAGTTAGGTTGATGATTCCCTGTGCCAGAGCCGTCTGTAAAAAAGGTTTTTTCTTGATGTAGTGTTCGACTACGGCAGAAATTGTTTTCATTTTTGGTTGATTTTAAACAAAAATAACATATTGTTACAAAACAAACAAATGGTTAAAAATGATAAAATGCATTTTCAAAGTGCTCGATCTCAAATTTTTCACCTTTTTGAATCACCGTGATCACATCAAACCGTACCTCGAAATCATCGTCCGACTCCTCCACAAAATGATTGGCCGCCATGGTCAACAACTTGATCTTTTTAGCGGAGATAACCTCCGAAATTTCCTTGAAAAACCCCATTTTTCTTGACTTCACCTCTACTATTGCCAACACGTTGCCCTTAGCTGCTATTATATCTACCTCTGCATTTGACCAACGATAGTTCAGAGCTCTAATTTCATAGCCGGAAGCCTTTAAAAACTCCACCGCTTTTTGCTCACCGAGCTTACCAAATGTGTTATGATCTGCCATACGATTTGTAAAAATCCAAAAAAAATATGCATTTCGTCGAAAAATTTGGTCGTTCATGGAGTTTAGAACGTTAAGGTTGTAATTTGTTGGCTCAATTGAACCACATCCAACATTAGCATAAGCATATAGTTGCCCCACTATGTACCAAAATAACGCCAGACATTGCTATGGAGTACTTTATCAATTGTAATTCCTCAACCTTGGCGCCGTACACAACTCCATTGGACGAGGTACGTGCCGCCCACTTGTACCGAAGGCTCGGTTTTAGTGCCTCTGTACAGACCATTAATGCCGCTGTTGGACAATCGGCCGACGCCCTTGTAGACAACTTGGTCAATCAAGCGCTCGCCGCCCCAACGATTCCCGCCCCGGAATGGGCAGATTGGAACAATGCAAACTATCCGGCCGACGATGACCTTGCCCGACAAATGAGAAACGGCCAAATCGATGACCTTACAACGGCTTACGGTAACGCTCTCGTCAACAATGAGTTGCTGGACAGGCTCAGTTTCTTCTGGAGCAACCACTTTGTCACTCAATTGGAAACTTATAATTGTCCCGGGTTCTTGTACTATTACGTCAATTGCTTGCAACGTAATGCCCTGGGCAACTTTAAGACATTCACCAGTGAAATTGGGCTTACCAGTGCCATGCTCTATTATTTGGACGGTGTACGAAACCGAGGAAACAATCCCAACGAGAATTATGCCCGTGAGCTATACGAGCTTTTCACCTTGGGAGAAGGGAACAATTACACGGAAGAAGACATCATTGAGACGTCCAAAGCCCTGTCCGGATATACCGAACGTGGTGAAGAGGGATGTACTGCGGTTACCTTTGACCCCACCGAGTTCAATACGGAGAACAAAACCATTTTTGGACAGACCGGAAATTGGGGCTACGATGATGTAATCGATATCCTTTTTAATGAAAGACCGGATGAGATAGGATGGTTTATCTGTAAAAAATTATACGAGTTCTTTGTCCACCCAGATTCTACGAATGATGAAGGCGGAATTGCCCCACAGATTATCGATGGTATGGCCCAGACCTTTATCAGCAGTGGGTTTGAAATTGCCCCGGTACTTCGACAACTGTTTAAAAGTCAGCACTTTTTTGATGAAACCGCCATCGGGGTCATTATTAAAAGTCCGGCGGATCTGTATTTCAACCTTTTGAAAGAAACAGGGTTCACTTACGATGACATGACCATTATTAACATGATAGATTCATGTGCATTGATCGGACAACGATTTTTTCAGCCTCCCGAAGTGGAAGGTTGGCAACGGGACCGAACTTGGATCAACACCAATTTTATTATTGGTCGATGGTTGACTGCCGAAGTGTTCTTGGAGCGTTTTTTCCAAAACGACCCCGAGCAGTTCAGAGATTTTGGAATTAATGTAGCTGGACCAAATGGTTCATCGATTAGTGACCCAGATGTTGTCGCAAGGGCAATTATAGACTTCATATTGCCAAAAGGTTTATTGACAGAAGATGATTATTCTAAAGCCTTTGAAGTTTTTAGAGAGCCTTATAAAGATAACAATGTATACGAGACAAATAGTTGGAGCATGAACTTGGAAGATGCCAATTTCCAAGTATATCTATTGTTGCTGAATCTTGTAAGACAACCCGAATTTCAACTCAAATAACCCCATCACCATGTGCGATAATCACCACACCCACGATAATTCCCCTCACAAAGGCATCGAGCACGATGGCCATGACCTAGAACACAAAAAATGGAGCCGCCGTTCCTTTATCCAAGCTTTGGGCATTGCAGGTTCCGGTTCCATGTTTTTGGGAAGCCATATGATTTCCGCTTCCTCCCCATCACCGCTAACAGCTGCCGTAGCTGCCGCGGAAACCGACAATATTTTGATCCTGATCCGATTATCAGGTGGGAACGATGGTCTCAGTACCGTAATACCGATCCAACAATATGATACGTATGCAAATGCAAGGCCCAACATCTACATCCCGGAAAGCAAGGTCTTAAAACTTACCGACGATTTTGGAGTGCCCACTTATATGAGTGCCCTGGAATCCCTTTGGGGGGATGGGCAGTTCAAGGCCGTGCATGGCGTAGGGTACGAAAACCAAAGTTTGTCCCACTTTACCGGTTCCGATATTTTTGCCAATACGGATTTGACTACCACAGGGTTTTCTGGCGAGAACACAGGATGGATGGGCAGACATTTTGAACACCTTTATCCCGATTATTTGATTACTCCCCCCCCTGCCCCCGCTGCTATTCAAATAGGGAACTTGGCCAATATGGTTTTTCAAGGCGAGGAAACCAACTATGCCTTCGTAACGAACAATGTGGACCAATTGGAGCAAATTGCGCAGACAGGAGCTTATTATGAGGTTGGTGAAGACACCCCGTTTGATGACTGTATGTATGGTGACCAACTAAGGTTTCTGCGAGGCGTAGCCAATACCACTTACGAATATGCGGGCACCATCCATGATGCATATATGGCCGGTCAGAATCAAGTGGAATACCAAGACAATGGCTTTGCTAGACAATTGGCCCTATTGGCCCGTTTGATCAAAGGAAACTTGGGCACCAAGGTGTATATGATTTCCTTGGGAGGTTTTGATACCCATGGTAATCAGCCCATTGTTCATGAACGTTTGATGTCCAACCTTTCTATTGCCATCAACAACTTTTATGAGGACCTTGCATTTACCGAGCAAGATGAAAATGTACTGAGCATGACCTTTTCAGAATTTGGTCGAAGAATCTTTGAAAACGGTTCCAACGGTACCGACCATGGAAAAGCCGCTCCCACCCTGTTCTTTGGTTCCGGATTGAGCGGAAGTGCCTTTGTGGGCGAACATCCGTCCTTGGACGAACCCAATAACCGCGGAAACTTGGAATACACCATGGATTTCAGAAACCTTTACGGAACCGTATTGGCAGAATGGCTTTGTGTACCAAGGCAAACCGTGGAGCAGCATTTATTGGGCCATCCCTATCAGGCCATCGACCTTGGCTTTAACTGTAGTGGTGAAATCTTTGATGATATCGCCATGGACAACGACCCACCCACTTTGCCAGAAACACCACCAAGTCAGGACCCACTAGATCCAAACATTGATATTTTGGATACCATAGAGCATGCAGCCATCTATCCGGCAACGTCGCCACGTAACCCACATATTCATTTAGAAATGCCGGTTGCCGCACATGTGGACATTGAACTGTTCAATATTTTGGGGCAACGCGTTGGCACCTTGTTCAATGAAATGATGATGGAAGGTCCAATCGACATCAACATACGGGAGCGTATGCGCGATAGCCTATCCACAGGAAAATATATTTATAGGATCTCCGTAGGAGAAAAAAAGATGAGCAAATCAGTAATGATTGCCTAAAGAAGCGGGACACTTTGTTATCCATTATTTCGAAGCCCTTTGGTAATGCACCCCTCACCCCAAATAGGGTCGCATTTCCGGGGGTTTCGTTTTTTGTGAGTATCCCGTTAAAATCAGTATTTTTGGGGCCTAATTAGATTTAAATGGCTCAAAATACTTCACCTTCCAGGTACACTATTACAGCGGCACTGCCCTACACCAACGGCCCTATCCATATTGGGCACTTGGCAGGCGTATACGTTCCCGCTGATATTTACTCCCGTTATTTGCGATTAAAAGGCAACGATGTGGCCTTTGTTTGCGGTAGCGATGAGCACGGTGTGGCCATTTCCATGAAGGCCAAGAAAGAAGGTGTAACCCCAAAAGAAATTATTGACAAGTACCACGCCATCATCAAAAAATCGTTTGCCGATTTTGGTGTTTCTTTTGACAATTATTCCAGAACATCCTCAGAAGTCCACCACGAGACCGCTTCGGAATTTTTCAAAAAAATGTACGAGCAAGGTGACTTTATCGAAGAGGAGACCGAGCAATTGTACGATGATGAGGCCAAACAGTTTTTGGCAGACCGTTTCGTTATTGGAACATGCCCCAAATGTGGACATGAAGAAGCCTATGGCGACCAATGTGAAAATTGTGGATCTTCCCTCAATGCCACCGACCTAATCAATCCAAAATCCACGATAACCGGAACGGTTCCTTCTCTAAAAAAGACAAAACATTGGTTTTTGCCTTTGGACCGCTATGAAGGATTCCTGAAAAAATGGATTCTGGAAGAACACAAATCCGATTGGAAACCCAATGTGTACGGACAATGTAAATCGTGGATAGACGAAGGCCTAAAACCCCGTGCCGTGACCCGTGACTTGGATTGGGGCATTCCCGTTCCCGTAGAAGGGGGCGAAGGAAAAGTACTTTATGTATGGTTCGATGCCCCGATTGGCTACATTTCCTCCACAAAAGAGTGGGCGGAACGTGAAGGCAAGGATTGGGAGCCTTATTGGAAGGACAAGGACACCAAATTGGTGCATTTTATCGGTAAGGACAACATTGTGTTCCACTGCATCATCTTCCCAAGCATGTTGGAGGCCAACGGTGATTATATATTACCTGACAATGTGCCCGCCAATGAGTTTTTGAACCTTGAGGGCAACAAACTTTCCACTTCAAAAAACTGGGCGGTCTGGTTGCACGAATATTTGGAAGAGTTCCCGGATATGCAGGATGTGCTCCGTTATGCTTTGACGGCCAATGCACCGGAGACCAAGGACAACGATTTTACTTGGAAGGATTTTCAGGCGAGAAACAACAACGAACTGGTGGCCATTTTTGGGAACTTCGTGAACCGAGTCACCGTTTTGACGCATAAATACTATGGCGGGGAGGTGCCAACACCTGGCGAACTGACCACTGTTGACAAGGAAGCTTTGCAAGCCCTAAAGGAATTCCCAGAAACCCTGTCCAATTCCTTGGAGCGCTACCGTTTCCGCGAAGCAAGTCAGCAATTGATGAACTTGGCCCGATTGGGCAACAAATACTTGGCCGACCAAGAGCCGTGGAAACTCATTAAAACGGACGAAGAACGTGTGAAGACCATTATGTACGTGGCGCTTCAGATTGCGACGGGATTGGCAGTGCTTAGTGAGCCATTTTTACCGTTTACTTCGGAGAAGTTGAAAGGAATTCTCAATGTCATTTCGAACGGAGGAGGGAAATCTATCGAGTGGGATGGTGTTGGTTCAAAAGAGACTTTGCTTACAGCCGGACACACCATCAACAAAAGTGAATTGCTCTTCAGAAAAATCGAGGACAAGGAAATTGACCAACAATTGGACAAATTGGAAGCCACCAAAAAAGCAAATGCACAAATGGACAAAGAAGCAACACCTTTAAAAGATACCATCACATTTGATGACTTCGCAAAACTAGATTTACGCGTGGGAACGATTATCGAGGCCGAAAAAATGCCCAAGGCCAACAAACTTTTAGTATTGAAAGTGGATATGGGCCTTGATACCCGAACCATTGTCTCCGGTATCGCCAATAGCTTTAAACCCGAGGAAATTGTAGGCAAAAAAGTAACCGTTGTGGCCAATTTGGCGCCAAGAAAGTTGCGAGGAGTCGAAAGTCAGGGCATGATTTTGATGACGGAAAATAAAAATGGTAAATTAGTTTTTGTCAACCCGGACGAACAAGACGTCACGAACGGGGAAACCATTAACTAATACAACCTAACGATGAGAAAAGTATTTCTGGTCCTTACTCTTTTATTTATCAATTTCATTAGTGCTCAGGAAAAATTATTAGAAATATCCAATGATTTAAAAGTAGGTAGCAGAAAGGTACATACAGCTTTTACAGTTATCGACGAAGAGACTGGAAATTTTGCGCTATTCTTGGACGATGACAATAAAATGTATGGCTTTTTGTTTTCCCCTTCCCTAAAATTGATCAACAGGTTTGCCTCTGAAGGACTTCCGAAAAAGTACAACCAAATTATAGGTTATTCCATATTTGATAAAAAGATTCGTCTCTTTTTAAAAGATAAAAATGATAAGACTTTCGGAAGTGTCCTGTTTGATTTTGAACAAGGTATCACCCAAGAAACGCTCTATGATTTCAAACTAAAACAGGAGTTTTTCGTAGAAGGTTACTCCAATGCTTCAAAATTTCATTTGATTACCATCCCGAAAGATAGTAACCTGTTTCATGATTATATTTTTGAAGAGGGCAAAGAATTGGTAAAGGAAACCATAGACCTATCAAACCAATCCTTTTTGGATGATCAAGGAACTCCAAAAAGCCTCAATACCATTATGGCTACTGGCGGAAATGTTCAAACTATAGGAAGCCAATATAGGTTTCAAGTGGATAAAATTGATTCCGAAGCCCCAAATTCTGTTGAAAGCACCAGTAACATTGTAAAAATGTATCCTGGGAAATCTGGTTTTAAGTTATCGATCGATACGCAAAGGCGCACCTATATCATTGATATTTCAACCCAAGCATTACAGGCTTTGGTCTCTTCTATAGAGAAACCTTATTTACCGGCAGCGGTTGTAAACTCAAACTCTTTCATCCTTGAAAATAAAATTTATATGATTTCTGCAACAAGTGATGATATGGCATTTTCTGTAAAAACTCTGGATTCTGGGGAAGAACTGAAAAATATAGTTATAACCAAAGATGATGAAATAACCTTCAGCAACACTCCAATTATTCAAGAAGGGGGCATGTATAGCAGTTACCGGGAAATGGAAAAGACCAGTAAATTTCTAAGAAGGCTCGGAAAGGAAGATATAGGAGTAGCAGTTTCTAAACATAAAGGCAATTATGTGGTCACCATGGGTTCCAAAAAAGAAATTTCGAGAGGTGGAGCACCTATGATGATGCCCGGTGTTGGTTTTCCCATGGCATCTGCGGGGGCATTTGCAGTAACCTTTAATCCCACCTTTTTTGCCTACGGTAGCTACTCATCCACAAAAGCCACCAGAATTGAATGTTTGTTTGACGAGAATTTTAATCACAAAGAAGGTGAAATTCCCAAAAATAGCTTCGACCGTATTAAGGAGGCGGCAGACAAGTTTCCTTCCACAGATGCCGAAACAGTATTTCGATTGGACGATTCCTACATTTGGGGATTTTACAATAAAAAATTGGACAAATACATGATGTATAAGTTTTAGAAAACGGTTAATCAATCACCCAAATTTATTCTCTATTTAAACCTATATAGCAATGCAACTTGTCCCCTATATCGTTCGCCATACCAATCTTTCGGAGAAAAGTGTGGAGAACACGGTCTCGCTTCTAAATCAAGACTGTACCATTCCATTCATTTCTCGATATCGAAAGGAGCTTACTGGAAATTTGGACGAGGTACAGATTGGTTCCATCGTCGAATACAAAAATCAGTTCGAGGCGCTGGAAAAACGAAAAGCAGCCATCATCAAAGCGGTTAAGGAACAAGATGCCCTAACTCCCGAACTGGAGGCCAAATTTCTCAACTGTACCGACCTGACCAGTTTGGAAGACCTGTACCTTCCATTTAAGAAGAGTAAAAAGACCAAGGCGGAAACTGCACGGAAAAATGGATTGGAGCCGTTGGCCAAAATCATTATGGCACAGCGCAGCGATGAAATCGAGTTTATCGCTTCCAAATATTTGAGCAAGGATGTCATCAACGAAGATGATGCCCTCGAAGGTGCTCGACACATCATTTCGGAGTGGGTCAATGAACGTACAGATATCCGAAATCAGCTTCGCGATCAGTTGGAGCGGCATGCTTTGATCACCACCAAAGTCATCAAAACCAAAAAAGATGACGAGAAAGCACAAAAGTTCCGCGACTATTTTGATTGGAGCGAACCCTTGAACCGCTGTCCATCTCACCGTTTTTTGGCCATTATGCGGGCTGAAAAAGAAGGTTTTATCCGAGTAAAAGTTGAAATTGATGATGAAAGGGCACTTCAAAATATCGAAAGACGCATCATTAAAACCAATAATGCGTGTGCAGAACAAATAGAACTGGCCATTGCGGATGCCTACAAAAGACTATTATTCCCGTCCTTATCCAAGGAAATTCTAAATATAGCAAAAGAAAAAGCAGATGCTTCGGCCATTCAGGTTTTTTCCAATAATTTAAAACAGTTATTGCTCGGCGCTCCCCTCGGCGAAAAACGAATCTTGGCCATTGACCCCGGTTTTAGGACCGGCTGCAAAGTGGTTTGTCTGGACGAGCAGGGCGATTTAAAGCACAACGAAACCATTTATCCCCATCCTCCACAACGAGATAGTTCCGGAGCCATCAAAAAGATAAGTTCCTTGGTAGATGCCTATAAAATAGAGGCCATAGCCATCGGCAACGGAACGGCATCGCGAGAAACTGAACAATTGGTAAAACGTGTCCCATTTAAAAAGGACATTGATGTTTTTGTCGTCAGTGAAGCAGGGGCCTCCATTTACTCTGCATCAAAAATTGCACGGGATGAATTCCCCAATTATGATGTTACGGTACGGGGAGCTGTATCCATCGGTCGTCGTTTGGCAGACCCTTTGGCCGAATTGGTAAAAATTGATGCAAAATCCATCGGGGTTGGACAATACCAGCACGATGTGGACCAAACCCAACTAAAGACCTCACTGGATACGGTGGTGGAAAGCTGTGTGAACTCCGTCGGGGTCAACATTAACACCGCGAGTGTACCCCTTTTAAGCTATGTATCCGGTATTGGTCCCAAACTAGCGGAAAATATTGTGGCGCACCGAAACGAAAATGGAGCCTTTAAAAGCCGGGATGAGATTAAAAACGTACCTCGATTGGGCGGAAAAGCATTTGAACAAAGCGCAGGATTCTTGCGCATCAAAAATGGGGACAATCCCTTGGATGATTCAGCGGTGCACCCTGAAAGCTATGCCTTGGTATCTAAAATGGCGAAGGACCAAGGAGTTTCCTTGAAAGAAATTGTGGGAAACACTTCCGCTCTGAAGGGTATCAATTTAAAAAACTACTGTACGGATACTATTGGAATGCCCACTTTGGAGGATATCTTGAAAGAACTGGAGAAACCTGGTTTGGACCTTCGTGAGAAAGCCAAAGTGTTCACTTTTAATCAAAACATCAAGGAGATTACCGATTTGCGCGAAGGACAGTTATTACCTGGCATTGTCAATAACATTACCAATTTTGGTTGCTTCGTGGATATTGGAATCAAGGAAAGTGGACTCATCCACATTTCCAACCTATCGGATACTTTTGTCAAGGATGTCAACGAGCACGTGAGTCTTCATCAACAAGTTGTGGTTAAAGTCTTGGATGTGGACGTGTCACGAAAACGGATACAATTGGCATTGCATAAACAAGGTGCCTAATGCTCAAGATTGCATACCATCCCATTTATAAACATCCCTTGCCCGAAGGGCATCGGTTCCCGATGATCAAATATGAGCTGCTCCCACAGCAATTGCTCTACGAGGGCACGTGCTCCGAGGATAACTTTTTTGAACCTTCCCTTCCAGAGGACCATTATATTTTGGCCGCGCATGATGAAGCTTATTTCAAAGATTTGGTTGGTTTGAATCTTTCCAAAAGTGCCGCCCGTAAGATTGGTTTTCCGTTAAGTGATGAACTTGTGAAACGCGAACGCATTATTGCGGATGGCACCATAAAAGGTTGCCATTTTGCCTTGAAACATGGCATTGCCATGAACATTGCAGGAGGAACGCACCATGCCTATTCGGATAGGGGCGAAGCTTTTTGTATGCTCAACGATCAGGCCATCGGAGCTCGCCATCTTTTAAATCAAAAATTGGCAAAAAAGATATTGATCGTGGATTTGGATGTGCATCAGGGCAATGGAACGGCGGAAATCTTCCAGACCGACCATTCTGTTTTTACTTTTTCCATGCACGGCAAGGGCAATTACCCGTTTAAAAAGGAAACTTCTGATTTGGATATTGCTTTGGAAAAAGGGACTACGGATGAAGAATATCTTTTCATCCTGCAAGAAACATTGCCCAAATTATTGGAACAGGTCCGGCCCGATTTTATCTTTTATCTCTGTGGCGTTGATGTGTTGGAATCGGATAAACTCGGCACGCTGTCCATGACATTGGAGGGATGTAAGGAGCGGGACCGTTTTGGGCTTCAAACTTGCCATGATGCTCAAATTCCTGTTCAGTGCAGCATGGGTGGCGGTTATTCTCCGGATATCAGAATAATTGTGGAGGCACATGCCAATACTTTTCGTCTGGCAAAAGATATTTATGAGTAATTTTGTCGACTACCTTTGTTTATAACCTCATGAAAGCTTTTAGATACCTCGTTCTTGTTTTATTGACCTCTTCCGTGGCAGGTCAAGAATTACAGCCAAAAAAGGAAAAAAATCTTTGGAACAACTTTACCTACGATGTGGGCAATATGTTCGGCGGGGTTGGATATTCCTATTCGCGTCCTTTTCACTGGCAGGGCAATGATTGGGCCAATTTCGGTTACTTGACCGGGGGAACACTGCTTCTTTTTACTGTTGATGGAGAACTCAACCACTGGAAAAATGGCTTTGATCAAGACATCCCCGATGTGATCATGGATTATGGTCACGAATACGGAAGTCCAGAAAACAACTATATGCTCACTGGCGGGGTATATTTGGCAGGTCTGTTCACCAAGAATGAAAAATTGAGACGTACCGGAGTGCTATTGATTTCGTCGGCCACCGCAGGAGGGTTTCTTCAGCAAGTGAGCAAGCGTATCATTGGTAGGGCACGGCCAAAAAGTGGCGCGGGTTCGGCAACCTTCGACCCATTGCATCTGGACCGCGTGTACGATTACGACTCGTTTCCATCGGGACATGCGATGTTGGCGTTCAGCAACGCTTATGCCATTGCCAAACAGTTTAAGAGCCCATGGGTAAAGGGAGGGCTATACACCATTGGTATGATTCCGGGATTGGTAAGGGTGATGGATGATTTTCATTGGGTGTCCGACGTAGCTTTTAGTACCGTATTGAGTATTTTTATTGTGGAGTCGATTGACAGATACCTCGATTCCAAATATGATGAAAAGTATAATGACCAAAAGCCCAAAAACGTAAGCTGGAACCTTTCCTTTGGGCCAAATACCTTGGGGGTTTCCCTTCATTTTTAACTGTTTGCGCACACATTTTCTGTTAATTATTTATTTAGATTGATTTAAAATAATTATTTTCGTCCCCATATTTCGCAAATGCCATGGGCAAAAAGAAAAAAGAAAAGAAGAAACTTAAAAAAGCTTTACTCCGGGAATTGCCTCCGACAGGTAAGGTAAAATCCAAGTGCTGCGAAAAATATCAGAAAAGCGAGAAAAAACGTTGCAAAAAGTGCCCTTGCTTTGATTTGATGAAAAAGGTGGCATGAATTGAGCCCTAAAAAACATATATAAAAAACGCCCCGAAATCGGGGCGTTTTTCGACTAACTAACTAAAATCTATGTTTACAAAATTCGGGGCGATGCAATTTGAACTGTTTCAGCGATAACTTCTTCCAAGATATTTTGTCCGCCATTATAAGTAAAATAAAAACTGGCCTGCTGGTAGTAGAAATCACTATGCGTACAATCATTTTTACAAGATTCGGCATGGCTGGAATAAGCCGCTTTTTTGGCCTTCATGTAGGCTCCATAGGCCAGAGGGCTTTTGGTTTTTAAATCTTTTTCATACCCTTTTTGATCTTTCCAAAAATCCTTTTCATCTTCCAATGAGAAAAAAACCGACAATTGTTCGTTCTGGGCATCCTTTTGTGCCTGCTTTTCATAAAAGGACAGCTCGCCGTCCTGTGCAGATACCGTATAGAAAAACCCTAGGGCAAAAAGTAGTGTTATTTGAACTTTTAATCTCATTTCCCGCATTTATTGTATTTACGTTGTTCATTTGAAAAAAGTTCTGGCGTTTGTCCTAATAACAACTGAAAATGATTTTACCCTAAACCCAAAAACAAAAAAAGGAGGCGATGCCCCCTTTTTTGCTTAGAATCCATAATTATTTTCCAAGCATCAACAATTCGTTGCATTTAATTTCGGTGATGTATCTTTTTTCACCTTCGTTGGTCTCATAAGAGCGGTTCATAAGCTTACCTTCTATGATCACCTCTTTTCCTTTTGATAAAAAATCTTCTGATATTTCAGCCAATTTCCCCCAGGCAACAATATTGTGCCATTGTGTATCCGTGACCTTTTCGCCTTTTGCATTCTTGTAGGACTCATTTGTGGCGATGGAAAATTTGGCCAATTTGGTTCCGTTTTCCAAGGTGATGATTTCGGGGTCGTTACCTAAATTTCCGATCAATTGTACTTTGTTTCTAAGTGAATTCATAATAGTAAGATTTAAGATTTGAACATTTATCCATCGAACCCTCACAGTCCGACAAGGCAAACATAGAGGCGCTTCGGGAACTATATATCAATTTACACTATTGATCTTTCAGCCAAACAATTTTATCAGAAATCAATTCAGAAGTATGAAAGTTGAAGGTTTCAGATTTAGTAAAGTAATTCCAATATGTGTATGTGACTTCAATTTTAGCTTTCATTTTATACGTAGTCATATCGCTTTTGTTGGAGTTTTCAAACTCGAAAAACGTATTGATAAAATCAACATCTATTGTTTGTCCCCTTTTCTTTTTTATTCTCTTATAAACAGTACTGTTACCTCTGTTGGTAATATTAATATCCACCATTAAAACACTTTTTTGAGATAATGCTATGTCGTCAAAATCATATTCAAAATGAACATCATAAATATTACAATTGCCATTATTCTCAATGGTAAACCTAGATGAAAAAATGTTGTTAGAATCTAAAGGTTCGGTATATACGACATCAATACTCGGATAATAGTAAGTGTAAAAACCCCAAGACAATGAAAATACGGTTACCAGAATACCTAAAATTGACTTATACACCTTCGGGCGACGAATCCATTTTCCAAATAATAATAGGTTTGACCATAGCTGTTTTAAGAATTTTATTGATAATTTCAGGATATATTTTAGCAGCATTATCAATACTTGGAATATTGATTTTATTAGCAATTGCAATGAACCCATTATTTGATTGGTTAGGTGAATTTCTATAATTAGTATTTAATTACACTTTAAATTTGTTTTTAGTGTAATTAAGTTCTATATTTGAATATCAAACATTGTAACGATGATCAACAAGGACTTCAATTCAATCTTAGAAATAATACAAACCTTCCCAGATGAGCAATCTTGTATTGATCACTTGGAAGAGTTAAGATGGAACGGAAACGTAATCAGTCCTTTTGATGAAACGTCCAAAGTTTATAATTGTAAGGGGAACAGATATAAATGTAAGAATACCGGTAAATATTTTAACATAAAGACCAACACTATTTTTGATAACACCAAATTACCCCTTCAAAAATGGTTCCTTGCTATTTGGTTGGTTACTTCACATAAGAAAGGTATTTCTAGTTTGCAATTGGGCAGGGATTTGAACATTACACAGAAAAGCGCGTGGTTTATGCTTTCAAGAATCCGTCAATGCTTTGGTATCGACAATGACCAAATGGAAGGAGAGATTGAAGCCGATGAAACCTATGTAGGTGGTAAAGAAGGAAACAAGCACGCTGATAAAAGGATAAAGAACGCACAGGGCGGTGTTGGCAAAGCTGCCGTACTAGGAATGGTGCAAAGAGGTGGTAATGTCTCAGCTAAAAAGATAGATGATGTTTCTATGCAAACACTATCTGCTGAAATAATGCGAAACGTAAAAGAGGGTGCTAAACTCTACACTGATGAATTTACTTCTTATAAAAGGTTAAAAAGAGTTTACGACCACAAATTTGTCAAGCATAGCAGAAAACAATATGTAAAAGGTAGAGTGCATACAAACACAATAGAGAGCTTTTGGGCTTTGTTGAAGCGTGGAATATTCGGAATCTACCATTTTACCTCTAAAAAACATTTACAGTTGTACGTGGATGAGTTTTGCTTTAGATATAACTCTAGGCAAATAACTGAATCTGCAAGGTTTAACTTACTTTTACAGAACATTGAAAACAGAATAACCTATAATCAGCTTATAAATGGATAATATCAATCAAATACACAAAGGGGTTATAAAGTTAGGTGAGTATGAACTACCATGCTATGTAATTGATGATGGTGAGAAGGTAGAAAGAGTTTTGACACAACGCGAGGTTGTTAAACTTATAACAGGAGGTAGAGAAAGCGGTAACTTAAAACGGTATTTGGGTTCTCGGGCACTTGAGGAGACTTTACCCCCCGAAATAAGTGATAATTTCGATGATAACTTGCTGATTATCAATGCGGGCACGTATTCTGTAAATGGAGTGAAAGCCAGTATTGTAGTAGATATATGTAATGCATATTTAAAAGCCAGGCAATTAGGCTTATTAACAACTAATCAAGTAAAACTTGCCGAACAATCAGAAATATTTATTTCAGCCCTTGCTAAAACAGGTATAGATGCAGTAATTGATGAGGCAACTGGTTACCAATATTTCAGAAAAGCAAATGATTTACAGGCCAAACTTGATGCATATATAGTTGATGGATATAGAGAATGGACAAAAACCTTTCCTAGAGAGTTTTTTATGCACTTATATAGGTTGGAGGGTGTTACACCCCCTTTAGAGGACAAGCCATACCCTAAACGGTTTGGAAAGTACGTTATGCATTACATTTATGATACTCTTGATCCTGAGATAGCTGATTATTTAAGAGAAAATAACCCGAACCCGCAAGGGAATAAACACCATCATCAAAAATTTAACGATTTTGGATATAAATCATTGACAGATCATTTGTTTTCTGTTTTAGGTATAATGAAGGCTTCTATAAATTTAGAGAAATTTAAAGAGAACTTGTCAATTGCTTTTCCAAACGCAAGAACTAGACGAAGAAGTAGATTGAATGTAAATAAGGCGAGAAAAAAAGCAAATGAATTAAATAATTCTGGTCAAATTGGCCTTTTTGATTATCTCCCCAACCCAAATAGTTCTAAGCAAAGCAAATTTAACTTTGAAGATGAAAACACAGAAGAGAAACAAATTTCTAGTTTTAATAAAAGTCTAAAAAAAGGTTTGAATTGGAACCCTAAAGATAATAATTAGCCTCGGTTCTAGCCGTTTAGTCAGGGTTGCATACATCTAGTATGGCATTGACGGGCTGCAAACGTTCTTTTACGTTATCGGAGATTCAGGTCATATAGCACCTAAAAAGGCGAGTGCGTTTTTGCCCGTACACCTGATTTGACCGATTGAAAAAAATGGGCTTCTTTAAGTCGGTAATCTTTCTATACTCTCTAGTGTAAACTTCTATATAGTTCCCGGCGCTTCAAAACCATATTCGGTTTGTAATCAATTGTTTTCGTTTGTAAACGTATGTAATCAATTAAACACAATTAAAGTGACCTATTCCTACGAACCGTGTCCAAACAGGCAACCAGAAACCACTTAGTATATGCCCATACGAAGTATAAATAAGTACACTGTCATAAAAAGGTTCAGTTTAGGCAAAGTGCTGTACGATAAATTGGATACCATTTATGTCCAAGAACACGACCCTGTAAACAAAGAGCCGCAAAAAGTGTTCAATGGAGAAAAGGAATATGTCACCGATATTTCATCGGACGTTTACCTATCCTTGCGCAAAGGTTTTATTATAGACCACCAAGAAGCTCCTTGATACCAATCGTTTTTTTTTATCGTTTCTACGACGATTTTCCAGAAATAGGTTTATTCCAATCGGTATGCTAAAGGCACATTGATGCCATTAAGACCGCTCGGATACCTTTTGCATCAACATTTACATCATTACAATCAATCCTCTCGGGGCATGAGCCGTAATTTTATGGTGAACAAATCAAAAATCTATTATATGGAAGCTGTTAAAGCACAAAATAAAACCTTTAAAAAACTAGGATTTACGTATTTGGAAACTGCTGAAATAGTGGTAAGCCTCAATACCCTTTTGGCCAATTATCAGGTTTTCTATAACAAATTGAGGAACTTTCACTGGAATATTGAAGGGCCAGAGTTCTTTGAATTGCACGAGGAGTTCGAAAATGAATACAACACAGTAAAAGAAAACATTGATATTGTTGCCGAGAGAATCCGTGTATTCGGTGTAAAGAGCAATTTTTCGCTCAAAAAAACGCTGGAACTCTCCAAAATCAAAGAGCACGAAAAAAATATTTCCGCGCTGGAAATGGTTCGAGAAGTACTGAACGATTACGAAATTTTGCACAACAACATGTTGGATGCCGTTAATGCCGCTCTCGAAACCGGCGACGTTGTAACAGAAAACATGCTGACAGAGTTTATGACAGAATTGGAGAAAAGACATTGGATGTTCACCGCTTACCTTAAGTAGTTAAAAATATATTCAAGAACTGATTTATTAACCGTAAAAACTACACTATGAAAAAGTTGATTAGCATACTATCATTAGCGACCCTGACCGCTTTTGCGGGTTATGGTCAAAATAATAATTCCGGGGTCATGAAGGCCACCACGCAATTAAAGACCTTTACCGTTTCCGAAAATGGTAAGGAAAAAGAATATAGCGTAAAGGTGATGGAACGAAGGAATTACACCATGGAACTGGACAGTAAGGACAAAGGCATGGTAAACCAGGATAGAAAGCCATCTTCCGCATATGTCACTAAACTGGTCGCTATCGATAGTGACTCAGACCCGAACTATGATGATTATATGGTACTAAAATACAAAGGTTCCGAAAGGAACAACTTTGAGGTGGTACAGACCGATAACGGTTTTGATATTAACGTTGACGATAGATCCATGCACTACAATGTATTGGAAAGCAATTACCTCATTGACAAGAAGGATAAAAGCTTCTTTATTATTGAGGAATTTGAATCGGAATAGTTGATATGATTTCGTTTTTTGATTGATGATGGAGCCAGGGATTTTCCCTGGCTTTTTCTTTGTTTAAATCGATGGATTAAAACTTATATTTGAACCTTAATTTCAACCTATGGATTCTTGGCTACGTCCCATTCAATTGGAAGGCGAATTGGTAAAATTGGTCCCCCTGCAAAAAGCGCACAAAGTGGATTTGGCCTTTGCCGCATCGGACGGGAAACTTTGGGAACTGTGGTACACGGCAGTCCCCTCGCCCAAAACCATAGACACCTATTTGGACACCGCCCTATCCGAGCAGGCAGCGGGAAAGTCATTGCCCTTTGCCATCATCAACAAAAAAAACAACACCATTGTGGGCACTACACGTTACCTCAACGTAGACGCCAGGAACAAGCGTGTGGAAATCGGGGCTACGTGGTATGCCAAAAAAGTTCAGCGCACGGGACTCAACACCGAGTGCAAGTACCTTTTATTAAAATATGCCTTCGAGAACTTAAACTGCATTGCGGTCGAATTCAGAACGCACTTCCACAACCATCCTTCCAGAAATGCCATTTTGAGATTGGGTGCCAAGCAAGACGGTATTTTAAGAAACCACCGCTTGGATGAGTCCGGAAACCTTCGGGACACCGTGGTATTTTCCATTTTGGACAGCGAATGGAAAACCGTTAAGACTTCGTTGGAATTTAAAATGACCCGGAGTTATTTGAGCTGACCTTTGCCCAACTTTAACAGGTTTGCAAAATTGTAACTGGCCAATTTCAAGTTTTCGGCAGTCCTTGCCTTTGCATCGTCCAAATTCCCAATTTGATTAAGAATGGAGACCGCATAATCCAACCCAATTTGTTGCATTTCCTCAATGGAGACATCAACGGACCCGCAAAAAGCGGCAACGGGAACATTTTGTTTTTTTGCAGACCGGATTACCCCGCTAATGGTTTTTCCAGAAAAAGTCTGGCCATCCAATTGTCCCTCGCCCGTAATCACCCAATCCGCTCCTTGCAACGCTTCATCAAAATGGGCCAGTTCCATAATCAAATCCACTCCGGAAACCAGTTCGGCATTCAAGAAAACTACCGCTCCCCCACCAACACCGCCGGCAGCTCCGGCACCTGAAATTTGTTGGACATCTATATCAAAAGTAGATTTAAGCACCTTGGAGAAATGCTTTAGTCCTTCATCCAAAAACTCGATATCCTTTTCCGATGCACCTTTTTGAGCGCCATAAATTTTGGCGGCACCGTTTTCTCCATAAAAAGGATTGTTCACATCGCACGCCACTTGAATTTTAGCTTTTGAAAGCTTTGGGTGGACATTATGCTGATGGACTTCCTTCACCCTGCCCAAATTTTCACCAATCGGTTTCAATTCATTTCCTTCGGCACCCAAAAATGAATAACCCAATGCCTTGGCCATCCCCATGCCTCCATCGTTGGTAGCACTGCCGCCTATTCCCAACAATATGGTACGGGCCCCGCGTTCCAAAGCGTCCGAAATCATTTCCCCGGTCCCTAAAGTAGTAGTGCGCATACAGTTCATTTCCGATTTTTGCAGCAACTTATAACCGGATGCTTCGGACATTTCGATAAAGGCCGTTTGTCCATCCTCCGACAGCAGATAATGTGCAGTGATTTCCCTGAAAAGCGGGTCCTTGACCTTTAAACTCACTTTTGATGCATTGAGATAGCCCGCCACCACATCAATGGTACCGTCCCCGCCATCGGCCAAGGGCATCTTTAAAATTTCCGCTTTTGGGAAAACTTTATAGATACCTTGAGCAACGGTTTCACAAAATTCGCGTCCTGTGAGGGAGCCTTTATATTTATCGGGTGCCAAAATAAATTTCATCCCTACAATGTACTCAAGTTAATCGAGTTAAACCAAAGATTTGATTCAATACAAGGCAGTGGAATCTAAAACGGCACAGGTTTTGAACATAAGGCGGAAGTATATATCTTTAATAAAATTACATCATGAAAAAGACTATAATTTTTGTAGCAACAGCTTTAATTACTATGACAACCTTTGCCCAATCCAAGAACTTTTTGGACACCCCTTATCTGGAAACATCTTCGCAAGTGGACACGCTGGTGACCCCGGATAAAATCTATTTGAACATTATTATACAAGAAAAGGACACCAAAGGCCGTGTTTCCGTTGAAGAACAGGAAAACCAAATGGCACAGCGCTTTAAGGCAATGGGCATAGATCTGGACGAGCAACTCGTGATCAAGGATATGGGCAGCAACTTCAAAAAATACTTCCTGCGCCAAAAAGAGGTGCTGAAAAGCAAGCAATATTCCCTAGTGGTTTATTCAGGAAAACAACTTGGCGATGTGATGATGGCTTTGGAACAATTGGACATTGCCAACACCAGTATTGAAAAAACCGAGTACTCCAAAATGGAGGAGCTGGAGCTGGAACTACGAACAAAGGCCGTAAAAAAAGCTATGCAAAAAGCCGAAGCCCTAACAAAACCCTTGGGTCAAAAAGTGGGAATGGCCATTCATATTGCCGACAACTCGCAGTATTACCCACGATACAACCAAGCCCCGATGATGGAAATGAAAGCTGTTTCTTCCGATATGGGCAACGCACAACCCTTGGACATCGATTTTGAAAAAATAAGGGTGGAGACCACTGTAAACGTAAAATTCGCCCTGTCCAACTAACGGACGGGGTTTCATCAATCAAAAACCAATCAAACCATGAAATCGATCAAACTTATTTTACTGCTCTGGGCAGGAATCGTTTCTGCTCAGCAAACGCTGCAACTTCCCGAAGGGGAATCATCCCCTAAGGCCAATCTGGAAGATGTTTCCTGGATTGAGGGCCATTGGAGCGGCGAAGCATTTGGCGGAATTGCCGAAGAAATCTGGAGCGCGCCCATGGGCAATTCCATGATGTTCGTTTTCCGTTTGGTAAACAACGATAAAGTCTCCTTCTATGAATCGGGGCACATCCAACAATTGGACGACTCCCTTATCCTGCAGCTCAAACATTTTGATGGAAATATGAGAGGTTGGGAAGAAAAGGACGAAACCATCGATTTTAAGCTGGTGAAGCTAGAACCCAACAAGGTATATTTTGAAGACCTCACCATGGAAAAAATTAGTGACGACCAAATGAATGTTTGGGTCCTTATTGAAGAGGGAGGTAACCAAGAAGAAGTCTTGTTTGCCTACAAAAGAGTAAAGTGAACCTCTTGTGTACCTTAAAAAACGCTGTCAGTTCGAGTGATTTTGAGGGACGAAAAATTGTATCGAGAACTTATTTTAAACCAAAATTGTATGTTCTCGATACAAATTTTACTCATTTCAATCGTAAAATCCACTCGAACTGACAGTTATTATTATTTGTATCCAAAATGCCCGACGGGTTGAAGTGATTTTGTTTTACCACAATACATTGAATTAGTATCTTTAACGGACTAACTAATTCAACCACTCGTGAAACTAAGACCGCTACTTTTATGTGCCTTTATATTATTGGCATTGCATCCGATGGATGCACAACGACGAAACAAAAAACCAGACCAACCTTCCATTGTCGTCAACGATTCCCTTTTTCCCGGGTTGAAATGGCGTAACATCGGCCCGTTCCGAGGTGGACGAAGTGTCACCTCTACCGGTGTTGTGGGCCAGCCCTACACCTACTATATGGGAACCACTGGAGGCGGAATCTGGAAAACCACCGATGACGGCATCACTTGGAAAAACGTTTCCGACGGATTCCTAAAAACAGGGACCGTGGGCGATATTGCCGTTTCCGAAAGCAATCCCAACATTGTGATAGCCGGAATGGGGGAACATGCAGCCCGCGGGGTCATGACCTCTATGGGCGATGGTGTTTACAAATCCACCGACGCTGGAAAAACCTGGAAACACATTGGGCTGGACAAAACGCGTCACATTTCAGATGTAATCATCCATCCCACCAATCCCGACATTGTTTTTATCGCTGCCCAAGGTGCACAATACGGTCCGTCCGAAGACCGCGGCATTTACCGCTCCACCAACGGAGGGGAAACATGGGAAAAAGTACTCTATGTCGATGATATCACAGGAGCCTCATCCCTGAGCATGGACATGAACAATCCTTTGATTTTGTACGCTGCCATGTGGCAACACGAAAGAACTCCGTGGACGATCACATCTGGAGGGGCATCCTCTGGGTTTTATAAATCCACCGATGGCGGAAGCACTTGGGACAAAATGGAAAAAGGACTTCCAAAGGAATTTGGAAAATCAGGAATCTCTGTATCAAGGGCAAATTCCGATGTGGTATATGCCGTAATTGAAGCCGAAGGCGAAAAAGGCGGTGTCTATAAAAGTATCGATGCCGGAAAAACTTGGAAACAGACCAACAAGGAAAGAATCAATATTGCACGTTCTTGGTATTACATGGAGATTTTTGCGGACACCCAAGACGAAAACATCGTGTATGTGCTCAATGCCCCAGTGACCAAATCCATTGATGGCGGAAAAACCTTTACACCCGTTCCAACGCCTCATGGGGACAATCACGACCTCTGGATACACCCTAAAAACAACCAGATCATGGTCAACTCCAACGACGGCGGTGCCAATGTGTCCAACAACGGAGGTATCAGCTGGAGCTCGCAAGAATATCAACCCACCTCGCAGTTTTACCGGGTCATCACGGATAATTTAGTGCCCTACAATGTGTACGGAGGCCAACAGGACAACTCTTCCGTGGCCATTGCCAGCCGCACGCGCGATGGCGGTATCGATTGGAAAGACTGGTACCCGGTGGCCGGTTGCGAAAGTGCCTATTTGGCATTCGATCCAGACAACCCCGAGGTCGTTTACGGTGGTTGCTACCAAGGAATCATCGAAAAGTGGGTGAAGGCTTCGCGTATGGCAAAGCCCATCAAAGAATATCCAGAATTGGGCCTCGGAAACATTCCAAAGGATTTTAAGTTCCGCTATAATTGGAACGCCCCCATCATTAGCTCACCCCACGATCGCAACACCATTTACCATGCAGGCAATGTGGTGTTCCGAACCAAAGATGGCGGCTACAGTTGGGATGTGGTCAGTCCTGACCTAACAAGGGACGAAATCGAGAAACAAGGCCCGGGAAGCGGACCGTACACCAACGAAGCTGCCGGTGGGGAAAACTACAACACCATTATGTACTTGGTGGAATCTCCCCACGAAGAAGGTCTGCTCTATGCCGGTTCGGACGACGGTTTGGTGCACATCACCAAAAATGGTGGTGATTCCTGGGAAAATATTACGCCCCCGAACATTAAGGAAGGTATCATCAACAGTATTGAGGTATCCCCACACGATCCTGCCACGGCATACATCACTTTGATGCGATACAAGTTTATGGATTTGGACACCTACATCTTCAAAACCACGGATTATGGGCAAACATGGACCAAAATCACCAACGGGATTGATGGTGAGCACACCTTTGCCCGCGTGGTGCGCGAGGATAAAAAGCAAAAAGGATTGCTGTATGCCGGTACCGAAACCGGGCTATATGTTTCTTTGGATGATGGCCAACACTGGCAACCCTTGCAACTGAACCTGCCCGTAGTGCCCATCAATGATTTGATTATTCAGGATAATGATTTGGTAGCCGCCACGGCCGGAAGGGCTTTTTGGATATTGGATGATTTGGGTGCGATCCAAAATAGTTTGAAGCCGGCAAGTTCGCTTCAAATTGTGACGCCAAAACCATCGTACCGAATTTTTAACGGCAGCAACGATGAATATGTACCGGGATTGGGCCAGAATCCAAAATCTGGGGTAACCTTTGATTATTACCTGCCCAAGAAATTGGATTCCACCGAACTGAAGCTGGAAGTGCTGTCCGGCGGAAAAGTAATCCGAACTTATACCAATCAAGCCCCAAAAGATTTCAAAAGCTGGGCAGGCGGACCATCAAAACCACAGGTTTTGCCTTCCGCCAAAGGATATAATCGGTTCACTTGGGATTTTTACCGTGAGCCCTC
This sequence comes from Flagellimonas oceani, assembly GCF_011068285.1. NCBI lineage: Bacteria > Pseudomonadati > Bacteroidota > Flavobacteriia > Flavobacteriales > Flavobacteriaceae > Flagellimonas > Flagellimonas oceani. The sequence goes on along the minus strand of NZ_CP049616.1, from coordinate 4,156,605 downwards.
ACCGGCCATTGAAAATGTCTTTGGTTTTGATGGTTACGGAAGCTCGCGCGTGGCACCGGGAACCTACACGCTCCGCCTAACTTTGGAAGACGAGACGGTCCAAACAGATGCCGTGGTTCTGGCCGACCCATTGATCGATGCTTCACCTGCCGATTATGCGGAGCAGCAATCCTATTTGACCCAAATCGATGAGACCTTGGTAAGCATGCACAAGGCCGTCAACCAAATGCGCACCGCAAAAAACCAGCTTAAAAAATATAAGGAACTGCTTCAGGACAACGAAAGTGCCAAAGAATTGCTGGAGAAGGGCGATGCACTTTTGGAACGCATCAATACCTGGGAAGAAAACTTGATTCAGCCCAAACAGAAAACCTTCCAAGATGTGGTGAACTTCAGCAGTAAACTCAATGCAGATTTTATGCATTTGAGAGGTTTTATAGATGTGCCGGAACCCAAAGTGACCGAAGGAGCCAAAGAACTGTTCAAGGACAATATGGCCGAATGGAAAACTTTTGAAAATGAGAAAAATGCCATCGTGGGCAGTGGTATGAAAGATTATAATGACATGTTCAAGGCCTTGGACATTCCTGCCATTATTTTAACAGGAGAGTAATGGCAGCAGCCTTTTGGACCGATCAGGAGTTCACAAGACAGGATTATACGCAAACCAAATTGCCCAAGGGCGATTACGAAAATTGCCGTTTTGTGGACTGCCTGTTCTCCAAAGGTTTTTTGGACAATCAGAATTTTGTGGAATGCACTTTTGAAGGATGTGATTTCACCAACGCCAATATAGCCAACACCATTTTTAACGAGGTTACTTTTGAAGGGTGCAAAATGGTGGGCCTTCAGTTTGATACTTGCAATCAACTATTGTTATCGCTTCATTTTTTGGATTGCAATGTATCCATAGCATCATTTACCGGGATGCATCTCCCCAACATCCAATTTTCTGATTGCAGGCTCCATCAAACTGACTTTACCGATGCACACCTGAAACAGGCCAAATTCCTTGACTGTGATCTGGAAAATGCCATTTTCGAGAACACAAATCTGGAACAAGCTGATTTCACCTCTGCCATCAATTTCAATATTGATCCATCCATCAACCAATTGAAGAAAACCCGTTTTGGCAAGGACGGATTGATCGGTTTATTAAAAAAGTATGATATTGTGGTGACCTAATCTTATCCTATGCCTGAAAGAAAATGCTTGGTTTGCGGTGAAAAACTATTGGGCCGTATCGACCAAAAATACTGCTCCGACCACTGCAGGAATGCCTACAATAACCTATTGAACCGCGATAGCAAAAACCTGGTGCGCAACATCAACAACAAACTCCGAAAAAATTACAGGATACTCGATAGCTTTCCATTACGGGACGGCAAGACCAAGACCACCAAAATGCGCTTGCTGGACAAAGGTTTTGATTTTGAATATATCACCAACCTTTACACCACCAAAAAAGGCAGCACCTATTTCTTTGTCTACGACTTGGGCTATTTACCGCTCGACAATGATTATTATATGATAGTGAAAAGAGAGTAGACTCCACCAGTAGTGTATTTTGATAATATTATGGTAAACCGTCAGTTCGAGTGATTTTGAGAAACGAAAAATCGTATCGAGAACCTTTTTTTAAATAAAAATTCTTTTTCTCGATACAAATTTCACTCATATTGTCGTGAAATCCACTCGAAATGACGAATCTTTCATCAAAATATATTACGAGTTAAAGCCTTTCTATTTCCAGCTGTGGGAGGTTAGTTTAAGCGCCGCAACCACCACATCTTTTCTACTGATCTGCCCCACCAGGATGTCATTTTTCATTACGGGCAACCTACGCCTGTTGTGCCTGGCAAAAACACCGGCAACATCAAAAATGGACATATCGTGCGGAACTGTTTCCACATTTTTCGTCATAAACCGCTCCACGCTCTTGTCCAAAATAGGCTGGTTAAAATATCGGCTCTCGGAAATTTGCTTCATACAATCTGCCTCGGAGACGATCCCGACCAAAAAACCATTGTTGTCCAAAACAGGGCCACCGGATATATGGTGCTTGGCAAAAGTCTCCATTACTTCCAAAATGGATTGGTCAGGGGAAAAAGTGATCAATTTTCTGGTCATGTAATCCTCTACCAAAATTGGGGCATTGTATTTCTTTTTGTTCTCTTCCTTGGAACGAACGCCTTGAAAACTCTTGATTGCCATACGGTTAGATTTTAAAGTTGAACAATAAATATAGACTTTTTTAGCGAATAACCTAATTTTGGCCATCAAAATATGAGAACCTTTTAGAAATTCATACATTTAGATTCCAACAACGCTATACCATGAAATTTTCAAGAACCCTTGCCCTGATACTTCTTTTTGCCGCTGTTTATTGGAGCTTTAAATCCTTGATGCCCACCTATGATGCAGACGAGAAGATTCCCAAGGAATCCTTTTCCACCGATAGGGCTTTGGAACATGTGGAACAATTGTCCAAAGAACCCCATGCGGTCGGTTTTCCGGGACATGAACGCACCAAGGACTACATCATTTCCGAACTGAACAAAATGGGGCTGAAGACCATTGTCCAAGAAGGGTATACGGCAGGCGATTGGGGCAACTTGAGCAAGGCCACCAATATTTTGGCAAGAATAGAGGGAAGTGGAGATGGCAAAGCGCTTCTTTTGCTCTCTCACTACGATAGCAGTCCACATTCCTCCTACGGAGCTAGTGATGCCGGTAGCGGTGTCGCCACTATTTTGGAAGGGGTGCGCGCATTCTTGAGCGAGAACAAAACCCCACAAAACGATATCATTGTTCTAATTTCCGATGCCGAGGAACTGGGCCTTAACGGTGCCGACCTTTTTGTGAACAACCATCCTTGGGCCAAAGATGTAGGGCTGGTCCTTAATTTTGAGGCACGCGGCAGTGGCGGACCCAGCTACATGCTCATCGAAACCAATCGGGGCAATGCCAAACTGATAAAGGAATTCAAGGAGGCCAACCCAGCATTTCCCGTGGCCAATTCACTCGCCTATAGTATTTACAAAATGCTCCCTAACGATACCGACCTTACCGTTTTTAGGGAGGATGCTGATATTGATGGCTTCAATTTTGCCTTTATCGATGACCACTTTGATTACCACACTGCATTGGACACCTATGAACGGTTGGACAGGAACACCCTGGCACATCAAAGCAGCTATTTAATGCCGTTGCTTAGCTATTTTAGCGATGCCGACCTTAACAACCTTAAAAGTTTGAGCGATGAAGTGTACTATAACCTTCCACTCTATCGGATGGTCTCCTACCCCTTTGAATGGATCTGGCCCATGTTCGCCTTTGCAGTGCTTGCATTTGTACTGTTGCTGTTTTTTGGATTCAAAAAGAAAATGCTTAATATCAAGGATGTTCTCAAGGGATTTGTGCCCGCACTGATCACGTTAATCGTCAACGGGCTTGCAGGTTATTTTTGTTGGTCCATCGTCACTTGGTGGTATCCCGGCTTTAAGGATATGCTTCATGGATTCACTTACAATGGCCACATCTACATTGCCGTGTATGTTATGTTCTCCCTCTTTGTTTGTTTTTACACCTATCATAAATTCCGAAGAACCAGTACGCCCAATTTATTGGTGGCCCCAATATTCATTTGGTTGATCATTTGCGGATTGGTTGCGCAATATTTAAAGGGAGCGAGCTTTTTTATTGTACCGCTCTACGGTTTATTGGCAGGGCTTTTGGTGACCATCAACCAAGAAAAGCCAAATGCCTTCCTAATGGTGTTCTTGGCCTTGCCCGCCGTGCTGATCTACTCACCGTTCATTAAAATGTTCCCCGTTGGCCTTGGTCTAAAAATGATGGTCGCCGCAACGCTGTTCACAACACTATTGTTCTTCTTGGTACTCCCGTTTTTTGGTCAGTTGAAAAGTAAAGGGCGATTGGCGTATCTATTTTTGTTCCTCTTTTTTGCCTTCGGAATCACCAGCCACATCCAATCCAGTTTTAACGAAGAAAGACCAAAACCCAGTAGCCTCCTCTACATTTATAATGCAGATACCGATACTGCCCAATGGGCCACTTACGACAATGTTCTGATTGATTGGAACGGCCAATTTTTAGGGGGTGACAAACGAAAGCCCGAAGCAGAGACAATTTCCAGTAAGTACCGTACGAACTTGAATTATGTTGCCGATGCGCCGAAGAAAGAAATTCCGGCACCGTACATTGATACGGTACTCGACACAATTATTGGTAGTAATAGGGTAATTGAAATCTGCATTATGCCAAAGAGAGATGTAAACCGTTTGGAGATATTCACAAACCCGATAAAATTGGGCAAAGCCAAAGTAAATCGCATTGAATTATCCCCCTATTTTTTGGAAAACCGAAAGAACAGGTTGGTTACACATTACATCTCCGATAACAATTTCACAGAGCTGCAATTGGAGTTCCCAAAGGATTCCGTTTTGGAACTGACCCTGTACGAAGCCTCCAACAATCTACTGACTCATCCTGATTTTAGCATTCCGGAACGCCCAAAAAACAGCATTCCTACACCATTTGTCCTAAATGATGCTATATTGACGATAAAAACATTACGATTTGAGTAAAAACATTGGCGTTTTAGGTTGTGGATGGTTGGGGTTGCCCCTTGCCAAAAAGTTGATCGAAGATGGGCATACCGTTTATGGCACTACTACATCTTCCAACAAATTGGAGGTTTTGGAAAACGAGGGAGTCAATTCGTTCAAAGTTCAACTATCCGAAAATGGCATCGAAGGGGACATCCAAGATTTTCTTTCCCACATTGACACCTTAATCGTAAATGTTCCGCCAAAACTTCGTGGCAAAAACACGGAAAGCTTTGTCGACAAGATCAAACATCTCATCACGGAGATAAAAAAGAGCGAAGTGTCGCATATCATATTTGTGAGCAGTACGGCCGTTTATGGAGATGCGGAAGGCGAAGTCTCCGAAGAGTCACCTACACAGCCCGTAACCGAATCTGGTAGGCAGTTGGTGGAATGCGAGGCCATGTTTCAGAACTATAAAAATTTCAAGACCACCATCATTAGGTTTGGCGGATTGATTGGCCCCGACCGACATCCCGTGACGATGCTTTCCGGTAGAGAGCAGCTCACCAATGGCAATCACCCCATCAACTTGATACATCTTCACGATTGTATCCACATGATTCTTACCATTCTACGGCAAAAGTACTGGGGCGATATTTTTAATGGGGTATATCCACATCACCCAAAAAAACAGGTATACTATTTTGAAGAAGCCCAAAAAAGGGGACTGCCGGCTCCCAATTATCGAACAGAGCTATCAGATAAAAAAGGTAAAATAGTATTGAGCAAAAATTTTACGGATAAGGGACACACCTTTATGACCCCTGTGGTTTACTGATTCCTTATCGTATTCTTAACAGCTGGGTTGGGATTATTTTGTTAGATTTGGCGCACTAAATTGAAGATCAATGAAAAAGACTGTACTCTTGCTGCTCCTATTAGTGGGCTTTACAGGTATTTCCCAAACAAACGACGCACTCCTAAAACATTACAATGCCTATTACAAAGAAATGCGCCTTCAAGGTGATATTAATGGTGTAATAAGCGCACTGACACACTTAAATGTTATTTCCCCTTCCAAAGAGAGAAGGGACACCTTGGCCTTTGTTTACATGAACAATGGCAAACACATGCAGGCATTGAACACCATAGGCATTGAAAAGAATGCCGATGATTCGGACCTGGCAGTACAGGTAAAGGCCTTTTCCTTAAAGTCTTTGAACCAGCCCAAAAGGGCATTGGAACATTTCGAGGAGTTGAATTCCAGAAATCCTTCCCCCTACTTGGCGTATGAAATGGCCGATCTTAAAATTCAGACGGGTGATATGGCCGGTGCCGTTACAAATATCGAATATGGTATTGCCAATGCCACGGACGAGATGAAATATGCTTTTTATGAGCGACAGCAGCCGTACGAAGTTCCGTTAAAAGCTGCTTTTTACCATTTGAAGGGTTTGGCCGACTTTAACCAAGACAAGGAAAATATTGATGCCGCCATTGCTTCCATTGATGAAGCATTAAAAATAGCCCCTAACTTTAATTTGGCAAGCTTGAGCAAACAAGCTTTGGAATCCAGAAAAAATGAAGCCGCATCGGGCACGAGCAACGAGAACTAACTATTGCTTCTTTTTTAGTTCTTGAAGCAATTCATCGTCTTTCTCCCGCTTAATTTGCACCAGTTCGTCCACATTCTCGTTGGGTACGGCAATTGACAATACATAATGGGCAATTTTCCATTGCCCATTTATTTTTTTAAGCACTCCGGAACCCCTGCAAATCTTCATTTGGGTGTCTAGCAATTCGTCGAACCAAGCAAAGGTTTCGGACTCGTCCAAATAAATGTTGCGTTCCACGGCGGTAAAGCTCCACGCTTTCCCTTTATCAAAATAAGGTTTGGAAAATTCCCTGAACTCATCGTTCTGCCAGTTTTCCATGGCATCGGTTCCCAAGAAGACACCGTCTTTCGTCATTTTATCAAAATATGCCTCGAAATCGGCATTTGCGGCAGCAAGGTGCCAACCATCCAAAACCATATTGATTTTATCTTTTTCCGCATCCTGTGCAAATATGGCAAGGGACGCCATCAAAAATCCGAGTAATATAATGTTACGTTTCATCTAGAATCAATTTTTTGTCCAACTGGCTGTTCATGATTACATTCAACTGCTTTCGCATGGAGTTATAAGCTTCCAAAACTTTAATGGCAGGAGCCGTTGTGGGTTGATTTTCCATAATACTGGCCTTCACTTTGTACAGGAAAGTCCGCATTACCATTTGTCTGCTCTTTATCTGATAGGTATCAAATAGTTCCGGGTATTTTGCTTCGGCCAGTTTTTTCTCCTTTTCTATTAAGTCGTCAATGGCCAGGGCCAAGTCTTCGTTATTGGTCGCCTTGTAAAGTACATCAATACTACTGTTCAAGTCTTTGAACTGCGGCCAATCAGCTACTATGGCAGCAGCTTCGGCATTGATATCAAATTTTTCGGGCATTTTTTGATAGTTGAACTCCAACGCCTCGGTGTTCACCTCAACAGGGGCTTCCTTGGCCTTTTTACAGGCGCCCAGAAGCACTATCAAAACAAGAATACCTAACAATTTTTGCATAAGCGAATGTACAAATTTTAATAAAGGGTATCTTTGCGACTGAACTAAATTAACTTCATTTTTAATGCATAAGCCCATATTGATCATTGGCGCCTGTGGCCAAATTGGAACGGAACTCACCTTTGAACTCAGAACCAAGTACGGTGCTGAGAATGTAATCGCAAGCGATATTCGCGAGGGCGGCGATGCCCTGATGCAATCGGGGCCTTTTGAACTTTTGGACGCGACCAATTATGCCGCTATTGAGGATGTGGTAATGCACTACGAGATTGATGAAGTTTATTTAATGGCGGCCATGCTCAGTGCCACTGCGGAGAAATTTCCCATGCGTGCTTGGAACCTGAACATGAACTCTTTGTTCAATGTGCTCAACTTGGCGAAGGACAAAAAAATATCCAAAGTGTTCTGGCCGTCCAGCATAGCTGTTTTTGGCCCAAACACGCCAAAAAACAACACACCGCAAAACACCATTATGGAACCCAGTACGGTGTATGGCATTAGTAAGCAATCGGGGGAAAGGTGGTGCGAATACTATCACAAAAAATATGGTGTGGATGTTAGAAGTGTGCGCTACCCCGGGCTGATAAGCTGGAAAACGATGCCAGGCGGGGGCACTACCGATTATGCGGTAGAAATTTATCATGAAGCCCTTAAAAAAGGTGCGTATGAGTGCTTTTTGAAGAGTGATACCGAACTTCCCATGATGTATATGGACGATGCCATCAGAGCGACCATTAATTTAATGGAAAGCCCATCGGAGCAAATAAAAGTGAGGTCTTCCTACAATTTGGCCGGCATGAACTTTACTCCTGAACAGATGGCCAAAAGCATAAATGCCCATATTCCAGGTTTTGAAATAAGCTACGCTCCGGATTTTAGACAAGAGATTGCCGATTCCTGGCCCAGTAGCATTGACGATACGGAAGCAAGAAATGAGTGGGGCTGGAAGCCCAAGTTCAACTTGGAACAGACCACAAAAGAAATGCTGGATAATCTGAAAGGTTAACGATTATTCGTCCTCATCGGAGTCGGAGTCATCAGAATCGGAATCATCATCGGAATCGGAAAAGCCTTCCTCTTCATCGGGGATTTTTTCGTAATCCTCCGAATCAAAATTATCGTCCTCGTTATCATCCTCATCGAAATCGGCCATGGTTCGTTCCAGTTTTGAGCTGATCTTTACCAGATATTTGGTGTCCTCGGTAGATACTTCTACGGCCTCTATATATTCTCCTTTTATATTCTTGAAGTTGATAACGTCGTCATCCCCATAGCCATCAGGATATTTTTCCACCAAAAGCTTGAGTACCTCGGAGGTGAGTTTTTTATAGTCTACGATTACGCGTTTGAGGTTGTCCATGGTGTTGCGGGTTACTTATCCTAAGTTATTCAACTATTGTGATTGTATGGAAAAAGTATAAAAAAAATCTTTGCATTTCAAAATTGGGGCGATTTTATCGACCAAATTTGATGTAAAGGTGAAGTTGGCATTAAAAAAAGGGAAACAATACGGAAAAGCAATTGCTAAGATGAATAAAGTCTTTCTACCAATCTTACACCTTATCTCCGAACTTTGCAATAATTATGTATCTTAACCTGATTTAACACAGGACTTAACCTACAAACACAGGACTATGAGTATTCTCAACGACCTGCCAGAACTTGAACGTGCCGGGGTAATCTCCAAGGATACCGCGGCAAAAATCGAATTGTACTATAAAAACAAAAAAGACCCTTCCTCCAATAAGCTTTTTGTTGTTTTTGGCATTTTAGGGGCCATTTTGGTAGGCTTGGGCGTTATTTTAATAATTGCGCATAACTGGGACGAGCTTTCGCGTGGTTTAAAAACGGCCGCTGCTTTTCTTCCATTGTTGATCGGTCAGGCTCTGTGTGTGTTTACCCTGCTCAAAAAGAACCAAAATAAGGCATGGACAGAAGGCACATCGGTTTTTTTGTTCTTTGCCGTTGGCGCCAGCATCGCCTTGATCAGTCAGATTTACAATATTCCCGGAAACTTAAGCTCCTATCTACTTACTTGGATGATCCTGGGATTGCCCCTTGTTTATGTCATGAAGTCTTCTATGGTTTCGTTGCTATACATTGTGGGGACCACCTATTATGCTTGCGAAACCGGTTATTGGGATTACCCTACCACCGAACCCTACAGCTATTGGTTATTGATTGCCGCCATGGTCCCGCATTATTACCTTTTGCTCAAGAACAGTCCAAAAAGCAACTTTGTACGTTTTCATAATTGGTTTATTGCGCTATCCCTTACCGCCGTTCTTGGTGTCTTTTCCAAGCAGATGGACGAACTCATGTTCTTGGCATACTCATCTTTGTTCGGGCTGTTCTATCTTTTTGGAACAAGTAAGTTTCTCTTGGATGAAATCAAAAAAAACGCCTATACCCTGTTGGGAAGTTTGGGCACCGTAATTATCTTATTGATATTAAGTTTTAACGAGTTTTGGGAGCATTTCATAAAAAAAGAAATGTTCCTGAGCGACATTATTGCTTCTCCAGAATTTATCATCACCATCATATTGTCTATACTGGCTATAGTGCTGTTGTATGTAAGGTTAAAATCGTCATCGATTAAAAACCTTCCTCCTTTTGCGGTTGCCTTTTTGGTTTTTATCCCCATATTCTTCATTGGAACCTTTTCGCCAATAGCGGTATTCTTGATAAATCTTATGGTTTTTGCCGTTGGGATACTTACCGTTCGAGCTGGATCAAAACAAGACCATTTGGGCATTCTCAACTATGGACTACTTATAATTGCTGCATTGATCGTATGTCGATTTTTTGATACGGACCTAAGCTTTGTTATCCGCGGACTATTATTTGTATCGGTAGGTGTCGGGTTCTTTTTTGCCAACTATAGAATGATTCGAAAAAGACAGGGAAATGATGAATAAGAAAAATCAACTACTCATTTTTGCCGTGGTGGCATTGGTGCAGCTCTACGTTCCTGCCAAAATGATATGGAACCAAGAAAGTATATTAAAAGACGGTGCCGAATATAAATTCAAGACAGCTCCCATTGACCCAAATGATCCTTTTCGGGGAAAATACATCACTTTGAGTTTTGAAGAAACCAACTATACGGTGCAAGATGAAACGGACTGGCGCCGAGGAGAGGAAGTGTACGTGCTCCTAAAAACGGATACATCCGGATTTGCAGAAATAGACTCCGTTTCCAAACAAATACCTTCGAGCGATCAGGACTTTGTAAAAGCCAAAGTATGGTTTGTGTCCGGAAATGGCGAGAACAATTTAACTATCGACTACCCTTTTAACCGATTTTACATGGAGGAATCCAAGGCCAAAGATGCAGAGATCACTTATCGAGAATCCCAAATGGATACCACAAAAACCACATACGCCCTGATCCAGGTAAAAAATGGTGATGCCGTATTAAAAGATGTGCTGATCGATGGCGTTCCGCTGAAGAAACTCGTTAAAAACGCTCAATTGAAGAATTGACATTAATACCTTCACCAAATGCCATGCCCCTTTTATAAAGAAATCAATTTTTAAGGGCGCTGGGCAAATATCCCATTGTGCGCTTGAACGCATTGGTAAAATGTTGTGGGTTGGAATACCCGACTTCGTGTGCCGCCTGAGCAATCGTCAAACCCCTGTTCACGATCAAATCACTGGCAGTTTCCATCCGTAATTGTGTGATGTACTTGAATATGGTGGTGCCATATGTCCTTTTAAATTCCCTTTTCAGTTTTGATGCATTGAATCCTGCTACGACCGTAAGCTGGGAAATGCACAGGGAGGTATTCAAGTTTGCTTTTATATGATGCTCCACAATGCGTAAACTATTCATGTCCGCATTGGGCATATCTATCTTTGGAACAGGGCTGTGCTTTGCGTTCGCCTGAATCAAAATATCGAGCAACAAGGTGGTAATCCTGGACTGCAAATACGTCTTTTTCAACCTTCCATCAAACGGGCAAGAGATAATCGCTTCCAAAACTCTGCTCAGTTCAGGAGAAATCGGGCAGGGCCGTTTCCAAAAAACGATCGGTTCGCCCTTTTCAACTGCAGTACCGATCTTTTCCAAAACCTGGGCATAGTCTTCCCCTATCAACTTCTTGATCAGGCCCTGCGTAAAAATAATTTCAAGGGTACGCCTTGGGTTACCCTTGTACTCGAGAATACCGTTTGTTCTTGGAAGATAGAACATGTTGTACTCAAATCCCCCAATCTCTAAAAGAGGTTGCTCCCCTCCCTTGGGCGTGTAGCAATAATTCCCCGCAATTTCAAAATGTAGCACAAAAACGGAAAAATTGTTGGAAACCTCAAAACTGTATCCGTTCGGGGCATTAATGTCTTTGTTCACCACAAAAATCCCATCCAACTGGGTTTCCCTAATGGTACCAGAAACACCATCCGCATCGATGTTGATCTTATTTTCGATCAACTCATCGGCCAAAAAGTCCTTCGAGTATTCTTTTTGATAAATACTGTTCCTGAACAAACTACTTTTTAAAACGGATCGCATTACTTCCTTTTGCGTACTTAAAAATTCCTTTTGCGGTACTCAACCAACCACTACTGCTCTAGATTTGCAAATCTAGTTTATTTAGATTAAATCTTAATAAAAATTGTAACCCTTTTTACTATTGGAATGGCCAAATACCTTGTAGTGATTTTCTTTTTGATTGTTGCACCAATACAGGCTCAAAGCACCAAAGAGAGCTCTATTTTTGGTAGAATAACTTCTGTGGATGGCAGCCCATTGTCATACGCCACAGTGGTGATCAAAGGAACAAGAACTGGAACTTTGACCGATGAACAAGGAAATTTCCAAATGAATGTTCCTTATGGCCAATATACCGTTACCGTTACTTTTATCGGTTATGTAAAAACATCCAAGACCGTGGAGACCAGTCCCGGCAACAATAGGGCAAGGCTTGATTTTACCCTAAAGGAAAATACCGAGAATCTGGACGAGGTCACCGTCAACGGCAAATCCAAAAAAACGGTACTGGAAACCGAAGGTTTTGCCGTAAATGCCGTAGAAACCAAGGAAGCCAGCCTACGGAATATACAGGCCAACGAGTTGTTGAACACCACTGTCGGGGTCAAAATACGCCAAAATGGAGGGCTGGGCTCCAACGTGGAATATTCGTTGAACGGTTTATCCGGTAGCGCCGTCCGTATTTTTATTGATGGCATACCCATCTCAACCTACGGGTCTTCGTTCAACCTGAACAGCATCCCTCCTTCCATGATCAAGCGAATCGAAGTGTACAAGGGCGTGGTTCCGGGTCACTTGGCAGATGACGCACTGGGAGGTGCTATCAACATCCAATTGCATCAAGAAGCAAGTACCAATTTTAATGCTTCCGTTTCCTATGGATCATTTAACACATTTCAGGCCAATGTAAATGGAACCTACCGCTTTGATGATTCCGGTTTTACCGTAAAAGCCTCTCTTTTTCATAATTACTCCGACAATGATTACAAAGTTTCGGGCCGAAGTGTCGTCGTAACGGGTATTGGTGGCGTACAGACGCCGATTACCGCCAGACGATTCAACGATGCCTACAGGTCTACCGGAGGAATGGCACAGGTCGGCTTTACCGATGTAAAATGGGCAGACCAATTTTTTGTAGGGGTCACGGGTTCCGATGATTACAAAGAAGTGCAGCATGGGGCCTTTATGACCATTACGCCCTATAAAGACAGGTTTTTGGAATCCGATGCCCTGTTGGGCAACCTCACGTATCAAAAAACCGATTTGTTCACCAAAGGTCTGGACCTGAATGTACATGGTTTATACGGAAAACGGAACCGGGCCGTGAACGATACCGTGCCATGGGCCTATAGCTGGAACGGGGAACGGGCCATTGATTTTAGGGGAGATGAATACCAATATTCGTGGGGGTCACAGCAAGAAGGAGGTCCTACCTTGGCAAAGATCAAACGAAATGTGGCATCCATACGTTCCGGGCTGTCCTACTCCATCAACAACAACCACAAATTTTTGTTTAACCACGTTTTCAGTAGTATAGACCGGGAAGATAGCGACGAACTACGGTCCGTCTTGGAAAACACATTTACGGGAACCCGCGACCTGCGCAAGAACATTTTTTCCTTGACCTATGAATTATCCGCCTTTAAAAACCGTTTGAAGACCAGCCTGTTCGGCAAGCACTATCAGCAAAAAACAATCAGTGTGGATCCCGCGATTGAAACCGATGCGAACGGAAACAATCAGGTTGTGGACGAGGTGGTGAGCAGCAACAAAGATTACGATGGGTACGGTTTTGCTTTGTCCTATGCAATTTTGCCAAACATCACACTTTTGACATCGGCAGAGAAAGCCGTTCGCCTTCCCAACGAAACGGAAATTTTTGGTAACGACGGGGACAACGTAGTGGCCAATGCAAGCATTAACCCAGAGCAGAGCAATAATTACAATCTAGGGTTCCGCCTTGGAACGTTCTCCTTTAAAAAGCACGATTTTAGTGTTTCGACGAACTTTTTCACAAGAAACATTAAGGATAGGATCGGTTTGCCCATTGAAACATCCCTTAATGTGGACGACGAACTCATTCTTTATGTAAATCAGGGGAGCGGTACCTCAAAAGGTTTTGATGCCCAATTTGATTATACCTACGACAATAATTTTGGGGTCAACTTCAATATTTCCCGTTTTGATTTGACCGTTGAAAACAGAGGAGTGGAAATCGATGTGCCCAACACGCCGTTCTTCACCATGAACGCAAGTGCCAGATACTCGTTCAAAGATTTGATACAAAAAAATTCCAGATTGAACCTCTTCTATACCATGTATTTCACCGGAGAGTTTTCATACTTGGTTCCGCAGGGCTCCAACACCGTGGGAGATGACTTTTTTAAAGTCCCGGAGCAATTGGCCCAGGACATTGGTCTTAGTTACACCTTTCCCAACAACAAGTTCATAATGAGCTTTGATGTGAAGAACATATTCGACAAACCTGTCTATGATAATCTATCGGTACAAAAGCCGGGAAGGGCTTTCTATCTAAAATTAAACTACATAATCAATTCTATTTAATTACTTAAATATCATTTAAAATGAAACGTAACTTTTTGAATATTAAATTTTTCGCCTCTATCCTTATGGTAGTAGCACTTATTTCCTCTTGTAGTAGCGACGACAATGGGGGCACCCCCCCTCCCACCGATGGTGATGGTGATGGAGACGGTGAACCCGTGGAAGATACAAGATGGATCACCGTGGCCGCGGCCCGAATGGGAGAAAATCCGGGAGACGGCAATGGCGGTACATTGATCTATGCCATTAGCAGTGAAGATGCCAAAGACCCTACCGTATCCGTGGAACCTTTTGATAATGGTTTTATAGTTCCATCGAACAGAACGGCCAGATTGCAAGCCTCAGAGGATGGCAACACAATCTTCAACATCAGCTATGCTGGGGACACCGGCGGAAATTACACCAAGTATACCGTTGATGGCGGACAGGACTTTACCCAAACAGGAACCGAGATCAGCATTGCACCATACGTAGGCTCTGCCCCTAGATGGATCAAGTTGTTCGATGGGGATAAAACGGGGTCGGCCGTGTATGTTTCCACAGAAAATCAATTCGATGAAAACGACAATTACCTACGCACCGAGGCCACAATGGGAGTTTTGACCTTGGACTTGGAAAATTCACAGATCAACGAATTTCAAGAGCACAGCATCGCTTTAAGTGCCGAAGAAGAGGCCAACGGTTACTACATTTCCAGAATCGATATGCCCGTACTGAACGAAGCGGGGGACAAACTATATATCGGAGCCCGTTTGAGCAAGGTAGATCCTGAAACCGCAGAAAGGGATAGCGATTACGAAATTTTGGGCTCCAAGACCATAGTATTGGACTATCCATCACTGTTGAACCCATCTGTAATCACTTCCACAGTCGGGCACGGAAATACCAACGGTTACCGAAGCATCAATGCCTTCTTGTACAACGGAAGTGTTTATCAGGCCAACCAAGGAGACCCCGAAGGTTCCCACATCCTAAAAATAGATGCCGACAACGAATACGACGACACCTACGATTTTAATCTTGACGAAGCGTTGGGCGTGGAAGGAGCATATATCCTTGCCTGGAGACCAGCGGCCAATGGAAAAGCTGTTTTGGCCTACCGTCATAATGGCTCGGCCGAAGGAGTTGCAGGGGCGCAGGGATTCTTTGCATTAGTGGATTTGGAAGCGCAGACCGCTCAGCAAATCACCGAAATTCCTTATGACCCTGATTTTTACCTCTTCCAATACCAAGGTTTTGCCGTTGATGGTACAGAAATCTATGTAACCCAAGCTCCTGTTGGGGAAAACGGAAACATTTACGTAATCGACACGGAAACCGGGGACGTGACCAAAGGTGCTGAATTAATCAATGTGGAAGGAAGCCACTTTATCGGAACTTTTTAATGCCTTCCATGAATTTATGATTGTAAAAATCCGCGTGAACAACATTTCTCGCGGATTTCTTACCTTCGTATTAAGACTAATTTAAAATAGTGAATCAAGAAAATATAGTTCACTCAAAAGAACCCAACAAAAATGAAGGCAAAAACGATAAAATCAGTTCTTTTCGGTATTATTACCGTGCTTACCACCGCCGTTACAACGGCTCAGGGTGGTTCTGAAAATCCATTTATGGACAGGGATTACTGGGCCTCACAACCCAGCCTTGCCGATATTGATGCCAAGATTGCCGAAGGATATTCCATTACCGAAGCCAACAGAGGTGGGTTCGACCCAACGACCTTCGCCATTTTCGGAGGCAACCCTGTGGCAACCATAAATCATCTTATAGAAAAAGGAAACGATGTGAACAAACGCACGCACGACTCAAGAACCTATATTTTTTGGGCAGCCTCCCGAGGAGATCTTGAAGTGATGCAATACTTGGTCGAAAAAGGTGCCAAAACGGACCTAAAAGACTCCCACGGGTACTCTTTGACGCAATTTACCGCAGCTACGGGCCAAACCGACCCTAAAATCTATGATTTTCTTATTAAAAACGGAGCAGACCTAAAAAACGAAAAAGACCACGATGGCCGAAATGTACTTTTGGTGGCAGCTCCAAGAGTTAAAGATTTGGACCTTATCGACTATTTCGTGAGCAAAGGGCTAAATCTTAACACAACGGACGGCCACGGAAATGGAATCTTTAACATAGCGGCACAAGGTGGAAATATTGATGTCCTCAAAGCGTTGGCGGACCGAGGCGTTTCCACTGAAAAAAACCCGAAAACCAACGAAAATGCCATTCTTTTTGCCAGCAGGGGCGGAAGAGGGAGCAGCAACGGTCTGGAAGTTTTTGAATACTTGGAAGGATTGGGGCTGGATGCCAATATTACATCAACAGATGGAACCACGCCATTGCACAACATTTCACGTTCTTCTGATCATCTGGCCATCTACGATTACTTTATTGGTAAGGGGGTTGACCCCAACGCTGCCGACAAAGATGGTAACACACCATTGTTGAACGCAGCCACACGAAATAAACTGGAGGTAGTGAAGTATTTGGCCGAAAAAACAAAGAATATCAACCATACCAACAAGGAAGGCCATTCTGCCTTGGCCCTTGCCCTTCAGAACAACAGCGGAGAGGTAGTAAATTACTTGATTTCCCAAGGGGCCAAGACCGATGTTTTGGACAAGGACGGAAACAATTTGGCCTACTACCTTTTCGCCACCCGTGGCAATCCCCGTGATTTTGATGAAAAAGTGGCCGCATTGCGCAAAAAAGGCTTTGATTTTAAGCAAACCCAACCGGACAAGAGTACCGTTTGGCATTTGGCCGTTGCCAAAAACGATTTGGGACTCCTTAAAAGTGTTTCAGCTTTTGGAGCGGACATCAACGCAAAGGATAGCCAAGGAAACACGGTTCTGCACTACGCCGCAATGAAATCCAATAATGCCGACATGCTTAAGTACTTGATTGCTAACGGAGCAGATACCAAATCCATGACCGAATTTGGTGAAACACCTTATGATCTAGCGGTAGAAAATGAGTTATTAAAGCAAAACAACGTCAATTTAGATTTTTTGAATTAACTAGGGACAAATGAAGAAAATTATATCTAAAACATTATCCGTTCTTACTCTGGCCCTAATGGTTTTTGGTTCATCTGCTTTTGAACAGGCACCATCACCCGTATCGTATAAATGTATGATACAAATGGCCAACTATTCCGGTGAAAGGGCATACGTGGTCGTCTCCTTAATAGATGGCGATGGCTCCTATGTCAAAACCCTTTATATGCAGGGGGATGACCCCGAATGGTTTCCCGACCTTAAAGAATGGTGGGGCTTCAGCCATGGTACAAACGAAAAGATCGATGCCATTACAGGGGCAACCGTTGGAAATGGTGAAAGAAACCTAATCACTTTGACCGTGGATTCATCGGTAATCGACAAGGGTTACAAGATACGGTTCGAATCCGCCGTGGAAAACCAAGAATATTATACCGTTGATTCCGAGATAGACCTTAGTTCCTCTTCCATTCCAGGAAAGGCCGAAGGAAAAGGATATATACGCTATATACGAATAGCTCCAAATTGATCATACTATGGAACATAAAAAAAATCCCCGGTTATCGCCGGGGTTTTTTTTTGAGGTCCAATAAGAAGATTGTATCTATCCTGTGAATGGGAAAAAAGGAATAAATCTTAAAAAAGTAGCCCCGGCATGAATCAACGTTTTCCATGGACTCCAATTTTTATTGGGGTTTTCACTTTTTTCAAAATGTTGACGGTTTGTGAACTCTTAAAGTCAATTTGACTTTCGTCATTTAAAATATAACCAAACCGTTGTAAATGATTTAATTATAAATCAAAGTCTATCGTTTATTTGAACTTATTCTTCTTTTTTGATTATTTCAATAGCTTTTTCCAGCAGTTCATCCTTGCCTTGCCTGATTCCTAAAATGGTCGGTTTGACTTCTATGTCCGGAACAATACCAACTCTTTGCGTCTCTTCTCCATTTGGGTAATATACCCCAATTCCTGAAATCATGGTTCTCATTCCGCCAGGCAAATATAGCGGGGAAACGTTACCATCAGCTCCTGCCGTTGTACTGCCAATTATGGTGGTATTGTCTCCTGCCCTAAAAGCCATAGAAGTATATTCAGCTTGACTTTGTGTAAGTTCATTGACCAGAACCACTAATTTTCCTTGGTATGTATCTCCTTTACTCGGAATTTTCAACTCTTTTTCAAAAGTAAATTCACCAGGATTGTCTACGGACCCGTGGGTAAACTTTACAAAAGGCGTAGCGGAAGAGACAAAATAACTTCCTAATACAAATGGGACAAACTTTGAAGGATAATTTCTGATGTCCATGATTATACCTTTTGTGTCTCTGAATTGCTTCTTAATTTCGGATATATCTTCATCCTTAATGGTTTGTAAGGTCACATAGCCAATATTGTTATCCAGCAATTTAAAAGATTTTCTATCATCTCTTCTATACCATCGGTATATGTCAAGGCTATCTTTTGGGTATAGTTTTAATGACTTGATCTTTACTTTATTTTCCCCTAATTGTACCTTTATTTCAATTTCATCGGAATTCGAGCGCAAAAGGTCCATTGAGATATCCCTAAGCATTGTAGGATAGTTGGAAGCCGGATAATATTTAGCTTTCTCTTCCACTATTTCGGCCACGGGTATGTCATTGATCTCGGTGATTACGTCTCCTATTTCCAATCCAACCTTACCTCTATGTTCCTCATTATAAAAATCCGTTACTACTAATTGATTTTCAATGAAGCGAGTATGAACTGGGGGATAATTTGACCCCTTCCAAGCATTTAGCTTGCCTGCACCTTCCCATATATTGGCATGTGTATCTTGAACATCCCCAATAAGCTGGATGGCCGCCATTTCATATTCGAGTTCGTTTTTGGCATTTAGAAAGATTGGAATGTATTCACCGAGTACCGTGTTCCAATCCTTATCGGTAAGATGCCTGTATGGAAAAAAATAATGAATCATGTTCCAAAATCTATATAGCGCAAGCAATCTGTATCCATCATCGGGAAAAGGCATGAGATAGTATGCCTCTTCATTTTTAAATATTGGATTACGAACGCCAGGTGCCATCCCTATGTAATAATGCTTTCCCTGGGAACGGCTATTGTAGACATCCAGTAACTTTTCTTTGAGTTGAGCATCTTGATCCTCAATCCAATTATGATCAGGGCGAATCACCGCGTCTTCACTGGTGGGTTCACATTTGGAACAATCTTTCAAATCACCCAAGGAATCAATCCATTCAATTAATAAAGTATTTCTCTCTACCTCGCTTTTGGTTAGAATATATTTTGGCAAAAACCGAAAGAGTTCATAGTCCCAATTATAATTTCCCGCGGCTATTTCTGGATGATGATATTTGAGAAACCCCCAAACTCTGCCCAACAAGGCCAAGTTTTGGATGTCTTTGGAGGATATATCGGACAACTCGATCGATGATCCTGAATCAAACTCCTTATCCAATTGTGCCTTGGTCGGTTTTCTTTTGGCTTGTTTAAGGGTTTGTACATTTTGACCATCTATAGTCACTGTAAAGTCATCAAACCAGGCCTCACCTCTACCTACCAGTATACCAGCAACATAAATCATTTCAGCACCTTCAGGATAATTGAGGTTTATTGTATATTTTTTCCAGTCGTTGGTTCCCGTTATATTTTGATTTTGCATATTATCAAATTCCAAGTAAGAACCGCCGCCATCTATTCTCATCAGCAAGCCTGCAAAACCGTTTTGGACGTCCTTGGTTCGCATATAACCTTCAAGCTTTATGCTTTTGCCTTCATATTTAGCAGGTATTATGTATGCAATACTTCCAAAGTTACCGCCTTCAAGAGATGTAATTTTTCCTGCCTTCTTTCCCGAATACGCCAGGGTATCTATGGATAATTTATAGTCGCCCCATTGGAACCAATCTTCCGCAAGGTCGGCACCTTCATTATGTTGTTCAAAATCCAAATTAAACTTTTGATTATTCTGACCATGGCAACTTATAGTGACCAGAAGAATTGAAAGTGAAAATAGTAGCTGTTTCATTTATGGTTTTTTAGTGTTTAGGTGTAGAAAAGATTTCCATTTTAAATGCTATTGGATACTGTTGGGGGAGATTGCCACTTGATATGTAGCACTTTAAAAATAGAAAAATCCGAATAGGATTGAGAAAGGTTAACAGCAATTTAAGGGATGACCATGTGTGAATGGTTGTTTTTAACGCACCACTTTAAGTACATCCATGCCGCTCCAATGATTAGCATAAGTGAACCTGAAATATTGGGGTAATTATTTAAGAATCCAACAATTGATTAAAATTTAATTTTGTTCACTGGCAATCGTTTATTTGAACTTGGGTCAACCTAGTTCTTTAATTGTACAACTATTTATTTTCCTCTTTTTTAGGTCTTTTAATCCCATAATCGAATGAATTATCAACAATCCGTTTTATGGTCGCAATTTGCCCGCAATGCCACATCGTATGCTTAATATTCCAGTCAATAGCATCAAATTTAGTTTTGGCTACCGGGTGTGGAACTTTAGTTGGTTCAACAGCATTCTGTAAATCATTTTCTGATAAGGAACTAATTACTGCCAAAGATTTTTCCTGCATAAGTTTTAAATGCTCCAATAACTGATTGGAATCCGTTTTTCCAACCATATCACTTGCAAAAGTATTATAGTTACAGATTTCGGTATATAGACGTAAATCAAGGTTTTCAATCAATTCGGAAATGTGTCCTACCGTCGTCATTATCGTATGGTAATAAATACTGATTATTTGATGCCCGACCTGCCAGCTTACATTTGACTCAATTCCATCGGCCATGATATCCCATTTGTCCATTGGAACAGAAACAATCAATTTGTTTGTCCACTCAAATGCATTTTCAGTTTGTTTGATAAGGGTTTGAAGTTCAGTCATTTTGCTTACTCTTAAGCTGTGCACTAAAATGCATATATTATACTAAATTAGAATCTAATCATTGGAGTGGATATCGTTTATTTGGACTTTTTCAGGATAAAGGGCAATTGTTTTTCAAAATATGCGGTACATTTTTATTCTTGTTTTAATTGCATCAACATTTTCCTTCCATTTTCATTTTTCGGATTCAATTCTATAGATTTTTCATACATTTTGATTGCTTCTTCTTTTCGATTTGATTTCATTAAAGCTTCACCATAACTATCGTATGCATTGAAACTATCCGGAAATAAGATTGTAGTTAATTTGAAAACTTCTAAAGCCTTATCCAATTCTTCATTTCCCAAAAATGAATATCCCAATGCATTCAAATCCTGTTCTGAACGATTATTCTCCTTAGCTTCAATTGACAATTCCATGGCATTGTCGAGGGCCTTTTGTAAAAGTTCATCTTGTTGTTCATTGTCCAATGTTCTTGAGTAAGCTTTGATAATAGCATTGATTATTAATCCCGGGTTATCTTGGAATACAGCATGACCACTTCCTTTGGCAACAATGTTGGTTACATTGTCCTTATGGTCACCAAGTTCCTCGTGAAGTTTTCTCCACCTCTTTGAAAGTACCTCGGGAAAACCTGGGAAGGAATTTTCAGGGAAAATATTCAAAATAGGTATATTCTCCTGAAAATCAAGGTTTCTTACGTATCGCATTGTTTCATTGAAATTCACATTTAAATAGTAGTCTCCCGAAGGCTTAGGTATGGAGTTAATATCTACATTTTGATCTCTCATGGCAAGGAATTCCTCATTCCAAAAATCAGGGGGAGTTGCATCAATCAAAACGACCGATTTGACTTTTTCAGGATGCTTATTAGTGTACAACAGATTATACAACCCACCGTAGGAATGGGAAACAAGAATAATTTCATTGTTAAAACCCAGTCTTGAGAGACCTGTATCGAGTTCTTTTATTCCATTTAAAATTCCAAAATCCGAATCCTTTTTTAGATTAGGGTTTAATTCACTGTTTCCAAACCCAGACCGGTCATAGGTGATTAATGTTGTACCCGTAACTTTATATATTTTGCCTAATACATCGTTCCAAACGGAACCATCATTTCCCCCTCCAGCTTCAAAAAGAATAGGAGTTCCCGTTCCTTTCAGTATGTTGAAATGCATTTTATAACCGCCAATGTCCACAAGTGTATCCAGGGCTTGTGAATACATTGAGATAGATGAAAAGAAAATTATCGAGAATTTTAAAAAGAAATGTCGCATTTGGTCTTTAGATTGGATTATGGTTTAGTGCTTATAAAGCTTTAAAGTACATATATTATTGCAAATCAAATAATTGTTAACTGTTGATTTTCTTCTTGTGCTTTTTGCAATAGGCTTTACCCAAAGCTTGTTTCTTGTCCCAAAACAGATTTCCACATTCAATACACTTTCTTCTGCCTTGGTACGCCAAATATTTATAGAGGGTCTTTTTAGAACCAACATCAATGAGTTTCATTATCTCCTCAATGCTCAACTTGTTGTCCCTGTAGTATCGTTCGGCCAACATAGCTTTGTTCAATGCCTGTTTACTGAGACCAGGCTTACGACCAATTTTCAATCCTCGTCTTCTTGAGCTTTCCATTCCTGCCCGTGTACGTTCAATGATGATGTCCCTTTCCAATTGGGCAACAGATGCAAAAAGGTTAAAGATGAACCTTCCATGAGGGGATGTGGTATCAATAAAACTTTCCTGAATGCTCTTGAAATGGATGCCCTTGCGCTCAAAATCCTCGATGAGTTTGGTCAAGTGAGAAAGGCTTCTGGCGATTCGGTCTAGTTTCCAGACTACAAGTGTATCGCCTTCACGTAAAATGGATAAAAGTTCATCGAGTCCCTTTCGTTCAGCTATTGCCCCTGATGAAATATCGGCATAGATGTTCTTGGGTTTGATACCTTCCTTGAGAAAGGCATCCACCTGCAAATCGTGTTTCTGTGATTTTGTGCTCACTCTTGCATAACCAAACTTCATCTTAGGGGTAAAAAAGGGTATATAAGGTAAACTATTTAAGTGTACGGAAAAAGTAAACTCTTTAAAATCAGTAAACTTGTTTAAGGTTGAAAGTTCAATAAAATGGTGGTTGAAAAAACCTCTCATAAATCAGAAATCGATATAATGGCGAACGCAACGCAGTGGAGTGCTGCAAGCCCCAAATCTTGCCAAACTAACCTTACTGAGCGAGGCAATTTTATCTATTAATCCGGTATACTCTTCTCATCATTCGAAGTGATCCAATGGTCTGTTGGCCTCAATTTTATATCGTTCCAATCTCCATTCCGTTATTTTAAGCTTTAGATTGCTTTTCCATAGGTGCGATTTTGTTTTTTAGTGAAATTGAGTCAATTTTTTCGTCAAAAATTTCTAGTGTTTACTGGGCCTGCCAAAGGGTTTACTGTAGATTTCGGAAAACTCTACTGTAGCCCCAATTTTTGCATAGTATTCCAAAACCATTTTAATTAACTGGTTTTCAACTTGTTGAATACCTGAAAACAACCGTGATGGCGCAATTTGCGCATCACCCTCTTGCTATTCGTTTTTTCACGCGTGCGTGAAAACCCAAATACCTTTCTTTGGTGTATAGAGTAACAATAAATTCAGTGGTTTTGTTTATTAGGAGATGTTGATTAAACTTATCTTCCTAAACACTACAAAAAACCGATAGGAACCAAGCGCAAAAGTTAGAGATAAGAATTTAAAGTTTCAGCGTTTCACTATGATTCATTCGATTTCTTTTTTAGATCTGACTCAATTGACGTTTCCAATTTGCTTCTCAAAATCTCCATATCCTCACCAACCTTCCTTTCCAACACCTTTGCATAAATCTGGGTGGTGGTAAGTTTTCGATGTCCCAACATTTTTGAAATGGTTTCTATGGGTACACCATTGGTCAAGGTAACTGTCGTGGCGAACGTGTGCCTTGCCATATGAAATGTCAAATTCTTTTTGATTTTTGCTTCACTTGCAATCTCTTTCAAATAAGCGTTCATCTTTTGGTTGGAGATTCTTGGAAACAAAGTGTTGTTAATGATAGACCTAGTATCTTTATAAAGTTCAATCAAGTCAAGAGCTTTTTTTAAAAGTGGTATTTTGACCGGGTTATGGGTCTTCTGTCTTTTTGTAATTATCCAATATTTTTTGTCTATGCCCATGACCACATTATCTTCCGTTAAAAGCATTAAATCCGTATAACATACCCCTGTATAGCAACTGAACACAAAAAGATCTCTGACGGTTTTCAGCCGATTGCTATCAAGTTTGAGCTCTTCAATCGCTTGAAGTTCCTCGGAACCAAGATACTCTCTATTCGTAGGAGTCAATCTCTGCTTAAACTGTCTAAAAGGGTCTTTATCTATCCACTCCAGTCGATATGCCAGAGAGACCATTTTCCGTAATCTTTGAATATGCTTCATCACAGCGTTGTTACCAATTTGTTGTTGGTAGTGATTGGGTTTATGCCTGCGAAGAAAATTTTCAAAGTCAAGGATGAACTTATAGTTCAATTCATCAAGTCGGATATCTTCTTTCTTTAATTTTTTCTTCAAAAACAAAAAGATATACTTCTGACTGGTGAGATATAATCTTGAGGTATTCCAATGTAGCTTGGGAAACATATTGGAATTATGGTAGGACACCAAGTCCCTCATGGTAAAATGTTGATTTTCCACTTCCTCATCCATAAATCTGGCCTTTACACTATGAGGGGTGATGTGCTTTCCCTCTATGCGTAATTGCTGATATGCATGGAAAAGACCGGAGTAGAACTCATCAAGATATTGGTTGGTTGATTTAGCATGAATAGAAGAAGTTTTTACACGCTGCTTGTTTGAATCCCATTCATTGATTTGGATTCTTCGCTTTAAACTGATGTTGAGCTTTTTTCCATTGACAGAAATCCTGGCATAAATAGGGGCTTTGCCATTTTTTGACCTACCGGAATAAAGCCAAAACAGGACGGAAAAAGTGGAATTTGACCTCATAATTGTCTTCTTTTTGTTAAACGTTGACGAAGACGAAAGTCAAATCAAATCAAGTATGACGACTAAATTACTGAATTTTAATTACTTAAATTAAAATAGCAACTTGAAAAATGTTGACGATTTGTGAACTCTAAAAGCCGAAATCAAAGGAATTCAATTGAAATCAAAAAATATTAAATGTCTGATTTTCATTTATTTAATGATTTATTGAATCATTCGGAAGTCAAAAAGTAGCCCCGGCAAGAATCGAACTTGCATCTAAAGTTTAGGAAACTTCTATTCTATCCATTGAACTACGGGGCCATTCCATAAAATGGACTGCAAAAATAGCGTTTTTGATGGATTTTTTGCAATCACCCCTATCAAATTGTAGCAATAAACGGAAAGTAGGATTATGATCTTTTTTCCTCCTCCTCTTTTAAGATCTTGGACAAATAGGAACGGGATAGCGGTTTGTCCACATAACCGGAAATAAGACCATTTTTCTTTGCAATGGCCCTGTCCGATGCATTGGTAAAGGCAGAAAGCACATAAACGCTCGGAAGTTGGTGCCCTTTGAACAAATTTTTCAGATTTTCCAGAAAATCCCATCCGTTCATACCATCCATAACAAGGTCCAAAAAAATAATATCCGGCAATCTATTATAATTGTCTATCGAATTAAAACAGGCCCGTATGCCCTCCTCTCCACTGGAGCAGGTAACAATATCAAAATTACCGTTGGATTGCTGTATGCAGTAACGAGTCGCAAATTGCGACACCAAGTCATCGTCTATGATAAACGTAGTTAACTTCATGTAGATACTATTACGTAAGTTTGGGGTTATCAAAACTATACGCTGGGCCGCTACCAACCATTCATTTTTCGTTGTCTTGCCCAAATATCCCGTTAAGCTAACTTTAATGGGGCAATTTGCCCCTTACAATACCATAGACAAGAGCTCCCAATACCGCTCCGATCAACACTATGATTATGGGCCAGTAGCCGGCGCCCACTAAAATATATATGGGTCCGGGACATGCACCTGCCAAGGCCCATCCCAATCCAAATAAGGTGCCGCCCAAAATATATCGGGCAAACGACTTTTCCTTGTCGGGTATGCTGATGATTTCTCCTGAAAAAGATTTTATCCTGCCCTTTTTGATCAAAAGGACCAAAACTGTCCCAACGGCCAAAGCGGAGCCAATGATGCCGTACATATGGAAAGAATCGAACTGGAACATTTCGTAGATCCTAAACCAAGATGCAGCTTCTGATTTGTAGAGCACAATTCCCAAAAATGTTCCCAATATGACATATACTACATTCTTCATTTCGCAAAAATTAAAGGAAACAATACGTGGACCATGATCAGTCCACCTATAAAAAACCCGATTACGGCAATCAAGGAAGGCCGCTGTAGATTGCTCAAACCGGAAATGGCATGGCCAGAGGTACATCCACCGGCATATCGAGTTCCAAAACCAATCAAAAAACCGGCCACAAGCAAAATGACCCATACTTTTGGGTCTGCCAAGGATTCCATACTAAAAAGTTCCGTGGGCAGATACGCTTTTCCTGCACTATCAAAACCAAGATCTTGCAGTTTTGTCACGGTTTCATCAGAAATATGGACAGCTGGATCGGGCGAGAGCCAGTGCGCTCCCAAAAACCCTCCAATTACGGAACCAAGGACAACCAATAGGTTCCATCGTTTGGATTTTACATCAATTTTGAAGTAATCGGTAAATTTTCCAGCACCTCCAATGGAGCAGAAGGTTTCTAAATTGGAGGACATTCCAAATTTTTTGCCCATCAAAATGAGCAATGCCATAATAATGGCGATCAGGGGCCCGGCAACATACCAAGGCCAAGGTTGATAAAGCATTTTCGTGAGGTTTTATGCAAATTAATATGATTTCATTTGGCCACAAAGCTACTTAAGTTACAAAGCCTTGTTTAACTTTACCGTACTTTAAAGGTCAATAACCCCATGAACAGAAGAAATTTTACAAATAGAATGTCCTTAATTGCCATGGCTACCGTTTTGGGAGGGGAAATAGTTTTTGGCCATCGGATGCCGAAAAATTACATTCCATTGGGATTACAGGACCCGGACCCGTTCAAAATGTTCAGTAAGGACAAGGAAATGGTGGTTTTGAACGATAAGCCCTGGAACATGGAGGCAAGGGCCCATTTGTTGAACGATGACATTACCCCGAACAAATACATGTTCATTCGGAACAATGGTAGAATTCCTGAGAATATTGATGCTTCCCAATGGACATTGACGGTGGATGGTGAGTCCGTCAAAAACAAAAAAACCTTTTCCCTGGCAGATCTAAAAGATAAGTTCCAACACCACACCTATCAGTTGACCTTGGAATGCGGCGGCAATGGACGAAGTGAGTTCAATCCGCCCGCAAAAGGCAATCAATGGACGGTGGGAGCGGTTTCTTGCGCCGAATGGACGGGAGTAAGACTTCGTGATGTTCTTGAAGATGCAGGAATCAATTCCGATGCGGTTTATATCGGCTATCATGCCGCAGACACCCATTTGAGCGGCGATCCAAATAAGGAGCCAATCTCTAGGGGAGTTCCAATTCAAAAAGCGCTACAAGATGAAACCTTACTCGCATTTGCCATGAACGGGGAAGATATTCCCTTGGCCCACGGTTTTCCCTTGCGGTTGGTATGTGGCGGATGGCCCGCATCCACATCGGGGAAATGGGTCAATAGAATCAGTATTCGGAACAAAGTGCACGATGGTGAAAAAATGGGCGGTACATCCTACCGGGTTCCTTGCGAGACCGTTGCTCCGGGCAGCAAAGTTGCCGACTCCGATATGTGCATCATAGAATCCATGCCGGTAAAATCTTTGATCACCTACCCAAAAAGCGGGGCACTCATCAAAGAAGGGGAAACATTAAAAATCAATGGGCATGCATGGGCCGGGGAACTTGAGGTTTCAAAAATGGAATATTCCATCGATTTTGGCAGTACTTGGCAGAGCTGTTCCCTTAAAAAGCCTACAAACCGTTTGGCATGGCAACACTTCAGCGCCACTGTTTCGTTCCCCAAAAAGGGCTACTACGAAGTTTGGGCAAGGGCAACCGACACCAATGGAAAAAGTCAGCCCATGGTATTGCCCGGTTGGAACCCGAAGGGGTATCTGAACAATGCTTGCCATCGTATAGCCGTCAAAATAGTCTAAGATGGGAAACGATTTTCAAAAACAGGTTCAGGCATTTTCCAAAATCCTTCTTTCCTTTTTGGTGATTATTTTGGTGCTGTTCGGAGGTCTGTTTTATTGGGCCAACCATAAATCAAAACCCAATATTGTAGAAATCCCTTTGGAAGAATCCACCGAAGATTACGACAAAATAGAAAATGGCATCCACGTGGCAACGGGATTTATAGCGGATACGGGAATGCAAGTGACCATACAAAATTGTACGGCCTGCCATTCTGCAAAATTGGTCACCCAAAACCGAATGAGCCGAGAAGGTTGGAAAGCCACCATAAAATGGATGCAGGAAACCCAAAACCTTTGGGATTTAGGAGCGAATGAAGAATTAATTTTGACCTATTTGGCGAAAAATTATGCCCCGACCGACAAAGGACGCCGCCAAAATTTGGAGGATATTGAATGGTATGAACTAAAATAGCTATGATGGATTACATTGATGCCTTGGTTAACGGATTCTTGGGTATGGTCCAATGGACCTGGAGATCCATTATTTTCGATGTTCCTTGGTACACCAACTATTTTTGGGGGTTGATTGTTATTTCTCTTTTGGTTTGGGCATTGGAAATCCTTTTTCCCTGGCGCAAGGAACAGTCCATTTTTAGGAAGGACTTTTGGTTGGACATATTTTATATGTTCTTCAACTTTTTTGTGTTCGCCATTGTAATAAACGGAGTGTACAAAGTATTGAACGTTCTTTTTACCGATGTTGGAATTACCTCAAGGTCCTTGTCCATGGTGGATATTGCCGATTGGCCGCAATGGCTGCAGCTACTTGTGTTCTTTGTAGTCCTCGATTTTGTTCAATGGTTTACACATATACTTTTGCACAGGGTACCGGCATTTTGGGAATTCCATAAGGTGCACCATAGTGTAAAGGAGATGGGTTTTGCCGCCCATATGCGTTTCCACTGGATGGAAAACATCCTGTACAAACCTTTAAAGACTTTGGGGGTGATGGTCCTTGGTGGATTCGAGCCTGAGCAGGCTTACATTGTCCACTTTGCCGCCATTGCCATAGGTCATTTTAACCATTCGAACTTAAGACTGACCTACGGTCCGCTAAAATATGTCCTGAACAATCCGGTGATGCACCTGTACCACCACGCCTATAACCTTCCGGATGGGCATAGGTATGGAATGAATTTTGGCATCAGCCTTAGCCTATGGGACTATATCTTCAATACCCATTATATCCCCGAAAGCAGTGGTAAAATTGAATTGGGTTTTCCTGGTGATGACAAATTGCCCGAAGGATTTTGGAAGCAATCCATCCATGGCTTCAAAAAAGATAAAAAATAAAGCGACGCCATCTGGGCGCCGCTTTATTGGATACTGTTTATTTTAATGTGGTAGGGCATACATAATCGGTAACGGGTATCCCAGCTTTTTTAATGCCCGCAAAACCACCTGCTACGTCCACCAAGTTGTGGATTCCCCTGCTTTTTAAGATGGAAGAGGCTATCATGCTCCGATATCCTCCTGCGCAATGCACGTAAAAGGTCTCTTTTTCCGGAAATTCCGATAAGTGGTCATTAATATAGTCCAGAGGGGTCAAGTGAGCGTTTTCCAGATGCTCGGACTGATATTCTGATTCTTTACGGACATCATATACGGGAACTCCCTTCTCCACTAAACTTTTTAACTCTTCGGCATTGACACTCTCAACGGTATCAACCTCCTTACCTGCACCCTTCCAAGCGTCGATTCCACCCTTCAGATAGCCCAAGGTTTGATCAAAACCTACACGCGATAAACGTGTGATGGTCTCCTCTTCCCTTCCTTCGGGTGTAACGAGCAGAATGGGCTGTTTTACATCGGCGACCAAGGCGCCCACCCAAGGCGCAAAGCTTCCGTCCAACCCAATGAATATAGATCTGGGGACATGGCCTTTGGCAAATTCATCTTGATGGCGTACATCGAGTACAATGGCCCCTGTTTCGTTGGCAGCTACCTCAAAAGCTTCTGGTTCCAAGGCCCGTGTGCCTCTCTCCAAAATTTTGTCGATGTCCTCATAACCTTCTTTGTTCATTTTTACGTTGAGGGGGAAGTATTGTGGTGGTGGCAACAGACCATCGGTCACTTCGGCGATAAACTCATCCCTGGTCATATCGGCCCTAAGGGCGTAGTTCATCTTTTTTTGATTGCCCAAGGTGTCCACGGTTTCCTTCATCATATTTTTTCCGCAAGCAGAGCCCGCGCCGTGTGCCGGGTAAACAATGACATCGTCCGCCAAGGGCATGATCTTGTTGCGTAGACTATCAAACAGGGTCCCTGCCAATTCCTCCTGTGTCATGTGGGCCGCTTTTTGGGCCAAATCTGGTCTGCCCACATCACCTAGGAATAGTGTGTCTCCACTAAAAATTGCGTGATCCTTACCATTCTCATCTCTTAACAAGTAGGTGGTACTTTCCATGGTATGCCCCGGTGTGTGCAGGGCAACAATAGTGATCTTACCCAGTTTAAACTCCTGCTGGTCTTTGGCTATAATGGCATCAAAAGAAGGTTCTGCTGTGGGACCATATACAATGGGCGCCCCTGTTTCCTTGGACAAGGTAATATGCCCGCTCACAAAATCGGCATGGAAATGGGTCTCAAAAATGTACTTGATGTCGGCATTGTTCTCCTTGGCCGTTTCTATGTAAGGTCCAACCTCGCGAAGCGGGTCGATGATCGCCGCTTCCCCTTCACTTTCTATGTAGTAGGCCCCTTGTGCAAGGCAACCTGTATAAATCTGTTCTATCTTCATTGTTTATGATTTTTTATCAAAAATACTATTCCGCGTCCCTAAGTTCAGTTACTAAAGTTACAAACTCTTTGTCTTGGACTGTAACGACACTTTTTTTTGCATAAGGCTTCTCTCGCTTTGCTCGGCACATCCGTTCACTGCATCAATGGTCTGTACGTACAGGTTTTCTTCCCCAAGAATTTTTACAATACCACTACTGTACAAAATATCCCTGGTCGGGCCTATGGCAGCTGCAATCAAAAAATGGATGTTCCGCTGCCTTAAATCCAATATAACACGTTCCAACATGGACGCAGCACTACTATCTATATAATTGATGGGCTCGGCATTAAGGATAATATATTTTAGGACAGGCCCTTTTTTATCAATCTGCCGATAGAGCTGCTTTTTAAAATAATCCTTGTTGCCAAAATATAATTGGGCATCGAACCTTAAAACGAGTTTATCGGCCTCTATCTCAACATCTCCCGAGAACCGGTCTATATTTTTGAAATAGCTCGTATCCTTGATCCTGCCCAATACCGCCATATGCGGCTTGGAAATCCGGTAGACCAACAACATCAATGACAACAACACCCCGAAGAGAATCCCCTCCATCAACCCGATAAAAAGCGTCATCAAAAAAGTGGCAAACAACAATAAGAACTCGTCTTTTCTGTTTTTCCAAAGTATCAAGGGGTATTTTATATCGATGAGCCCCACCACCGAAACGATGATAATGGCACCCAAAATGACTGCGGGCAGATTATAGAACAACGGGGTCAAGAAAAGTAATACCCCGGCAATGATAAGTGTACTAAAGATCAAAGACATCCCGGTTTTTGCCCCTGCTTGATCGTTCACGGCGGTCCTTGAGAAACTGCCCGACACGGAAAAGGACTGGAAAAACGAGCCTAAGATATTGGAAACGCCCAATGCTCGAAGTTCTTGATCGGCATCTAACTCGTACTCCGGGTGTTTTTCCTCCACGGTCTTGGCTATGGAAACCGACTCCATAAACCCAAAAAGGGCCACTGTTATGGCGATGGGCATGAGCTGCCCTATTTTGTCCCACTGGAATTCAGGGGCCTGAAAACCCGGAAGTCCCTTTGGAATTTCCCCTACAATATGAATTCCCTGTGTTTCCAACCCAAAGATCGCCACTGCCAAAATGCCCAGCACTACCATAAACAAGGGCACGGGCAACTTTTTAATGAAGCGGTTCAACACAAATATCAATAGAATGGATCCTGCCCCGAGCCCAAAAGTAAGCCAGTGTACGTATTCCAAACTTCCAATGATATTGCCAATCAGTTCATGTATTCTGCTGGACTGGGCAAAATTGGTGCCCAATATATGGTTCAATTGCCCAAAGCCTATTAAAATGGCGGCTGCGGATGTAAAACCACTTATGACGGGTTTGGACAAAAAATTGACGAAGAACCCCATTTTGAATATTCCCATCAGGAACTGTATCCCTCCAATGAGCAGGGTCAAAAAAAGTACCGTTGCAATATAGTCCTCCTCATTGACCAATCCCAGGGCACCGACACCCGCAGCGACCAATAACGAATCCATTGCCACGGGCCCCACGGCCAGCTGCCGAGATGTTCCCATGAGAGCGTATACCAACTGCGGCACCAAGGCCGCATACAACCCATATATAGGGGGCATTCCCGCGATCATGGCATAGGCCATACCTTGGGGAATGAGCATTATTCCCACGGTGGTGCCCGAAATCAGGTCTTTTTGGAGCAATGATTTATTATAGGTAGCTATCCAAGATAAGAAAGGGAAGAACCTTTTGATCATGCGGTGGGTTTTTTACAAAAATAGGTTGCCCAAAGGCATTTTAAAGTAACAAAGGGTACAAACTTACAGATCTACCACGTGAATATAATTTCTGTGCAGCACCAATTTTTTCATCTTTTCCAGTTTTTTCAGCAATCTGGAAACCACAACCCTTGAGGTATGTAGGTCATATGCAATTTCTTGATGGGTATTTCTAATATGGTCATCATTCGTTACCTCAACTTTCTTTTTTAGATAATCGACCAACCTTTGGTCCAAATTCTTAAAGGCAATACTGTCCACTGTCAATAACAACTCATTCAAGCGGTTCTGATAGCTCTCCAATACATAATTCCGCCATCCCTTATATTTTGCCATCCACTCCTCCATTTTTTGAACGGGAACCATTACCATTTTGGTATCGGTCTCTGTTATGGCACGGATTTCACTTTTGGTCTGCCCCATACAGCAAGCCATGGTCACGGAACATGTCTCTCCCTGTTCCAAATAATATAGCAACAGTTCATCGCCCTCTTCATCTTCCCGCAACACTTTTATGGCACCTGACAGCAACAGCGGAATACTCCGGATATATTGCCCAATATCCATAATGGTCTCACCGGCCGGCACCTCCATTAGTTTGCCCTCTTCCACGATCTCATCAATAAGCGGCTGTTCAAAATAACTGCCGAATGTTGCTAAAAGCTCTTCTTTCATATGCTGATCATACACTCCCCTAAGGTAATTATTTTAGGACTAACCAATGCCCTCCAAAGCAAAACCCACACTTTTGGTGTGGGCCTCTGCTGGTCAATGCAAACTAATTAAACCTACTTAAACTTATAATTTTATAGAGGTTCCCTCCATATCTTTTGAGATGGGCATGTCCAATAGTTCCAGTACAGTGGGTGCAATTTGGTTGGAGAACAATTGTTCTTCCTTTGCAATTTCTCCCAATGGTTCTATGCCTTTGCCAAAAAGAATCATCCAAACGGAACCTGCTCCATCAATATCAGTGCCATGGCTTCTCCAAGTATCCAAAGGCTTGGTACCCCGACCGTGATCGGTTGTTATCAAAAAAACGGTTTGATCCCTGTAAAAATCATCTTGTTGTGTGTACTCCCAAATCTCTTTGATGAGAGCATCCGTGTTATGGGCCGATTTTAAATACGCCTGATAATCCCCATCGTGGGCAAAATCGTCGGTTTCTCCGTAAGCGATATAAACAAACTTCGGATGTTCTTTTTTCATGTGTTCCAAAGCATAATGATGGGTAAAGGCATCCAACCGAACCGAGCCCCAAGGACTTGGTATCTGTTCCTGAAGGTCGTTCAAGAACTCCTCCCTCGGATTCAAATTTCCCGTAGCGGCTTCAAAACCTGCATTTACCGGAACGCCGGAACGCTCTTCGTTGATGATGTAAGGAAACACGTCCCAGCTGCCAAAAGCAGCTACTTTTCCTTTGCCTTGAGGTGTATTGTTGTACAATTCCAAAATGGTGGTGTTGGGATTGGGTACTTTGTCATTGCTTCGGATAT
The DNA here is from genome assembly GCF_011068285.1 of Flagellimonas oceani. NCBI lineage: Bacteria > Pseudomonadati > Bacteroidota > Flavobacteriia > Flavobacteriales > Flavobacteriaceae > Flagellimonas > Flagellimonas oceani. Next base: position 4,122,139 of record NZ_CP049616.1, on the reverse strand, counting down.
TTTTATCATCTGCGGTTCCCGTCAAAATTTCGTTGTAACCTGGATAGGAAAACCACATGGAGTTGGTGAGGTCCACCTTACTTCCCAACCTTCGGTTTCCGTGAATCTGCCCCATTTTTTCCACTTGATTCCAGAAAAAGGGCAACAACGCTTCTCTTCGTTCTTTCGGTGTTTCTCTCCAAAAAGCTTCCTTCAACATGTCGGCATCGTGCACATAATCCTTATTGTAGACCAAAAGGGAATCGGCTCCGGCAAACAGTTCCTGCCAGCGAAAACCGTCCAAGGTGATCAATATCACCTTTGTATCCTCCGATCGTTGAGCGTTCATGTTGATAACTGCTGCGATGACAGCCATCAAAAGAATAATTCTATTTTTCATTTTCCTGTGGTGTTTTAAATGATGCTATTTCGGACCAATCGCTCCAATTGAGGTTTTGGTCACGGTAACGAACCCTCCAATAATAGGTGGTGTTGGGTTTTAATCGTTTGGTTTCTTCATCGGTCAAATCGTCGTCTTTTTGACGATTTTCCTTGTAATACCAGTTTTCGAATTGTTTCCAACTATCCAAGGTCAACTTATCAAAATCAGGATTTTCCGAAACCTGCCAATGTGATGCGGCGTGGAATACACCATTTAGGGAGCTTGAAAACTCACCGGCTTTCAAAGTAGTAAATTCGGTGGTCACTATTTCATTGTTGGCTGGGGAAACCACTGTTGGGACATTGGGCTTTTTTTCCAATCGCCAAATGGTGATACTGTCGGTAAGTTCATTGTCCCTTCCCTTAATGTTGTTTCCTTGACTTATTCTTTTGATGGTGAATTTTGGGTCGTTCCGGTTTCCGTCCACCTCTACCATCACAAAACCGTACTCGTCTTGGGTAACGGTAAACTCGTCATAGTCCCTGCCTTCAAACTCACCCCAATTGTCAATGGCTCCACCTGCCGAGGCCACATTGACCCACAAATGTTTGTGATCTCTGGATTGCCCTCGGGAATAGCCGTGCGTATGTCCAAAAAAATGGATGCTCGGCTTGCCAGTTTTGGTAGAGAACGCTTCCAACATCTTGACCACCTTTCCTGTTGATTCTTCCTCACCGGGAATCCAAAGTTCCGATTTATGTGGATGGTGAAGCTGCGCGAACACAAAATCGATATCATCGTTCTTTTCGGTATCGGCCAGTACTTGTTCCAACCATTCGTATTGTTCCCGAAGGTCGCGGTAGCCGTCGTTGGAATTTAGACCAATAATGCGGGTATTGCCATAATCCTTGTACCACCAATGCTCGGCATAGGCCGGGGTTCCATTTTCGGGAAGGTTAAAATATTTGAAGTAGAAAACAGAATTTTTTTCGTGGTTTCCCAAAACGGGATAGACAGGCACCTCAGCAAATAATTTTTGAGCGGGGTCAAAAAAATGTTCCTTCCATTGTTGATATTTACTGCCCGTAGCGACCAAATCACCCGGTATCATCACCATGGCCAGATTGTTGGGCAATTTACCGCCATGTTCTTTTTCGAGGTATTGAAGCACGCCTTGATTTACGATTTCCGAAAACTTGTTCGGATGCTGGCCATCGTACTGCATATCGCTCATGGCAACAATATTGAACGATTCCTGATCACTGGAGAAGGGCGGGGTCTTGAACTGAAAGATATCGGATTTGGCCTTACCGGTTTTCACACGGTAATAATATTCCGTAAATCGTTTTAAGCCTTCCAATTTTACGGTATGCACCCGTGAATCCGAGAAATTGATGTCCTCGGCTTTGCCGGATGTTTTTTTGCCCAGTTTTTCCGTAGTTCCCCATTCTACGATGCTTTCTTCACCGCTTGTGGTCTCCCACATGATCACGATGGAGTTCGGTTCGGCATCTTGAAGATAGGGTTGCACTAAAATTTGGGGCTCGGTCTGGGCGGTAAGCCCCATCAAACCCAAGCAAAATACAATTAGCAGTTGGTTTATTTTTTTCATTAGGCGATATGGTTGGTTTTTAAAAAGGCGCAGTTCAATATTTCAAATGCTTTTTCCAGTTCTTCCCTGGTTATGGTCAATGGAGGGGAAAGTTGGAGCACGTTTCCTTTGGAAACCTTGAAGCTCAATCCTTGTTTTAAACACTCGTACATGATTTCTTCGGCTTCGGCCGTTGCTTTTTCTTTTGTTTTTCTATCGGTCACCAATTCAATGCCCCAAAGCAATCCCACCCCTCGCACGTCACCTATCAAGGAATATTTTCGGTGCATTTTGTACAGGGCTTTTCTCATAAATTCTTCATCTTCCTTCACCTTTTGCAAGATGTTTTCCTCTTCCAAAACCTCTAAAAGTGTCAGGCCGGCCATGGCACCCAACGGACTTTTTTCGTGCGTGTAATGCCCAAGGGAAATATGACCAAATTTGTTGTATTCTTCACGGGCAACAATAGCGGCTTGTGGAATTATTCCACCTCCCAATCCTTTGCCCAAGCAAAGAATGTCGGGCTCTATATCAAAAAGTTCATATGCGAACATGGTGCCCGTTCTTCCAAAAGCGATGGGGATTTCATCCAAAATCAACAAAACACCATGTTTGGTGCAGAGCTCTCGGGCTCCTTTCCAGAATTTTTTAGATGGAACCTGTACATCGGTATTACGAATGGTCTCTGCCAAAAAAGCTCCAATTTGATGGTCTTTCTCCAGTACATACTGCAAATATTCCAATGCCTTGTCCTCGTTCCCTTCAAAAATTCCGCGATAAGTAATTGGTGGGGGAATGCGTTCCACACCGGGCATCAATGGCCCCATATGTTCCTGAAAAACCGCTTCGCCCCCAACGCTTATGGCATCCAAAGATGCTCCGTGAAACGAATCCCAAAACGAGACCACTTTGTGCTTCCCCGTGATGGCTCTGGACAATTTTAAGGCAATACCTATCGCCGAGCTTCCGTTCGGGGTCATTAGGATGCGGCTGAGGCCTTTTGGGGTGTAGGATGTCAATTTTTCCGCAAATTGAACTGCTGTTGCATTGGCGTACCTTCTGGTGGAAAACGTCAAATTTTGCAACTGCTCCGTTAATCTTGCAATCAATTTTGGATGGGAAAACCCGATTTGATGCACATTGTTCCCGTGAAAGTCGAGGTATTTCTTGCCAGACACGCTGATCATGTGCGAGCCTTCACAATTTTGGAGCGCGTCCAAACATGGGGTGGACATGGATTGATGCATAAAATACTTGGCATCTTTCTCCAGTAATTCCTTGGTGTCTTCGCTTACTTCGTTCTGCAACCACGCACTCCGAGCCGGGGTAAGGTTGATGTCGCCCTCCACAACGGATCCTGGGTTGTGCTTATCGCGCATTTGCTTCATTCTTTATTGTTTTTCCCTGAACAGCTTGTTCGCCGGAATGATTTGTTTTGGCGTGTCGGGACCTGAATATTTCACATCCAAATGATAGCCTCCGCCACCGTTAAAAAACTCCACACGCAACAAATGTCTTCCCGCCGAAAGCTCCATGGAGCCACTGCGCTCCATAACGCCGTGATCACCATCGTTATCCACTATTTCCTTCCCATTGATGTAAAGTTTGCTGCCATCATCGCTATTGGTGAAAAAACTATATGTTCCTTCCCCCGTCACATCCAAATAGCTTTCCAAAACCACGCCTACCTGTTCTTGCGGCATATCTTCGGAAAGTGCCTGCTTATGGGAAAATTCGGTCGCATAACCTTCATGCATCGGATTCAAGGTAGTGAAATCCGGAAGCTTTTCGATACCGCTTACTTCAAAAACCTCAAATTGGACAGGGTCTTGTTTGGTCTTTGAAACAATCCTAAAATTGCCTTCGGCAACTGTACTCACCAATTGATCATTCTGAAAAATCCCTGCCTTGACAATATTTGTCTGCTTGAGGTAAAAGGTATCTTGATAGACCTGACTGTTCTCCAAAGTGGGCACGTTGTTGCCAATGGTATACCGAATCTCACCTACATTGTTCGGATTTTGCATGACCACGGCAACGGAATCCACTTTAAAAACTCCTCCGGCCGGCTCAAAATGTCCAGCATCCGGAAGAATCTTTGGTTGGGTTATTTGTTGTTTTCGTTTATACATAAGTTTTGGGGCCTCATTGCCGATAAAGGCACCTTTTACAGGTCTGCCTATCCAAGCTTGGGGCATTTGCAGTCCCATGGCGTAGGCAACGGTGGGTGCATTGTCGTACTGATACACGGTTTCTTCGATTTTATAGCCTTTTTTGATTCCCGCTCCGTACAAAATGAACGGGACTTCCATTTCGGCCAAACTTTCTCCGCCATGTCCAAAACCCAGCCCCCCATGATCGGATGCTATTATGAACATTGTCTTTTCAAAAATTCCGACATCTTTGGTTGCATTCACGATTTGGGCAATCAAGGAATCTGCTTTTTCAACGGACTTGTAGTAGTCAGGGCTGCCATGTCCTTGTGCATGGCCCGCATGATCCACATGGTCCAAATGCACAAAAGTAAATTTCGGGGCGTGCTCTTTAATATAGTTTACTGCTTCCTCAGTGGTTTTGTCCTCATGATCTCCATCAATATCAAAATCCACATCAGCTTTTTCGAACAAACGACCGAAACCATCCCAATCGTAGATGGCTCCCACGTGGGCCTCGGGCCGCTGATCTTTGAACAGGGTAAATATAGTGGGGAAGGTCCCGTCTTCGGTAACCACGACAGGCGGTAATTGATGATCGAACTTTTCCCATCCGTTAGAAGTAACTCCATGCTGTTCGGTATCTGCTCCCATGAGCATGCTGGCCCAATTGGGGCTGGAACTTGATGGCAGTACGGCGCGGGCATGCATGGTGGCGGCTCCGTTCTGGATTATGGAGTCCAGATTGGGAGTGTTTGCTTGTTGAATCCCGTCGGGGCTCATCCCGTCCACACCTATTACAATTATATGTTCGATTTTTGATGGTTGACTTGTTTTTTTAGTGCAGGACAGCATCAAAACGAAAAATATTAGGGGCAAAAATAGTTTGGTTGCCATGAGTATAGTTTTAACGACAAAGGCTGCCCTGCGGAACAGGGCAACCTATTGCTTGGTTATTATGAACAATTACACTAGTATCTTGTTCCTGTTTCCCACCAACTTGGTGTATTAATATTATCTCCTTCTCCTCCCATGGCCTGAACGGCTGCATCATAATTGGCCTTGTTCAGGGTTTGTTCTGATGCCGGGTAAAGGAAACGCACTGGATAACGTCCCCCGTTAAGGTCGTCCTGGCCTGTTTCCAATGCCGGGATGCCCGTTCTTCTGTAATCCATCCATCCTTGGTAATCCACGTTCCAAAGGGCAATGGTCTTTTGGGTCATAAGCAATTGCAAAGAGCCATCATACTGTACGCTTGGCTGGGCCAAATATGCATCAATATCAGCATCTGCAACGCCCCAATAGGCCAAACTTGCCCTAATCCCAGCGTTGTAATAGTCTTCGGCACTACCGGTAATAAAGCCTCTTTCGGCGGCTTCCGCCAAAATAAACTGGACTTCGGAGTCCTTCATGATAAAAGCTTCTGCTGCGGTTTTGGAGAAATAGAAGAGTTCCACATCCAAACGGCTTGGGCTGTTGGCATCATCATAGGCGCGGGCATTGTCTTGGTTAAGACCGATCGGGATACCTACCCATTCGCCATCACTGTTACGGTCGAACCAAATGTCCAATCGAGGGTCGTTAAACTCCTCAAAGTAGCCCAACAATGTTGTGCAAAGACTCTTTTCGTCAAAACCACCGATACGTCCCGTACTTTGTGGCCAAGAATCGTTGTTTGAGGTTCCGCTGTATACCAATACCGCGTTATCATCGTTGGACATGATATAATTTCCTGCATTGATTATGGACTGCATTTCTGCGGACACATCCCGTTGTTTGGAGATTCTCATCAGGTAACGAAGACGCAATGAATTTGCCAATTTTCTCCATTTGGATGCATCGCCATTGTAAATAACATCGCCCGTGGACCCTGTAATGCCCTCTCCTTTTGCCAATGCGGCATCGGCATCGGCCAAATCTTGTAGCACCCCGTTGTAAACAGTCTCCTGATCATCATATTTTGGGGTAAAGATTCCTTCGGTTCTTCCCGCCATAGCTTCGGTATAGGGAACATAACCATACAAATCGGTAAGGTTGGCATAGGAAAGCGCCCTCATGGTCAAGGCGATACCTTCATAGGTTGCATTTTGACTCTCTTCTGCTCTTGAAATTTCGAGAATATCGTTGATCTCGGGCAAATAGTTATAAAAGAAGTCCCACATTCCCTGATCTCCCCAATCGAATTGGCTAAAACCTGGAAAGTTGTTCTTGGCCATTAACTGTGTTATGGTATTTCCATCACTATACCCCTCCTCTGTCAATCTCCTTGTAATCTCGGAGGTTACCGTTGAGGTAAGCAAGTTGGCACTTACTTGTTCGGGAGCATTGGGGTTGGAGTTGATTTCCTCAAAATTGTCCGTACACGAAACCAAAAGGGTTCCTGCCAGTAAGATGGATGTTATGAAGTTTGATGTTTTCATCATTCTTTATCTTAAAATTCTTTTTTAAAATTCTACGTTAAGGTTAAGACCTATACTTCTTGTACTTGGCAATGCCATATCTTCCACTCCGGGAACTATTGATCCTCCGGAGAAGGAGATAGTTTCTGGATCTACGTGGTCATTTTCGGTCCAAAGGGCCAGATTACGTCCCACAAGGGAAATGGTTGCCGATTTGACCGGAGTTCTGGACAACAACTTGCTGGGCAAGGTGTAGCCCAGTTTTACTTCTCTTAGTTTTACATAACTGGCATCGAACATGGAGCTTTGCTCGTTGCCCCTGTTGTACACGTGCGAGTAATAGTTAGATGCTGCAACGTTTACCGTATTTGGGGTATAGTTTCCGTTTCCATCATCTACCACACCTTGGGCTACGATACCTGTTTCACGACCTGGCACGGTAAAGTCCAACATACCGGTTGTACCTCCAATGGCAACCGTTCTGGAGTGATAAACACCACCCTGTCTCCAATCGAAAAGGAATCCAAATCGAAGATTTTTGTAACGGAAACTGTTCTGGAAACCGACCATAAAATCGGGGTTATAGTTTCCGAGGTTTCTAAGTTCATTGCTTCTTATTGGCAAACCTGAGTCACCATCGATGATCCATTGTCCAAAATAAGGGCTGTTTTGGTCCGTCACCTGTTCGAAACCTGTTCCGTAAAGGTCTCCCATACGCTCTCCTACCTCTGCAACAACTTGCAAATAGTTCTCTTTTACCAAGTATTGGGTCAAACCATCGGTCAGCTCCTTTACTTCTCCACGGTTGGTGGTGAAGTTGATGTTGGTATCCCAGCTAAAGCTGTCCGTTCTTATGGGCGTTGCGGTCAAGGTGACTTCCAGACCTTTGTTCTCAACCTCACCTGCATTGATGATTCTTGAGCCAAATCCGGAAGTATTGGATACCGGCAAAGAAAGAATCTGGTTGTTGGTCACGGATTTGTAAGCGGCAACATCCAGTCCCAAACGGTTTCCAAAAAATCTAATATCGGCACCTACCTCAAAAGAGTTGGTACGCTCCGGTTTTAGGTCGGCCAATTTTAGTTCTGATGGCGAGTAGGACCTTGAATACCCGTTAAAGGTATTTCCGAATCCGTAAGTGGCCGCCAAGTTGTATGGGGTCGTATCGTTACCTACACTTGCCCAACCTCCCCTGATTTTCGCAAAGCTGATGGATTGTGGCATCTGGAACATATCCGAAAGGATAAAACTTAAACCTACGGATGGGTAGAAGTAGCTGTTATTGCCGTCAGGAAGTGTGGAAGACCAGTCATTACGAGCGGTCACATCCAAAAAGGCATAATCTTTATAGGCCAAATTGGAGAAGGCATACAAACTGTTTACGGTAAATTTACCATCATAATCACTCTGGGTCAATGGCTCTGCCGCGTTACCAAAGTTGTAGATACCGGGAATGGACAATGAGTTGGCACTGATACGCTGATATCTATTCTTTGCGGATCGATGGTTGCCCCCGAAAGAAACACCAAAATCAAAATCTTTGTTCAATTCTGTATTGTAGGCCAACAAGAAATCGGTGTTCTGCTCGTATGCATAAATAAAATCTTCTCTATACTGACCATTTGGGAAGCGCTGTGTGGAATAAGCTCTCTTTCTTCTATCCAACTCATTGGAATAATCAAAACCGGAACGCAACATCAAACTAAGACCTTTGGCCAAAGTAATGTCCGCCCTCAAGTTGGTGATCACACGGTCCTTATTGAAAGCATTTGTGTTCTCAAATACGGTAAAGAAAGGGTTATCGTGGTAGTTGTAGTTATAGTTGTACTGCTGCACACCTTCCAAACCTGGCTGCCAGTAGTCCCTTAAATTGTTCATGTTGATATGGCGACCGAACCAAATCCACAGGTACATTACGTTTTCCGTTCCGTAGGAGTTGTTGGGACGGTTACGTGAATTGGAGTTGATGTAGTTCATGGAACCGGTAACCTTCAACCAATCCGTCAAGTTGTACGATCCGTTTACTTGATATGACCTTCTTTTAAAGTTGGAATTTGGGATAACGCTCTCACTCTGCAAATCGGTGAAGGATACCCTAAAGTTTCCATCTTCGTTGGCACCGGTCAAAGCAATGTTGTTGCTCATGGTAAAGCCCGTTCTAAAAAAGTCATCGATATTGTTGGGTTGTGGCGAAAAAGGTGTTGCAATAATTTCGTCGGCAAAGGTGCCGTCAGGGTTTCTTGGCCTTACGTTTACATCACCGGCACGGAGTCCACTGGTTGTTGGACTATCATGCTGTGGGATCAATTGCCCGTTCATGGCAGGCCCCCAGCTTTCGTCCACGTGGTCGTTAACACCACCTGTCAAGGAACGGTTCTGGCCGCCATCGTTAAAAGCGAACTGCCCTCCCGAACCTTGTCCGTATCGGTTTTGATATTTGGGAAGCGTCAACAAATCCTCAAAAGTGGTGTTGTGGGTAAACGAAACACCGATGCCCTTGCTTCCTTTGCCCGATTTTGTTGTGATGAGCACCACACCGTTGGCCCCTCTGGAACCGTACAAAGCTGTTGCGTTTGGTCCTTTTAAGACTGTCATCGTTTCCACGTCATCCGGATTGATGTCCATGGCCCCGTTACCATAATCAACCCCCATGTTCCCTTCACTACCTGTGTTGTTCACATTGTTATTGATCGGGATACCATCCACAACAAATAATGGTGAATTGGCATTTGGACTCGGGTTCAAGGAGTTTTCCCCCCTAATAATGATCTGAGAGGTAGAACCTACACCAGAGTTGCCACCGGTAATTTGAACACCGGCCATTTTCCCTGCCAAAGAATTGACAACATTGGTTTCCCTGGCTTCGGAAATTTCCTCTCCCGAAACCTTTTGCACCGCATAAGCAAGCTTTTTGGTCTCCCTTTGGATACCCAAGGCCGTTACCACTACCTCGTCCAATTGTTGTGAATCGGGCTGTAAAACCACTGTTGCCGTAGTTTTTCCCGCTGTTTCCAAATCTTGCGATATGTAACCTATATAGGAAACAACCAAGATTTCCCCTCCTTGTGGAAGCTCTATTTCAAAGTTTCCATCAAAATCGGTGGCCACACCAGTGGACCCACCCTTTACAACTACCGAAGCACCTGGCAATGGCACGTTGTTCTCGTCTAATACCTTTCCTGAAAAGGTGACTTGCGAATAGCCAATCATACTTACGGTGAATGCAAGTAAAAAAGCTACAATCGATTTTTTCATTTGTTGAGTATTTGTAAAAATTGGTTAATTATTTATCAACAAATATCCAACAGAAGAGTTAAGGCACGCCTTTAAACAGATTAAAAAAATGATACGGAAAGGTTAAAAGAAACTGCTCAATGTTAGGTAAACATTATTTACAAATATTCAACTTTTGTAAAACCCTACAAGCTTTCATTTTGATAAGATAACCTAGTAAATAAATAGATTTTGCAATTTTTTCCTTAATCTTGAATGTTATAAGAAATATTATAAATACTAAATTTTTGGAGCTCGCTTAAAATGGAAGATTACCTCATCGGCATTGGAAAAAGGATCAAGCAAATTCGAAAGAACAATAAAAAGACCATAAACGATGTTGCAGTGAGTGCTGGAGTGACCGCCGGGCTTATTTCCCGTATCGAAAATGGTCGTACCATACCCTCATTGCCCGTATTCTTGAAAATTGTGGGCGCCCTGGAAATGGAGATGACCGATTTTTTTGACGGCATCCCCAAGGCACACGGGCAGGTTTTTCTAGTGACCCGAAAAGATGAACAATCCATTATTGAAAAAGAGGACGAGGCCGTTGGTTTTACCTATAACTACATTTTTGGCAAACAATTGAACTCCGTTGGTTTTGAAAGCGTGCTTTTGGAGGTGCAGCCCAACTCGGAACGCGATAAAGTGGTCACCGATGCTTTTGAGTTCAAGTATATTTTAACGGGAGAATGCTATTATCGCATAGGCGACCAAGAGGTATTGCTAAAAGAAGGGGATTCCATTTTTTTTGATGGTAGAATCCCCCATGTGCCTATCAACCGGGGAAAAATCCCCTCTAAAATGCTTGTGGTCTATTTCTTTATTTGATCGGGAACAATATTTCTATCAAATCGGACAACGAATCCTTGATCATCGTGGGCTCTGCTGTCGCCAATTGTTCACGGGTCTGGGCACCTGTCAACACCGCAACGGTCCATCCACAATTTGCATTTTTACCTTCCTCAATATCAATAACGGAATCGCCAGCTTTCAGCACATTTTTGGTCTCGGTGATGTCGAACATTTCCATGGCCTTGTCTATCATTTCGGATGATGGTCTACCGTTTACCACATCGTCCGCTGTGATCAGGGCATCAATTTGATTGCCTGGAATCCACCCCAATTTCTCCAAAAGTGAACTTGCTGTTTTTTTATCGTAGCCTGTGTTCAAAACAACCTTGATCCCATTCGACCTCAACATACCGAAAAGTTCCTCAACCCCGTCATAAGGAGTTACGTTCAAATTGGCATACGCCTCTTCCAACATTACTTTAAAATCCAAAAAAACGGAATGCGGGTCCACACCCTCCGTTTGATTTTGTTTCAAAATATCGGCAATGGCCTTGAACTTTTCCTTGCCCGCACCATATTCAAGCACTGTTTCCAAGGAAACTTCCACGCCATGCTTAGCCAAAGCGGCCCTAACCGTTTTATACACCACGTTGTCTTCGTTAACCGTTGTGCCGGCCATATCAAAAACGGCCAGTTGTAAATTCTTCATAAATTAATTTTCTGCGCATTAAAAATTGTGGCGATATTCTTTTTGGAAAATCCGGCACTGCCCGTCATTCCCTTTCCCCCGATTCCCGTTACAACATGGATGTTCCGGTCTATGGTTTTTTGAAAAATATCGCTGTTCTTACATTGTGAGTAGATACCGTACCATCTTTTCTGGATTTGATAGGTAGGCAGATCTATGATTTTTTTGGCCTCCCCGATCATAAAATTATCAATGTCCATATCCAGGTCGTACCCTAAATCTTCCATTTTGTGGGCATCGGCATATTGATGGGAATCTCCCAAAATTACCGAACCGTCCGCTGCCTGTTTAAAAAGGATGTGGACGCCCCATTTTTTCTGAAGGCTATCCTTTGGCTCACTTGCTTTGATTTTTGCAAAGGACGGACATTCATGGAATGCCTCGTACCTTCTAATGGACCATCCCGTTAAAATGGATCCCTTTAATTCGAAATCCTTTTGTGGTTTGGTCTGCATCATTTGCAGTTTGGAGACTTCAAGATCACTGGATGCGAACATTTCTGGATATAAGTTTTTGAAATCTGCCCCATTGCAAACTATGACCTTTTTTCCGTACACTTCTTCATTTTTTGTGCTTTGGACCGAAACCCACTCCCCACCCGATTCACAGGACACCACAGGAAAATCAAACTTAATGTGCAGGCCTTTTTGGTCGACCAGATATTTCTGAAGCTTGTGGATCATGGTCCTAGGTTCTACCGTGACCTCATCCGGAAAAAAGAGTCCCGCAGTTACATAATCGCTTCGCAGCCCAGGGTAACGCTCCAAACACTGTTGTTTTGTAAGCATTTTTGATGGATAATCGTTACCATTGTTGATGGCCCTTAACTCGACCAACAATTGCTCTTCTTCTTCATTGGAGGCCAGATAAACCGTTCCGTTTTGACGGATGCTGATATCAAATTGGGACTGAATCTCCTTATAGAGCCTAAGACTTTCGCGACCAAATTTCTGCCATTTGGTGTTCATACCAGAGGGTACTACTTGTCCAAAATTTTGAGTGGTCGCCCCTTTGGGATAGGCATCCTTCTCCACCAAACATACTTTTAGGCCCAATTCCAATGCATGGTAGGCATGAAAAGTCCCCAAAATACCGCCACCTACAATGACGGCATCATATTTATTGTCCATAATCCAATCGCTTATTAAGTTCTTCCGATCTACGGCGTGCCACAAAATGCACATACAACATCAATGTACTTACAATACCGATCACAGCAACGGCATAGGTACCGTAAACAAAGAAGTTGAGCCAAGAGAGGTTGGCCTGTCCAAAGTTTTTATAAAGCAGCACCAATACGCTGCCAACATATCCAAAGGTATCGGCTATATAAATAAGAAACCCTGAATTTCCCTTTACCTTGAACGTGGCAATGAACCTATCAAAAAAGAGGCAATTGAACGGCACGTAACAAATGTAAAGTCCAAAACCGGTGCACACCATCCAAATAAATGGATCCAAGACCCCTATTTGGAACATAATTGTGCTGACCGTCAATACCAAAGTCCCTAAAATGAGCAAGGCATGGTAGGTAAGCAATGCCTTAAAATTATCTTTTATATAGAAAATGGAGCCAATGATCAATAGCACCACAATGGCAATGATGATCTCCGAGGTTGAAAAAACGGAAATATCGCCTTGGTAGCCGATGCTGTCCCATAGTTCGCGGGCAAAATTGTCCCTAAAATCCCGGAAAGCGGTCAAGAAAGTGTAGAACAGTACAATCAAGAACAAAGGAAGGAAGAACTTTTTTATTACTTTTTTTCTGTCCTCCGCCGTCATCGGGATACGCTCCGTTCTATTTTCAATATCCTCTGCCGTAGGTGGAGGAACGGACTGTAAAAGAAAAGAGCATATCAAAAGGGGAACAAAAAATAATGCACCGGTTACGGATGGCATCCAAAATTCACTGATTCCCCAAGAATTCATCACGTAAAGCCCTACGGATTTCACCACACCGCTGGAAACGATAAAACTTGCGGAAAGAACAACTCCCAAGATATCGGTGAACCGTCTTCCTTCAATATAGGAGAAGACGATTCCCCAGATCATGCCCAACGGAAAACCATTAAGGAACATAAAAGGAATATTGTATGGCGCCGGCACCCATGCAAAAAGCACCAACGATATTTCGGCGAGTACGATCAACGAAATCAAATAGAGCAGCCTGCGACTTGGCTTTAATTCGGATATCACCTTTATGCCCACAAATTTGGAAAGGGCATAGCCGAGCACTTGGGCAATCACCAATAGGATTTTGTAATCCATTCCCATAAAGGACAGCCCATCAAAAGTGGCCACGGAGAAAGGTTTTCTAAAGGCGTACATGCAAAAATATGTGCCAAATGCAGCAAGCGAAGCATGCAGAACAAAAACTAACCTTGATGATTGTTTGAACGTAAGTTTACGGCTCAATGTTTACAAATAATAAAATTATGTTTCAAATTACTCAATTTTATAAGAAAGTAGCCACATGTTTCAGTTTAAATTATTGTTAGCTATTCATTATCCTTTTACAAGCAATTATTGATATATCACATTTTCCAAAAACCTCCGATCCAAGTTAAAATGTGTGTATGGGTTCATCCCGCATTTCGGAAAATTCAGGTTATATTAGCGTGCACAACCAGCTAAACAAATTGTTTTGTCCATGGGCAAAACACCAAATATTATACTATGGCACTTATTTCGTTTTTAGGATTCACACTATTAGTGGGTATCATATCCTGGTGGTCCGTTAGAAAAACAGATGAATCATCATCCGATGGTTATTTTTTGGGCGGCAGGAGCCTTACTGCAGGGGTCATTGCCGGCTCATTGCTATTGACCAACTTGTCCACCGAACAAATTGTGGGCCTTAATGGCAGCGCCTATAAGGATGGGCTTTCCGTTATGGCCTGGGAAACCTTGGCGGCCCTGGCCATCGTGGTAACAGCACTGTTTTTGCTGCCCAGATATCTAAAGGGCGGATTGACCACCGTGCCCCAGTTTTTGGCGAAACGTTTCGATGTTGCCACAAAAACCATCACCTCGGGACTTTTCCTAACGGGCTATGTTGTGGTACTGCTACCGGTGATCCTTTATTCCGGTTCGGTGGCGATCAGTGGCATGTTCGATGTTCCCGCTCTTTTGGGCGTATCCGAATCCTCCGCCTTGGTCATTTGCATATGGGGAATTGGTATCATCGGCTCCATTTATGCCGTTTTTGGCGGATTGAAGGCCGTAGCCGTATCCGACAGTATCAACGCAGTTGGATTGATCATAGGTGGCATAATGATTCCTATATTCGGTTTGATGGCCATTGGCGATGGAAGTGTAATGGGAGGGCTCGACACCTTAATGGCCGCCAACCCCGAACGTTTTGATTCAACCGGGAACCCTGGACAGGAGGTGCCTTTTTCCACCATTTTTACGGGCATGATGCTGGTTCAGCTTTTTTATTGGGGAACCAACCAACAAATTATTCAACGTGGACTGGGTGCCAAAAATTTGGCCGAGGGACAAAAAGGATTATTGTTGGCCGCTTTTTTAAAGATACTGGGGCCCATTATTTTGGTTTTGCCCGGAATGATCGCTTATTATTATTTTGAAGGCGGGCTGGCCAGCAGTGATCTTGCTTATCCCGAATTGGTAAGGGCCGTGCTGCCAAAACCGCTGATGGGCTTTTTTGCCGCCGTGCTTTTTGGGGCCATCCTAAGCTCGTTCAACAGTGTGCTCAACAGTTCGGTGACCTTGTTCGGAATTGATATCTACAAGCAGCACATCAACAAAAATGCCCCGGAAATGACCGTAGTGAAGTATGGTAAGGTTTTCGGGGTGTGCTTGGCACTTGCAGCGATGTTCATTGCGCCGCTTATAGCCAATGCAGGTAGTTTGTTCAACTATCTTCAGGAAATCAATGGTATTTACAGCATTCCTATTTTCACCATTATCGTAGTAGGTTATCTTACTAAAAAAGTTCCCGCCATCGCGGCTAAAGTTGGCATCCTTTCAGGATCTATTCTTTACATCATCAGCCAGTTCATCGTTGGACCCAAAATGGTATCCCAGGCACTTGCCGAGGCGAAGGCCAATGGCATAACCGATCCGGTAGAACTCAACTTGATCGAGGCCGGGGCATATCCGCACTATTTGCACGTTATGGCCATTTTGTTCGTTTCCAACATTGTTATTATGCTTATCATCGGAAGGTTCTTCCCAAGAAAAGAACCGTTCCAATTGGAATATACCAAACAAGTTTCCATAGAACCCTGGAAACACGTAAAATTGGCCAGTGCACTCATAGCCATAATCGTAATCGGAATCTATGTCTATTTTGCGAAATAGGGAATAGGCGAAAAAATTAAAAAGCCCAGATGTTCTGGGCTTTTTTTATAGGATGCTCTTTAAAAAATTTTCTTTGTAGGCCCTTCCCATTGGGATTTTGGCGCCATTGGTCAACAAGACCAAGTTGCCGGAGATCCTATCGATTTTTTGCGTATTGATGATATGTGATTTATGAATCTGGTAAAATTGGTTGCTTCCCAGGACCTTTACCCAATGTCGAAGGGGCTCGTTGGAAAGTATTTTTCTTTCTTTGAGATGGATTTCGGTATAGTCGGAATCGGATGTGATGGTGTAAATATCCTTGACGAGGACCTTGATGTGCTCGTGGCTGGACTTTATGTAGATCTCCGTTAAGGGCCCACTCTCATTTTTGGGGCCATTGGGTTCGTACTTGGCATTTACCTTGTTCACGGCCTGCAAAAAGCGTTGGAAAGAAAAAGGCTTCAACAGGTAATCTACTACGTTTAGGTCGTACCCTTCGAGGGCATATTCGGAAAAAGCGGTGGTCAAAATTACATGTGGCGGGTCGGGGATGCTCTTCAAAAAATCCAGTCCGTTTATTTTGGGCAGGTGAATATCCAAGAACATAAGGTCAACGGATTCTGCATTCAAGAACTCCATGGCCTTCAATCCATCGGAAAACACATCCACTAGCTCCAGAGTGGGAACATCCTGAATGAACTTTCTCAAAATCCGCTGCGCCGGCGGTTGGTCTTCAACGATAATACACCTCATTTGTTATACCTTTTCCAGTTCCAGCTTTAAATATACTTGGTAACTATTATCGGCTTCCTCTATCTGCAAAATATGCTTTTTTGGGTAAAGTAGTTCCAGGCGTTTCTTTACATTTTTAAGGCCGATGCCCTTGGCAACGCTGTCCAAACTAAAGCCGGGTTCATAATTGTTCTTGCAACGGAACTCCAATATGGAATTGTTGAGCCTAACGGAAATATCTATCTCTATATCCGAAGATTGACCGGATTGGCTGTGCTTGAATGCATTTTCGATAAATACGATCAAGATCAAGGGCGCAATCCTGTACTCGCCTTCCATTTCATCTACATCAAACTGTACGTCTCCCCTGTCCTCTATCTGCAATTTATACAAACGGATAAAATTGCCCAATTGTTCCAGTTCCTTTTTCAAGGGCACCAATTGTTCCTTGGATTCGTACAACATATAGCGCAGTACACCGCTCATCTCCAATATGATCTCTGGTGTTTTTGGTGATTCCTGTAAGGCGTAGGAATACAGGTTATTGAGATTGTTGAACAAAAAATGTGGGTTTATCTGGCTTCTTAAAAACTGTAGCTCACTTTCTTGAATGGTGGTCTCGAGCTCATCGATCTGCGCTTGCTTTTTAAGGGCATCCCAGCCAAATTTACAGCCCGATAGGATGAACATAACGGGCAACACCCCCAAAAGTGAAATATAAATTCCCGGAAAGGTGTTTGCCCTTTTTGTATTAGGGAATATAATGGGCTCCAGAATGGCCTCCTCTACGGTTATCACTATGGCTACAACTATGGCCGACCCCACAAAGAATTGCCAATATTTCTTTTTGTACAGAAATTTTGGCATCAGATAATAGGTGATGCCCACAGTGGCAAATGCATAAAACAATAGAAATATGGCCCTGTGCACCACTATGCTCCCTGTGTTCCTGTCAAAAGAAAAGAACAACAGGACCAATACGTGCAATACTATTTGAAAAAGAAGTTCCTTTTTAGAAATCAATACAGTTAGGTTAATGAGGACCAAAGCTATATATAAAACTGTAGTAAAAGAAAAGTAGCATTACCAACAACCGAGTTTGACCCCTCAACGACAAAATACATCCATCCATTCTTAATTGATTGGTTGATTGGAGGTTAAGCTATGTTGTTCACAGAAAATATTTATATCTTATGATTTAATTGACCATATTTATATGAGACCTTTTTAACATCAAAGATTGAAAAGTAAAAAGAGAACGAACAACGAACACTAAAAATCACACAATCATGAAAAAAGTAATTTTTACATTGGCCTTCCTGACCACCTTGATGGTCACGGCGCAATCCACGTGGAAATCTGACGCCGCGCACTCCAAGATCGGTTTCGGTATTTCGCACCTTATGATATCCACCGTGGAAGGACATTTTAGCGACTTTGATATAACCGCAACGGCAACCGATACTTTTGAGGATGCCGAATTTATGGTGGACATTAAAACTACCAGTATAGATACCGACAATGAAAGGCGAGACGACCACTTAAGGAGTGCCGACTTTTTTGAGGTGGAAAAGTATCCTTCCATAACATTTAAAAGCACGGATTATGAAAAAACCGGCGACAATACGTTTAAACTCACGGGCGACCTCACCATTCATGGTGTGACCAAGAAAGCGACCTTGGACGGTACGGTAAACGGTATTATCACAGACCAACGAAGTCAAAAATTGAAAGCAGGGCTAAAACTCACCGGAACCATTGACAGATTGGAGTTTGGTGTTGGTGAGGAATCGGCCTCGATCGGAAACGAGGTAAAGTTGACCATTCACTTGGAAATGGCGCAGCAATAAAATATGTCTCCATACAAAGAGCCACCGAAATCGGTGGCTCTTCTTTTTCCCCTCTTAACTAAAAAATTCTTTTTAAACGCTCCGGCGCCTCAAATCGATAACCGATATAAAATGGACCAGCCCTTTGCAAAATTGGAGCCTGACCGTTCAACAACTTTACATTAAATTTGGGGAAAGGATACCCCTGATATTAAACACCAATTCCTTTGGGGCTAGCCCCAAAGGAATTGAAACAACGGACAGAGTTTAATTTAGAGACCCCATTTGAATAAGACACTTATATTCAAAAACGAGTTTTCAGAGATTGTAATTCTCTGAAAACTTCTTTTGTTGTAATGGTTTTAATTGTTTCGCCTACTCTTTTCCCAGTCTTTTACCTAAATAATTTTCACCATGATGAACAAAGATTTTCTTAAGCCTTAAATAGTGATCATTTAATTTCTTTTCGAAATTTTTGTCATTGTAAAAAACCTCTTCAAAAAATGAGTCAGACAACAAAGCAACTGAATATTGATTGAAAAACGTACCTGTAACTCGAAATGAGCTCTTTACTAAATTAATTTGCAGAAACACATTCCCTTTATTATCTATAATTTCCAATCCATGTTTATCGTGATTAACCGAAAAAACCGAATTTTTTTTCAAGGACCACTTATTCTCGACTAACTCAAAAATCAAATCCCCATTAGGAGCACTTAGATGTGTTGAGACTAAAAATTTATTACCGTCTTGAATTATCATAATCGACACTCCATTAATATATCCTCTTTGAGGTTCTTTTGAATCTTTATCATTAATTTCAAAATGTATTGTATTACCCAATGCCAGTTTATAATCATTATATTCGGTGGAAATAAACTCAATTTCCCCTTTCTCTCTCTGTTCATTCTTAATTATAGTTGCAACTTCATGCGTATTAGAAGTAATGGCATTTATTTGGGAAGAAAATTTTAAAATAGAATCTGTTAATTCGGCAATTCTATCTTGTTTATCTTGAACTTCTTTATTTTTAGACTCAACTAAATTTTTTAGATTACTATTCTCTAATTCTAAACTTTCTATTATTGAGTCTTTACTCTTGGTTATTGTGCCCCTTAGTACCTCTGTTCCTTTAAATTGATCAATAGCAAGTAAAATAGCACCGATGCCTCCCAAGAATATTAGTATTAAAGACCAAATCAACAGTGTAGACATTTGTTTTGATTTAATCATGGAATTCTATACCTTAACTCAATGATAAGATAGAACATTTTAATTAAAAAAGATTTTAATCATCTAAAATAAAGCTGCACTACATGCAGCTTCTTTCTTTTTAGCTCAACTACTAGGCTCCCTTCGGCTGCGCTCAGGATGAACTTCTCGCCCAACCCCCAACAAAAAAGCCCACTCCTTTCAGAATGGGCTTTATTTCTGCTCCCCCTCTTGGGGTGCTATTATCATATTACCATAGATAGATAACAACTTCAACACACCTAAAACCCTTTATTTTACTGGCTCTATAATTGCAATTGATTTATAAAAATTGTGTTTGGTTTTAAGAATGTTGGATAATATGTTGGATATTTTATCCAACATACCTAACTTTCAAGTGTTCAAAATGGCAAATATTAAATTCTATCCCCATAAAAGGGCAGGCTCCTGCAAAGTATATCTAAGACTCAATATTGGGCGGGAAAAAGATTTTCGACTCTCCACGGGCCTATCAATTCAAAATGCAAAGGATTGGAACCACACCACCAACTTACCCAAGGAAAACGACCCTAAGAACAAGAAATTAAAAAACCGTCTCAACGATCTTGCAAGAGAGTTGGACAAATTCATTGATGATACCGAGAAAGATGAGACCAAAGGACTGTTCGATATTGAAAGTAAGCACATAAAAACCATCATACAGAAGTTTAACAACTTGGAACCCATCAAGGAAAAAGAGTTTTTGGTGCCTTATTCTAAATGGTTTAGTGAAGACTTAAAGAAAAGGACCTATATCCGGAATAACGTAAAACTGTACTACAAACAAAACACCGTTGAGAAATACCTCAACTTTTCCAAAATACTGGAGAAGTATCAAAAGCACAAGGGCCATAAGTTGAAAATTAAAGAGGTTAACACGCGATTTGCAACTGATTTTCTTGATTATCTAACCAATACAGAGATAAAGAGCATAAATACTAAGGGAAGATACATTAAGCGCCTTAAAACGATTGTGAGGGATTCGCAACTGAATGGCTGCAAGGTTGACCCTGA
This sequence comes from Flagellimonas oceani, assembly GCF_011068285.1. NCBI lineage: Bacteria > Pseudomonadati > Bacteroidota > Flavobacteriia > Flavobacteriales > Flavobacteriaceae > Flagellimonas > Flagellimonas oceani. The sequence continues at coordinate 4,101,685 of NZ_CP049616.1, read as the reverse complement.
CTACATGAACATCAAAGGTTTTCAAGACGAAAATATTGTAACCTATTTGACCTTTGAAGAAATTGATCAAATCATTGAAAAGGAGATGCCGAATGAACGGCTTCAGATTGCAAAGGATTGGTTCATTATTTCCTGCTACACCGCTCAACGAATTTCAGACTTGCACCGCTTCACCAAAAACAACATCCAGACCATTGATGGTGGTAAGTATATTATTCTCAAACAATTCAAAACCGGAAAGAATATTGAAATACCTATTCATTACAAGGTGGATGAGGTACTTGGGAGATACGGCAATGATTTCCCTCCAAAATTCACCGACAACGAGCAAAGTCAGCGCAGCATACTATCCACATTAATAAAGGAGGTTTGCAGAATATCCGGGCTTAGGGAAAAAGTTCAGGGAAGGTACAACGGTAAAAAAGGTTTGTTCCCAAAACACAAATTGATCAGCAACCATACCGGCAGGCGTTCCTTTGCATGCAACTTCTATAACTTGGGGAATTGGTCCACGCAAGAGATAATGAATATAACGGGCCACGTAAACGAACGTAATTTTTTGACATACATAGATAAGTCGGACCCAACACTTTCAAGGATTGCAAGAGCAAAATTTGATGCAATGGAACAAGAAGACCAACGCAGAAAAGAACCTCAACTTAAAGTCGTAAACAATTAACCCAAAATACATACAGATGAAGAAAACATTATTTGAAAAACAGGAGGAATGGCTAAGAGAACTTAAAGAAGAAAACCTTTCTCTTAAGTTAAAACTTGAATTAACCAAAATTGAGATTGCCATGGCAAAAAGAAATTTGGGCCTTGATTAAAATATTTAAAAGTCAAATACTCCCCTGACCACCATCGAGACAACCTTGAAAACGAAAAATAAATGTATTTAAGCGAAGCACACAAGAAATCCTCGGAAGCGAAACAGGCAACAATCAAGAAATGGCAAGAATCACCAACGGATTGGATCAAGATGGACAAACTGGCACAGGAACACTTCAAGGAGCACGGCCAAAAAAGAAGTTCAAATAATGGTTCGGGAAATAGTCAGAAAAAGTTAAAAGACACTTTTGATTACACCTCCTTGACCAGAAAGGAACTTGATATTCTTTATCATCAGATTATAGACAAGGCCATAGAGAATTATGAATATCGGCTTCATGTGCTTTTTAAATGGAAAATCAACCATGAGCAATTTCATTACAGAGCCGGGGCCAGTCTAGCAACAAGGATTAGACGGGAAGAACAAAGAATGAAAAAGCATGATATTATCGGTGTCTATTTTAAAAAACGGTGGGCCAACATGACACCGGAAGAGGTTGAAGCCGATCGGAATTGGATTAGGGACCAAGGAGACTTAAGAAATCCTAATTAGCGATGAAAAGAAATCCTGCATTCGACATAAATGAAGATTACCAAGGTTTTCGCACCAATTTTATCCAGGGAATAAATGAATTGCTTTCCAAAGAATCCTTCAAATCAAAAAAAGAAGAGTTAGAAACTGGCCTTGAGGTGGCAAGAATGATACATTTCATTTGCATACCCGAAGATTTAGAAGTAATTATTTCAGAGGTTAAAAAGGCTAAACTTCTAATTGAAACCGAAGAGGTAGAATATCAATTAAACCAAAAAATCAAAGATTCTAACCTTACTAAATTTCAAGAGACACGATTTAAGGCCATTGTTTATTCCCAGTATATTAAGTATCTAATTGGGCGATTAAATTTTTCAAACTTGTTCCCCGAAGGCTTCCCTTTATTTGATTTCACCATACACAACGATGAGGTCATAACAACAATCGAACCTTTAGAACAAGAGATTTTAGAAAGACAAAACAAGAAACCACCTAAATCGACTCCAACAAGAGTTAAAATTGGGGCATTGTTTCTTTCGGGTGAAGCAGATGAAGCCTACAAAATTCACGGTTCATGGTCAAAAGTAGCCGCACATTTCGATTTTAAGAAATTTAGGGGTCAGTTCTCCGCAACTGCAAAAAGAGAAAATTCGGAAAATGAGAATGATGTTTTCCAAACACACCAAAAGGAGATACTTAATCACTGTAAGTCCAATAATATCCCTGTCAATCACAAAGAGTATCTAAGGCAATAATGATACTGAATTGATACTAAGTATCATCTTTTAGTATCATTCTCCCTTATTGAATTTTAAGCATTGTTAATGATTAAAGCAATGCTCTTATGAACCAGATTCAATTCATTGGCACCACGCCACAGCAATTACGAAATGACATCAACAACGATGTCAAAACACAAATTGACGAACTCAAAAAGTGTTTCCAACCCAAGAACCCCGAGGAACTTCTATCAAGATCCGAAACTGCCGAACTTCTAAAAATCAACCTTAGCACATTGTATTTATGGACCAAAAAAAGAAAACTCAAATCCTATGGTCTTTCCGGAAAGGTCTATTACAAAAGAAGTGAAGTTGAATCGGCATTAATTGCCCTAAACGATTAATGCCATGGAGAAGTTCAAAAACCGCATTTTCAGCAAATCCGTTTACGATAGGAAAGGTATTAATGGTGGTTCCATGAAATTTAAATACCGAGAAGGTATAAGACCAGTGAGTGATTGGATTAAAATCACAATTGATATGGGACGCTCCAAAGCGAAGGGCGTTACAAAATGGTTAACCGAAATGGACGACCATTTGGAGAACCGGCAACCTACAACAGGAATGTTTAAAACCTCACAGCCCAGATGGACCTACGGCGATTTAAACAACAAGAAACACCTTTTGATATTTGAATTGACCCAAGGGGGTAAAACACTAAACATCTACTACTTCAAAGATTATTACCCCAGAAGCCCCAAAAGGTTCACCTTAGAATTTGCACAGGCCGAAGTAAAAAAAGAAGGGGGCATTTAGCCCCCTATCTATTTTGTTCAAAATGTTATCCGCATAGACAACGGAGTAAAGATAATGATTGATTTCGTTAAAATAAAAGTAGTTGAATGTGATATTGACAAACTCACAAACCACCCTTATTTGGAGTTTCATCGCACAGTTTCAGAGAAGACAGGAGAACTGGGAAAATTCATGGTTGCTTCATATCACAAATGCAAAATTAAAGTCTATGATAGCGGAACAATTTTTTTCTCCGGCAGCATCCATAAGATGCATAATTCAATCAAAGGCATAGAAGCACCGAATAGAGACCCCAAAGGATTTAACGGGAACGACTTCTATTTTCAAGACATAATTGAAATAAGGGAACATATCTGTTCGCTATTTAATGTCACCCCTGAATGTTTAGTACTTCAAAATATTGAGTTAGGACTTAACCTTAATTCCATATTCAATCCACAAGACTTCATTAAATGGTTATTACTTTTTGAGGGTAACGAATTTGAGTTTCATTTTGATGGCCTTTACGCTCAATCAATCCATCAGCAATACATCATTAAGATTTACAATAAGGGCAGACAATATGCTATGCAAACCAATACCCTAAGATTTGAAATCAAGGTTCTTAAAATGCAACACCAATTAAATCATGTTGGTTTCAGAACAATGGCGGATATTGGCCCTAACGTCATAGGGCTTGCGTTTGATTATTTAATAAAGCAATTACAAAAAGTACTTTACTATGATATTACCATCCAAATGAAAGGATTGCAAGACAAACAAAAAAGTAAACTAAAAGACTTTAAAAACCCGAGATATTGGTCCGGCTTAACTCCAAAAAAAAGACATAGAGATAGAAAGAAATTGAATATTCTGATTGAATCAAAAAGCAAAAATCTTAAATCTGAATTGGCACTCTTAGTGAACAAAAAAAGGGAACAATTTAACCAACTTTCCGAAACACCCTTTGTGGAACAATTTAACCATTCAAATATAGGGTTAAATAATACCCCTTTAAAAAACAGAATATGCCCAGTAACGGGCATAGATATTTCAATGCAAAAAGAGGGCTCCAAATTACTTTCCAATACCGGGTTAAAACATCTTGAAAAAACCAACCTAAAAGAATTCAAAAGACTGCAGTCAATACTTCTTACTGGAGAGTACAATAAATTTGAAAGAACGGTTTATGACATGATGAGCAAACAGATCAGAAATTACTTTTACAGCAAACGAGATTTTTATTCTGATCCGATTCTTTTCAATTAAACCACCATGCTAAAAACTTGGCGCCAAATTATAGTTGAGGTCAATTTTTTCAGAAGGGAGATGCAAAGAAAAACTCAAAAAACCTAACCCTTAAAAACCTAATGAACCCCCGTGGGGTCGAGAAATCCGATTTTCCTAAGATGGAAAAACCCATATTATCTGTATTACCTCCCAAGGGTACTATCGTGTGGGCAATACTGCATCTTTGTTTACATTAAAGAAGTATGGGGCTAGAGATTTGTAATACGAATAAAATCGTTTTAATCTTTACTTTCAATCAAATCACGAAAGGTAAGATCCTCATACCTAATTCCATAATAAACTTGAAAATAGGCAGCACCTTTCACTTCATTCTCCTTGACTATATTTAGAAGTTTATATTTAAACCTTAACTGATTACAAGTGGTTGAATCGATATCGCCACAAATCCTATCCAAAACTTTATGTGAATTAGGTGAACTTATTTTCTTGTCTATATCGGGTGTATATAAAATCATCCAGGTGATAAAACCTAAAACGATGGTTGAAACTGTTCCGGCTAAAAATTGTTTATTCCTGCTTAACGTAGTATTAATCATGGCTCACAATCACAGTGCATTTGAGCGGGGGAATTACAATGTACAAAAATTCAAGAATTTATATTTTCTGTATTCAAATCATTACTATAACAACCATCTATCGTATATTTATATTTGATAATAAATTTTGATACTATGAGTCCTTTATTTGGTTTAGGTTTAAGCGCACTTTCTTCTGGTTTACAGTTGTTCAAAGGCAATAAACAGGAAAAGGAAGCGCAAGAGGCCATTGATAATTTTGAATTTCAAGATCTCGACAATGTTTATGAGGATATGCCCATAAGCACAGTAGGTTCCGATATCATCCGTGAAGAAGCATCAAGGACAACGGCCGGAATGGTCGATGCCGCACGAAGTGGCGGTGTCCGTGGTGTTCTTTCCGAACTTCCAAAAATTCAGCAGTATAGCAATGACGTGAACAGTCAGGCCGCCATGGATCTGGACAACCAGATACGTGAACGTAACCGATTGATTGCCGAAGATGAAAAGACCATTAGGGCCATGAACGAGCAACGACAAGCAAATGAACTTGCCGGCCTTGGACAAAAATTGGCAACTGGGCAGCAAAACTTTTTGAGCGGTATGGACAATTTAGCAAATATCGGAATGAGTGCGGGATTCACAGATAGTTTAAGAGACCCAACCCCGCAACAAAAAAAGGTACAAGTCCAGAGTATGGGGATAGTTGGAACCGCTCCAAAAATGGTAATGCCCAGTGTATTATCATCAACACCATCAACACTTTACAACAACTATCTTTCAACCTCATCTCTCTGATTTTTGGATTCAATTAGATTCAGCACTATCATTAGTACCATAAAACTAATCTATTCTTGTTTTTATACCCTTTCCAAATCCTCAAATAAACTACATAAAACACTGTTTTACAGTTTATTGAAATTTATTTTTTTTGATAGTTTATTAAATACAGAAAACAATACATATATATCAAATGTATTGCACGAAGTTACCTTTTGTTGAAAGTTGAGGTTGCATTCTCCCCACTGTTTAAGCGTGTGTGTCTTTAATCACCAATTCACATCCCATTTCATTAAGTAATTTCAAAAGGGAATTAAGTGTTATGTTTTCGGCCTGGCCCCTCTCAATCTTACTATACCAAGTTCTTTGGACCTTTGCAAACCTTGAGAATTCCTCTTGACTGATGTTATTGCCCTTTCTCCATTCCTTTAAATAGGTGGCCACATCTTGAAAGGTTTCTATACTCCTCTTATCTGCCATATGCTAAGTTTAATTACATAGACTTCGGGCAACATAGGTTTTATTGCCATTACTATTGATATAATAACATCCTCCTCTAGGGCCTCTTATGTATCTCCTTGAACTACTATACTTTCTTGTATAGTTGGTAGATTTTGACTTTGCTAATGGCGAACTACTAAGTGATGCCTTGGCAGCAACCTTTTGGTTGTTCGATTGAGGGCAATTTAATTTCGAAGCATAATATTGAAAAACAAACCCTTCGCCATACTCTGTAATGACACGGTAATAGTTATTGTTCTTTTCCTGAACATAAAGGGTAGTCCCAATTGGCAATTTTGAAATTAGTTCTGACCCTCTATCTGCTTTTGACCTCAATTCCGCTCCAGATGTAGCACAAAATATAGCATCTTCAGGAGAAATGTATTTTGCAGTTTCCTTGTCTATTTCCCTTTGAATAACCTTTAAAGAATCACTCCAATATTGCACATTATTTAAAACTGCCTTTTTAGCCTTTTGTAATTGTTCTATCTTTTGATTCTGTGATAATCCAATTATTGGGAGCAGAAAAAATGTAAAAATTACTATCCTCATTTAAGTTCCGATTGTAAGTTTTTGATTTTCAGGTCAAAATTAATTAAATATACCTGTTTAACTAATACAAACAGAAACACTATAATCTAAAATCTTGCAAGTTTTTAAGTCTTTCTCTACTTTTATAACAATCCCTTCTAACATTCAAATTTTTAATAATCTCGACCCAATATGAATTGGAATGAATATCCATGGATAAATATTGTATCAATATTTATTGGAACCGTAATAGTAGTTATTCAAATTTTAGATTGTAAAAGCACCAAATGTAAAAAACGTAAAAAAAATTCAGTAATAGGTTTATCTGTATTTCTTATGATATTCTCAACATTTGGAACTATCACAGACGAGGTAACTAGAAATAAGGAAATTGAAAAGGATAGCATTAGAGCAGTCAATATTTCTAAATCCATTGAATCAAGCATTAAAAAGGCCGAATTACTTAAGACTAACGTTGATAATTTAAACGATGTTATTGTCAACGTTGATAAAAAGACTGATAGCCAATTAGAAAGAATTGGTCAGTACTCTAATAGTTTCAAACGAATTTTGGATTTACAAGACTTAAATATGAAAAACCTAACTGGTGGAGACGGATATGCATATATAGAACCACAAATTAACAGTTTGGATTCTGCAAAATCTAAGTTTGGTTTAACAAGAGGTGGAACAAATACTTTAGTCAACCTCCAGATAGTTGCCTGGACTAAAACCACAGAATTTCAGGAAATCTTACCTTCCTTTTTTTACAGTGATGCTTCGAAATATGACATGGAATACTTTAACGGTGAATTTCCTATTGCAATAGCATTCAGCGCGCTAAATGGAACTTGGGATCAAATAATCAAATATTTAAAAGTTGAAGGCAACTGGGAGTATTGCTACTATGTAGTTTCTTTTACAGATAAACACTTGAAAGGGAAAAATTATATCTTCAAAAGATATGTTTCAAATAACTTTCCAGAAAACGAATTGATTCAACGATTTGAAAATCTTTGGATACAACAACAAACAGAAAAGAAATAACCTAGTGAAATTAGAATTTATCTTTTTGACATTGCCTACTATTGTAAAACGGTGCCAAATTAACTTGTTTTCAAAAGAATACTTAACTAACACTAAATTCTACTTGGTTTGGATGTAGTGAGAAATAAATAATGCGATGACAAAAAGTTAGCATAATTTCTATAAATGAAATAAGTAGAAGAAATCAAGTTACATTCCTTAATATTGGATAAAGTGTTGGATAAAAAAGAGGCGCGAAAACAAAAAACCCAGTAAGTACAATACTTACCGGGTCGTGTCTGCTCCCCCTCTTGGGCTCGAACCAAGGACCCTCTGATTAACAGTCAGATGCTCTAACCAACTGAGCTAAGGAGGAATATTTTTACCTTAAGCGGGTGCAAATATAATAGATTCTTTTTTACACCACAAACAAAAAAAATGGTTTTCTATTTAAAAAGCCACTTGTACAAATCGTTGCCATTGGCAAACAGCAACAAAGCGATCAAAATAAAGAACCCTATCATTTGGGCATACTCCAAAAATTTATCGCTGGGCTTACGGCCCGTTACCATTTCATATAGTAAGAACATCACGTGTCCACCGTCCAACGCTGGGATGGGCAGAATGTTCATAAAGGCCAAGATTATGGATATAAATGCCGTTGTTGCCCAAAATGCCGGCCAGTTCCAGGTATCGGGGAACATACCTCCAATAGCGGCAAACCCACCTACTTCTTTATACGCGCCTGTATCGGGGTTAAATATTTTCTTCATGCCCTTGATGTAGTCAGAAAGTGTTTTTACACCCTTGTTCCATCCAGCAGGAATGGATTCCCAAAAAGAATAGGTCAATGTACGTTGCTCCAGATATCCTTTCTCTTTATATTCCTCCGGGGTCATTCCCAAAACCACGCCCAAGGTACCCTTATCCGTAATGGAAACGGTAAAGTCTATCGGGTTGCCGTTTCTCATAACCTTAATAGGCACTTCTTTTCCCTTGTTTGCCTCCAAAATAGGGGTAACTTGATCCTTATACTCCACAGATGTTCCAGCTAATTGCACCACTGCATCCCCTTTTTGCAGTCCACTGTCAATATTTGGGGAGTTTTTGGGAATATCGTTGATTACGAATGGCCATCGAAAAGAAATCAAGGCCCTTGATTTATCCTTATTATCAGACAATGTCTCGATTACGTCTATTGGCACTTGTTTTTCAAGCACCTGTCCGTTCCTTTCAACTGTAAATTGGTTGCCCAATAAAAGTCCGGGCATTATTTGCGACAAAGCATCTACTTCTTCCCCATCAATGGTTAAAATCCTATCACCCGTTTGAATCCCCAGTTCGTCACCTAAAGCCTTGTCCGTTACCCAGATACCATCCTTTAGGCTATCGTTGGCGATATACTGCTCACCATAGGTAAAAACCAGTCCAATAAAAATGACAACGGCCAAAATAAAGTTTACCGTTACCCCGCCGAGCATAATGATCAAACGCTGCCAGGCCGGTTTGCTACGGAACTCCCAAGGCTTTGGCTCCTGCTGCATCTGCTCCTTGTCCATGCTCTCATCGATCATCCCGGAGATCTTCACATATCCGCCCAAGGGCAACCAACCAATACCGTAAACGGTTTCCCCTATTTTCTTTTTAAAGAGTGAAAACTTTACATCAAAAAAGAGGTAAAACTTCTCCACCCTGGTCTTAAAAAGCTTTGCAGGGATAAAGTGTCCCAGCTCGTGGAGCACAATCAAAAGCGATAAGCTCAAAAAGAATTGTATGGTCTTTATTACTATAGGGGTCATTCGTTATCTTTTGTTAAAACGCACAAAAGTAACCTTTTAGAGATTGATAAAAAAACATCAAATTTTATCCTTTCGTGATTTAAGAAAGATTTAGCAACAATAAACTGCTTTGTGCTTGAAGAATAGCCCTTTGAGGCGTAATTTTGCAAACATGGGTTCATTTTTTGCCAAATACAAACTGTTCGGAATCGTAATGTTGGGGCTATCGGCAGTGATCGTCTACCTATTTTACAATGCCTTGCAGCCCGAAAAAATACTCCCGGTATACCAACCCTCCATGGTGGACAAATCGTTGGTGGACAGTACACTGCACTACACAAAAAAATACCACAAAGTGGCCGATTTTTCCCTAGTGAATCAAAATGGCGATACCATAACCCAGGAAAATTACAAGGATAAAATTTACGTAGCGGATTTCTTTTTTACCACCTGCCTTACCATTTGCCCGATCATGACCAAAAATATGGGCGAAGTACAGGAAGCCATTAAAAACGACCCCACTATTATGCTTCTGTCCCATTCGGTTACGCCACAGATAGATACGGTTGCCCAATTAAAACGCTACGCTCTCGAAAAAGGAGTTATCGATAGTAAATGGAACTTGGTCACCGGAGATAAAAAACAGATATATGATTTGGCGAGAAAATCCTATCTGGCCGTTAAGAACGATGGTGACGGAGGGGCGTTCGATATGATCCATACCGAAAACTTTATTTTGGTGGATAAGGAAAAACGTATCCGCGGTTTTTATGATGGTACCGATCGTGATGAAATAAACAGACTCCTTGAAGACATCAAAGTGCTTAAAGCAAGTTACCTAGAATAAGCCCAAATCGCTTTATCCGTAATTGCACCGTCTAGTTCCGCATTTTTACCTATTTTTGCCTTACTTAAAATCAATCTAAATAAGAATCGTGGCCACCGTTGCAGACCTAAAGTATGGACAAAAGGGTATTATAAAGGATTTTACCGAGCACACCCTACCCGTAAAACTAATGGAAATGGGATGCCTTCCCGGGAACAGTGTAGAACTTTTGCGGATAGCTCCTTTGAACGACCCCCTATACATCAACCTCAGTGGAAGCCACTTGGCCATAAGAAGATCCCTGGCACAGCTTATTGAGTTGGATATTATTGAAGAAACGCAGGCTAAATGAGCAAAAACATCAACGTAGCCCTTATCGGGAATCCAAATACAGGAAAAACTTCAGTTTTTAACCAACTTACCGGACTCAAACAAAAAGTAGGGAACTATCCCGGAATTACAGTAGAAAAAAAAGAAGGTATCTGTAAACTCCCCAGAGGGGTAAAGGCGCATATCCTAGATCTTCCCGGAACATACAGCCTAAACACCACCTCTTTGGACGAAAGTCTGGTAGTGGAACTTTTGCTCAATAAAAATGACAAGGACTACCCAGATGTTGCCGTGGTGATCAGCGATGTGGAAAACCTTAAAAGGAACCTGCTCTTGTTTACCCAGATAAAGGACCTAAAGATCCCCACTATTTTAGTGATCAATATGGCGGACCGCATGGACCGCAAGGGCATCTCATTGGACATTGAGGGCCTGGAAAAAAAGCTGGATACAAAAATTGCGCTCGTAAGTACCCGAAAAAATACGGGAATCGATCGTATCAAAGAACTCATTGAAGATTACAGGAGCATTTCTTCAAAATCCATACTGGATACCGGCAGAATATCACCGGAATATTTTAAACGCCTCAAGGACACCTTCCCGCAGGAGGACCTCTACAAGTTATGGCTTGTGATCACGCAGGACGTGAACTTTATGCCCATCGAGAAAAAACGGATCCAAGATGCCACAGGCTTTTCCACCAAGTCCAAGGAAGAGCTCAAAAAATTACAGCACAAGGAAACCGTGCTCCGCTACCAGCTCATCAACAATATTTTAAAGGACACCTATAAGGTCGACTTTATGGCCGCCAAGGGCATGAGGGCATCTTTGGACAAAATACTGACGCACAAAGTTTTTGGCTACCTCATTTTCTTTGCCATTTTACTGCTCATTTTTCAGGCCATTTTTGAATGGAGCTCCTACCCCATGGACTTTATAGATGAAAAATTTGCCCTAGCTGCAGAATGGATCAAAAATACATTTCCCCCCGGGGTCTTCACAGACCTCCTCGCAGAAGGAATCGTGGCCGGTATTGGAGGAATCGTCATTTTTATTCCACAGATAGCCTTTTTGTTCCTGTTTATTTCCCTGTTGGAAGAATCCGGATACATGAGCCGAGTTGTATTTTTAATGGACAAGTTGATGCGACCCTTTGGTCTGAGCGGCAAAAGTGTTGTTCCATTGATTTCCGGTAATGCCTGTGCCATTCCCGCTATTATGGCGACAAGAACCATAGAAAACTGGAAAGAAAGGCTTATCACCATTTTGGTAACGCCCTTTACTACCTGTTCTGCCCGATTGCCGGTGTACTTGATTTTGATTGCCCTGGTAATCCCCGAAGGCAGCATTTTGGGACTTAGCTATCAAGCATTGACACTGATGCTGCTTTACCTCATCGGATTTGGAATGGCGCTCCTATCCGCCATGGTACTCAACAAAATCCTAAAAATCAAAAGCAGATCGGTTTTTATGGTGGAAATGCCTACCTACCGACTTCCATTGGTAAAGAATGTGGTTTATACCGTCATCGAAAAAACAAAGAGCTTTGTGCTCGGTGCAGGTAAGATTATTTTGGCCATTTCCATCGTGTTGTGGTTTTTGGGCTCTAATGGCTATTCCGATGATTTCCATAATGCCGAAAGCATCGTAAAAGAACGCATAAAGACCGAAGGACTGAGCACGTACAGTAAAAATTACGTGCAAAACAACATACAAACCTATCGGGCATCCAGCAAGGCAGAAGGATTGTCGTCCAATGCCTTACAGGATTCCGTACAAGTATTGACCCAAGACCTTACAGAAAGAGCAGTGGCACAAGAGATTGCCAGCTACAAGTTGGAACATTCCTACATCGGGCAGGCCGGAAAAGCCTTCGAACCATTGGTAAAACCCTTGGGCTACGATTGGAAAATTGGCATAGCCGTATTGACCTCCTTTGCCGCCCGTGAAGTGTTCGTGGGAACCTTGGCCACCATTTACAGTGTGGGCAGTGATGAGGAAGAAACCATTAAGAGCCGCATGGCCGCCGAACTGGATGAAGATGGCAAGCCATTGTTCAATTTGGCCTCGGGGATTTCTTTGATGTTGTTTTACGCCTTTGCCATGCAATGTATGAGCACCCTGGCCATAGTAAAACGGGAGACCAACTCATGGAAATGGCCCATGATCCAATTGGGCTTTATGAGTGTTTTTGCTTATATTATAGCTTTGATAGCCTATCAAATCCTAAATTGATACAAAGATGATTCAACAAATATTGGCATACGGAACATTGATTGTGGCGGCAGGCTATTTGGTTTGGAAATTCTTGCTTCCCAAATCACTCTTCAGCAAAGGGAGCAACAACTCCAATTCCTGTGGCCAAGACAATTGTGGCTGTAGCTGATTCAATCCATTACTTGTCAGGTCGAGCGCAGTCGATACTTCGACCAATTTGATTTCACCTCCCACACTCAGTAGTTGATGATACTGCTATGCCTTATTTTTCAGAAACTTACCTCTCCATCAAACAATTTTTCATTTTTTTCACCCCCTTTCTGTAACCTTTCTTAATTTCCTGACTATATAAAGTAAACGCCAACTAAAAAGCAGCATTTGGAAACACTTTCAGATGAAATGATCATGCAAAAAGTATCCGAGGGCAATTTGGATATGCTCAAGATACTTTTTGACCGGCACCACAAGCACGTGTACAATTTTCTGTACAAAATGTCCGGTGACAAAATGTTGGCAGAAGATCTTACACAGGATGTTTTTTATAAACTGATCAAGTATCGGAACTCCTATAAAAACGGGTCTTTCTTGTCGTGGATGTTCACCATAGCACGCAACAGCTTAAAAACACACTACACAAGAAACCATAAGAACCATGACGATATTGAGGTTTTGGCCTACAAAGCCGGGGACGAGGAAAACGACCTGAGCGAGAACAATGCCCACCTCCAATATGCCTTGAGCCAACTGGACCCATACGACAGGGAACTTGTGATTTTGAACCGATACAAGGAAATAAAGTACGATGATCTAGCGGAAATTATGGGAACTACGCCCGGAGCCGTAAAAACAAGAGTGTGCAGGATCTTAAAAAAATTAAAGAATATCTATTTAGAAAGTATATAGCCATGGAAAAACAACAAGTTTTTGAACTAATACCGGACTATCTGGATGGAGCATTGGACGCAACACAGAAAGCGGAATTTGAAAAACATATTCAACAATATCCAGAGTGCAAGAAGGAACTGGAGCAGATGAAAGCCTTTTTAAACATTTTTGATGAAGAAGTTCCCGCTCCTACGGACAGACTTAAAGCCAAATTTGAATCGGCTCTGGAACAAGAAAAAATCAATCAGGGGAAAGTCGTTCAAATACATCAGAGAAAATCATCTAACTGGACAGGAAGCGTTTTGAAAATTGCGGCCAGCATTGCCCTTTTGGTCGCGGCCTTTCAAATGGGAAGCCTTTTCCAACAACGAAAAGTGAACGAGGACATTGCACAACTTCAGGACGAAACAAATCAGATGAAGCAAACAGCCATGTTGTCGTTGATGGAAAATCAATCCGCAAGCAAACGTATTCAAGGGGTCAACTATATCGAGGAATTTGAACAACCCGATGAGGCCATCATCCAAGCACTGGCCAACCGCTTGCTCTATGACGAGAACGACAATGTTCGCATGACCGCTTTTGAGGCATTGGTGAAATTCACCTCCTCCGAAAGGGTAAAGACCACCTTTATCAAAGCCTTGGAACAAGAAAAAAACCCGAGTATCCAAGTCGCCATTATTCAAGCTTTGGTACAGATCCAAGAGAAAAAAGCGGCGGAACCCATGAAAAAATTATTGGAGAAAGAAGATACCCAACCCTTTATCAAGGATCAAATCAGGGCAGTATTGCCAAGTATTACATAAACATCAAAAAACGAAAATCATGAGAAAATTCACATTTATTTTAATGGCCCTTTTTATGGGCGGCATTGCCACAGCGCAGAACGATTACACCAAATCCCTAAATGGCATCCAATGGGTGAAAATCGAATCCAAAAACGATATTGTGGTAAAAACCCACAGCTCCAATGAAATTTTGATAAAATCGGGGCCGGAAGTAAAAACACCCGAACGCGCCAAAGGTTTAAAATTGGTCGGCGAAGGCGGTACGGACAACACCAATGTTGGTTTTTCTGTGGTACAGGACGGCAACACCTTGATCGTTTACAACCTACGCAAGAGCAAAGGCGCGGAAATCTATTTGCCCGCTTCACAGAACATTGCCGTAAAAAGCACGTGGAACGGAGATATCGAAATCGATGGTTTTTCCGGCGAGATCGAAGCCGATGCGCAACTCAACGGAGGGGTGAAATTATTGAACGTTAACGGGCCGGTGACCGCCAACTCGTTGAACGGCGAACTCGAAGTGACCTTTGGAAAAGTGACCCAAAGTTCTCCAATATCCCTGTATTCCACCAATGGTGCGGTAGATGTAAGCCTGCCCTCTAACACCCCGGCCAACTTGGCGCTGAGCACGCTCAACGGAAATGTCTACACTGATTTTGACGTAAAGTCTGAAGATAAGAATGGGTTGAAATCCGTTTTGGGCAGGGACATTAAAGCATCCATCAACGGTGGTGGCGTTAAAATTTCCATGAAATCCACCAATGGAAATATGTACCTCAGAAAGAAATAAACATCAATTACGTAATAACATCAAAAAATCGAACAGTCATGAAAAAAATCATCATCACAGCATTTGTAGGGTTGGCTACGCTCACTTTGAGTGCACAAAAAATCATTGAGAAAAATTTCAACTATTCAGGACAGTCCATTGACCTTGACGTAAAATTCGCCAATAACATCGAGGTAAAAACTTGGGATAAATCCACCGTCTATTTTAAGGCGGACATTACCATTGAAGATGGCAAGTATCTGGATAAATTTAAATTGGATATTGACGAAAGCGGTAGTTTTTTGAGCATTGCCTCCAATGTTGAAGACGTTTTTGACGCTTTTAAGGAGGAATGGAAGAAAACCCGCCCCGATAAAAAAGGCTATTATTTTGAAGGTGACACCTATGAGTTCAACTACGTCCTGTATGTACCGAAAGGAGCCACGTTAAAAGTAAGCAGCATCAACGGGGACCTTCAATCCGAAATCATGGAAGGGGACTTTACCGTGGAGTTGATCAATGGGGACATCGACATCAAAAAATACAATGGTGATATGGATTTACAGACCATCAACGGTGAAATAGACTTGGTGATGAAGGACTCCAGGTTGACCGCAGAAACCATCCATGGGAACATTTATGCCGATGAGGGTATGGAACTTACCGTAAGCGACCGCTATGTGGGCCAAAAAGTGGAAGGGCGTTTTGACAGTGCCACGCATCGTTTAAAATTGAACACCATCAACGGGAACATGTACCTACGGCTTTAAATCAAATTGGAAACAAAGGAATAGAGCAGCAAGGCCCAACCGGCAACCAAAAGCAATCCTCCAAGCGGGGTCACCGGGCCCAAAAAGCGAGGCTTGTTGCCTTTTGCCGCACCCCAACAAAGGGCATAAATGCTAAAGGAAAACAGTAAGGTCCCAAAGATAAAGCAGTTGACCATCCACGCATCCAGCGCTTTATCAAAATTTAAATTAAAGCTCAGCACCAAAAGTACGATAGCGTGATACATTTGATATTTGACCCCTGTCTCAAAACTTTGAAGGAGCTCTGGGGTCAATTTCTTTTTTAGGACATGGGCACCAAAAGCACCAAAAATTACTGCCAAAAGTCCATACAGCGCTCCCATAAGCTGGGCCATAAAAATTGTTCCCATAAGTTATAGATCTATATGTATTTCGTGGTCCGAACTCATTGTAAAAGCACATTCCTTAAACTTTGGCGGACCAAAAGTCTTCATCTTGGCCTTGGAAAAGGCAACCTTCTCTTTCGGAATGCCCAACCAATTGGTATCCAGTTTTCCATTATCGTTCTCATCATGGAAAATGGCCAGCGCATATTCGCCGGAAGGGAGATCCGAAATATGCAATACTACACTTCCCATGTCGGCATTAACGCTATCCGACCTTAAAACCTGATCAAAGGACAAAAAGCTCTCATCTGAGTCGTAGACCGCGACTTTAACGCTCCCATGATCGGAAGGTACATTGTTCACCTGAATGGACAGGATATTCTGAGCAAGGCTAAAAAAAGGCAAAAACAGTAAAAAAATAAAAATCTTCATATTTATTGGATGCCTTTGGCCTTTTCCTGGTTGTTCAACAATTCCATTTGCAAAATTGCGAATAATTCCTCGGTTTTCAGACTGTCCTTAAGATTCAGGTATATTTTCAGGGAATCGTGGTGCACCAACTTTATTTTCTGTTGATAGAGATCGTCCACAAAAACGTAGACTTTCGTGTCTGTAATGGAATCCTTGAAAACCCCTTTTTCCCTTTCCATCCAAGAAAACCCGCTGGAGCGTTCCATTTCGGGGAGTTTCTCCACAAAAAGCACGCTGTCCAATTCTGTCAGAGGTATTTTTTGATAATAAATGCCAGAGAAGATTTTCAGGTTGCCCTCTTCGATTTTGTGCCAGTTTTTATAATGCTCCACAAAGGCAAGCACACAAATAACCAAAGTGAGAACAATCAACACGTTCCACAACCAATGTCTTTTTTTTGATTTCATAGTATTTCTCGAAAAACCTGTGCCCAAATAAACAATGCGTCGCAAACAAAGGTAATTAATAGAACAACATAGGAATCCGTACAATATTGCGCCCTAACTTATTATCTTTAAACAAACCATTGACCATGCCGACCATTTTCAGAAAAATACGCAGAGTTCTATTGACAGAAAATAAATTTTCGAAGTACTTGCTGTACGCCTTTGGTGAAATTGTCCTAGTGGTCATTGGAATTTTGCTGGCCCTACAGATCAATACCTGCAACAATGAAAAAATCCAGGATGGCAAGGAACAGTTTTACCTCAGCGAAATCAAATCCACCCTCGTTCAAGATTCGTTGGCAATAAAGCACGTATTGGAATACAACATCAAAAAGCAAAAAGTAATCGGCGAAATGATGGGCATTTTTTCCGATACACTCAACAATATGGAACGTCTTGCAATATTGGACCAATCTACGGATGTATTCGTGGACTACCGCCTTTTCGAGCCCAGTGCCACCACCTTCAACAATATGATCTCTGCGGAAACAATCAGTGTCATCCAGGACAACCAACTTAAAAATATGCTGACCAATTATTATGAATACAACTATGCAGAAGGTCTCCAAGAACGTTTGGTGCAAATGAATCGAAAGGTTGTGGACGAGGCTTTTCCCGAATTCTTCACCCGAGAATTCGCCAAAGCCCAACTGAACCTGGATACAGAACTAAAACCCATTGATGAAGTGGAACTGCATAAAAGTTCTGTTTTTCTTTCCGATCTTTACGGCATAAGTTATCTTATCAATATGCAGGATGATTTTCTTAAAACCACCTTGTCCAAAATTGATAGGCTCATCAAAAAAATAGACCAAAACATAGACTAGCTATATTTTACCCTATGGATTTTACAGGAAAAAATGTATTGATTACAGGTGCATCTCGAGGCATTGGAAAAGCAACCGCCGTGGCTTTTGCCCAAAAAGGAGCCAAAGTGGGCATCAATTATCGCAGTAATGATGAAGTGGCCCATCAAACTTTGTCAGAATTGCCGGGTGAAGGCCATCAACTCTTTAAAAGGGACGTCTCCCAAAAACAAGAGATCGAAGCGCTCATTGAAGATTTTGTAAAAGCCTATGGCCAACTGGATGTTTTGGTGAACAATGCGGGCATTTCCGTTTTCCACGAAATTGATGAAGTTGATTTTGACCATTGGACCAACGCTTGGGAAAAAACTTTTGAAACCAATCTTTTTGCCGTGGCCAATCTCTGTTATTGGGGAGCCAAGGCCATGATGAAAACCGGAGGCGGACATATCGTAAGCGTATCCTCTCGGGGTGCGTTTCGGGGCGAACCCACAAAACCAGCTTATGGGGCCAGCAAGGCCGCATTGAATTCGATGAGCCAATCCCTTGCCAAAAAACTGGCACCGCACCATATTTATGTTGGCGTTGTTGCCCCCGGATTCACCGAAACCGAAATGGCCAAAGAAACCCTAACCCCGGCCGAGCGGGAAAACCTGCTTCGCGAATCACCCTTTAAACGAATGGCTCAGCCCGAAGAAGTGGCCCACGCAATTCTATTTTTGGCATCTTCGGAGGCAGCCTACTCTTCAGGAACAATCATAGATGTGAACGGAGCTTCTTATTTAAGATAATCGATTATGAAAGCAGCCACCGTTGCACAGCTCAAAAAAGAACTCCAATTCAAGTCGCAAGAAGAGATCATGCAACTCTGCCTACGTTTGGCAAGATTCAAAAAGGAGAACAAAGAACTGCTCACCTACCTGCTTTTTGAATCCGACAGCGAAGAAGGGTATATCGAAACGGTGAAGGAAGAGGTGGACGATATGTTCGACGACATCAACATCAACAGTTATTTCTACATCAAAAAGAGTGTTCGAAAAATCCTGCGAACCATCAAAAAATACATTCGCTATTCGGGCAACAAGGCTACCGAGGTGGAATTGTTGTTGTATTTCTGTGAAAAAATGAAGTCGTTTCGGCCATCCATCAACAGAAATACCACACTAAAAAATTTATACAACCGACAATTGGAGTACATCAACAAAAAAATCCCATTGCTTCACGAAGACTTGCAACACGATTATGGGGTGATTCTTGAAGAACTAAATCATTAAAAAATGTTTGAAAGTGATGATGAAATGGATGCCAATAGCGATGAATTTGAAAAAATGCCCATTTACAAAAAAGGATGGGTGATATTTGATTTGGCAGATAAAATAGCATCCCTCGCAAATGACGAAGAAGAATATGCCTCCCTGCCCGAAACCGAGTTGGGCCTCTTGCAGCACCATGCCGAGCAATTGAGAAATGATGCCATGCTCATTTGTCCGAAAATAGCAGGTGCCGAAGGAGGCGATCTTTATGCAATCCGAATGGAGAATGCAACCATCATTCGAAAAGCTGGCCGCGAGATTCAGACAGGCTGCTCAGGTTTGGAAATGTGGGGGTTCAAACACACGGAATACCTGGAGTTGTTACGGCAGGAAATTGAGGAATTCCGAATCTTGTTTGCCGAATGGGTACAGACTTTTGACCCTTGGAACTATACATTGGACCGCTGGGGTCTATTTAATCCGCCCGGAGTCAACTTTGATGATCCAGATCTATAACACTTCATCTTTACATGTCAAAAAGATTGAGTAAATTGTGTCTTTAACCTAACTACTCATAACCAACCTTGACATCATGAGAATACCAAAAACCCCTTTGATGACGTGGACGCTACTTTCCATGTTTTTTTCAACCTTTTTTATTTACGCACAAAATGCATCCCCCATTACCATCGACACCAGTTTTTACAGCGGTTTTGAGTGGAGGAACATTGGACCCAACCGAGGCGGGCGTTCTTTAGGTGCTTCGGGAAGTCCATCAAGACCCAACGAATATTATTTTGGAGCCACGGGAGGTGGTTTGTGGAAGACAATAGATGGAGGTAATACATGGAAATCCGTGACCGACGGCCAGGTAACCAGTTCCTCCGTAGGAGCGGTGGCCGTTGCCGAAACCAATCCCGATGTGGTCTATATCGGGATGGGTGAAACGCAATTGCGGGGAAGCATCACCCAAGGTGATGGGGTGTACAAAACCACCGACGGTGGAGAAACCTGGACCCATCTAGGGCTTGAAGAAACCCAAGCCATTTCAAGAGTTCGCGTAGATCCCACCAATGAAAATATTGTTTACGTTGCCGCTTTAGGACATCCTTATGGAGAAAATGAAGAACGTGGCGTTTTTAAATCCGTGGATGGAGGCAAAACTTGGAAAAAAGTCCTTTATGTAAGCGACAAAGCTGGTGCCGCTGATTTGATCATAGACCGAAACAACCCCAACGTACTCTATGCCAGTACTTGGCAAGTGTACCGTAAAGCTTGGAAAATGTGGGGCGGTGGTCCAGACAGCAAACTGTGGAAATCCACGGATGGCGGTGAAACTTGGACCGACCTTACCGAGAACCCCGGAATGCCCGAAGGGCCTATTGGTAAAATCGGTGTGACCGTCTCTCCAGTCGATTCCAACCGTGTCTGGGCCATTGTGGAGGCCAACGAAGGCGGTGTTTTTCGTTCTGATGATGCCGGGAAGACCTGGGAGCTCACCAACAACGAACGTAAACTGAGACAACGAGCATTTTACTACTCCAGAATTTATGCCGACCCCAAGGACAAAGATGTGGTATATGGGTTGAATGTGGATTTCTATAAATCCACCGATGGCGGAAAAACCTTTGATGTAGAAATAGAACCCCCCCATGGGGACAACCACGATCTTTGGATAGACCCGAACAATCCCGACAGAATGATCAACGCCAACGACGGTGGAGGTGTGGTGAGCATCAACGGAGGAAAAACATGGACCGAACAGGATTATCCAACTTCGCAATTTTATCATGTAATGGCCACTAGCGACGTACCTTACCATGTAGCGGGAGCCCAACAAGACAATACCACTTTGGCCATGCCAAGTGATGGCTGGGACTTTATGCAAGCTAGGGGACCAAGTTCCGAATGGTACTACGCCGTTGGTGGTGGTGAAAGCGGCTGGATCACACAAAGCCCTACCAATCCCGATATTTTTTATGCAGGAAGCCAAGGCGCACTTTTGACACGCTACGACCGTAGCAACGGCCAAACCCGTGACATTCAAGTGTACCCGCGATTTTTCTCGGGGGAACCAGCAAGTGCGTTGCCCGAGCGCTGGCAATGGACCTTCCCCATCATGTTCGCTCCCAAAGACCCGAACGTAATGTACACCTGTTCCCAACACGTTTGGAAAACCACAAACGACGGTCAGACTTGGGAAAAAATCAGTCCGGACCTTACCTATGCCGACCCGGAAACTTTGGGCAAAACGGGAGGAATTTTAACCATGGATATGAACGGGCCAGAGATTTATGCCACCGTATTTGCTTTGGCGCCATCCAATCACGACATCAACACCATCTGGGCCGGTTCTGACGACGGCAAAATTCACATCACAAGAGATGGCGGGGAAAACTGGGAGGATATTACTCCAGAAGACCTGCCAAAATTTTCAAGGGTGAGCATTATTGAAGAATCCATCCACAACCCCGGAACTTTATATGTGGCGGCCAACAGATACCAAGTGGATGACAGGGCGCCTTACGTTTTTAAAACTCACGATTATGGCAAAACCTGGACGAAGATCATCACGGGAATAGCAGATGGTCACTTTGCTAGAGCGATTCGCGAAGACCATAAAAGAGAAGGACTATTGTTCCTGGCCACCGAGCACGGGGTCTATTTTTCCATAAACGATGGAGCTGAATGGCAATCGCTCCAACTGAACTTGCCCGATACCCCTATCCGGGATTTGGTCATCAAGGACAACGATGTTGTTCTGGGCTCCCACGGTAGAGGATTTTGGATATTGGACGACATTCAACCCTTTAGGGAATATTCAGAAGACCTAAAAAATCAGAAAAACGTGTTGTTTACCCCTACTGATGCCATCAGGGGTATTTACAATGCCAACTTCCAGTATTATTTGGAACAAGAGGTGGATACGGTCACTTTTTCCATTTTTGATGCCAACAACAACCTCATCGAATCGTTCGGAGGGAATCAACCAAAATATGAAGATGATGGCGGTTCTTCGTGGTGGAGCCGTTTTAGCAGCACCAAGCCCACAACGGCAAAAGGCATCAACACCTTTACTTGGAACTTAAGATATCCCGGGCCCACCACTTTTGATGGCATCATTATTTGGGGTGCTTCGGCCACAACCGGACCAAAAGCCCCTCTTGGAAGCTATACCGTCCAAATGAAAGTTGGGGAAGAAGTCATCAAGAGCTATCCATTTAAAATCGAAATGGACCCCAACCTCAAAGGAATTACGGCAGAAGACCTTCAAAAACAATTTGAACTGGCCTCCAAAATCACTGAAAAAGCAACCGTTGCCAACGAAGCGGTCATTCAAATACGAAGTATCCGCAAACAATTGGATAGTTTGGGCCAAGGTGTTTCCAGTAGGAAATTTACAAAGTTGTCCGAAGATTTTATGGAAACCTTGACTGAAATCGAAGAAGACCTTTATCAAACCAAAAACCAATCGGGGCAAGATCCATTGAATTTCCCCATCAAATTGAACAACAGGTTCAATGCCTTGCAAAGAAGCATTGAAAACGGAGATGCCAGACCAACGGATGCCGCCTACGTGGTATACGAAGAACTGACTGAAGAGTTGAACGGCCATATGGCCAAACTGAACACCGCTTTGGAGAAAGAGCTGCCAAAGGTGAATGCGCTATTAATGGACGCCAATGGGTCAAAAATAACTGTGGATTAACACCCACTTTTGATTATCCCAGACCTACATCCAAGGTCATCATTATAATAAATCCACCGATAAAGCCCATTGTGGCTATATCGGTGTATTTGTCTTGTTGCGTTTCGGGAATCACCTCCTCGACCACCACAAAAATCATAGCGCCTGCAGCAAAGGAAAGTGCGTAGGGTAAAATCGGCTCAAAGGTGAGTACCGCCCATGCTCCCAAAACACCGGCTATGGGTTCCACAATGGCCGAGGCTTGACCATACATCCAACTTTTTCTTCGACTGAGGCCGTGCCTACGCATGGGGACAGCAACGGCAAAACCTTCTGGAAAGTTTTGCAACCCGATACCCAAAGCCAAAGCCACGGCCCCACCAATTGTGGCACCCTCAAATCCAGAAGCTACCCCTCCAAAAAGGACGCCTACCGCCAGTCCTTCGGGAATATTGTGCAAGGTAATGGCCAAAACCAATAACGTGGTGCGGTGCCAAGGCGTCTTTACCCCTTCTGCCTCATCCATTTTAAAATTGATATGGACGTGGGGCAAAATCTTATCGAGTCCAAAAATAAAGCCCGCTCCCAATAGGAAGCCGACCGCAGCAGGAATCACTTTTACAAAACCGTCTCCGGGACTCATTTCAATTCCCGGTGCCAGCAAGCTCCAAAAACTGGCGGCGACCATAACTCCTCCGGTAAAGCCCAACATTCCGTCCATCAGGGCCCGATTGGGACTTTTGAACAAAAATACCAGACCTGCCCCCGCAGCAGTGAGCCCCCAAGTAAAAAGCGTCGCGTACAAAGCGGCCAAAACAGGGTCAATTTCTTGGAAATATTGTATTACTTCATTCATCAGTCATTCTTTTTTACATAGAGGTTAGACGCTATTTGATGTGATATCCGCATTTCCTTGCCATCCATTAGAATGCGAAGGGAATTGTCAAAATCTTCCTTGTCCAATATTTTGATGGTGTTCCCAAGGGCAATGTTGTTCTTGTCCAAAAATTTGAGAAAGGGTACTGAAGAATCCTTGACCCCAACACAAACGCCGTTGGAATTTATGGGCATTTCGCTGAGCAGTTTTTCATCACGCTCCTGAAACTTGCCATCTTTTGTGGGAATGGGGTCGCCGTGCGGGTCGTGTTTGGGAAAATCCAGAAGCTCATCGATCTTATCAATCAACTTTTCACTTTTGATGTGTTCCAGTTGTTCGGCCACCTCGTGCACCTCATCCCAAGAAAAATCAAGCTTCTTTACCAAAAAAACTTCCCACAAACGGTGTTTTCTAATGATGGACAAAGCGGTTTTCACACCCGTATCGGTAAGCGAGACACCTTGGTAACGCACATAATCCACCAAACCTTTTTCGGCCAATTTTTTTGCCATATCGGTCACGGAGGATGGTTTGGTCTCCATCTGCTCCGCAATAGCATTGGTGGTAATCGATTTGGAATCGCCACCGCCCAAATGAAAAATGGTCTTTAAATAGTTCTCTTCTGATCGTGTCATCAAAAAATATTTACTCAAAAATACATTTTTATTAAACAAAATCTATTTTTAGTTATGTCTAAAATATACAGGGCCATCAATTATCATGCTTATGCCAACAAATGATGTCCAATCCTATTAAAATTTTACTTGAATGAGCTAATCTACTCGGATGATGAAATTTACCTTTATCCAAAGTAGAATTTTAAACAAGGAACCCATGAAAATTTACAAAGCCATTAAAAAGGACCACGATATACAAAGGGAACTGTGCAATAAGATCAGTAACACATCGGGCGATACCAAAGAGCGAAAAGAGCTTTGGAAAAAACTAAAAAAAGAGCTTGAGGTACATGCCGTGGCCGAAGAACGATACTTTTATTCCCCTTTGGTGGATAGTGATGAAATGCAGGAAGATGCCCGACATGGCATGGCGGAACATCATGAAATGGACAAAATGATCGCTGAACTGGATGATACGGACATGAGTTCGCCACACTGGTTGGCAACGGTAAAAAAGTTGATTGAAAAGGTAGAACATCATCTTGAGGATGAGGAAAAGGACTTTTTTGATAAGGCAAAAGATCTTTATTCCGATAATGAAGCAGAATCTTTGGCGAAGAGTTACGAAGCCACGATGAACGAATATCGTAAAACTTGGCCCGACTCCATTCCCGGTCAATAAGCTCAATATTTAAAAAACTAGGGTAAATTTATGCGGACGAGTTAAATCTATCCTATACTTCCTTTGCTTATTTTTACCCCATGCCCAAGTACGATTACATTATTATAGGAGCTGGAGCCGCTGGCCTTTTGCTGGCCAATGCGTTGGGCAAGGACGAGTTCTTTGCATCCAAATCCATTTTGGTGCTGGACAAGGACGATAAAACCCAAAATGACCGCACTTGGTGTTTTTGGGAACGGGGCGATGGCGCGTTTGATGATTTAATTCATAAAACTTGGGATAACATCTACGTAGGCGGGCAGCAACTTCAAAAATCGACCCCCATTGCACCATACACGTACAAAATGCTCCGGGGCATTGACTTCTACAATCACTTTGTACCAAAGGTAAAGGCCTATCCCAACATCACTTGGGTACAGGAAGAGGTGACAGGCATCCAAGAGCATGAAAATGAAGTTTTAGTCGCTACATCTTCCCAAAAATATATAGGGCAAACGGTATTTTCCAGTATATATAACCCTTCCATCCCATTAAAACAAAACAAATACCCTGTTTTGCAACAACACTTTGTGGGATGGAAAATAAAAACCGAACAGTCGGTATTTAATATTGATGAAGCTACTTTTATGGACTTTTCCGTGCCCCAAAAAGGCAATACACGTTTTATGTACGTGCTTCCTTTTTCATGTAATGAAGCTTTGGTGGAATATACCTTGTTCTCCGAGCGGCTTTTGGAAAAAAGTGAGTATGGGGAAGCTATCAAAACCTACATTACAGAGCACTACGGTAATATAAAATACTCCATTGAAGAAACCGAATTCGGCAGTATTCCGATGACCTGCTATTCGTTTCATAAACACAATACCGATCGGGTTTTTCATATGGGAATTGCTGGTGGATGGGCCAAACCAAGTACGGGCTATACCTTTTACAATACGAGCCAACAAGTGCCCAAATTGGCGGAGCATTTAAAGGCAAACAAACCATTGACCGCATTCCATCAAAAAAGCAGGTTTTTATTCTACGATATGCTCTTGTTGGACATTTTGCACGAGAACAATCACTTGGGACACGAAATCTTCGAGTCGATGTTCAAAAGAAGAAAGGCATCCTTGATTTTAAAATTCCTCGAGAACGAGACCAATTTGTGGGAAGAGCTCAAAATTGTGACCGCTCCCAAACCCATGCCGTTTATCAGGGCGCTCTTAAAGCGAATCTTTTAAACCGTACGCTCCATCAAACTTTCGCCAAATTGTTGTAGTAAAGTCTTGCTTTTTTTCGGTAGCTCGGTTTCTTTCAAAGCATCAAATGCCTTTTGGGTAAAGCTCTTGATCGCACTTTTTGTTTCCTCTACTGCCCCACTCTCCTTAAAAATGGCTTTTACGGCAGCTACTTTAGCTGTAGCATCCTCTGGTTTTATGGAATAGAGATGCAACAATCCTTCTTTATCGTCCTTGGAGGCCTTTTCCAACGATTTTAAGTACAGGTAGGTCTTTTTGTTCTCCATGATATCCCCTCCTACCTGCTTGCCAAAGGTTTTGGGATCTCCAAAGGCATCCAAATAATCATCTTGCAATTGGAAGGCAATGCCCAGATTACGGCCAAACTCATAAATGGCATCGGCATCTTTTTGGGAGGCATTGGCCACGATGGCCCCCATCTTCATAGCGGCGGCAACCAATACGGAGGTCTTGTACTCTATCATTTTAAGATATTCGGGAATTGTTACATCGTCACGGGTCTCAAAATCAACATCATATTGTTGACCTTCGCATACCTCAAGGGCCGTTTTACTGAACAGCTTGGTAAGTTCAACATATATTTCAGCGGAATAGCTTTCAAAAAATTGATAGGACAAGATCAACATGGCATCCCCGGATAGGATTCCTGTGTTTATGTCCCATTTTTCATGTACCGTTGTTTTTCCCCTTCGCAAAGGGGCATCGTCCATAATATCGTCGTGCACCAAGGAAAAGTTATGGAACATTTCCACGGCCAGTGCTGCATCCAGCGCATCTTCTACTTTTGCGCCAAAGGCCTCGGCCGTCATCAAGGTGAGAATGGGGCGCATCCGTTTGCCCCCCAATCCCAAAATATATTTCACGGGCTCGTACAGAGTCTTGGGCTCCCCTAGTTGGTTCCTTTCATTGAGGTACGTAACAAACTGCTCCCTATACTGACTAATGATATCGATGTTTGACATGCGACCAAAAATACATTCAAATATTGAATTTGATATAAAGGCCACGGTCTAAAACTTGGATACTTTGTATCCATTTTTCCGAAAACAGGATTCTTTTGAAAAAAATTTCAGAAAAACTGCAATGAAATACTTTTTCTTCGTCTCTATAAGTGAAAAGCAACCGATTCAACCGAATGGCAGCCAAAACCGATAACCGAAATAACCTGACCGACTTCTTTACCGAGGAGTATGGCTCGCTGCGCTCCTACGTGCAATCGAGGATCAGGGATACATCGGAACGGGATGCGGAAGATATTGTACAGGATGTTGCGCTGCGGATGTTTTCTCGATCGGATGACGCCTTGCCCATAACCAACGTTGGGGGGTTTGTGTACAATGCCATTAGGAACAGGATCATAGACATTATGCGCGGCCAAAAAGAGAGAAAACTGCCAAGTGAGGACATAGACCGGCAATGGCAGGAGTTTGCCGAGTTTTTTTATGGGGATGCGGACAACCGCTACTCTCTGGAAATGGAGCAAGCCTTAAAAAAAGCGGTGGAAGATTTAAAACCTGCCTACAGGGATATTGTCATTGCCATAGATTTTGAAGGATACAATTACAACCAAATTGCAAAAAGAACTGGAATACCGGCAGGCACATTAATGTCCAGAAGGCACCGTGCCATGTCGGAACTATCAAAAACATTGGAAAACATAAAAGAACTGAATTATGGAACATAAAAAAGATTTTGAGAAAGCCGTGGAAAAGAAGGTGGAGCGAACCGTAAAAAAGGTGATTAAAATAATTGCCATGGTGATTTTAGGCGTATTGGTATTCCTTTTGGCCAATTATCTGCTGATGCGACTATGGAACTGGTTGATGCCCGACCTTTTTGGTGTGGGAACCGTTACCTATTGGCAGGCATTGGGTGTCTTTATACTGGCTAAACTGCTGTTCGGCTTTGGCGGCGGCGGTGGAAAAAGCAAGAGCGGCAGTCACAAAAAGAAGATTAAATCGTCCAACAAATGTACGCCTTGGAGGAGGGACTTTGATGAGTGGAAACACTACGACCAATTTTGGAAAGAGGAAGGCGAAGAAGCCTTTAAAGCATATGTTGAAAAAATCAAAAACGAGAATCATGATACATCAGAAAAAAATTAAAGCCCGAAAGAAGTACTTACTTCAGTTCAGTCCGTTTTTTTGGCGGTTGGGACAAATCGATTCAGACCCGGCCAAGCAAGATGGACAGCTTAAGCCTGTGTTTGTGAATGGCAATGGGAAAGAATCCAGTTAAAACAAAAAATGAATCCCTCGTTAAAAAATTGTAAAACCATGGAAACTTTTTTTGTTTTTAAAGTTTCCATACTTACATTTGGCCCTGATTATGAGGGAAAACATTATACATAAGGCCACCGAAATGTTCTTGAACCTAGGTTTTAAGAGCATTACCATGGACGATCTGGCCAATGAAATGGGTATTTCAAAAAAAACGATCTACTCCCATTTTAAGAACAAGACCGAACTGGTAGAGGAATCTACCATGGCCATGTGCGATTTTATCACCAGCGGAATCGACGATATCGTTGAACTGAAAAAAAATCCGATCGAAGAGCTTTATGAAATCAAAAGATTTGTAATGGTGCACCTAAAGGATGAAAAATCTTCCCCATTGTACCAACTGCAGAAATATTATCCCAAAATTCATTCGGGCCTAAAGGAAAAGCAATACAATTCCATGCACGGTTGTGTCCTGGAAAATGTGAGGCGTGGTATGGAAATGGGCATTTACAGGGACAACCTCAATGTTGAATTTGTTTCCAGAATTTATTTTACCGGCGTCATGAGCATAAAGGACAACAATTTGTTCCCCACCGAGATTTTCAGCAAAGTAGAATTGCTGGATTATTATTTGGAATACCATCTTAGGGGCATTGTAACCCCGGAAGGAAGAAAAATACTCAACTCAATCATCAATTCAAACAAAGAATAAATGCGAAAAACGTTAATCAATCTATTACTTATACTGCCCTGGTTGGCATCCGCACAAGATACCATTCCAAGCCTTAGTTTGGATCAGGCGATCATCTTTGCACTGGAGAACAATTATACCGCTATAAATGCCGAACGGGACATACTGGACGCCCAAAAGCAAAAATGGGAGACCATTGCTGCCGGACTGCCGCAGATCAACGGAGCAGTGAGTTATCAAAATCAATTAAAGCAGCCCGTTTCCCAAATTCCTGCCGAATTTTTTGGAGGGGAGCCGGGAACCTACCAAGAAGTCGTATTTGGGCAGGCACAATCCATGTCCGCCACGGCCACGCTGCGGCAGCAAATTTTCGATGGATCGTACATTGTTGGCGTACAGGCCACCAAGACCTTTTTGGAATACAGCCAAAACAACAAGGAAAAAACGGAACTCGACATTCGTAAATCGGTGGTCGAGGCCTATGGCAATGTACTTTTGGCAAGGGAGAGTGTCATCATTTCCGAAAAAAACAAAGCTACGCTGGAAGAGAACCTTTATGAGACCAAACTCACCTACGAAAACGGGCTTGGTGATGAGGAAAGCGTAGACCAATTGCAGATTACCCTCTCTACAGTGGACAATCAACTCAAGAATGCTCGCCGTATGGAGGAGATAACCCTTCAAATGCTGAACTTGGTGCTGGGGCTTCCTATTGAAACGCCTACCGTTTTGACCGAAAATCTGGACGACCTCACCCAAAAGGAAATCGATCTTGGATTGATCGACGCCGAATTCAACATCGAAAACAATGTGGATTATAAAATAGCCTCCAACCTTAACGAGCAACGATTTTTTGAATTGAAATTGGCCAAGAGCCGGGCGCTTCCCACTTTAAATGCTTTCGTCAACTACGGCGGAAACTCGTTCAGTGATAGCTTTAATTTTCTGGACAGTGGGCAACAATGGTTCGGTTCATCCATTTTAGGGGTAGATCTAAATATTCCCATTTTTAGTTCGTTGGGGAGAAGTGCGAGCACCCAGCGGGCCAAAATAGCTCTGGAAAAGGCCAAGACACAATTTACCGAGGCACAGGCACAGATTCGTCTTCAACTGGAGAGTGCCAAGAGCGATTATATCCTGGCCATTGAACAGTACGGAACCTCAAAGGATAATTTGGAGCTGGCCGAACGCATCGAAAATAAAAATCAGGTAAAATACGAAGAGGGATTGGCCACCAGTTTTGAACTGAGACAGGCCCAGACCCAATTATATACCAGTCAGCAAGAATATTTACAATCCATGGTCGATGTCATCAACAAAAAGACAGCACTGGAAAATATTTTAAATCAATAACACAAGAGAAAACCATTCCATCATGAGAAAAGCAATATATATAACACTAACTGCAGTAGTTCTGGCTTCTTGCGGAGGCGACAGCAGCAAATCTTTGGACAAAGCTTTGGCCAGCAAGGATATTGAGACCATCCGTGCCAAACACGCAGAAATCTCCAGTAAAAAGAAAGCATTGGAACAGCAATTAAAATCTTTGGACTCGGCCATTGCACTGCTGGATAATTCGGCAAAACTGCCCTTGGTGACCACCATTGAGGTGCACCCGGAGAAATTTGACCATTACTTGGAACTCCAAGGCGATGTTAAGACCAAACAGAATGTTTTGATATACCCCGAAATGTCCGGAACCTTGAACCGTGTCTATGTAAAAGAAGGTCAAAAAGTTTCGAAGGGACAGTTGTTGGCCTCCATAGACGATGGCGGGCTATCCAGTCAGTTGGCACAGCTAAAAACACAGGCGGAACTGAGCAAGACCACTTTTGAGCGACAAAAAAGGCTTTGGGAACAAAACATCGGTTCCGAAATACAATACCTTCAGGCAAAAACCAATTACGAAGCACAGGAAAATGCCGTAAAACAAATGGAGAGCCAAGTAGGCAAATCAAGTATTAGGGCCCCGTTTACCGGCATTATTGACGATGTGATCAAAGATGAGGGTACCGTGGTAAGCCCAGGTCCAGGTTCCGAAGTGTTCCGAATCGTCAACCTATCCAATATGTACATCAACGTGGAGGTGCCCGAGAGCCATTTGCCCAATGTTACTCCTGGTAAAGATGTAAAGGTGTACTTCCCTGTTTTGGGCGATAGCGTTGCCACTACGGTACGCCAAACAGGAAATTTTATTAATCCGAGCAACAGATCGTTTACCGCCGAGATTCCTGTACCAAGCCTTGATGGAAGGGTAAAACCCAACCTTACGGCAAGGGTAATGATCAACGATTATACCAGTGAAGAGGCCATTCTTATCCCACAAAGTGTGCTTTCCGAAAATGCGGACGGCGAACAATACGTGTATCTCGTGGATGCCGATTCCTTGAAGAACGATCCTGTGGCCAAAAAAGTCGTGATAAAAACAGGAAAAACACAAGGCGACTACGTTGAAGTGCTTTCTGGAATCAAGGAGGGCGATGCCATTATCGATGAAGGTGCCCGTAGCGTGAAAGAAGGACAACAAGTCAATATAAAAAATAGCTAGACAGCCAAAGCAGCAATAAATTATGAGCAAACAAAAGAAAAATGTAGACAAGGAGTTTCGGCTGTCCTCTTGGGCCATAGATAACCAGACCACAATGTATGTGCTGATCCTGCTTATCCTTATCCTTGGTGGCATGGCCTATTTTAGCATGCCCAGGGAAAGCTTTCCGGAGGTAAAGGAAACCAAAATATATATTAGTTCCCTATATCCCGGAAATACTGCAGAAGATATTGAAAAACTGATTACGGACCCGCTTGAGGACGAGCTCAAGACCGTGAGCAATCTGGTAGAGATCACCTCTACCTCCCAAGAAGATTACTCCATGATCATTGTGGAGTTTGATGAAAACATATCGGTTGAGGCGGCCCTGCAAAAGGTAAAGGACGAAGTGGACTCCAAAACTGCGGGAGAGGATTGGCCCACTTTTAACGGAGCAAAGGTAGAACCCAATGTTTTTGACCTAAGCCTTTCGGAGGAAATGCCCATACTCAACATCAACATTTCCGGTGATTATCCCATAGAAAGACTGAAAGAGTTCGGCGAACACCTTGAAGATGAGATAGAAGGCCTTTCAGAAATCAAACAAGTGGACATTCGTGGTGCACAGGAAAAAGAAGTGGAAGTTGCCGTTGACATTTACAAGATGATGGCCGCCAAAGTCAGTTTCAACGATGTGATCAACAGCATCAGCAACGAAAATCTGACCACTTCCGCAGGAAACCTTGTTGCCAGTGGGCAACGCAGGACCATACGGATCGTTGGGGAAATCGACAAACCCAAAGAACTCGAAAACTTTGTGGTGAAATCCGAAAACGGAAACCCTATTTACCTAAAGGATATTGCGAAGGTCACTTTTAAAGAGGAGGACAAGACCACCTATGCACGGGAATTTGGCCACCCGGTAGTAATGCTGGACGTAAAAAAGCGTTCGGGAAAAAACATGGTCGCCGCCGTAGATCAGATCAAAGTGATCGTGGACGATGCCATAGAGAATGAGTTTCCTCAAGATCTTACCGTCACCATAGCCAACGACCAATCTTCCAAGACCATTGGCCAAGTAGATGATTTGGTGAACAATATTATCTTCGGTATCATATTGGTGGTAACCGTTCTGATGTTCTTTTTAGGTTTCAAAAATGCATTGTTCGTAGGTTTTGCCATCCCAATGTCCATGTTTATGTCACTAATGATATTGGACGTAATGGGCTACACCATGAACACCATGATCCTCTTTGGACTAATTATGGGACTGGGAATGTTGGTGGACAACGGTATCGTGGTCGTGGAGAACATTTACCGGCTTATGGACGAGGAAAAGATGCCTCGTATCGAAGCTGCCAAAAAAGGTATCGGTGAGATTGCGTTCCCCATTATTATTTCAACCCTGACCACGGTTGCGGCCTTTGTGCCGTTAGGGCTTTGGCCAGGTATCATGGGACAGTTCATGAAATATTTCCCCATAACGTTGTCCGTGGTTTTGGGATCATCCCTGTTTGTGGCCATCTTCTTCAACTCCGTTCTTGTATCACGTTACATGACCACAGAGGACAAGGAAATGCCCTTAAAACAGATTGTCCGCATTACCTCGATTATGTCCGTTATAGGTATCATTATCATCATTTTTGGAGGCGATTATAGAGCGTTGGGGTCCTTAATGGTCCTTACGGCCATCATGTTATGGATATACCGTTTGTTCCTAAGGAATTGGGCCGGTATATTCCAAAATAGGATTCTGCCAAAATGGGAAAGCTTTTACGAAAGGACGCTTCGGTATTCACTTGCCGGTAGAAAACCAATCATTATTGCTATTACAACTTTTGTACTGCTTTTGATAGCCTTTATTGGTTTTGGTGCCTCTGTTGGAAGCCAAAGAACCAAGGTGGAATTCTTCCCGGACAATAAGCCGAACCAGATTATCGTGTATATCGAATATCCCGAGGGTACCGATATCAAAAAAACAAATGAAATCACCAAGGACATTGAGAAACGGGTGTACGATATCATCAATTCGGACGCCTACATGAACGGTGATTACAATTTTATGACCGAAAGTGCCGTATCGCAGGTTGGTGAAGGTGCCGGTAACCCACAGACCGATGGTGGTTCCAGCGCCGAAATGCCCAACCGTGGAAAAATTACGGCCACACTTCGAGAATTCAAGTATCGTGAAGGGGCGGACAGCCAAGAGTTGTTGAGAAAAGTTCAGGAAGC
Organism: Flagellimonas oceani; assembly: GCF_011068285.1. Classification (NCBI taxonomy): domain Bacteria; kingdom Pseudomonadati; phylum Bacteroidota; class Flavobacteriia; order Flavobacteriales; family Flavobacteriaceae; genus Flagellimonas; species Flagellimonas oceani. Next base: position 4,067,663 of record NZ_CP049616.1, on the reverse strand, counting down.
CCTGAAAGATGTGTATCCAGGCGTCGCCATTTCTGTGGAAAAAGATGCCGTTGGGCCTCCCGTGGGCTATCCCATCAACATAGAATTGGAGGGAGAGGATTATACCGAGTTGATCAACACTGCCGAAAGGATGCGGAATTTCATCAATTCCAGAAACATTCCCGGAATCGATGAGCTCAAGATAGACGTTAACAAATCCAAGCCATCCATGTTGGTACAAGTGGACCGCAAAAAAGCAGGTGAACTGGGCATCGCAACAGGCCAAATAGGCCAGCAGCTCCGTAGTTCCATTTTTGGTTCCAAAGCAGGTATTTACAAAGAAGGTGGCGAAGATTACGACATTTATGTACGATTCAACGAAGATGACCGGTACAACACAAGTGCCCTGTTCAACCAGCGCATCACATTTAGAGACCCGTCCAGTGGACAGATCAAGGAAGTTCCTATTTCTGCGGTCACCAAGCAGACCAATAGCACTGGGTTCAGCGCCATTAAGCACCGGGATGTAAAACGGGTGGTAACCGTTTATTCCGCATTGGCTTCGGGCTATACGGATGCCGGTGCCATTGTGGGCAAGATCCAGGAGGAAATGAACGATTTTGAAAACCTTCCTGATGACATAAGTATCGATTATACCGGACAGATTGAAGAGCAGAACAAGCAGATGGCCTTTTTGATGGGTGCCTTCTTTACCGGTCTTGGTCTGATATTCTTCATTTTGATCTTCCAATTCAACTCCATAAGCAAGCCGGGCATCATCATGCTAGCGATTTTCTTGAGTTTGATAGGTGTGTTCGGAGGTATCGTGGCCACTGGAAGCGCATTTGTGATCATGATGACCATGATGGGAATTATCTCACTTGCCGGTATTGTGGTGAACAATGGTGTGGTACTATTGGATTATACCCAACTGCTAATCGATAGAAAAAAGGTGAAATTAGACCTTGATGAAGATGGGCTTTTGGAACCGGACGATTTCTTGGAATCCGTGGTAAGGGGAGGAAAATCCAGGTTGCGCCCCGTACTGTTAACGGCCATTACCACCATTTTAGGTTTGATTCCGTTGGCAACAGGGTTCAACATCAACTTCTTTACCCTAATGAGCGAGTTCGATCCTGATATTTATTTTGGGGGTGACAACGTTATTTTCTGGGGGCCATTGGCTTGGACCGTGATCTATGGATTGTTGGTAGCAACCTTCTTAACATTGATCGTTGTTCCGATTTTGTTCACTTTGGTTTACAAACTCAAACTAAGGATTAGAAAAAGAAAGTTGGCAAGGCAAGAGCGACAACAGCAACAAATTGAAACTGCAACTTCTTAAATACAGTTCAAAACAACAAAAAAGCCCCGACCATTTGGTCGGGGCTTTTTCTTAAACACTGATTTTTTACTTATTGGTTTACCGTTACGGCATCGCCTTGGTTCCAATTTTTTACTTGAACAATTCGGTTGTCCGTAAAGTCCACTTCGCTCAATTCATCATTCTTCCAAAAGAACCATTTACCGGTCTTTTGTCCATTTTCGTATTGGCCTGTGGCAATTTTTTTACCTTCAACATTGAACATTACCCAATCACCATGCAACTTTCCGTTCAACATATAACCTGTTTGGGCAATTTCGCCATTGTCATGAAAATAAGTGGCTTTCACCATTTTTCCCATTTTTTCAAAGGTCGGTTTGGCATCTTGAGCAGATACACCAACCACAAACATCACCGCCAAAAATAATACTGCTTTTTTCATACTATATGGGATTTAATATTGTTAGTATCAATTTGATAACGTATCAAAGTTACTTAAATTTTACATTAATAACACGCTTACATAACATTTAATTTACATTAAGTTAACCTAAAAAAGTTATTTAATTGTATTTCAGCATGTTAAATATTATCCAAAATCAATACAAGCAGTCTTTTAACGAGGATTTTTGTACCATATCGTACTTAAAAGTAACAAATATTTATATCCAATGTTAATTTAACGTTATGTAAAATATTGCGGTTTGTCATTTTTGAAGTTCAAAAAACAAGTCCATGAGAAAAACAGCATATCTCCTGTAAAATATCCACATTCCTATTAAATTTGCCCTCTCATAACAAACATCATGTACAGAAGCAAAACTTGCGGTGCATTAAGGGCATCGGATATAGGTTCGGAAGTTATTTTAAGTGGATGGGTACACAAGCTACGCGACAAAGGTTTTGTGGCTTGGGTCGATTTACGCGACCGATACGGCATTACACAATTGGTATTCGACCAAGAACGCACCTCAAAAGAACTTTTGGAGCAAGCTCGCGAACTGGGACGTGAAACCGTTATCCAAGCCAAAGGCCAAGTAATAGAAAGGGCTTCCAAAAATCCAAACATTCCTACGGGAGAAATAGAGGTACTCGTTACCGAGCTCACCATCTTGAATGAATCCCTCCTACCGCCCTTTACCATTGAAGATGAAACCGATGGCGGAGAGGATATCCGCATGAAATATCGCTATTTGGACATCCGAAGAAATCCCGTAAAGAACAAACTCATATTTAGGCACAAGGTGACCATGGAGGTCAGAAAATATCTGTCCGACCAAGGATTTATCGATATTGAAACGCCTTACCTCATTAAATCAACCCCCGAGGGAGCCAGGGACTTTTTGGTGCCCAGCCGAATGAACGAAGGCCAGTTTTACGCCCTGCCCCAATCCCCACAGACCTTCAAACAATTGTTGATGGTGGGTGGAATGGACAAATATTTCCAAATCGTGAAATGTTTTAGGGACGAAGACCTCCGTGCAGACCGCCAGCCCGAATTTACCCAAATTGACTGTGAAATGGCGTTTGTGGAACAAGAAGACATTTTAAATACATTTGAGGGATTGACGAAGCATCTTTTAAAAGAAATCAAAGGTGTGGAAGTGGATGAATTTCCACGAATGACCTACGATGATGCCATGCGACTGTACGGCAATGACAAACCGGATATCCGTTTCGGGATGGAATTCGGGGAACTCAATGAAGTTGCACAGCATAAAGATTTCAATGTATTCAATGCTGCTGAATTGGTCGTCGGAATTGCGGTACCGGGTGCAGCTTCCTATACCCGAAAGGAAATTGACGGTCTTATCGATTGGGTTAAACGCCCTCAAGTCGGTGCCAAGGGAATGGTCTATGTAAAATGTAACGAGGATGGCAGCTACAAATCATCCGTGGATAAATTTTATGACCAAAATGATCTGGCCAAGTGGGCCGAAACGACCGGTGCAAAAGCGGGTGACCTTATCTGTGTACTTTCAGGAAACACCAATGAGACCCGTACACAACTTAGTGCCCTTCGTATGGAGTTGGCCACTCGTTTAGGACTTAGAAAAGCTGATGAATTCGCCCCTTTATGGGTCGTGGATTTCCCATTGTTGGAACTGGATGAGGAGACTGGAAAGTACCATGCGATGCACCATCCGTTTACCTCTCCAAAACCAGGTCAGCTGGAATTATTGGATTCAAAGCCCGGTGAAGTAAAGGCCAACGCCTATGATCTGGTACTGAACGGAAATGAGATAGGTGGCGGTTCCATCAGGATATATGACAAAGAAACCCAAGCGACCATGTTCAAACATTTGGGCTTTACGCCAGAAGAGGCCAAGGCACAATTTGGATTTTTGATGGATGCCTTCCAATACGGAGCTCCGCCCCACGGCGGCATTGCTTTTGGGCTGGACAGATTGGTGGCCATTTTGGGCGGGCAAGAGACCATTCGAGACTACATCGCTTTCCCTAAAAATAACAGCGGACGCGACGTAATGATAGATGCCCCGGCGAACATCGACCAAGAGCAACTAAAAGAACTCCATTTAAAATTGGACTTGTAATAATAGAAAATCCCGTTTAGTAAGCGGGATTTTTTAATACTTTTAATAGGTATTACGGACCTCCATGCCCTACAGCAATAAAAAACTGCTCACCCGCTTTTTAAAATGGCGATATAGAAATATCTCCAATAGGACCTTTATTCAGATAATGAGTTTGGTCGTTGGGTTTTTGGCAGGACTGGTCGCGGTTACCGTAAAGAACACCACCTATTTTATTGAATCGCTCCTAAAAAAAGGAATTGTTTTCTCGGAGAACCAACTTTATTTTATACTTCCTACCATAGGTCTGACCTTGGTTTATCTCTATGTGAAATTTGTACATAAAGAACCGTTGCAACATGCGGTTTCCTCCATCATATTTTCACTCTCAAAAAAGAGGGGACTGCTCAAACTAAAGGATATTTACACCCCATTGATCACCGCGCCGCTCACCGTTGGTTTTGGTGGTTCCGTTGGATTGTTGGGTCCAGCGGTGAAATCCGGCTCGGCCGTCAGCTCCAATTTGAGCAGATTGTTCCATATTGATGCAAAGACGAGGACCCTTTTGGTTGCCTGTGCTTCGGCAGGTGCGATAGCGTCCATTTTCCAGTCGCCCATTGCCGCCATAATTTTTGCAGTGGAGGTCTTTACGTTGGATTTGACCATGATGTCCATGTTGCCCTTGCTTTTGGCCTCAATTTCTGGAGTGCTTACCTCCTATTTCTTTTTGGGCAACGAAGTATTGTTCAGTTTTTCGCTATCCGAAGGCTTTAAACTCGAGGACACCGCCTTTTATATTTTATTGGGGGTAGGTACAGGATTTGCCTCCATCTATTTCACCAAAATGTACTTTCGGATACTCTCATTGTTTAAAAAATTGAAAAGTCCAAAGTATAAATTATTGGTCGGTGGAATAGCCATCGGGATAATGCTATATGCCATTCCCCCACTCTACGGTGAAGGTTTCGGGTTTATAAACAGCCTATTGGATGGCGACCACTTAAAAGCGTTGGGCACAACCCCCTTTGATGATTATACCCATAACATTTGGGTGGTGATCGCCCTCTTGTTCGGCATCACCATCTTCAAGGCCATTGCCATGACCACCACCATTGGCGCAGGGGGAGCTGGAGGAGTATTTATCCCGACTATGGTGATGGGCAGTGCATTTGGCAACGTTGTGGGCAAAGTCATTAATAATCTAGGGTTGGGCTTCTCGGTCTCGGAAAGCAACTTTACATTGATTGGAATGGCCGGTCTCATTGCCGGGGTAATCCACGCGCCGTTGACCGCCATATTCTTGATAGCCGAAATCACAGGAGGATACCAACTCTTCGTCCCTTTGATGATAACCGCTGCCATTTCCTATTTAATCACCAAAAATGCCCTCGATTATACGATTTACACCAAGGAGTTGGCCAAAATAGGGGCGCTTTTGTCCCACAACAAGGACCAAATGGTGCTCGGGCTCATGGAAATGGACGATGTCATCGAAAAGAACTTTAAACCGGTCCATCCAAAAATGTCCTTGGGCGAGATGCTGCATCAATCCGTATCCAAATCCAAAAGAAACCTGTTTCCTGTGCTTGATGATGAGAAAAAGTTAATTGGAATAATCGTCTTGGACGACATCAGGCCCATGATGTTCGACACAGAGATATATGACACTGTTTTTGTTAAAAATTTGATGCATGCTCCTCCAGAGGTTATCTTTTACGAAACGGACAACATGAAACAGGTAATGAAAAAGTTTCAAGACAGCGGCGCTTGGAACTTGCCCGTCATCAAAAATGGCAAATATGAGGGCTTCATCAGCAAATCAAAAATGTTGACCGCATATCGCAGAAAATTGATCAATTATTCACAATGAAAATCAAACTGAAACATATTGTTTTTCTGATCATGTTGGCGTCTTTGGGTGCCATATTTTATGGGCTTTCCCTGGAAGGCGAACATCCGCAGGCACCAAAGTATATTGGCGGAGGCACTGTAGGACTATTTTTGGTGGCCATGCCACTTTTCCTTTGGAAGGAGAGCAGGTTCAAAAACATGAAAGATTACATGCTTACCAAGGAAAATATTAAGAAAATGCAGGAAAAAGAGCAAAAAAACACTGAAAATCAATAATTTTCATAAGATTTAAAGTTCATTTTATGCAATCAGTCATAAAAAAAGTTACATTCGTATTTTAACATTTTATTTATTTTTTAATGACTGGTACAGTAAAATTTTTCAATGATTCCAAAGGTTATGGTTTCATTACGAACGACGACACAGGAAAAGATATCTTTGTTCATGTTACGGCATTGAACGGAGTGGAATTGAACGAAGGCGACAAAGTAGAATACATCGAAGAAGAAGGAAGAAAAGGAGTGGTTGCTTCGCGCGTGCAAGTAATCGGATAAAAAATATTTTATTTTGATTTGATTTAAAACCTCGGCAAGTCCGGGGTTTTTTCTTTAATTGAGGTTTCTCCGTTGAATAAAGAATCGTTTGAGCAACTCCGAAGCTTCCTTTTCCATTATCCCTCCGACCACCTCCGTTTTAGGGTGCAAATGTCCTCCCATTACGCTAAATCCACGTTCCAAATCCGAAGCCCCGTACACCACTTTGGAAATTTGGCTCCAATACAATGCCCCAGCGCACATTTGGCAAGGCTCCAAGGTCACGTACAACGTACATCCCTGCAGGTATTTACCGCCCAAGAAATTGGATGCGGCCGTAATGGCCTGCATTTCGGCATGTGCCGTAACATCCCTTAAACGTTCGGTTAAATTGTGGGCCCTTCCGATTATTCTATTATTTACCACAATAACGGCTCCAACCGGCACTTCACCATTCTCGAAGGCGATCTCCGCCTCTTGCATGGCTCTTTTCATAAAATAAGTGTCATCAAACGGGTTCTCCACGATTTTTATGTGATTTTTCAACAGATTGCTAAGCTACACATAAAATAATTTTGGGGAGAATCGATACTTTTGTTTTTTATTCATTGGAAAGACTGTTAAAACATATCGAATCCCCTGAAGACCTCAAAAGATTGACCTTGGACGAGTTGCCCAAGCTTGCGCAAGAATTGAGGGAATTTATTATTGATATTGTTTCCACCAAAGAGGGACATTTAGGTGCCAGTTTGGGCGTTGTGGAACTTACCATTGCCCTTCACTATGTTTTTAATGCCCCGTATGATAAACTTATTTGGGACGTGGGCCACCAAGCCTACGGGCACAAGATTTTGACGGGCCGCAAAGAGATTTTCGACACCAACCGACAATTAGGGGGCATTAGCGGTTTCCCAAAACGCAGTGAAAGCGAATATGACGATTTTGGCACGGGGCACAGCTCCACCGCCATATCCGCCATCCTTGGCATGTCCATGGCCTCTAAACTGAAAAACGACTTCAATAGACAACATATTGCCGTGGTGGGCGATGCATCAATCGCGAGTGGAATGGCCTTTGAAGGCCTCAACCATTTGGGCGTGACCGATGTCAACACCTTGATTGTTTTGAACGACAATGCCATCGGAATCGATCCTAGCGTAGGTGCGTTAAAAAAATACCTTACCAATGTCAAGGCCGGCACCGCGAAGGACGAGAACATTTTTGAATGCCTTAATCTCAACTATACAGGTCCTATTGATGGCCATGACCTAAAAGCCCTTGTTGCAGAACTGGAACGTTTAAAACATGTTGATGGGCCAAAATTGCTCCACATCATCACGACCAAAGGCAAAGGCTTAAAGCAAGCCGAAGAAGACCAAGTCGTGTACCATGCCCCCGGTAAATTTGACAAGACCACGGGGGAACGGTTAAAAAAATCCGGGCAAGCGCAACCGCCCAAATATCAGGATGTTTTTGGGCATACCATTGTGGAATTGGCCCAAAAAAATGAAAAAATCGTAGGGATTACACCAGCTATGCCGAGCGGCAGCTCCCTGAAATTTATGATGGAAGAAATTCCAGAGCGCGCTTTTGATGTAGGCATCGCGGAGCAACATGCCGTTACCTTGGCCGCGGGTATGGCCACACAGGGGTTGATTCCGTTTTGCAACATCTACTCTACATTTTTGCAAAGAGCCTATGATCAAGTCATTCACGATGTTGCACTACAAAAACTCCCTGTAATTTTCTGTTTGGACAGAGCCGGATTGGTCGGGCAGGATGGCCCTACGCACCATGGAGTTTTTGATATGGCCTTCTTGCGCTGTATTCCCAATCTTACGGTATTTGCCCCGATGAACGAGATGGAGCTCAGAAATATTATGTATACAGCCCAATTGGGGCTCGATGGCCCTATTGCCATTCGATATCCAAGAGGTCGGGGAGCAAACATCGATTGGAAAAATGACTTTGAACCCATCGAGATAGGTACGGGCCGATGTTTAAAAAAGGGATTCAAAATAGCTATACTGACTGTTGGAGATATTGGAAATGGAATTTCCGAACTTATTGCAGGCTTTAGTGCCCCCGAAGCATTGGGGCACTATGATATGCGTTTTGTAAAACCTTTGGACAGAAATCTCCTCCGTAGCATTTTTAACTCCTACGAACATATCATCACTGTGGAAGATGGTACAAAAATGGGAGGTTTTGGTTCTGCCGTTCTCGAATTTGGCAATGAAGAGGGCCTAACAAAACCAGTGAAAATATTTGGGGTTCCTGACCAATTCATAGATCATGGGGAACCCTCCGAAACCCACAAAATGGCTGGTATAGATTTTGATACGATTCACTCATACATACAATCAACCTTAACCCAATGCGATTAAATTGTTTTTTGATTCTGTTCCTAACTGTTTTTCTATCTGCCAATGCCCAGGTAACCCAATTAAAGGCTTTTGAAATTGATAGCACCAATGGTACCTTTAAAATAATCCGCATTAAGGATGTAAAGCTCAAATACCTTACCCGAAATGCAAAATTGACCGACCCACGTACCGTGCTGAACAGGGTAAAACCTTTGAGTATATGGTACAATCGGTTCAAGCCGACATCGTTCTGGAAGAAGGTCAACAAATTCGGGCTCAACATTAGCGAAGTGGCTTTTGTTAACTGGAATGCGGGGGGCGACAACTCCGTTTCGGCACTTGCAAGCGCGGACTTTGCCAGAAATTACAAATTTCGGTATCTGAGTTGGAACAATGAAGCCCAGCTCAGGTACGGGCTAAACGCTCAAGAAGGACGAAAACTGCGTAAAACGGACGACCAGATTAGATTGTCCACAACGCTCAGTTTTAGAAAGGACACCATCACCAATTGGTACTACTCGGTAAAGGCCAACATTCGAACACAATTTTCCAATGGTTATAAATATCCGGATCGGGAAACACCGATTTCAAGATTTATGGCCCCGGGATATTTGTTTGTCGGTGTGGGTACCTCCTATATCCCACCAAAGGACCAGTTCAACCTTTATATTTCGCCCGCTACCTTGAAATCGACCTTTGTACTGGATGAAGCCCTCTCCAATCAGGGCGCATTCGGTGTGGAACCAGGGGACAGGGTGTTTTTGGAACTTGGTTTTTTGGTCACCAACACTTGGGAAACGGAGATTGCGAACAATGTACTGATGAGTCATCGGCTCAACCTGTACACCGATTATGTGCGAAGTTTTGGGAACATTGATGTGGATTGGGAACTCAATTTCAATCTAAAGGTAAATGATTTTCTGAATGCGAATATTGGCACACACATCATCTTTGATGATGACATCAAATTTGATGAGGAAGTTGCAGAGGATGGGACCGTCATCAACCCCGGTGTAGCAAAAATCCAGTTCAAACAGCTCTTGGGGGTCGGATTGCTCTATTCGTTTTAAATCTTTTTGCCGGTCAACTTATCGTGGATATGCACTGCGGCACTATCGGATAGGCTGGCCACAAAACAACTGGTGTCCAACAATATTTTATAGAGCGATGTATCTGTGTTCCTGTAATTTTCGGGCAAACTTTTGATGAGCAACCGGTCGTAATTGGTATCCTGTCCCTCTTTTACATTGATAAGCGCGGTAGTGTACATATCCAATAAATCCGAAATAATTCGATACCCCGCCAATTCTTTATCTATAACTTCGGTGGATTGATAGATTTTTTCCACGCTCAGTTTAATAATATCATCAACCTGAGCTATATATTTTCCCTTGTCCAACAGTGAAGCATCAAATTCACCATTCAGGATTTTATCCTCGTTCTTTACAAAAACCTCCACCGCATCGCCAATCAATGTACTTATGGCAAGTGCCCTCAAATAACTCAGGCGGTCACTGGACGTGGTCATGGCATTGTACTTTTTGGTATTGATGTTGTCCTTCACCAAATTGATCAGATATTCCAAGGCATATTCCTCGGGAATCAACCCCAAGTTGATGCCATCTTCAAAATCGATGATGGTATAGCATATATCGTCCGCTGCTTCCACTAAATAAGTGAGCGGATGCCTTAAAAATCCGGTTTTAGGATGGGCAGGGTTGGGCAAGAGACCTATTTCTTCCACCAATTCATTAAAAAACGCTTTCTCGGATTGGAAAAACCCGAATTTTTTATCGGCAATGTTCCTCGATGGTTTTTTGGGCAGAGAGGCCTTGGGGTATTTTATAAAGGCACCCAAAGTGGCGTAGCTCAAACGTAGTCCTCCCGGGACCCCTTCGCGGGATTCCGTGAGCAGTTTAAATCCGTTGGCATTGCCTTCAAAATCGATAAGATCCTGAAACTCCTCCGGCGTCAGTACATCTTCGTAGAACTTTCCCTTGCCCTGCTTAAAGTAATTCCCGATGGCTTTTTCACCACTATGCCCAAAGGGGGGGTTGCCAATGTCGTGTGCCAGGGCGGCGGCGGCAACAATGGCACCAAAATCGTTAAAATGATAACCATGGACTTCGGACAGGAACGGATATTTAGACAACACCTGCTGTCCGGCAATGCGCCCCAAACTTCTTCCCACCACAGATACTTCCATGCTGTGCGTTAGGCGCGTATGCACAAAATTCCTTTGCGAACCTACGGCAATAGGCATGGGGAACACCTGTGTCTTATCTTGCAGGCTTCTAAATGCGGACGAAAAAATGATCCGGTCATAATCTACCTCGAAACCTAGTCGGGTCTCGTTCTGTTCCTTGCGAAGACGTTTTCCCGTGTCCCCGTATCTTTTTAAAGAGAGTAACTGCTCCCAGTTCATCGGCCTTTAATTTGTGACGAATATATGCCAAAAGACAAACCTATATACAACACATTGAAAATATTGATATTTTTAGCACCGCATATTGGTAACATTTTATTAACCTAATTGCGGATTTATAATGGCATTTTTGCCATATTTCTGAAAGAATGGGGGAGAACATTTACATTTTTATGGTTATTGCCTTAGGTGTTTTGGCAATTACCGATTTGGTAGTCGGTGTCAGCAACGATGCGGTGAACTTTTTGAACTCCGCTTTGGGGTCCAAGGCTATTTCTTTCAAGACCATTATGATCGTCGCCAGTATTGGAATCGCATTTGGGGCGATGTCCTCCAGTGGTATGATGGAGGTGGCTCGGAAGGGAATCTTTAATCCTTCGGAATTTGTGTTCGCCGAAATCATCATAATCTTTATGGCGGTGATGATTACGGACGTACTCCTTCTGGACTTTTTCAACACCTTGGGAATGCCTACATCCACAACGGTATCCATTGTTTTTGAACTATTGGGAGCGGCCGTGGCCATAGCTTTGGTAAAGGTAACCAGCGAAGGAGGTGGAATCGACGCCTTGGGCGGATACATCAACACAGGAAAGGCAACAGAGATTATATTTGGCATTTTGTTGTCCGTGGCAATTGCCTTCACCATTGGCGCATTGGTACAGTTTTTATCCCGATTGCTGATTTCTTTCAAATTTGAAAAGCAACCCAAATGGATCGGTTCCATTTTTGGGGGAATGGCCATAACTGCCATAATTTACTTTATTTTGGTAAAAGGTTTAAAAGGTGCTCAATTTTTGGAGGGTGCCGTTTTGGAATTTTCTGCAACCAAACCAGAGCTTTTCCTTTTTGCCAATTTTATATTTTGGGCCATCGTTTCTTGGGTGCTAACGGCCATATTCAAAAAGAATATTTACAGAATCATCATCGTTTTGGGCACCTTTGCTCTAGCCATGGCATTTGCCGGGAACGATTTGGTGAACTTTATCGGGGTTCCCATTGCGGCCCTCCAATCTTTTCAGGATTGGCAATCATCCGGGATTGCGGCAACCGAATACTCCATGGGCGGATTGGCCGAGGCCGTACAAACGCCCACTTATCTGCTGCTCATCTCCGGCTTGGTAATGATTATTACACTTTGGTTGTCCACCAAAGCACGTTACGTGACCGAAACAGAAATCAATCTTGCCCGTGAAGGAGATGGTGAGGAACGTTTTCAACCCAATTTTTTGTCCAGACAAATCGTAAAATTTTCCATCACGGCTTTTGACAGTATCTCGAATATAATACCGAAAAGCACAAAAGAAAGACTGGACCAAAGATTTACCAAGCCCAACAATTATATTCCGAAGGGAAAAACACAGGACCAACCTGCATTTGATATGGTAAGGGCATCGGTAAACCTTATGGTGGCCAGTGTGCTCATTTCCATTGCAACCTCCATGAAGCTTCCTTTGTCCACTACATATGTAACCTTTATGGTCGCCATGGGCAGCTCTTTGGCCGATAGGGCTTGGGGCTCCGAAAGCGCAGTTTACAGGGTCGCCGGTGTGCTTAACGTAATAGGTGGATGGTTTTTCACCGCCATCTGTGCATTTGTTTCCGCTGCCATAATCGCTTATCTGATCCACTTAGGTGGTTTTATAGCCCTAATCGTTCTTTTGTCGCTAGCAGCTTTGCTGATTGGAAGAAACTACTTGAGCCATACAAGAAAGAAAGAGGAAAGCAAGGCCGAGGACAGCTTAAGAAAAGCCGAAAGCAGTTCGATCCAAGGAGTGATAGAAGAAAGCGCGGCCAACATTGCCAATGTGATCAAGAGAAGTAATCGCATTTATTCAAATTCCATTCGGGGATTGTCCAAGCACGATCTCGACTTTTTGAAAAAGAACAAAAAGCAAAGTAAAAAATTATCCTCGGAAATAGATGGACTTAGAAATGATACGTTCTACTTCATCAAAAATTTAGAGGAAGCCCATATTGGTGCCAGTAACTTTTACATCAATATCATGGATTACCTTACGGATATGTCGCAGTCCCTGGAATATATTGGAAAGGTGAGTTACAACCATGTCAACAACAATCACAAAAAATTAAAATACAACCAAATCAAGGAACTCAAAGAAATCGACCAAAAATTGGAAGCTATCTTTGAAGTTACGGAAAAGGCCTTTCTTGATCGATCCTTTGAGCAAATAGGCGACATACTTGCCACCAAGGGAGAATTGAACGAACTTGTTTCACAAAAAATAAACAGACAGGTATCCCGCACCAGAACCGAGGAGTCCAGTCCAAAGAACACCACTTTATACTTCTCATTGCTATTGGAAAGTAGGGATTTGATAGCCGCAATGATGGATCTATTGGAACTCTATTATGCAGAACATGATAGCTCGGTCAGACCTGCGACCATCGAAAAAAAATAAAAACGGTATCTTTTCGTCCATATTAATTTCTATGGGATGAAAAGATATTGTTTTGCCCTACTGGTTTTTGGTCTGCTATCCGTTGCCTCCGGACTTTCACAATCAATTCCTGCGGAAGAGGTCTTAAAAAAGGCGATTGCCTTTCACGACCCGAACAATCATTGGGAAAGCTTGAAAGCTACGTTTAAAGTGGTAATGGAAACTCCAAACCGTCCAGAAAGAACCAGCGTTATCTCGGTAGATTTTCCAAAACAGGAATTTAATCTGAATGTATCCCAAGGAGATGACACGTATTCCTACCAAATTAAAAACTCATCCTGCGAAATCGCCCTAAACGGGAGCAAGGAATTTACCCAAAAAGAAGCCAAGGAGCTTAAACTGGACTGCGAACGCGGCCGTTTCATGAAAGATTACTACACCTACCTCTACGGCCTGCCCATGAAGCTGAACGACCCAGGAACCAACTTGGACCCAAAAACTGAAAAGAAAACATTCAAAGGCAAAGATTATATTGTTTTAAAGGTCACCTACGATGCCGAAATCGGAAAAGACACTTGGTACTTTTACTTTGACCCAACCACCTACGCCATGGAAGTTTATCAATTCTATCACGATGAAAGTAAAAATGATGGAGAATACATCATATTAAAAGGCCTGGAGAAAATCGAAGGGATAAAAATGCCCAAGACCAGAGCGTGGTACATGAACAAGGACGATAAATATTTGGGAACGGACACCTTGTATAAGGCTGCCGGATAGTCTATCTGTAAAAATTCATCTCATCCATATACTTCCAAACGGTATTTGGCAGCAAAGGACGGATGTTTTTACCTGCCTTGTGGGCCTTTCGTATAAAGGTGGAGGAAATTTCCATAATCGGTGCATCGACCCGGCTAATTTTTGGATGGCCCTTAAATTGATGCTCCACTTTGCCCTCTGAAACCCTAGGATAAACATAAATGGAATACTGTTCCAATATGGTTTCGTAGTTCTTCCACTTATGGAAACCCTTCAAGTTATCCTCCCCCATGATAAGCGAAAATTGATGGTCTTTGCCATAGTTGTCGTCCAAATGCGCCAGTGTATTCGTCGTATAGTTGGGCTGCGGTAGGTCGAACTCTATTTTGCTGGGCTTTAACTTGGGATAATCTTGAACTGCCTCGAAAACCATTTGATACCGATGGTTGTTGTCCAGAAGCGATTGCTTCACCTTGAACGGACTTTGTGGGGTGATTACGAACCAAACCTCATCCAAGTCCGAAAACTCCACCAAATGGTTGGCAATGGCCAAATGGCCAATGTGTATGGGGTTGAAGGTCCCAAAAAAGAGCCCTACCTTTTTCATGGTCTAGTTTTCTTTTGGAGGTATCTCGACACCGAGAAAATCGGCCACCAATTTATGGGCTTCGTCCAAGGCGACAGGTAAATCGTAGTTTTTGATGACCTTATCAAATTGAGGGGCGGTAGCAAGCTCCACAGAGGCCTTTGCTATCCGCATATTGATTTTGTCGTCACTTTCGGTGCTCCTCTTTTTAAGCCTGATTTTCAATTCGTCCACACTGGGCGGCTTTACAAATACGGCCAATGTTTTCTCGGGAAATTTCTTTTTGATTCGGAGCCCACCGGATACGTCTATATCAAAAATTACATTTTTTCCTTCTGCCCAAAGACGCTCCACTTCGCTTTTTAAGGTTCCGTAAAAATTGTCCCGGTATACCTCTTCCCATTCCAAAAAATCACCGTCCTTAATGTGCCTCTTAAATTGGGAAACGGACATAAAATAATAGTTGACCCCGTTCTTTTCCTTTCCTCTTCGCGGACGGGAAGTGGCCGAAATGGAAAAGGCCAAGTTGAGTTCGGGTTGATTCAACAAATGTTTCACAATGGTTGTTTTTCCACTGCCGGATGGTGCAGAGAAAATAATGAGTTTACCGCCTTCCGTCATAACACATTCAGCATTTGTTCTTTGATTTTTTCCAACTCGTCTTTCATTTGCACCACCAATTGTTGCATGGGTGCATAGTTTGCCTTGGATCCTATGGTGTTGATTTCCCTTCCGATTTCCTGAGAGATAAAGCCCAATTTTTTACCGTTGGAATCGTCGGAGTTCAAGGTCGATTCAAAATATTTTAGGTGGTTGGCCAAACGGACCTTTTCTTCGGTAATGTCGTATTTTTCCAAATAATAGATGAGTTCTTGCTCAAACCTATTGGCATCCAGTTCTACTTTTAGGTCGGCAACCGCTTTTTCCAATCGCTCGCGCACAGTACCCAATCGTTCTGGGTCCATGGTATTCACCTTTTCCAATAACCCATTTAGTTTTTTGAGGCGCTCAACAAAATCTTCCTCCAAGACTTTTCCTTCTTCATTCCTAAACTCGACTATTTTGGACAGGGCTTCGTTCATAGCCTCGATTATGGACTTGTACTCCTCATCATCAATATCGTCCTTATCGGTTTTTAAGGTATCGGGCATACGCAGGGCCATCTCCAATAGTTTAATATCGTCTCCTTTGACAATATTGGCCAATTGGTCCATATAATTCTTGACAACGCCTTGATTGACTTCCGAAGTAGTCTCCTCGCCGGTAATTTCGACATAAAGATTAAAATCGACCTTTCCCCTTTCCAAAGCGCCTGCAATCATTTTACGCAGCTCCAGTTCCTTTTCGCGATAAATTTGCGGAAGCCTGGCATTGATGTCCAAACTTTTGCTATTGAGCGATTTGAGCTCTATGGTAATCTTTTTGGAAGGAAGCTGTACAATATGCTTCCCAAAGCCTGTCATGGATTGAATCATAGACGTATGATAAATTTTGCCAAAGGTAACCAAAATAGGTTACTGGCACTTTAAAGATTCTATCTGGCAAATGGTGAAAGGGAGTTAATTCAACTCCCTTACCCAAATATTCCTAAAGCTCACCCTACTGTTGTCCCCATGATCCTGAAGCCTAAGCGGCCCCTTTCCATGTGGTGGGTTTTTGGGCCAACCGATGTATGGGGTAGTTCCTTTGATCTCCACATGATCTTGAACCAGAACACCGTTATGGATCACGGTCAGGGTGCCGGACTTTACTTTTTGACCTTTTTCAAACTCGGGTGCATGATAAATAATGTCGTAGGTATTCCATTCCCCAGTGGGCACAGAGGCCATTGCCAAGGGTGTATGCTGTTTGTATATGGAGGCGACTTGGCCGTTTACATAGGTGTCGTTGTCATTGTTATCCAACACTTGAACTTCGTAGAGTCCGTTCAGAAAGATTCCGCTATTTCCCCTATTTTGGCCATCTCGTTGCACTTCGGCAGGTGATTTCCATTCAATGTGCAACTGAATGCTCCCAAAATTCTGCTTGGTCTGGATGTCTCCAGTTCTATCCTTCACGGTCATGCTACCGTCCTTGTTCAAAGTCCATTTGGCGGCAGTACTGTCCGCGGTACTTATCCATTTCTCCAACGAGGTACCATCGAACAATACAATGGCATCGCTTGGAGGCGCCCCGTTCTCACCGGGTGTTACTTTTGGCGGAACAGGTTTATATAATTCGGTCGCTTCGGGTTTTGTGGGCTCTACTTCCTGAGCATTGATGAAGAAACCTGTCATCATGGCAACTATTCCCAAAGTATATCTCAATCTTTTCATCCTATAGTTCTTTAATCATGATATTTCTGAAGGCTACCTTATTGCCATGGTCCTGCAATCCGATTTTCCCCGTTTTAAAGGCGGCAAAATCTTCCCAGTCGGCAAATTTGGAATTGGCGATCAATTTGTCCCACTCTGGACCTTCTAACGGAAACTCCACAATTTTGGTCCCGTTCAAAATTACATGACCTTGGTTGGTCTTGTGATTGATCATCAATTCCACGGAGTTCCATTGGCCCGCTGGTTTCACCACTTTTTCAGATGGTGGAACAATGTCGTACAAGGATCCCGCCAAACGATCTTCGCCATTTTTTGCATCAGGATGTCTCTCGTCATCCAAAACTTGAATTTCCGGACCGGTAACGTAGGGTTGGCCATATTCCTCCCCTTCCTTTACGCCCCAAAAGAATCCACTGTTTCCTCCTTCGGCGATCTTCCAATCCAGGGTCAGTACAAAATCGGTAAACTCTTCATCGGTAACCAAGTTGTAGTTGGCTCCTTCGGGTCTTTCTTCCATTGGGTAAAACACCATGGCCCCATCTTCCAGTTTCCAAGGTTCGGTTACCTCTCCCCCATTGTACATGTGCCAACCGTCAAAACTTGTCCCGTCGAACAGGGTGGTCCATTCAGGTTCTTTTTCTTCAACTACCTCCGTCATTTCTTCTTGAACTTCTTCTTTGTTTTCCTTTGGTTTGTCCTTGCAGGCAAATACTGCTGTAAGAGCTATAAACAACAATGGTTTTTTCATAATCCTAATATGTTTTTAAGTTTTTGTTCATCAATGTCCGCTCCTGCGAAATCATCAAATGTTTTTGTGGTTGCTTCTATAATATGGTCTTGGATGAATTTCGCACCTTCGCGGGCTCCCTGCTCCGGGCTTTTTATACAGCATTCCCATTCCATCACGGCCCATACATCACATCCGTATTGGGTCAATTTGGAGAAGATGGTCTTGAAGTCTATCTGTCCATCGCCCAAAGAACGGTACCTACCTGCTCTATCCCCCCAATCGTTGTAACCGCCAAAGGCTCCTTTTTTTCCTGTTGGATTAAACTCGGAATCCTTCACGTGGAACGATTTTATAAACTCATGATAGTGGTCGATATAGGCTATATAATCCAGTTGTTGGAGCACGAAGTGACTTGGGTCGTACAAAATATTCACCCTTTTATGATTCCCTGTGGCTTCCAAAAAGCGTTCGAAAGTATCGCCGTCGTGAAGGTCCTCCCCGGGATGGATCTCATAACAAACATCTACGCCCTGCTCATCAAAATGATTAAGGATGGGCATCCATCTATTGGCCAATTCCTCAAACCCCATCTCTACCAATCCGGCAGGTCTTTGGGGCCACGGGTGCGCCGTATGCCAAAGTAGGGAACCCGAAAATGTTGCGTGCACGTCCAGTCCCAATCTTCGGCTTGCCGTAGCAGCTTTTTTAACGGTCTCTATGGCCCATTTGGTGCGCTCTTTTGGTTTTCCGTGCAACGCTTCTGGAGCAAAATTGTCGAACATAATGTCATAGGCAGGATGCACCGCTACCAATTGCCCTTGCAAGTGCGTGGAGAGCTCGGTAATCTCCAAACCATAAGAATTTACTTTTCCTTTTAGCTCATCACAGTAATCTTGGCTTTCGGCCGCTTTGTCCAAATCTATCAGGAAGGATTCCCAAGTTGGTATCTGGATCCCTTTGTATCCAAGATCTGAAGCCCATTTGCACATACCATCCAAAGTATTGAACGGAGGTTGACTGTCCACAAACTGCGCCAGAAATACGGCCGGTCCTTTAATTGTCTTCATTTAGTTAAAATTTAAGGAATTAGTAAATCCCAAGTAAATTGGGATTTATCTTTTATATTTAAGAAAAAAACTATGCTATTTTTAGGTCTCATGTAGAAAAACATAAATATAGGGATTAGCTAACAATTAAAACAACATTAAAGTGATTGAAAACAAAGTTTATGATGCCATTGTTGTAGGAACGGGCATAAGTGGCGGTTGGGCCGCCAAGGAATTATGCGAAAACGGACTCAACGTATTGGTGTTGGAACGAGGTCCCATGGTAAAGCATATCGAAGATTATAAGACCATGAACGATGATTCGTGGGATTATAGCTTAAAAGGGGAGCTTTCCCGTGAGGACAAAGAAAAATATCATAAACAACTTAGGGTCGGATGGGCACCCAAAGAAGACGTGAAACACTTTTTTGTGAACGATTTGGAACACCCTTACCAAGAGACCAAACGTTTTGATTGGATCAGGGGCTACCAAGTGGGGGGAAGATCCTTGACCTGGGGTCGGCAGAGCTACAGATGGAGCGATATTGATTTTGAGGCAAACGAGAAGGAAGGCATTGCCGTGGATTGGCCGGTACGCTATAAAGATATTGCCCCATGGTACGACAAGGTTGAATCCTACATAGGCGTTAGCGGCCAGGCTTTGGGACTCAAACAACTGCCCGATGGGATTTTTCAGCCCCCCATGGAACTCAACTGTGTTGAAAAGGAACTCCAGGAGTCGCTGAGCAAAAAGTTTGATGATGGCCGATTGCTCACTATTGGGCGCGCCGCCCATATTACAGAAAACACCACCGATTTTATGGGTCGAGGACCTTGCCAATACCGTAGCCGTTGTTGGAGAGGATGCCCTTTTGGCGGTTATTTCAGCAGCAACTCATCAACATTGCCCGCTGCGGAAAGAACCGGAAACTTGACCTTGAGACCAAATTCGATTGTACACGAAGTGGTCTATGATCAAAATCGGAACCAGGCGACCGGCGTAAAAATCATAGATGCGGAAACGCATGAAAAATTGGAATTCAATAGTAAGATTGTCTTTCTTTGTGCCTCTTCCATGGCATCGGTGGGTATTCTGCTACAATCTAAATCCAACAGGTTTCCCAATGGAATGGGGAACGAGCATGACCAGCTTGGTCGAAACATCATGGACCATCACTACCAACTCGGTGCATCTGCCAAGGTCGATGGACATTTGGATAAATACTACAAGGGTAGAAGACCCAACGGAGTTTATATTCCGAGGTTTGTTAATTTGGACGAGAAAACCAAACGCTCCGATTTCATTCGAGGTTTTGGGTATCAAGGTGGCGCCAACAGGGGCGATTGGTCAGAAATGGTAGCGGAAATGGGATATGGGAAGGCACTTAAGGAGGCTATATTACAACCTGGCGGCTGGGAAATTGGATTAAGCGGCTTTGGAGAAATGCTACCTTACCATGACAATCGCGTAACGTTGAGCAAAGAGAAAAAAGATCAATGGGGACTGCCCCAACTGGATTTTGATGTTGAATTCAAGGAGAACGAATATAAGATGCGGGAGGCCATAAAAGAAGAGGGCGTGGCAATGTTGAAAGCGGCAGGCTTTAAGAACATTTCCACGTACGACAGGGAAACCGGTCCCGGTCTGGGCATTCACGAAATGGGAGGCGCCCGTATGGGCCGCGACCCAAAAACCTCCGTACTCAACAAACATAACCAACTACATGCAGTTCCCAATGTATACGTTACCGATGGTGCCTTTATGACCTCAGCCAGTTGCGTAAACCCATCTTTAACGTATATGGCATTTACGGCAAGGGCTGCCAACCATGCTGCGGAACAGTTCAAACAAAATAAATTTGCTTAAAAACCCTACTTATGGAAAATGCTTCTGCCCGAAATCTTTGGGGCGACTTTTTGGATGCCCATTTGGAGTTTGCTTCTGAAGATGCGCCCAAGGTCATTCATTTTTGTGATAATGAAAAAGATGCCAATTTGTGTGCCGATTTAGTCTGTAAAGAGACCAAAAGGGCCACCACACATTCCCTAAAAGGAATACAGCTCCGCAATGAAGCTCTGCCCAAAATCGGTGATTTTTATGTGGTAACGGATTGGAACGGGGATGCCAAATGCATTATTCGGACCACTGCTGTAAAGTTGCTGCCCTATTTTAGCATTAGGGAAGAGCATGCCCGCTTGGAGGGTGAAGGCGATAAAAGCCTGGATTATTGGAAAAAAGTCCACTGGGATTATTACACGCGGGAACTGTCCAAATTAAGGACCAGACCCACTGAGAGTATGATCGTGGTGTTCGAGCAGTTCGAGATGCTCTATAAAAAATAATGGCTGCCCATGGGCAGCCATCATCTATATTTCTTTGAATGGACCTTAATCCATATCTACCCAAATATTTCCTTGTTTGTGGGATGCCACTGTGTTCTCTATAAAATTTAGACCACGTACACCGTCCATCATGGTTGGGAATTCACCATCGTTGTATTCTTCCCCGCGGATGGCTCTTGCAACACCTAAGTAGATGTTGGCCATAGAGTCAAAAATACCTTCTGGGTGTCCCGGGGGCAACTTGGTTCCATCTAAAGACAGTTTGGAATTGTATTCGTGACCTGGTTTGTATACCTGCAATGGCTCCGGGTCGTTCAATTTGTAGAGGTAATTAGGGTTTTCCTGTTCCCATTTTAAACCACCTTTTTGGCCGTAAATGGCTATGGTCAGATTGTTTTCTTCTCCCGTAGCAACTTGACTGGCCCTAATGACTCCTTTTACGTTCTTGTCCATACGTATAAGGGCGGTACCATCCATATCCATGACATTGTCATCATACATATAATTGAAATCGCATAGCAAGGATTGCACCTGGAGACCAGTGGTGTATTCTATCATGTTAAAGGCGTGTACACCGATATCTCCCATACAGGAACTGATTCCCGCTTTTTTGGGGTCGAGCCTCCATACGGTTCCTCTCTTTTCCTTATCGTGGATAATGGGGTTCATCCAACCTTGATAATATTGTGCATCAACTTTGTGTACTTTTCCAATGACACCGTCCTTTATCATCTCGCGCATTTGGCGCACCATGGGATAACCTGTGTACGTGTGTGTCACGGCAAATACTTTTTTGACCTCTTTAAGGGTTTCTTGAAGAATTTTGGCTTCTTCATAAGTAGTCGTCATCGGTTTTTCACAAATGACATGGAAACCGTTGTCCAACAACTTTTTCGCCATGGGAAAGTGCAAGAAGTTGGGCGTAAGAATGGAACATACTTGAATACGTTCATCTTCCGGCAATTTCATTTCTTCTTCTATCAACGTATCAAAATCTTTATAGATACGATTGGTAGGAATATCTATTTCCTTGGCAAAGGCGATACTGTCCTCATGGTCTGGGTTGAATACCGCACCGACTATCTCATAATTATCGTTAATAAATGCTGCTACCCTGTGCAGCACACCTATGAGGGAATCGCCTCCCCCCCCAAGGATTCCAAGTCTGATCTTTTTAGGCATTTTCTATTGTTTTATTTTCTTTAATTATACTACTTCTTCTTCGGTATGCCCTTGTGGCACCCTTCTTTCTTCCAATTTCTTTCGGAACAGGAACAAAATGGAAAACAGAATCAACACGGCCAGCGGGAAGAACATCATTTTTCCCAAGGTAGCCTTTCCTGCTGCCAGTTCCGCTACCTCATCGGCCAATCCGGTTGAAATCGCCGTTTCTTTTGCAGTGTCCAGCCATCCACCGATCACAGGTTGCCAAATGGCCGTGGAGAACATTCCTGCTCCACCTACCAAGGACATTCCCAATGCTCCCGTTTTTGGGAGATATTCGGAAGTAAACCCGATCATGGTAGGCCAAAAATAACAAACTCCCAACGCAAAAAGAACGGCTGCCAGATAAATCATGGAACCTTCGGCAACGCTCATGCTATACACTGCTGCCGTAGTGATCAAGGCAGACATGACCAACACTCCTATGGGGTTCAGCCTATGTACGATTGGCCCTGCAAAGTATCGTCCTATGGCCATAATACCGGTCACCATGGCCAACACCAACATGGGGCTCGCGCCAGAATTGCCCAAAATACGTTCTACCCATTGCTGGGGTCCAAATTCGGATATCGCAGTAAGGGTCATACACAACATGATAAAAATGAACAACGGGTCTGCCAGACCTTTGATGTTCTTGGTGGTATCCGTTTCGATATGCTCGCTTTCCGGAAACTGTTGCTTAAAGAACATATATCCATAGATAAGCGTAGGTATCAACATTACCGCAATCTGTAATTGCCAACCCATTCCAAAGTCGGTCATGAACTTGGAGATAAGTGAGCCGATCACAATTCCTCCAGGGAACCATACGTGGAACCTGTTCAGCATTGCCGTCCTGTTCTTGGTGAACATATCGGCGATCATTGGATTACAGGCCGCTTCCACCGAACCATTGGCAAAGCCAATAAAGAAGGTGGATATAATCAGTGTCCAAAAACCTCCTGCCATTATAGTTAGGATCAACCCAAGCATATGGCAGACAAATGCCGTTACCATAAGTTTACGTGCTCCGATTTTATTGTAGAGCAATCCGCCAAAGATCATGGCAATGGGGAATCCAAAAAAGCCCATACTGTTTATCCAACCCAATTGTTGATTGGAAAGCATGAACTCCTCCCCTAATTGGGTCAATATACCAGCCCTAATGGCAAAGGTCATGGATGTGACCACCAGCGATATACAGGCTGCTAGAAATAGCTGATTCTTGTTTACGTTTTTCATTTTTGTTTCAGTTAATTTTGGTTGTATCTATAATCTTATGTCCTATTTTGATCATATTTAAATCAAAGGATGTCCGAGCATGTGCATTCCCGGTCACCTAGGATTTATATTCTACTTTTTCGTTTTTGAATATCAACGCAAATAGTATAAACACCACTGCTGCAAATGCTGCAGGATAGATCCAAATGCTTTCCCAGACATGGGCACCGTCTTCCATGGTAAGTGAATCGGTAATCTGTCCAGCGATCCAGAAACCTATCAACATGCCCACTCCATAGGTGGCCAATGTGATCAATCCCTGAGCGGCACTTTTGTACTTTTTCCCAGCTTTGGTATCGGTATAGATCTGTCCGGATACAAAGAAAAAATCGTAACAAATTCCGTGCAAGGCTATTCCAATGATCAGCATAAACGACAATTCATCCGCATTACCGTATGCAAACAACAGGTAACGGACCGTCCAGGCCAGCATACCCACCAATATGGTCTTCTTAAATCCGAATCTGGTAAAGAAGAAAGGAAGTGCCAGAATAAAAAGTGCTTCGGAAATTTGACCGATGGCCATTTTACCTGTTGGGTTTGGCAACCCTATTTCTGCCAAGAACGGGTTGGCATTTTGATAGTAAAAAGCCAACGGGATACAAATCAATACTGATGATATAAAGAACACCAAGAAGTTTTTATCCTTCAACAGTTTCAATGCATCAAGTCCCAGAACATCGGAAATGGTCACTTTTTCGCTTTTGTCCACCTTTGGTGGAGTCTTTGGCAATGTGAAGCTGAATAGACCCAAAATTCCCGAAGCGATTCCTGCCATCAAAAATGTATTTTTAAGCATTCCCGCCTCCAAGGCTTCTGGAGAGTCCCAAACAAAAAGGTAGCTTATTACCAGCCCTGCGATAATCCAGCCAATGGTGCCAAACACACGGATATTCGAGAACTCCTTTGCCGGGTCCTTCATTTGATTGAAGGATATGGAATTTACCAAGGCCAATGTTGGCATGTACAAAATCATATAGCCCAATACGTATGGATAGAAAGCGGCAAAATTGTCCGATTGATACATCTGGTACATTAAAAATGCACCGATAAGGTGCAGTACTCCTAAAATTCGTTCGGCATTAAAATATCTGTCGGCAATGAGCCCTATAATGAACGGAGCAATAATGGCACCCCAAGATTGTGTGGAAAAGGCCATCGAGGATTGTCCTGCTGTTGCTTCGAGATTATTCCCAAGGAATGTTCCCAGGGTAACAAACCAACCTCCCCAGATAAAAAACTCGAGGAACATCATAAAGGAGAGTTGGAATTTGGTCTTACTATTCATGTGAGGTATTGGTTAATTGGGTTTTATTTTTTGTAATATACATAATCCAGAGGTTCGGGCTCAATTCCGGCATTTCGGAACTCCACCATAATCTGTCCTCGATGGTGCGTGGAATGGTTGATGATATGAAACAGGATATCCTTGAGTTGATTGGAATGACCCGCTCCCTTACTGTTCGTATATTCCACTCGCTGTTCTAGATCATCGGTATTGGATACAATTTCAAAGGAAGTCCGTTGATTGTCGTAATGAATGTCTTCCCATGTATTGATATCATGCAGGTCCCAAACACCAAAATCAGTTGGGGATTGCATCATTCTTTGGTTCCAAATATGATGGGCATTGAGAATGTGGCTAAAAAGTCTAATGCAGTTGTCCGGAACCTTGTCCAGACCACTGCATTGTCCAATTATTTTTTTGTTACAATAAAAATTGTAATCGAAGAGCTGTTGTAAAAATCCCTTCATCAATCCATTAATGTTTTTTTGAATTTACTCCAATACTTTTTCCAAAAGTTGCTTGGTGGCCAATATTCCTTCTTCTTCGCTAAGTTCGGAGCCTTCGTACTCTACACCGACATACCCTTCGTATCCGGCGTCCAGGACAATGTCCATCATCCTTGGATAATCCACAACGGTTTCGTTTCCTTCTTCGTCAAAATTATAGGACTTGGCGCTAACTCCCTTCGCATAGGGCATTAATTCCTTTACACCTTTATATTTATCATACTCTTCCAAACATTTGGACGAATAATAGTCGCCTTCTTCCCTTTTGATGCAGAAATTTCCAAAATCCGGCAATGTACCACAATTGTCCATGCCCACTTTTTCCATAACGTCCGCCAACATTTGGGCATTGGAAGATGGCCCTCCGTGATTTTCTACAATTATATTGATGTTCTTGTCCTTGGCGTATGTGGCCAATTGGGTAAGCCCTGCAACGGATGCCGGCATCCATACCTCTGGTTCCATGCTTCCGTTAAGGTTAACGCGGATGGAGTGGCAACCCAAAGCTGCAGCTGCATCTACCCATTTATAGTGGTTTTCCACTGCTTTTGTTCTTTCGGCTTCATCCGGAACAGCGATGTCGCCTTGGCCGTCCACCATGATCAAAAGGTTCTTCAATCCATATTTTTCACTTTCGGCCTTACTCTTTTCTACCCAGTTGTTCATGGCCTCCTCGGAAAAATTCGCTGCTTGCAGTTCCTTATAATAAAGAGCGCTCACATATTCCAATCCCTCAAAACCCCATTCGCTTGCTTTTTCGGCAAACGTGTAGGGATCAACGCTTTCTTCAAAGATCATTTTGTGGATGGACCATTGTGCCAAAGAAAGCTTAATGTCCGGTTTAGTATCCTCTACCACTTCCATTTCAGTTGCAGATTCCTCTGCTGTTTCCTTCTTTGAATTCTGTTTACAGGAATAAAATCCCAAAAAAGCCACGGCAATAACTGTGGCAATACTTTTCTGTGCTAAACTACTTCTGTTCATATTTTTACGTTAGTTAATTTAGTGCTGAATCCAAAAACTACAACGTTATAGTGCTGAATTCTCAATAAACATAGGGATTAAATGTAGAAAATTAATTTAATAATTAATACATTTAGCAAATAAACAATCCGAATAAATGAGTAAATTTTATTACAATCAGGAGCAGGAATCCTATGATGCCATCGTGGTAGGTACGGGTATCAGCGGTGGTTGGGCTGCAAAAGAATTGTGCGAAAACGGTCTCAAGACTTTGGTCTTGGAGCGTGGCCCCATGGTAAAGCACCGAGAAGATTATCCAACGGCCAACATGGACGACTGGGATTTTAAGCATGGGGGCAGAGCAACCCGAGAAGATGTTAAACAACAGGAAAAACAATCCAGAACCGGTTACACCACCGGTGCAGCTTCCAAGCATTGGTTTGTGAACGATCTGGAACATCCTTACAACGAGACCAAACGTTTCGATTGGATGAGAGGTTACCACGTAGGTGGACGTTCCATTATGTGGGGACGACACAGCTACCGTTGGAGCGACATTGATTTTTCGGCCAACAAAAACGAAGGTATTGCCGTAGATTGGCCAGTACGCTACAAGGACATTGCCCCTTGGTACGATAAAGTTGAAAGTTATATCGGTGTATCCGGTGAAAATTTAGGTCTCCCCCAACTTCCCGATGGACAGTTTGAGCCCATGATGGAACTCAATTGTGTAGAGGATCATGTAAGGGGCAAGGTCGCCGAACATTTTGGTGGCCGTGTGATTACCGCAGGTAGGGTGGCCCACATAAACAGTGACAAACAGTTTGATGGTGACGGCCGTGTTCGTTGTCAATTTAGGAACCGTTGTATTAGAGGATGTCCTTTCGGAGCATACTTTAGCAGTGTTTCCTCTACATTGCCAGCTGCCGAAGCTACAGGAAACATGACGCTTAGACCAGACTCCATTGTACACGAGGTTATTTACGACCCAAACACCAAAAAAGCAACGGGAGTAAAAGTTATCGATAGGGAGACCAAAGAAGAATTCGAGTTCAAGGCAAAGGTTATTTTCCTTTGTGCTTCTGCCATAGCATCCACTTCCATTTTGATGCAATCCAAATCGGATAGATTCCCTAATGGTTTAGGAAACGACTCCGGAGAATTGGGCCACAATGTTATGGATCACCATTTCTTGGTAGGCGCATCCGGTAAGTTTGATGGGTATGAAGACAAATACTACAAGGGTAGAAAACCAAACGGAATCTACATCCCAAGATTTAGAAACCTTGGCGGTGATTCCGATATGAAAAACTTTAAACGTGGTTATGGCTACCAAGGGGGTGCAGGTAGAGGCAATTATGAAGAATTGATTGCGGAAGCTTCGTTTGGTAAAGATTACAAGGATGCAGTTCTTACCCCGGGAGGCTGGACAATGAACATGCTCGCGTTCGGTGAAATTTTGCCTTACCATGACAATAAAATGACCTTGGATTACGACAAAAAGGACAAATGGGGTCTTCCTACTGTTACTTTTGATGCAGAAATTCGTGAGAATGAGCTGAACATGAGAAAAGACATGCAAGATCAAGCCGTTCAAATGCTTGAAAAAGCAGGCGCAAAAGACATTACCCCTTACGATGCGCAATATGCATTGGGGCTGGGTATCCACGAAATGGGTACCGCAAGAATGGGACGAGATCCAAAGACTTCCGTTGTAAACGGCAACAACCAAGTACACGGATGTGAGAACGTATATGTTACCGATGGTGCCTTTATGGCATCTGCAAGCTGTGTAAACCCATCGTTGACGTATATGGCATTTACGGCAAGGGCAGCCAACCATGCGGCCCAAGAACTTAAAAAAGGAAATATATAATGGAAAGAAGATCAGCACTTAAAAATATGGGGATGGCCTTCGGTTACGCCGTGGCCACGCCAACATTGTTATCGCTATTGCAAAGTTGCAAGGACAAGCCTGCATATGCGGAGTGGACACCTAGTTTCTTGAGCAAAGAACAAGGATATGCCATGGCCCAAACGTTGGATGTGATTCTTCCTAAAACGGACACGCCCTCTGCGACCGAGGTAAACGTCCATACATTCATAGATGCCTATTTGGACGAAGTAATGCCATTGAACCAAAGAGAATTTGTCGTCATGAAAATGAACAAGTTCTACGATAAGGTCCTATTGGATTCGGGCAAAGATTCTTTAATGGATATCGAAGCTGCGGATATAGAGCCTGCATTGCAAGCCTATCTTAGAAAGCGTTCGGATGAAGAGGAAAAAGTACATTCCGAAGCCATCATGAACTATATGCAAGCTATTATGCAAGGAGGTAAGGCTAGCCTGGACGAAGATATTGCCCGATTCTCTTTTGCCAACGATTTAAGGGACTTGGCCACATGGGCCTATAAATCATCAGAATATGTTGGTGAGGAAGTATTGGCTTATTTACCAATTCCCGGCGAATACATCGGCTGTGGTGACCTTGAAACCTTGACAGGCGGAAAAGCCTGGTCTATCTAAGGCTAGATAACATTCCATAAAACTAAAAAACCTCCAAATGCTTGGGGGTTTTTTTATGTGATGCGCTCTATACAAAAATACCTCGGATGTTCTTTTGTGGGGTGAACTTATCCGAGGTATTAAATCAATAAACACTATCACCTGTACCGTTTTTGGTACAAAATAACTGTATACGCAGTACAGCAATAGCTGTATTCAATGCACAGTAATTTGTTGAAGATTTTTCAAAAACAATTTTAAAATCCTATCCTTTTCAGTAAGTAGGATTTACACAATTGAGTCCTTAAGTCAACACGGCAAAGATTTAAAATTACCCTGAGTTTTTAAAGGTCCACCGGCAAAATCAGCCGCAAAGTTTTTAACATAAGGTGTTGAAATCTAGGAATGGAACCATATTATGCGCAATACCTTACAAAATCTGTAAAAAACAAAAGACCAAGTAACACAGTTGTATGTTTACTTGGTCTTGCTTTTATGATGAACAGGCCAAAGGCCGAATATTACCAAAGAGTACGGCCGCTTCAATTGAGCCTCAACAAATCCTTTTTCGTCCTAGGTAGTTCCCCCGAAACCTAAAATCAAATCCAGATTATGGCCAAACCGAAGTTAATTGTGCAAGCGGTTTATACAATCAAAAGATTGGTTGCCGTGGCCGTACAATTATTTGGTAATACAAAATTTTTAAGAGCTGGTCTTGCAAGGCTATTTCCTCGCAACAACTTTGTTCCAATCAGATCCCAATTGGGTGTTGTTCCTTTCTGATAACGCGGCAAAAAACAGAGCCACTACCAAAATCAAAAACAATATTGCACATTTCTTCATTGTTATGGCTATTAAAAGAGTGTCCTTTTATTTTTGACATGCCGAATATAGACAACTAAATTCCACTCATATGGTGTCTATGTATAAACTGTTCTGTTTTATGTATAATTGGTTTTTGGGTCGGGGCAAGCAGCTTTCGATTTCTTTAAACATTTGTTCAAAGCTTAAAAAACCTGGTAATTTTCACCTGATTTCCCTTTTTATACCAGTTATACGTGCTAAATATCCATTAACACATAATTTTATTGCCATGTAAAGAATAATTCTAATTTTGGTATAACCTATATTAGATTATGCTAGAAGCCGTAATAGTCGATGACGAAATAAAAGCCCTACAAAGCTTGAGCTGGGAACTTACCAACTTGAGCGACGAAGTGGATATTATCGCATCTTTTACCGATGCCAGGGAAGCTTTGGACTATTTGGAAAAGAACACGCCCGATTGTTTGTTCTTGGATATTGAAATGCCCGCCATGGACGGGTTCCAGTTTATAAAAAACCTAAAAAACAAGGATTTTCCCGTGGTCATAACAACAGCTTACAACCAGTATGCCCTCCAAGCCCTAAAGAACGAGGCCATCGACTACTTGCTCAAGCCCATAGACTCCGACGATCTGGAAGAGACCATAGCCAAAATAAAAAAGTTCAACGCCAAGAATCTGACCGTTGAGCGGTTGGAAAAAATTCTGCTTAACTTTAATTCAGAGTCGCAGAGCAAAAAAATAACCATCAATACGGATGGCAAGTTGGTGTTTTTGAACAGTGATGAAATCCTGTATGCGGAATCGGACGGAAACTACAGTACCATTTTTTTAAAGGATGGCCAAAAAATCCTTCTCACCAAAAAACTAAAGGAAGTAAATGCCCTTTTACCGGAAAGCAGTTTTTTCAGAATCCATAATTCCTACATCATCAATCTAAATAAAATAAAGGAATTCCTTAAAACCGATGGTTATGTGGTTTTGGAATCCAATCATAGAATACCAGTCTCCCGGCAAAAAAAATCCGACTTTTTGGATATGCTATAATCCCGTAATGTTCCCGTGCCTATCGTAAAGTTCCTCCTTATTGAAAACCTACATCGAGTACGAACCGGTTCTCTATTAACCTTGTTGCTGTTTTCTTTTTTAAGCACTTTACAGGCACAAAAAATTTCAGAAGAGTTTGTGGACAAAGCCGAGACTTTGGTACAGCTCAGATCCAAGACATACGAATCTCTCGATGGGGAACTCTCTTCCGAAAAAAGGGATACAACACTTTTAAGGTATTTTGCCGATTTGAGCGAAAAAAACGAGTATCTGGAGGGGAAATCCTATGCATTGAACATGTTGGGGATGAAATACCGGAACATATCACAATATGATAAGGCCGTAAAACTGCACGAACAAGCACTCAAAGTCTCAGAAGAAGCAGGCAATACCGATTTTAGGATTCTTAGCCTCAATATGCTCGGTGTGGTCTATAGGCGTACAGACGCCATTAAAACCGCCTTGGACTTTCATCAAAAGGCACTTGAGCTGGCCGAACAGGTAGAAGATCCCTCCCATCATATCAAAAGGAGCATCAATGTTTCCTTGAATGGTATTGGGAACCTCTACCAAACCTTGGAACAGTATGATCTGGCCATATTACAGTTCCGAAGGGCCCTTAAACTGGAAGAGGAACTCGGAAACAAATTGGGCTTGGCCATCAACCATCAAAACATTGGACATTGCCTAGAGGAAAAGGGCGATTTGGAAGCTGCCTTGGAAAACTACCGAAAGTCCCTGGCCTACAACGAAGAGATCGGGTCGGACATTGGGCGCGTGATCTGCAAGAACAGCCTTGCCCAAATCTACCTAAAACAAGATATGCCATACCTGGCCCTTGTACTTTTGGAACCCCTGATGGATGAATCCAAAAAGATAGGCGACCTTTCAATGGCTTCGGTCATCTATATCAATTCGGGTTGGGCCCACACCAAACTGGGCGAGTACCAAGAAGCAGAGGACCACATTATGGAAGGGCTGCAAATGGCACAAAACCGAAACATTCCGAGCACCATCTTGTACGGGTATGAGAAAATGTCGGACTTGGAAAATGCCAAGGGAGATTTTAAGAGCGCCTACGAATTCTATAAAAAAGCTGACGAGTACGACAAGCAGATTTCCAGCGCTACCAACCTACGGTACATGAACGACGTTATCATAAAGTACGAAAACGACAAAAAAAACAATCAAATCGCCGTTTTGGCCAAGGAAAATGAAATTGTTCGACTACGGCTCAAGAAAAACCAGACGACCCTTTTGGTCAGTGCCTTGATCGTTGGGTTGATATCTTCCATACTCTATATTCTTTACAGACAATACCAGAGCAAGAACGAAAAGAGGGTGCTTACCTTGGAGCAACAGATGCTGCGCAGCCAAATGAACCCGCATTTCCTGTTCAACTCCCTAAACTCCATAAAGCTATATATTATAAACAATGAGCAAAAAAATGCCGTTCATTACCTGAACAAATTTTCCAAGCTCGTCCGTAAAATTCTGGAAGCATCGTCCCTAAAAGAGATTCCGCTGGCAGAAGAACTGGGCACCATGGAATTGTACATGAACATTGAAAACATCCGCTTCTCCAACGAAATAGATTTTAAAATCGAAGTGGAGGAAGGTATCAATATTGACAATATCAAAATCCCTTCTTTGACACTGCAGCCTTTCTTGGAAAACTCCCTGTGGCACGGGCTCTCCCCAAAAGAGGGCGAGAAAAAAATACAGATCAATGTGAAGCACAAGGACAGGGGACATGTGACCATTGAAATTGTGGACAACGGGGTGGGACGTACCATGGCCGAACTGAACAAAGAAAACCGGGTACTAAAAAAGAAGTCCCTGGGCATTCGTATCACCAAGGAACGATTGGCCAATTTTGCCAAGGACTACCAGAATAAATTTGATGTGGATATTTTGGACCTTTTCGATGAGAACGGAGACCCTATTGGCACCAAAGTAGTGCTGGACATACCCACTATTTAGAGCTTTCCGAGGCCACTTGCTCCAATTCTTGGTACCAAGCCTTTCCAAACTTTTTGATGAGCGCATCCTTTACAAACTTATATATGGGCACCTTTAGTTCCTTGCCCAAAGAGCAGGCCGGATCGCAGATTTCCCATTTGTGGTAATTGACCGCCGTAAACTCTGAATACTCCCTTGTGCGAACCGGGTACAAATAGCACGATATGGGCTTTTTCCATTTGGTTGCGCCGGCCTCATAGGCAGCTTCCAGGCCACATTTGGCTATGCCATCGTCCGAGAAAATCACATAGGCACATTCATTATTGTTCACCAAAGGGGTTTCCCATTCCCCGTCCTCTCCCTTTACAAACACTCCGTGCTCTTCAATGGCGGCTATGCCTTCGGGACGCAAAAAGGGTTTAACCTCATCATAAATATTGAGCAGCCTATCGGTCTCGGAATCCTCCAATGGGGCACCATATTCCCCTCCAACACAACAGGCACCCTTACAAGCATTTAAGTTGCACACAAAATCGTTTTCCAGTATCTCTTCGGATACAATGGTTTTTCCTATCTGGAACATGGTTTCGCCTTATTTTTTTGGCAAAGGTAAATCAAAACCAAAAAATTGATGATTTATAAACATTTTATGTCATCCAAAAGTCTTTTTTACCCGTAAATTTGCCGTCCAAAAAAATTGACGCCATGAATTTTAACTTTAAGGAGATAGCGACCGCCGGGATGGTATTGTTTGCCGTAATCGATATTTTGGGGAGCATCCCGATTATACTGTCCCTTCGCAAGAAGGTAGGGCATGTACAATCCGAAAAGGCATCCATTGTGGCCATTTCGATCATGATCGCCTTTTTGTTCGTCGGCGAAAGCATTCTTTCCTTGATCGGCATCGATGTTAACTCCTTTGCTGTCGCCGGGGCCTTTATCATCTTTTTCCTCGCCATTGAAATGATCTTGGGAATCTCGCTCTACAAGGACGATGAACCGGAGACCGCTTCCATTGTCCCGATCGCATTTCCATTGATCGCAGGTGCGGGTACCCTTACCTCTATTTTGTCCTTGAGGGCAGAATACCATGTGGAGAACATTATAGTGGCCATTATTATAAACGTTATCTTTGTGTACATCGTGCTTAAATCCAGTGCCCGGATTGAACGGATATTGGGAAAGAACGGACTCAACATTATCCGCAAAGTATTTGGAGTGATCCTTATGGCGATAGCCGTAAAACTTTTTGTGACCAATGTAAACGGGCTACTGTCGCACGCTGCTTAAAACATTGATATGAACAAGACATTTGCTATAGTTTTAATCATACTCGCATTGGGCCTTATCGCCTACAACGTAACCTTGGTGGATTTTGAAAACCCGATACAAGGGGACAGCACCATTGCGCTGATCGGCATTGTGGCCTCCTTGAGCGCTATTGTATTGATGCTGATTTTTATGACATCAAAAAAAATAGACAAAAAGTTGAAGGACTAGATCAAGGCTTCATCTTGATTACACCTAGTTGGGACTGGTCTATATCGGCCTTGTCCAATTCCTTGACCTTCTCCAGCATTGAATCATAGTCGCCTTTTATCTGGGCAGATAAATTTGGAGAGAACAATTGCTCGGCAATATTTGCCTTAAGGTAGGCCTTTATCTTACCCTCGTATGCGTAGAAATCCAGCTTGACCTTTCGATCCAGCACAAATTGGATAAAATTATCAAAAAGGATGTCGTCCACTTGGAACTCGTCCAAAAATTGGTTCTGATCGTAACCATCGTACATTGTCCGGTCCTTTTCCAGATGTTCGAACACAAATCGGGCAAAGAATTGATACGTGTCGTCCATACTTTCGATAGCCTCCTCTTGATTGTTGCCGATCGGAACAAAAACATCCGGAATTATTCCGCCGCCTCCATAAACCACCTTGCCCTTGGGAGTCACAAATCTCAGGGAATCGGCCACCTTTATGCTGTCCGCGGAAGTTAGTTCGCCACTTGCGTAGCGTTCCATAAAACGTTGGTAATAATCGTGGTTGCCATCTTTATAGGATTTTTGGATGGAACGTCCCGTGGGAGTATAGTATCTGGAAACGGTCAGCCGGACCGCGGACCCATCCCCCAGATCCATTTCGCGCTGCACCAAGCCCTTTCCAAAGGAACGGCGCCCAACAATGGTACCGATATCGTTGTCCTGCAATGCCCCTGCGATGATTTCGCTGGCAGATGCGGAACGTTCGTTGATAAGCACATATACTTGTTTATCCTCAAAATCTCCCTTTTTGGTGGCATACGCTTTTTTGATCCTTCCTTTTTTGTTCTTGGTAAAGAGAATCAACTTATCATCGCCCAAAAATTCATCCGCCAATTTTTCGGCAATGCCCAAATAGCCCCCGGGATTGTCCCGTAGGTCCAACGTCAACTTTTCTGCACCGCGCAACTTTAGTTTACGGAGTGCGTCCTTGAACTCATCAAAAGTGGACTCGGCAAAACGGTTTATTTTGATGTAGCCCATGTCCTTGGTCAGCATATAGTAGGCATCCACGCTTCTAATGGGAACCTTGTCCCTGACCACGGCAATGTCCATCATTTTATCTTCCGTCTTCCTGTATACCTTTAAGTTGACCTTGGTCCCTATTTTTCCCTTTAGGGTGGACACGACTTCGTCATTTACTATGCTTCTGCCGTAAAGCGTATCCTTGTCCGCCATAAGAATGCGGTCGCCCGGTTTTATCCCGCTGATGTAACTTGGTCCATTTTTAATGGTCCTGATCACCGTAATGGTGTCACGGTACATATAAAAGCTCACTCCGATACCTGCAAAATCACCTTTCATGCTTTCGGCAACATCCTTCATTTCATCTTTTGGGATATACACGGAATGAGGGTCCAATTTGCCCAAAATATTGTTCACGGTAACATCCACGATGCTATCGGTATCCACATCGTCCACATACTCATAGTCGATATAATCGATAAGCCGGTTGAGCTTGTCCTTTTTGGAATTGGTGGAGAAAAGCTTTTCGGGGGAATCGTTAAAATGAAGCTTGCCTCCTATAAAAATACCGACGGCCACCGCTAAAGCAAGTAACGTGGGCCAAATATATCCTTTGATTTTCTTCATATAGCAATTATGGTTTTAAACCATTTCTTCCAAAACGGGCATATGTACGATTTCAACTCCTGCCCTTTCCAGAAATTTTAATCCAGAGTCGTCTTTGTACGCACTCTGGTATACCACACGTTTTATGCCAGCTTGGTGAACGAGCTTGCTGCACTCCCTACATGGGGACAACGTGATGTACAATGTTGCACCTTCGCAGGATTGGGTCGATGAGGCTACTTTAAGAATGGCATTTGCCTCTGCATGGAGCACGTACCATTTGGTGTAACCTTCTTCGTCTTCACAAAAATTTTCAAAACCCGTTGGGGTGCCATTGTATCCGTCGGAAATGATCATCCTGTCCTTGACGATGATCGCACCGACCTGTCGTCTTTTACAATATGATAATTTTCCCCATTCTTGGGCCATCCGTAAATAGGCCTTGTCGTACTTTTCTTGTTTGCTCGCCTTCATAAATCCAAAAAACGCTGATAATTAAATAAATATACCTGCTTTGATAGAGCCTTACAACCTTATTGAATAAAATTTAACGAAGGTCCTACATGGGGAACGTAGCTATGAGCAGGGGTATTGTAATGGCAATGATCAAAATTGAGGCGATCGCAATAAAAATGGACCGTTTCACCTTAAACAGGTTCAAGACCGCATAGGCGATGGCCAAAACCACAAGTATAATGGTTACTTGCGACAGCTCTATTCCTGTTGCAAAACCCAATAACGGTGTGATCTTATCCTCCTCCTCTGCCATTAACATCTTAAAATAGTTGGAAAACCCAAAACCGTGTATCAACCCAAAAAAAGCTGTGGCCAAAACATGTAGAAATAGACCTATGTCCAAAGATTCCTTGAATACGTAAGCAAAATTGAACAGGGCCGTAAGTACAATGGTCACGGGTATCAAAAACTCGATAAGACCAACATCTACCGTAGCGACCTCGTAAACGGACAGTGCCAAGGAGGTACAATGCGCAATGGTAAAAATGGTTGCCAAGATCAGTACCCGCCTCCAACTTTTAAAAGTGAACGGAATTGCCAGGGCCGATAGGAATAAAATGTGGTCGTAGGCCCCAAAATCCAACACATGGCTAAGCCCCAATTTGATGTAAAATAAAAACTCTTGCATAATTTATAGGTTAAGAGATTCCTCGTTCTTGTTGAATGGTTTCGTAGGCCTTTTGTACTTCCTTGAATTTTTCCTCAGCTCCGTTCCTAATGGCCTCGTTTTCGGTGACCACCCGGTCCGGGTGGTACTTTTTGGCCATTCTCCTATATGCTTTCTTCACTTCTTCATCTGAGGCGTTCTTCTCGATTTCCAAAATCTTGTATGCCGTATCGGCAGATTTTATGAACATCGCCATAATGCTTTCAAAATCGTGCGGGCTCACCCGAAAATATCCAGCTATTTCACGCAACTTTTGCACCTCGGCCTTGCTTACCTGCCCATCCGATTGTGCAATGCCGAACAAAAAGTGGAGCATTTGCAAGCGCACCTCGTACCGGGTACGCTGCACCATAAAGGTACAGATCCGTTGCGCCGATATCTCCCTTTTTTTGATAACCTCGTTGAAGGTCCTGAAAATCGCATTTGCTTTTTCCTTACCGTAGGTGCTCAAAAAATATTGTCGCACATAATCAAGCTCGCGTTGATTTACTTGTCCGTCCGCTTTGATTATAATGGAACAGAGTGACAGTAAGTTCAATTCAAAATCGGCCGGGGAAACCGATTGTCTGGTCACGTTTTCAAAAACGGACCCGGGCCTTTTTCCAGAACCTCCAAAATTGTCCAGAAAGGTGCCCACGATAAACCCCAATACCGCACCGGGAAATCTAAACATAAAATAACCGAGCAAGGCGGCTATCCACTTGATCATGTTTCAAAATTTAAAGCGCAAAGATAGGGGTTTGATTAAGAAACAAAGCTTTAAGCAATGTTAACGGTGATGAAAAAATCCTCACAATACCGTATCTTTGTAACATAATCAAAAAGAAGTCTATGTATCCAGAAGAATTGGTAAAACCTATGCGCGAAGACTTGGCAAGTGCCGGGTTTGAAGAACTACATACAAGTGAAGCTGTAAATGATGCCCTAAAAAGGGACGGAACCACTCTGGTTGTGGTTAATTCGGTTTGCGGTTGTGCCGCGGCCAATGCAAGACCAGCTGCTAAATTGAGCTTGCAAAACAGTAAAACTCCAAATAACTTGGTTACCGTTTTTGCAGGTGTGGACATGGAAGCCGTTGCAACAGCAAGAAACCATATGGTCCCCTTTCCTCCTTCTTCACCAAGCATGGCCTTGTTCAAAGATGGAGAATTGGTTCACATGATCGAAAGGCACCACATTGAGGGAAGACCTGCCGAGCTGATCGCAGAAAATTTGATGGAAGCCTACAACGAGCATTGCTAACATCAAGTAAATAATATATGAAATGGCCACCCTAAAGGGTGGTTTTTTTATTTTTACAATAATTTAAATAGGTATCCGTGCTAAAACTATTATCATACCCCCTTACCGTTTTATTCTTTTTGCTGTTTGGTCTGGTTCTGGTCATTTTTCATCCTATCCAGTGGTTTTGTTTAAAAGTGTTGGGGTACGATGCGCACAAACAAAGTGTTTCCATCTTAAATTGGTTCATTATGCGGTGCACCAATGTTCTGGGAACACGGTACAGTTTCAAAAACGAACAGAACATTCCAACGGATAGGCCACTGATCATTGTGACCAACCACCAAAGCATGTACGACATTCCCCCGATCATTTGGTATATGCGAAAACATCATCCCAAGTTTGTGAGCAAAATAGAACTGGGCAAAGGGATTCCCAGTGTGTCCTACAATTTAAGGCATGGTGGTTCGGCCTTGATCGATAGAAAAGACCCTAAACAGTCCATTGCCGAGCTCCAAAAACTGGCAAAATATATTAATCAGAACAACCGTAGTGCCGTTATTTTCCCGGAAGGTACCCGAAGCAGGAACGGCGAGCCCAAACCATTCAGGACCACGGGGCTCAAAGTAATGTTGAAAAATGCGCCCTCGGCGCTGATCGTACCCATCAGCATCAATAACTCATGGAAATTGTTGCGATACGGAAAGTTTCCGATGGGACTGGGTTCCCAAGTCACGTTCGAGGTACATCCTCCCATAGAAAATGAAGGCAACGCGCATGAACTTATTGCCCAAATTGAAAGTACGATCGTGGCAGGTATCAAAACCAACCAATGAAGGAAGCACAACTCATACAAAAAACCATCGATTTTGTTAAGGCAGCGCTCCAAGATGCCGAGGGCGGGCACGATTGGTTCCATATTGAACGTGTTTTCAATACATCCAATTTGCTGTTGATGCATGAAGAGGGAAATCCTACGGTCGTACAATTGGCCGCCCTGCTTCACGATATTGCCGATCCAAAATTCCATGGAGGAGACGAGAGCATTGGGCCAAAGACTGCAAAAAGTTTTCTGGAATCCCTTTCTGTTGATGAGGAGACCATTGATCATGTTGTGAACATCATCAAACATATGTCCTTTAAAAACAGCTTTGGCAAAACTGGAGAATCATTTACCTCAAAAGAACTTCAAATTGTACAGGATGCCGACCGACTGGACGCCATTGGCGCCATAGGCATTGCCAGGGCGTTCAACTACGGAGGTTTTAAGAACAGGGAACTGCACAATCCGGATGTTCCGCCCAACCTCAACATGGGCAAAGAGGAATACAAAAACTCCAATGCGCCCACCATCAATCATTTTTACGAAAAACTTTTATTGCTCAAGGATAAAATGAACACCGCTACTGGAAAAAAACTGGCCGAGGAACGCCATCAATTCATGATGGATTACCTTGATCAGTTTTATAAAGAATGGAATGGCA
Source organism: Flagellimonas oceani (assembly GCF_011068285.1). Lineage (NCBI taxonomy): Bacteria > Pseudomonadati > Bacteroidota > Flavobacteriia > Flavobacteriales > Flavobacteriaceae > Flagellimonas > Flagellimonas oceani. The sequence continues at coordinate 4,027,891 of NZ_CP049616.1, read as the reverse complement.
GTGAGTAAAGCCTAGGATTTCTCTTTCCCTTTTTTGTATCTTGGGGACTCACATAATATCAAACTAAACATAATGCAAAGAAGAAAATTCATCAGAAATGCCGCTGCTGCTTCGGCCGCATTTTCGATTGTACCCAGTCACGTACTGGGGAAAACCCACATTCCTCCCAGCGACACCCTTTATGTGGCCGGATTTGGAGTCGGCGGAAGGGGAAATTCAGTAATAAATGGCCTTAACGATACGGGAAGGGTGAAATTTGTTGCCTTTTGCGATGTGGATGACCGTCGCGCCCAACAAACCCACGAGCAGTTCCCCGATGTAAAACGGTATAAAGATTTTAGAAAGGTCTTTGATGCGCATTTGGGCGACATCGATGCCATTGCCGTGGCAAGTCCGGACCACACGCATGCAACCATTTCCTTGCCCTTTATGCGAGAGAAAAAACATGCCTACGTGGAAAAACCGCTTACCCATAATATTTACGAGGCCCGTTTGATGACGCAGGTCGCCAAAGAGCAGGGCATTGTGACCCAAATGGGAAACCAAGGCGCATCCAGTGATGGTAGCCGAATCGCGCGCGAATGGGTAGAATCCGGCATTATCGGAAAAGTACATACCATAGATTGTTGGACCAACCGACCTGTATGGCCGCAGGGTGTTCCCTTACCAACAGAAAAAGACCGAATTCCCAAGGGATTGGATTGGGACCTTTGGTTGGGCCCTGCCAAAATGAGGGATTACAACGATGCGTATCTACCATTTAAATGGAGAGGTTTCTGGGATTTCGGAACAGGTGCCTTGGGCGACATGGGATGCCATATTATGGAAACACCTTTTAGTGTCCTTGATCTAGGATATCCTACCGAGGCAGAGGCCAGTTGCACCACGGTTTGGGTGGATGATTTTGTAGAGGCGGATTACAGCCACTCCTGTCCTCCTTCATCCAAGATCCATTTAAAGTTTGAGCACGAAGAACACGGCGACATTGCATTGAACTGGTACGATGGTGGCTTAAAACCGGACCTACCGGACGAGCTTAAAGATGATGAGACCATTGGCGATTCCGGTGGAGGAAGTATTTTTTATGGCGACAAAGGCATTTTGATTTGCGATACCTATTCCCGAAATGCTAGATTGCTACCTTCCGAAATGATGGATCTATATAAATCACCAGCCCCTAAATATGATAGGGTGCCGGGCGGAATCGATGGGCACTTTGCCAATTTTGTGGATGGTTGCCAAAACGGTACACCGACTTCTTCCAATTTTGAAAAAGCAGGACGGCTTACCGAGACCGTACTGATGGGCAACTTGGCCGTAAAAGCGTATCAATACAAAGAGCTGAAGGAAGGAAAAAAACTTGGGGATTGGGATCCTTATGGTTTTCCCGGTCGAAGAAAGCTTTTCTGGGACGGCGACAATATGAAGATTACCAATTACGATAAAGCCAACGAATGGGTAACCCGCGATTACCGTGATGGCTGGGAATTGAAATAATTTTCGAACAACTATATTAAAAATGGCCCAAATTGGGCCATTTTTTGTTTTATAATTCTGAGCAAAAAGGAGTCTTTAATAAGACGAATATCTTTTTTGCTATTCCAGACCAAAATATTCGGCCACTGCATGGTAATCGCTGGTGTCCACGCCTGCAGCTTTAAGTTCGCTCATCAAACTTTCTTGATTGTTCTTGCCTACCAAATTGGTCTCAGCGACTATAACAATTAGCTCATCTCCCAAAAATCCTTCTGGCATAACATACGCATTAAATTCAGGTACTTGTTGAAACTGTAAAAAAATAGAGTTGCTATAATAAGCTCTAACATAAAAGTTACCCCCAGGCCCCATACCAGGCACTAGGTATCTACCCCCATCTTTTAGTATGTAGAAAAAAAACACGGAATTTTCGATATCTTCCGCGGTCACTTCATTTGGAAAAGGAATATTAAAAGTCGAACCAGAATACCCCTCCAACGAAATATTAAAACGGCGCACATTGGCATTACCGTCCTCACCGTTGATGCCATCCTTGCCTTGGCAATCGAGGGCATCAAAATTGCCATCGTTGTTCACATCTTCTTCGGTATCGCCCGCACCATTTCCATTAAGATCCCAACAGCTAATTCCATCTTCACCAGGAGGACCAGGGTCTCCTTTTATTGAATTACCTTGTTCTCCTTGTAGCCCCTGTTCGCCATCCTCGCCAGAACAAGAGACCAAGATCATGGCCATACATAGTAGCGCCATATTAAGTAATTTAACTGCTTTCATAATAGTTGCTTTAAGTTTATAGATCTTAAAGCTAAGTGCATCTGACCATTATTTTACCTACCAATTGACTGGTGCCCGTATTCAATTGATGAATCGTTGTTTTGAATTGACGGCAGCTGTAACTTGTTCTAGAAATGATAGTCAAATTTCGACTAAAACAATCTCATCTGCCCGTCCTTGTATTGCTCATGGAGTTCTAAGTTCAAGGGTGGAAAAACCTTGCCCTTAAAGTATCGTTTCCTTGCAATTTGGGCCATTTCGTGTATTTGCTCGGCAATCTTGCCTTCCCCCCTTGTTCGTGTTCCAAATCTGCTATCGTTAACCGTTCCACCATGGCAATCCTGAATCTGGTGCAGTACTTTCTCGGCCCTATCCGGCATTGCCTTTTTGATCCAGTCCGAAAAAATCTGTCCAATGGCACCATTGAGGCGTACCACCGTCAACCCAAAAGAGAGCGCACCATGTTCCGCCACCGTTTTTGCCAAGGGCAGCAGTTCATGGGAATTTATTCCCGGAATCATGGGAGCCAACATTGCGTTAACGGGGATTTGATTTTCGGATAGTACTTGTATTGTTTTCAGCCGTTTTTGAATGGATGCGGTTCTAGGTTCAAGTTTTCGCCTTGTTTCTTCTGATAAGGTAGTTACGGATATGTTGACTCCGATCAATCGGTGTTCGTTGAGTTTTTTCAAAATATCCAAATCCCGCAACACCAATGCATTTTTGGTGATGATGCCGACTGGATGGCGATATTTTAAAAAAACCTCCAAACATTTTCTCGTGATCTCGAACTTCTGCTCGGCCGGTTGGTAACAATCGGTGTTGCCCGATAACACTATCGTGTGCGCTTTCCAATTTTTATGTTTGATCTTGGCCTCCAATAGTTCCGGCGCGGATTTCTTTACCAAAATCCTCCGTTCAAAATCCAGCCCCGGACTATATCCCCAATATTCGTGGGTATTTCGGGCGTAGCAATAAATGCAACCGTGTTCGCATCCTTGGTAGGGGTTCATGGAGTATCCCATGCCCACATCCGGACTATCTACCTTGTTCACAATGGTTTTTGGAAAGATGGGTATGTACTGCGTCTTGTTATTTTCAGCTTCCTCTCCTTCCAAACGGCAAAATTCCAAGAAATCGTCCCGCATTTCGAATACATGCTGCAAAAACCGATTTTCGGTATTTTTTTGAGCTCCCCTTCCCTTCAAAAATTCTCTGGATGACATAATTTGGATTTATTCCAAATATATGGATTATTTCCTTTTTATATGAATTGGCAAATAATTTATCCAACAAAAAAGCCGGGCGATGCCCGGCTCCATAATTAATGGTTAGGTTGTCCTTAAAAGGACTAAAACATATTTAATTTAATCCAAAATACGCTGCTACTTGATTATAATCCGAAGTGTCAACCCCTGCGGATTTTAGTTCGGACATTGCATCTTCTTTACTTGTTTTAGCTGTGCCGTTGCCCAAATCAATAGCAACAATTCTTAGCATATTGAACTTTCCTGCAGGAAACACATAAGGCGTGTGATCTACGTTAAAAAAATCGATTTTAACTTCACTGTCCTGCTCTAAAACTATAACTTTGGTATACCTTTGAAACTGGTCTATTGGACCTGGGATTGAATACCATCTATCATTTGGATCACCTGTAGATTCTAGATAAAATAAAAGTGCAAAATTGGTAACATCCAATCCTTCATCGATAAAATTAGTAAGTGTAATTTCAATAGTATCTGATGAATAGTCGTTAATCAGATAGTCAAAAGTGCGAACATTTGCATTTCCCTGTTCACCTTGCTCGCCTTGAGGGCCTTGTTCCCCCTGCTCACCTTGGGGACCTGCAGGTCCGATTGGTCCGGTTTCCCCATCTTCTCCAGAACAGGAAACCAACGTTATTGACATGGCCAACATGGCGATACTACATAATTTTAATACTTTCATAATTATTTTTTTATTAGGGTTAATGCCCCAAATGTATGGTGCTTACACCATTGTATTTGGCCCTAATTCACCAATGCGGGCTATGAATTGATGAATGCCCTACTTCAATTGATATGTGTATTTTTATGTAGGTTTTTTCCTTCTTTTTTGGATTTGAAACATAAAAAAAGCCTCCAACGGAGGCCATTTTTCTTAATTATTTGTTGTTCAGTTATTTAAAATCGACTTTTACAAGTTGTTTCCTGCTTCCCCTTTTGGCATAAAAAAGCATTTTATCCTCTGCTTCATCCTTCAAGGGTTTGGAGACCATAAGCGGCAATCTCGCTTCTTGCTGATCAATCACCTTTTCGTAATCCATTACCCCGTTTTCGTCCAACGAGATCATAAAAACATTGCGGTTTCTGCTAAATCCCTGCTTAAATATCAAACGTTCGTTGTTGATCAATTGCGGATTTTCTGCGGCCGTACAAATAAAGAAATAAGTGGTGCCGTCCTTGCAGTACGAACTGTAGGATGCGTAGGCCCCATCGCCTTGGGTAACCTCTGTTTTGTTGATGTTACGGGCCCAGTCCATGATTCCGTTGGCGGTAAGCTTCACACTGACGATGTCGTTGTGGTGGTATCGCTCAATTCTCACCCGTTGTCCGGCCCCGGTAGTTTCCAGTCCAGTGGTTACAAAGTACTCTTCGGCATTGAAGAATATTTCGTTCTCTTCAGTGACCTCAACATTTTTAAACACAAGGTTCTTGATGTCCTTATCTTCTTCACGGCCAAACTTATCGTCCATAAACTGCTGCGAAAAAGGATTGTATTTCTGGGAACGAATGTCCAAGGAGTTGGGATTCACATCAAAATAAACGATTCCATTGTACCTGTTATCCTTTCTATCGGCATAAAAACCCGTACAGACCAGTTTGTCCTTCATCAAAACAGGATACAATGCTTCCGGATACTTCCCGGGGTCTACAAAGGATTGTGTTTTACTCCCGTTTTGCGATACCTTGATCAATTCATATTGAAATTTTCTTTCATCGACACTGAACCTTCGCTTTTTAAAATAGGCCTTACCAACAATATAGGCCGTTTGAAGGTCCTCGGAAAAGGCAACGTTCTCGAAAGCGTAATTCTTTTCCTCGATTTCATCCGAAAAATCGAACTCGAACTTTTTGTTGAGCGCGGTATCGAACATATGGATCATATGCTTATTGCTCTTTCCTTTTTTGTGGTGTGTACTGATGACAAAACCTGTTTTAGCTTCATTAAAAAGAATGGCGGTGGTGAACCCACGAGAAAAATCACGGTTATAGTAGTTCTTCCCTACGGGGTCGTCCACCTGCTCCGAAGCAATGGACAGCAATTTTTTCTCTCGAAAACCAAAGTCTATGACTGGACTGCTGTGTACCCAATACTCGTATTCGCCCCTGCTGGTGTTATAATTGAGGAACATAAGGTGCAATTGTCCATTTTTGAGGAATCCATCCACAAAATCCAGGTCCTTGAGCTTATAATTATATTCGGATACCAACTCCAGATCACTGTTGTATTTTTCGATCAGATATCCCTTGGGTTTTAGGATCAGTCCTTGATAATAGGCCCTTACTAAAATGTAGCCGCCAGAATCGTCCTCGTCGATGGCAACCAGATTGGAATAGCGGTAACGATCCTTATATTTTTCTCCAAAATCATAAGAAACGGGCATTTTCTGTGCATGGACGGCCATGCCTGTCAGCACAAAACTAAATAGAAGAAACAGGTATTTTTTCATGATTAGGCTTGGTTAGGCCAATGGTCATGATCCAGGGAAATCTGCTTGGCGCTTTTCCAAAAATGCCGTGGTCCCCTCTTTAAAATCGTCGGTCCCAAAGCATGTGCCAAAAGCATCAATCTCCACCGAATAGCCATCAGCGTCATACTTAAAACCTGCATTTATAGCTTTTATTGCGTGTTTTATGGCAACTGTGGAATTATTCGATATCCTGCTCGCAATTTTGGTGCAAAAGGGCAACAATTCCTCGCTGGATACGACATGGTTCACCAGTCCATAACCAAAGGCCTTGTCCGAGTCGATCATACCGGCCGTCATGATCATTTCCATGGCACGGCCCTTGCCCACCAACTGTGGCAGGCGCTGTGTGCCGCCATACCCGGGAATTACGCCCAAGGACACTTCGGGCAGTCCCATTCGGGCATTGCTGCTGGCCACCCTAAAATGGCATGCCATGGCCAGTTCCAATCCACCGCCCAGCGCAAAACCGTTTATTGCCGCAATTACAGGTGTCGATAGGTTCTCCACAAAATCGAAGAGATTCTTCTGGCCCGCTGCCGCCAATTGTCGTCCCTCCTTCACCGAAAAATCGGCGAATTCGGAAATATCGGCACCTGCCACAAAAGCCTTATCGCCACTCCCCGTAATGATTATGACCTTGGTATCGGGGTCTTCATCCAATTCCCTGAAAGCTTCGTGGAGCTCCTCAATGGTCCTAATGTTCAAGGCATTGAGCTTTTTGGGCCTGTTTATGGTAATGGTGGCCAAATTGTTCTCTTCTTCAATGTAAATGTTTTCGTATTCCATATAGAATGCTGTTTGGGGTTGCAACTATACAAGTTGCCATTAATTCTTCTGTTCCTTTGGAAAATCGATGGTAAACACGGTCCCTTTTCCAACCTTTGAAGTAAAGGTAATGGTTCCGCCATAGTTTTCCACAATGTTCTTTACCATACCCAGACCTAGTCCGGTTCCACTGGATTTGGTGGTGAACTTGGGCTCAAAAATGCGATGTTTGTGCTCATCGGCGATGCCTAGACCGTTATCCGCGACCGAAATCTTTACCCGATCGCCCACTGTTGCCACAGTGACCAAAATCCTTGGGGATTCCACTTCGGGAATGGCCTGGATCGCATTCTTGACCAAATTGGTGATCACCCGTATCAATTGGGTACGGTCCAGTTTGGCCACTACCTCATCCTCATCTGTTATAAAATGAATATAATCCTCGTTAAAGATTTCCAACGCCAACTTTACCACTTTTACCACGTTCAAGGTTTCGTTCTGCTGGGCGGGCATATCGGCAAAACTGGAAAAAGCAGTGGCAATGTTGCTCATGGTATCGATTTGCTGGATCAATGTCTTGGAAAACTCCTTTACCTTTTTTTGTATCTCGGGGTCGCCGGGGTCGAACTTCCGTTCAAAACTCTGAACCGTGAGACGAAGGGGCGTTAACGGGTTCTTGATTTCGTGCGCCACTTGCTTCGCCATCTCACGCCAAGCTTGCTCACGCTCGCTACGGGCCAATTTTACCGCACTTTCTTCGAGCTCATCTATCATTCGGTTGTAAGAATCCACCAACTTGGCAATCTCCTCCCCTGGGCTTTCCAAATAGATTTTTTCGTTCTGATGGGTCAGATTGGTGCGGTTGATCTTATCCGAAATCGTCTGCAACGACCTTGTAATGTATTTTGAAATGAAATATGCCAAAAAGATGGCGACCACAAGCATCAGAACATACACCATGCCCAATCGGAAGAGAAACTCCCGCAGTTCCATATTGTTGAAGGTGTTATCCTCAAAATAGGGCAGGTTCATAATGCCGATGGGCTTGAACTTTAAGTCGTAGATATAGGTATAGATGGCCTGATAATTATCTCCAGCGGCCCTTTTTTCCTCTACAAACCGTGTTTCCCCACTTTCCCGTAAAAAATTGAGCACTTCGGCATCCAAACAGGTGGCAATGGAGTTGGATTCAAAGCTAGGTCTTGAATTTTTTATCAAGTTGCCCTCAAGATCATAAATATTGAAGTTTACGTTCTGGATGTTGGCAATTTCATAGATCTCCTCGCTAAAAATCAGGTGCAAATTTTCGGTAGTGACCGGATAAGTGGTTTCCTTCAGCGTATAGTTGATACTCTTGATGAGCTGTTCTTCCTTTCGCTCCAACCGTTCGTTGTGGTAATCGTTCCCTTGTTCTTTGTATTGGTACACCGTAACCCCTGCAATCAACACAGAAGCAACCACAACCAATGTGATCATGGCAACGAATATTCGTGAACGTAAGGACAGTTTTCTGAGCAAGATTGCCTGTTTTAACGTTAAATTTAAGCAATTATCGAGCCAAATAACCTTGAAGTACAAGAATCAAGTGCAAGCACAAAGGGTTTGGCACTTGTGCTTGAATTTGAGTTTGAACTTGAACTCTCTATGCATTAGGATTCTTGTCCCGAACTTTTTTGTACCATCGAATACCGAGCATCAACAATACCATAAGAGCAAACATCCCCACAATGCCATAGATCCAATTAAAGGCGCTTTTTAGAACCACTAAAAAAACAACGGCAAAAAGAATAATGGTCGCCACTTCGTTCCAAATTCGCATAAATTTTGAGGTGTATTTGACCTCATCGCGCTGTAGCTGTTTAAAAATTTGATGGCATTTAAAATGATATGCAAAGAGCAGCAACACGAAACCGAGCTTGACGTGCATCCAAGGTTGCCGTAACCATTCCGGCATTAAAATCAACAGCCATACCGCAAACAACGTACACAAGATCGCCGACGGCCATGTGATGATATACCACAATCGTTTTGTCATCAACTTGAGTTGATCGGAAAGTATCTCCTTGTCCGGCGATGGTTTTTGCAATGCCTCGATATGATAGATGAACAACCTCGGAATGTAGAACAGACCCGCGAACCAGGTCACCACAAATATGAGGTGCAACGATTTTATGTAAGGATACAGCACTTGCCCGTTTTATATGTTACATCCGAATGGCGCCAATGCCATTCTCCCAAAGTTTGGCGTTAAAATTAGGTATTTCTGTATTCATTAATGCTTCTGCCCTTCGTTTTAATCCAACCCACTGGGCGTCCAGTTCCGCTTTTCTATCTTTTGATGGTTGATTGATCTGCGGCAAAGCACTGTTGCTATGGTTCATCACAAAAAGATATTCTGCGGTAAATTTGTTGGGGAAATTCTCCACATCGTCATACGCCTGTGATTTGCGCTGTACCATTTCACCGTCCCACGCTTTCAATTTATCAAGCAACTCCTGTCCTTCGCTTTTAAGTTCCTTATCATCCAGATCTTTGATCAACTTCTCCAACTGATCTTGAACTTCTTTCAATTTGTTCACTTTGTTGTGCATATCGGTCAACTTCTGCTCAAAATCGTTCATAATGGCATCGTGTTCTTCGAACTGTTCTTGTGTGATAGCTGTATTCGGGGTGGGCACAATGCTTCCCTGTGTGGAAACCGTCTCCTCTCCCACTTTCATTTTGATGATGTATTCTCCTGGCGGAACTTTGTGCCCTGAAAAGTCGGCCTCGATGTAAACACCGGGGACACCGGGGACAATAGGGGTTTTCAAATCCCAAACAAAACGGTTCAGACCTTTGTCTTTTCCCAAAACGGGTTTTGGTGGGGCCCCACCGCCATTGTGCGGGATGTAGCTTTCATCTTTTTTGGAGGTAAAGCTTCGAACCACTTTGCCCTGCTCGTTCAAAATTTCCATCGTCACTTCGGTGGAATCCATTTTTTCGGGAAGGTTATAGTAGATCACCATCCCATTGGCCGGGTTGACCCCTTCAAAAGGATTGGTTCCAGCCACACTTTTGGTAGAACTGTTCATCTGACTTCCCCAATACCCGTGAATGGCTTCTTCTGGCTTATATATTTTTAGCTCGTCGGTGTTGCCCTTGTGCTGGGAAAGTGTGGTGATGTTGTCCAAAATCCAAAAGCTCCTTCCCGAAGTGGCCACAATCAAATCCCCTTGATTCACTTTTAAGTCCGTAATCGGTGTTTTGGGCAGATTCAATTGCAAGGATTCCCATTTTTTACCATCGTTCCAAGAAACATAGAGCCCTTTCTCGGTACCTGCATACAACAGCCCTTTTTGCTCTTGGTCTTCACGCACTACCCGTGTAAAGGCCCCGTAGGGAATGCCTTCACTAATATTGGACCAGCTTTTCCCGTAATCGGTGCTCTTGTACAATCCAGGGGTATAGTCGTTGAACTTGTAACGCGTGGTGGCGATGTAAATGGTACTTGGATCGTGCGGGGACACCTCAATGGCGTTCACCAAACATTCCTTTAAGTCCTTCGGGGTAATGTCTTCCCATGATTCTCCGCCGTTTTTGGTAATGTGCACCAAACCGTCATCACTACCGGTGATCAAAACCCCTGCTTCATGGGGTGATTCGATGATGTAGGCCAAGGTTCCATAGTTTTCGGCACCTACAGCTTCGTTCGTATAGGGTCCGCCACCTTTACCTTGGAATTCATCTTGATCTCGGGTAAGATCGGGTGAAATTTCTTCCCAAGTCACTCCATTGTCCCTGGTGCGCAAAACCAGTTGTGCCCCGTGATAAAATGTTCCAGGCTCGTGCTGCGACCAAATAATGGGTGCGTTCCAATTATAAAGGTATTTCATGTCACGGGCATCACGTCCCAAATATTGAATGGGTGCTGCCATCACATTGCTGGACATTTTGGAATCCATATCCAACAACTCAATGGTTCCCAAATAACTTCCACCCATCATATAGCGAGGGTTATCGGGATCAAAGGCCAAAAAGGCACTTTCCCCTCCTGCGGCATAGTGCCAATCCTCTTGGTTGATGCTCCATCGACCTACGGAAAGACTTGCGATTTTCACGGAAGTGTTGTCCTGCTGCCCTCCGTAGATATTGTAAGGAAACAGGTTATCCGTACTGATCCTGTAAAACTGCGCGGTTGGCATATTGTCCTGCAGCGTCCAATTTTCGCCATAATCAAAAGAAATGGTTGCCCCGCCATCGTCCGCCAACAAAATGTTCTTAGAGTTTTTGGGATTGATCCATAAATCGTGCGTATCCCCATGGGGCACGGAAATGGTCTCCCACGTTTTTCCGCCATCTTCGGAACGGAACATGGAGGCGCTCAACACATACACGGTATCTTCATCATTGGGGTCGGCAAACACTTCGATATAGTACCAAGCGCGCTGTACCAATCGGTTGTCGCCGCTCACCATATGCCAGCTATCTCCAGCATCGTTCGAAACAAATAAGCCTCCTTTATCTTGATTGGAATCACTTTCTACCAAGGCATACACTTTATCGGAGTTGGAAGGGCTAACTGCAATGGCCATTTTTCCTTTCTCTTCGGGAAGTCCTTCGATCATTTCTTTCCAAGTATCCCCTCCATCGGTGCTTTTGTACAATCCGCTTCCAGGCCCGCCACTGATCACTTTGTTGGGCTTACGTTGATGATCCCACATGGCCGCATACAACACCAAAGGGTTGTTGGCATCCATAGAAAGTTCTGCAGCGCCCGTACCTTCATCCACATATAGAATCTTCTCCCACGTTTTTCCGCCATCCATGGAACGGTACACCCCTCTTTCCTCATTGGGAGCGTACAAAGCGCCCTGGGCGGCTACGTAGACAATGTCAGGGTTGATCGGATTGACAATGATACGGGAAATGTGCTGCGTTTTTTCCAAACCTAGTTTGATCCACGTTTTCCCTCCATCGTTGGATTTATACATACCATCTCCATAAGAGGTCATGACACCTCTTGGGGCATGCTCCCCCATACCGCAATACACAATATGAGGGCTGGATTGGGCCACGGCGACAGCACCCACGGAACCCATTTCAAAAAATCCGTCCGATATGTTCTCCCATTGTCCTCCGGCATTGGTGGTTTTCCAGAGGCCACCTCCCGTTGTACCCATATAATAGGTGAGCGGATCGCCCACAACGCCACTTGCGGTTACGGAACGTCCGCCCCTAAACGGTCCGATGTTCCTGAATTTCATGGGTTCAAAATAATCGTTGGCGGTCTGTGCAAATGAGAGCGTGCCGAATAGGGCACTTAGCAAAAGAAGCAGTCCTTTTTTCATGGTGATGGTTGATTTGTATCGTTGCGGAATGTTGTACAAATAAAAAGCCCCTATGCAAAACATAAGGGCGTTGTTTATTTATTCTTCGATGCTCAAATAGTTCAATTTGAGTTGATTGAACTCATTGTTGAAAGCTGAAATCTCCTCGTCGACCAAGGCATCAAATGCTTCCAATTGCTCGTTGATTTTGCCTGACATTTCATTTTTAACGGCAATATCCTGTTCCGTTGGAGGGAAATCGTCAATGGAGACCAAACTGTTCAAGTGCGCCAATTTATTGGTCAGTTTGATGGGAAAATTCAATGGGTCCTGACCGCTTCTGTTTTTGGTCTGATACAGTTCTTTTTCAATGGAACTGAATTCTTCCTTCATTTTTTCGGCTTTCTCCACCAAAGCTTTTGTTGATTCATCATCCTTGTACTTTTTGATGAATTCGTCCAATTTGCCATTGATGGCCCTGATCTTTTTGATGGATTGATGCGCCCTGTCCACGGTTTCGTTCACCTCGGTGATGAAGTCGTATTGCTTCTGCATATCGGCCACGGTAACCTCTGCCCTTGGATCGGGAAGGATGGTGAAGTTTTCCGTTTGATCGTTCCCGTTCACGTTCAGGCTGACTTTGTATGTTCCCGGAACTGCTTTTGGGCCGCTTAGGTTGGCCCACCATAAAATCATACCGTCCAATTTCTCTGCGCCTTTACCTCGGGTGTCCCAAACATAGGTGTTCCCTCCTTTTTTGGCCTCCAGTTTTTTGTCTTTTTCCTTGGCGTAGGTGCTATAAGTGGCCAACGTATCCCCATTCATTTTGGTATAGGTCAGTGCCACGCTGTCCTTTTCGGAGAAATCTTTCAAGTAAAAATGGGTTATCACTCCGTTGGCCAAGTTTTCACCTTCTGTCTTTGATGGTTTCCTCGCAGCTCTACCTTTGGTACGGTAACTGTCCCTTGGTTTGTACAAAATGGCATCTGCAGATTTTGTGGCATCATCCAATTGGTGCAAAACTGTCAAGTCATCAATCACCCAAACACTTCTACCTTGGGTGGCCACGATCAAGTTATCATCCTTGATGGTCAAATCGGTAATGGGCACAATGGGCAAGTTCAATTGAAACTTTTCCCAGTGGGCTCCATCATTGAAAGAGATGTACATACCGGTTTCCGTACCTGCATACAACAACCCTTTTCTTTTTGGGTCTTCTCGTACCACACGGGTAAAGTGCTCATCTTCGATTCCGTCGGTGATTTTGGTCCAAGTTTGACCATAATCGGTGGTTTTGTAAAGGTATGGAGCAAAATCTCCCAACTTGTAACGCGTGGCTGCTACGTAGCAAGTCCCTTCATCAAAAGCGGAAGGTTCAATGCTGTTGATCATGTTCCATTCGGGCATACTTGGCGGGGTAACGTTTTCCCAAGTTTGACCACCGTCTTTGGTCATATGAATCAAACCATCATCACTGCCCACCCACAATAATCCTTCTTTCAATGGACTTTCGTTGGCAGCAAAAATGGTACAGTAATATTCCACACTGGTATTATCCTGTGTAATGGGTCCACCGCTGGACACCAATTTTGTCGGGTCATTTCTGGTTAGGTCACCGCTCAACAACTCCCAACTCTGACCTTCATTGGTGCTCATGTGCACATGATTGGAGAAGGTGTACAATTTATTGGGGTCATGTTTGCTGAACATGATGGGGAAGTTCCACTGAAAACGGTACTTCATCCCTTCGGCTCCGTGGCCCATGGGATTGTCCGGCCATACGTTAACTGCCCTAGCTGTATTTTTCGCATGGTTCACCCTGGTCAATAATCCACCGTAGCTGCCTCCATAAACAATATCATCATTGATTGGGTCCACAGCAATGTGAGCGGACTCACCACCAGCGGTTTCTTCCCAATCGTCCTCTCCAATGGAACCGTCATCACTTCTGTAATTGATTCTAAGCGTGGAGTTGTCTTGCTGTGCTACATAAATTCTGTATGGGAATGCATTATCCGTAGTGACTCTATAAAATTGTGCAGTGGGTTGGTTGTGATAGGTGCTCCAGGTTTCCCCACCATCATAACTTACCTGTGCACCACCATCATCGGCCATGATCATACGGTCGGAATCCTCCGGGGCAATCCAAAGGTCGTGATGATCGCCGTGCGGTGCATTGGAAGATTCAAAGGTTTTTCCTCCGTCCGCACTTTTATGATAGCTCACATTCAGCACATAAACCACATCTTCATCATTGGTGTCTGCATAAACTCGGGTATAGTACCAAGCACGTTGTCTCAAGCTTCTGTCACTGTTTACGAGGGACCAGGTTTTTCCTGCATCTTCCGAGCGGTACAGACCTCCCTCTTCCTTGTTTTCCACCATGGCCCACACCCTATTGCTGTTTTGGGGCGAAACGGCCACACCGATGATTCCCAAAGTATCGGTCGCGAAACCTTCGTTTTTGGAAATCTCCGTCCATGTTTCTCCGCTATCGGTACTTTTCCATAATGCTGAACCTTCTCCGCCACTGTTCAAACTATAGGGAGTTCGTTCAATTCTCCAGGTTGATGCATACAAAATTCGTGGGTTGTTCGGGTCAAATGTCAGATCGACCGCTCCGGCCATATCGTTGGCAAAAAGCACTTTTTTCCATGACTCACCTCCATCCGTACTTTTATAAACACCTCTCTCTTCGGTGGGCTTGTACAAATTGCCCATTACCGCGGCATAAACAATATCCGCATTCTCCGGATGAACTCGCATTCGGGAAATATGACGGCTTTTGTCTAGGCCCAAGGATTTCCATGTTTTTCCGGCATCCTCGGTTTTCCAAACGCCATAACCAGAGGAAACGTTGCCGCGAACAGTTTGCTCCCCTCCACCTACATAGATCACATTGTGGTCGCTTTGCGCCACCTCAACGGCACCGATACTTCCACCAAAATAGCCATCGGAAATATTTTCCCAGGTTCCTCCACCATCTTTGGTTCTCCATACTCCACCGCCTGTGGCTCCAAAATAATACAAATGGGGTTCACCGGGCACTCCAGCAACGGTTCCGGAACGTCCACCACGGAATGGACCGATCAATCGGTATTCCAAACTTGAGTACAATTCTTCAGGGTACTGTGGTGCGCTTTGTTTTTTGTTCCTGCGCTGGGAATGCATGGGGGTAATAAACAATGTAGCGGTAAGCAAGAGCATACCAATTTTGAAAAAGCAAGTCTTCATTTTTAAAGTGTTGAGTTAGTCAGCCTTAAATGTAGTGAAAATGCAGCAAAAAAGTTGTCCAATATTTTGTACTTTAACCTCGCATATAAAACTCAAAAACTAAACCATGCTCAAATTTTTTAAGCTCGCAATCCTACTTTTGATGGTTGCAGCTTGTAAAAACCAACCTAACAAAAAAGAAGAAACAGCAACTCCACAACCCGAAGAAAAACAATCCGAATGGACCTATCTTTTTGATGGTACAAGTTTGGAAGGATGGCGCGGCTACAATATGGATTCCCTCCCGCCCGGATGGACCATAAAGGACAGTGTCCTCACTTTTGATACCGAACTGGGTCTGGAACAGGATTATACCGGTGGAAAAGATATTATTTATGGCGCGGAAGAGTTCGATAATTTTGAACTCTATCTGGAGTGGAAAATTCCCGAAGGAGCCAATAGCGGCATTTTTTACCATGTAAAAGAAGGATATGACGGACCGCCCGAAGTGTCTCCCGAATATCAAATTATAGATGATGAAAACTATGCCGACATCCATGATCTAACAGGATACAACTCGCAATTTGGTGCCGAGCACCCAGAACTGCTTCAGGACTGGCAGAAAACAGGTGCCGATTACGCTATGCACACAGCGGATGAATCAAAGAAACAACTGAATCCCGTAGGAGAATGGAACTCCTCCAAAATCGTGTTCACGCCCGAAAAGGTGGAACACTGGCTCAACGGCAAAAAACTATTGGAATTTGTGCCGTGGTCCGAAGAATGGAACACTAAAAAAGCATCGGGAAAATGGGACAATGCTCCCGACTACGGAAAATACAAAACGGGCTATATTGCTTTGCAAGATCACTCCAGCCCAATTTGGTTCAGAAACATAAAGATTAAAAAACTATAACCTCCAAACCATGAACAAAAGAGAATTTATCAAGAAAAGTAGTGTGGGAGCACTTGGAATAATGTTTGCCCCATCTATTTTAAAAGCAGGATTTCCTAAAGACAAACTAAGAACGGCACACATTGGAGTCGGCAATATGGGGATGGAGGATTTAAAAGCCGTTTCTTCCCACGAAGCAGTGGAAGTGGTTGCGCTTTGTGATGTAGATGCCTTAAATCTATCGGCAGCGCACAAAATGCACCCTGGGGCACGTATCTTTTTTGATTACCGTGCCATGTTGGAAGAAATGGGGGACGAAATCGATGCCGTTATCGTATCAACACCCGACCATACCCACGCACCTGCTTCATTGATGGCCATGCACATGGACAAGCCTGTGTACTGTCAAAAACCATTGACCCACTACGTGTCCGAATCCAGAGAGATGAAAAAAGTGGCTGCAGAAAAAGGATTGATCACGCAAATGGGCATCCAGGTGCATTCCTTTTACGATTACAAACTCGCCACACTTTTGATTCAGTCCGGTATTATAGGAAAAGTACATACCGTACACGCGTGGTCCCCCAAAAATTGGGGATATGACGGCCCGTTACCGGAAGGCGAAGACCCTGTACCGGAACGATTGGACTGGAACCTCTGGTTGGGCACCTCCAAAGAAAGACCTTATAAGGATGGTATGTACCACCCTGGAAATTGGAGAAAATTGATGGATTATGGCTGTGGCACCTTGGGTGATATGGGAGTCCATATTTTTGACACCCCTTACAATGCTTTGGAGCTGGATGTGCCCAGAACCATAATGACAGAATGCCGACCTACGAACGGTTTCGGTTTTCCGGAAAACAACAAAGTTACTTACGAGTTCCCCGGAACAAAATACACGGGTAAATCCCTGAAATGGATTTGGTACGATGGACCAGGCGTTCCAGAAATGCACGAAGACCTGATGTTGCCCGGAATGGAAATGAAGAAGGACAACGCAGCTGCCAAAAAAAGTGACGGAAACAGTATCTCCTTGGACGCCGGAGTAGCAGGAGAAAACGAATTGCCGGAACAAGGAGCTATGTTTGTCGGAACGAAAGGACGATTGTTGTTGCCCCACTTTATGCAATTGCCAAAGAAAATACGAAAAGGAAAATACGTGGACATTTCCAAAGAAATCGCCAAGGTTTCCGAAGAGAACAATTTGGGTGAACCCATCCGAAATTATGCTACCGAAGGCCCCAAGCACTATCACCAATTTGTGGACGCTTGTTTGGGGAAGGATACCACAACCGCTCCTTTTGATTATGCGGCCAGATTGACCGAAACCATTTTATTGGGCACCATCGCAGGTCGTTTCCCGGGTGAAACCTTGCATTGGGATGCAGAAACCGCACAGTTCAAAGAAGAAAAAGCCAACAAATATTTGGCCGGGGATTATCGGAATTTTTAATAAATAGTTTTTTTATGTCAGCCACCCAAGAGTATTGGCTTAGTGGCCCCATACCAGAGGTACCCGCATTGTTGCAACCTGCCGCACACGCACTATTGCAATCCGTGCGGGAGGCAAGGCAGTATGTCTCCGATTTTCCCGAGGATAAACTTTGGGAAAAACCATTTGGCAGGGCTTCGGTCGGGTTTCACCTCAAACATTTGACGGGCGTTCTAGATCGATTACTGACCTACGTAAAAAAAGAAAGCTTGACGGATGCACAATTCCAATACTTAAAAAACGAGGCAAATGGGGAAGATGCACCATCATCCCAAGAATTGATATTGAATTTTGAAACCAAGGTGAATGAGGCTCTGGATTATTTTAAGACCGTCTCCGAAACGACGCTTACAGACGAACGCTTTGTCGGAAGAAAAAAGCTGCCCACTACGGTAATTGGATTACTTTTTCATGCCGCGGAACACAGCCAGCGCCATGTGGGACAATTGTTGGTTACGGTAAGTGTTTTGAAAGGCTAATCGATGGATTATGGGTAAATCAAATCAATATTTTTGTTTTTTATTATTCACATTTCCATTATTGATGCTATCACAAAACCGACTCAGAGATCATAATATTGAAATCGGGGTGCTACAACCCGGAACTTTCAATGCCATTACAGATGTCCCCGGAGTTCGAGTGGGGCATTTCACGCTGATTGAGGGTGATGACATAAGAACGGGGGTCACTTCAATTTTGCCGCATTCCGGAAATATCTTTCAGGAAAAAGTCCCTGCTGCGATTTATGTTGGCAACGGATTTGGAAAATTGGCCGGATACACCCAAGTAAAGGAACTGGGCAATTTGGAAACACCCATTATCCTGACCAATACTTTGAGCGTCCCCACAGCGATGAATGCCTTGATCGGTTACACGCTCAGTCAACCTGAAAACAAAAATGTCCGCTCCGTAAATGCCGTGGTGGGAGAAACCAACGATGGCTACCTCAACGATATCCGAGGGCGCCATATCACGGAAGAACACGTGCTTCAAGCTATTGAAAATGCAAAATCTGGCCCAGTTGCCGAAGGTAATGTGGGAGCCGGCACGGGAACCGTCTGTTTTGGGTTTAAAGGTGGCATTGGCACATCATCCAGAGTTTTGCCTGAAAAATCCGGAGGTTATACCGTAGGTGTTTTGGTACAGACCAATTTTGGTGGCGTTCTGCAGATTGCCGGTGTGGAAGTGGGCAAAAAATTGGGACACTATTCGGACAGTTTTAAATACTCCCCTGATGGTTCCTGTATGATGGTGGTCCTGACCGATGCTCCTTTAGATTCCAGAAATTTGGAACGATTGGCCAAAAGAGCCATGCTGGGACTTTCAAGAACAGGAGGTATTGCAAGCAACGGAAGCGGCGATTATGTGATTGCAGTTTCCACGGCGGAAGCATGCCGAATTCCCTATAAATCGGATAATTCTATTCAAAAGGTGCCGACCTTACGGAATGACGCCATGACCCCAATCTTTTTGGCCACCATCGAAGCCACGGAGGAAGCTATTTTGAATTCCCTTTTTGCAGGCGAAACAATGGTTGGCTGGGATGGGCACAAAATCAAGGCACTTCCAAAGGAAAAGGTATTGGAAATGTTGAAAGCGGCAGGTAAAATCGACTGATTATTTTTCCAACTGTGACAATATTGGTTCGTTTTTCTTCAATCAGAGAGCCAATATTTATGATTTTCCAATTTTTTTAACCCTCATTGTCTTGGGGCTTATCAATATAGAATTCATAGAAGAATCCTAAGGAAAATCAAGAGGTTTTTTAAATCAGTACAATTCCATATAAGATATCGGCAGCCCGATTTTGAGGTTAGATAGCTAATCCATTTTAAATTATATTCTCCTATGGCTCTTTAGGTTAAAGAAAAATTATATAAATTTAGATGCGCTGCCCCAAAACTTAACACCTACTTATTATGGAAAATATTCAATGGAACAAACTTGGAAAAGATGCCTCTAATGAAGAGTGGCTAAATGAAATCAACAGAATACTTGAAAAAATTGATTTGGTAACGCCAACAGAAGAAGCAATCCAGAACAGCGACTATGATAGAGGTTATTTTCATGACCATATAGTAACGCTGAAAGAACTCACTGCGAAAACACTTTCTTCTACTGAAGCAATACAACGCCCTCCATGGAGCGAAGCCATTAAAAAATTAATCGATTTGACCCCTTCCGCAAAAGACCTTTTGATGGATTCTGGCTTTTCTGAAGATGATCTGGAAGATATTGATGAAGAAGAAGCACTTTATGACGGTGGAATTATGGATGGAGTTTCTGATTTTCATCAATATACAGCTGATTTTTGTTATCAATCCTTTATGAATCCCGAAGTTTCCAAAAGATCGGATTTTACCGAAACACTTATGTATGTCATCAAACAGGATTCAGAAAAAGTAGGAGCCGGTTTGTCCGATGATGACTTAAACGAGTTGTTAAACATGGAACATGTGAAAAACCATAAGGATTATGAAGTGATTAAAAAATTATCCGATAGTTAACTATCTTATTATTTAAAACTCATATACTCAAACATCAAGGGCAATCTGTATAAGGTAGCAGAAGGTTTAATGTCTAATATCCTTCACGACATTCAAGCTTTTTGCTGCCTTTTTTGATTTATATTATTCTTAATTATTACCCATCTGTAACAATACCTGATCATTTCACACTAATCTAACGGAAGTAATCTCCATTTTTCATAAATTAAGCATCAAATAAACTAAAAACACGACCATGGATATTTTTGGAAAAATCAAGGAAAAACTCAGCAACGAGTTTATTGACATTGTTGAGTGGCTGGACTATACGGACGACACCATTGCACACCGTTTCGAGCGCTATCAAAATGAAATAAAGAATGGCGCCAAACTGATTGTTCGCGAAGGACAGACCGCCGTTTTTATCAACGAAGGCCAACTCGCCGACGTATTTGGACCGGGAACTTACGACCTTACCACACAAAACTTGCCTATTCTGGCTACCCTAAAGGGTTGGAAATATGGATTCAACTCTCCTTTTAAAGCGGAGGTATATTTTGTGAACACCCACTTGTTCACCGATGAGAAATGGGGCACCAAAAGTCCCATCACTTTAAGTGATGACCGCTTTGGTCTGGTGGAAATCCGAGCTTTCGGGACCTATGCCTTTAAAATTTCCGATGCTGGAAAGTTTATAAAAGATATTGTAGGTACGGACAGCAACTTTACCAATTTTGAAATCAACGAGCACTTAAAAAGTTTGATTGCCACGCGATTCACGAATACCGTGGGTCAGGCCAATTTGCCCATCGAACTCTATGCTGCCAACACCACCGAACTTTCGGACACGTGCCGGGAGGTTATGTCGCCCGAGTTTGAAAGCGTAGGGATTTCCTTGGAAAAATTCTATATCGAAAACGTCTCCATGCCGGAAGACCTTAAAAAGGAAATCTTCGAGTACAGCCGCATCGATAAGCTTGATTTGGATAAACTGACCAAATTCAAAACTGCCAAAGCCATTGAGGCAGCCGCCCAAAATGAAGGCGGTACCGCCGGTGCCGGCATGGGCATGGGCATGGGGTTTGTTTTGGCCCAACAAATGGGCGGTATGATGGGCGGAAACACGCAAGCAGCCCCACAACAAGCGGCACAGCCTTCTGGTGGAGCAGTACCTCCCCCGATGCCTGCACAAACGATGTATTATTACGCTTCCAACGGGACACAGCACGGCCCCGTGAGCTTTGAACAAATGCAATCCCTATTTGCTGCGCGAACCATTAACCGCGACAGTTTGGTTTGGAAACAGGGCATGTCCACATGGACGGCATTGAAAGAAGTGGATGAGTTGAAATCGTTCTTGGGGGGCAATACGCCACCGCCATTACCAACAGAGTAATCATTTTTCACCCAATCATTCCTGTGAGAGCAGCAATCCGATAAACCATCATGATTCCCGTCCTTCACGGGAATGAAGCTATGGAAGAGCAAAAAATCAAAAAATCCGAACTCAAAAAGGCCTGTACCAATTGCGGGGCGGAACTCAAATACAAGCCTGGCACCACAAGTATCAGTTGTGAATATTGTGGGCACCAGGAGACCATTGAATTGGGTGAAAACGGATTTGAGGAATTGGAGCTACAGCCATTTTTGCAGGAAATGGGCTCTCAAAAGCACAGTGAGGAAATTTCCATGCTGCATTGCAAAAATTGCGGTGCCGACCAACATGTGGAAGAAAACTATAAATCGCTCCACTGCGTGTATTGTGGTCAGCCATTGGTAATAGAGGACGCCTACAAAGAAAATTGGATTTTGCCCGGTGCAGTGCTCCCTTTTCAAATTGATAAAAAACAATCCTTCATCATTTTTAAGAATTGGGTAAAGCGTTTATGGTTTGCACCGAACAACCTAAAAAAAGCGTCTTTGGACCCTCAGTTTACCAAAGGCCTCTATTTGCCCTACTGGACGTTTGATGCGCAATTATATGCCTCATACACAGGTCAGCGGGGAGAATATTACTATGAAACCAAAAGAGTTCGAAATGCCAACGGCAAAATGGTGACCCAAAGGGTCCGGAAAACGAGATGGTACCCAGCTGCTGGTGAAGTATCAGGATTTGTGGACGACACTTTGATCAAAGCATCACAGCAAAAAGCCGGAAGAATTCCAAGCAAAATTGCCTTTTGGGATTTGAAAAAGCTTCAACCGTTCGACAGTGGGTTTTTATCGGGATTTGTTACTGAAAAATATACCATACCCTTAAAAGATGGTCATTTGCATTCCAAAGAGGTGGCAAAGGACATTGCAGACTCTTGGTGCCGACGCGATATTGGTGGCGACACCCAACGTGTGCTTTCCATGGACATGAAACTGTCCGAAGAGACTTTTAAGCACATTCTATTGCCAGTTTACGTGAGTGCCTATCGCTACAATGGCAAAGAATACAATTTTTTTATCAATGGGGAAAACGGACAAATTTCCGGCACACGACCTTATAGTTTTTGGAAAATATTCTTTACCGTTCTGGCTGTATTGGCGATTATTGGTGTGATTGTGTTCCTTTCTAAAAAGTAATGGCATCAATTCTCGATACAAAAACGCTTCACGTTTTCACTCGATGTGACATTTTTACTTAAACACCAAACAAACCGGATTAGGATGTTTTACTTCGTTGAGAAAGGTCAACGTTCCTTGTTCCCCATCTCTTTTGAAAACCACAATATTGCTAGTCTTTTTGTTGGCGACCAACAAGAATTCACCTGTTGGATCTATGGAAAAATTTCTGGGCCAATCCCCGCGTACCGATTCCCTTCCGACCAACTCCAATCGACCTGAATTCACGTCAACAGCAAAAATTACGATGGTGTTTTCCCCACGGTTGGAACCGTACAAAAACTTTCCGTCCGGTGATAAATGAAGGTCGGCACAAAAGCTTTCCCCATCAAAATCCGCGGCCAAGGTTGGAACTACTTGAACTTCTTCAAAGTTACCCCCAGCATCTTTTTCAAAAACCGAAATGGTGCTGTTCAGTTCATTTATTACGTAGAGTGCTTTTCCATCGTTACCAGAGGTAAAATGGCGAGGACCTGCCCCGTCTTCAAAAGGTATGGATGCCTGTTCTGCGGGCACGAACTTATCCCCTTCTTGACGGTATCGTTTTATGGCATCCAATCCCAAATCGGTTACCATAAGTCCATCTGCGTTGAACTGGGCCATATGGGCATGCGATGTTTTCACGGAGTCCAGTTTTTTATGATCAATGATTTGCGGGTCGTCCGCCAATGAGCCATCGTCATTTAGAGAAAATAAGGCCACATTGCCGCCTGTGTAGTTGGCTACGGCCAAATGCCCATCACTCGAAAGTGATACGTGGCAAGGATGTGCGCCTTGGGTGCCCATACTATTTTGAAGCTCCAGCACATCATCTTTCAACTTAAAAGCGGTGACAGCACCACCCAAACTATCAAAGTCCGCGGTTTCCTGAACGGCGTAGAGGTTCTTTTTATCTTGTGAAATGGCCAAAAAGGAGGGGTTGGTCAGCTTGGCAGCCAGTTTTTTGCTGGACAGCTCTCCAGTGTTCACATCAAAGGTGTACGTGTAGATGCCCTCGCTATCGCCATCTGTGTAGGTTCCAACAAATAGAGTGTACATAGGTTTTTCTTTAGGTTTTTCAGCGCAAGCGGTTGCCAAAATAGCAACTATGCCCGCTAGAATAATTTTTTTCATGGATGTTTAGTTAGGCCACCCAAATTAATCATTCTAAATCAAAGAAGCAGTATTCAGGACAGTTCAGATTTGATTTCCTTTTGAAGAAAGAAGCCCGTGACAATGGTAGAAAGGACATCTGCAATACAAAACGAGAGCCACACGCCTATTTCGCCCATAAAATTGGGCAGAATCAAAATCAAAGGAATAAAAAAGAATCCTTGACGGGTCAATGTCAGCAATAGTGCTGGAATCGCTTTCCCAATGGCCTGGAAATAGGCTGCCCCGATCAACTGTATGGCAATGATGGGGGTGGCAGCAAAAACCAAACGCATAGCCAAGGGTATGTGCTGCAACACAAAATTATTGGCTTCTGCCTCTTCTGCGGACAATCCGGGGCGGTCGCTCAAAAATAAGGAGGCAATTTCCGAAGGAAAAACCATCAGCACCACAAAAACAAGCGTGGCCATCAAAGCGGCATATTTGATTGCGGTATAAATCGATTCCTTTACCCGATCATATTTTACCGCTCCATAATTGTAGCCGGCAATCGGCAAAAATCCTTGCGTGACCCCAAAAACGGGGAACAGCGCGAACATCAACATTCGGCCGATAATGGCATACACGGCAACCATGGCCTCGCCGCCCAGATTGAACAATATGTTGTTCATCAACAAATACGTAATACTGGTTACCGCTTGTCGGGCCAAGGTCACAAATCCCAAGGAACCGATTTCTCGAAGAATGGGGCGGTCCAACCCGAAATGGGAAACATCAATCTTTAGTTCGGAGTTATTCGACAGAAAAAAGTAAAACACATAGAAAAAACAGAGCAAATAGCCCACCGTGGTGGCCCAAGCGGCTCCATGCATGCCCCAATCGAACACATAAATAAAAATGTAATCCATCAATAGGTTTCCCACAGATGGAATGATCATGGCGATCATCGCAAAACGAGGTTTGCCTTCCGCACGGATGACGGAATTGCCCATCATACAGAGCGCCAAAAAAGGTACCCCGTATAAAATAATGGTGTAGTAAATCTTAGCGGGCTCAAAAATGGAGCCTTTTCCCCCAAAGGCGGGAATCAGGCTGTCGACAAAGTAAAGTCCAAGGGCCACCATGGTAATGGTAACCACTAAAGTGAGGGTAATCTGGTTCCCGAAAGTTTTTAGGGCCTTTTCCCGATTATTGGCACCCAGTGCCCGCGAAATAATACTAGATCCCCCGATACCGATGGCCATTCCCAAAGCGGCAATAAAAAACGAAACGGGCAACACCACATTAATGGCGGCAATGGCTATGGAACCTATCCAATTGCCCACAAAAATGGAGTCCACCAGAACGTTCAGGGACATTACCAAAATACCAATGGAAGCGGGTACGGCCTGTTTGATCAGTAATTTTCCAATGGGTTCCTGCCCAAGTTCTTCAGAGGTTATTTTGGCCATACCAAAGGGTATTCTTCGAATTCTTTAGTTAAGGTGATTTGGTCAATCCTGCTCAAAGCTACGACGCATTCACCAAATTATTTTTGTTCGCTTCCAGTTTTTGGGCAATACTGTCCCAAAGTTCAACTCTACATTGAAGCGCTTGTTTGCTGTATTCCAACACATCGGTCCATTTTTGGGCATCCGAACCGCAAAGGGCCTTGATCATGCGCAAGGCCAAAGGGCCGTGATCCTCACCATCCAACTCAATGTGCCTTTTGAGATAATACTCCAGTTTCTTATACTTGCCAGCTCCAGATTGCTCGATGATGCCCAAGAACATATCTGGAATCAAATCCTCGCGACCAAAGGTAAATGCAGCGGCAATAATATGTGGTTGTTGCGTATTGATCACCTCAAAGGTAAACTGCAGAAAATTCTTTTCCACCCGATTGAGTTCGGCCGCTTCAATCTGGGTGGATATTGCCTTTAGATCATTGAACGATGAAATGGTTGCTTCAACTTTTTGGGTGTCCGCACCTACTTCCTGCATGGCATCCAAATACATTTCAAAATGACTTTTGGCCTCTCCTTTTTCATTAAAATCGCTCTCTTCCTCCAACACAATTTCATTGATGAACCTTGTCACAGCGGTGTCTTTTGCAGGATGCCAAGGCAAGCCTACGCAGGTAAGATCCTGCTGCAGGGCCTTCAGGAGGGACATAAAATCCCAAACGGCATAGACGTGGCTCTCCATGAAGGTTTTAATATCATCCACCGACTCCAATTGGGCATACATTGGATGGTTCTTGAGTTGTTCGCGTAGGGGTTGAAGCTCTTGCTCCAAGTTTTCAATTTTCATAGCAATACTTTTGTTCTTTTCTTTTCACGGAGTTTATCGGATGTTGGTTTCCGGCAAAGCGTCTTTTTCTTCCCATTCCTTGATCCATTTGGCCATGAGCTCGGCCCAATCGTCCCGGTCGTTCAAACAGGGGACATGAATGTAATCGCCGCCGCCTGCTTCTTCGAACTGCTCCTTGCCTTCCATTGCGATTTCTTCCAATGTCTCCAAGCAATCACTTACAAATGCCGGGGTGATCACCGCCAAGTTTTTGATGCCCTCATGCCCCAAGCGTTCAAATTCTTTATCGGTGAAAGGTTGCAACCATGGGTCGCTTCCCAATCTTGATTGGAACGAAGTGCTCACCTTATCCCCGGGTAAGCCCAATTCTTTTTTGACCAGTTCGGTGGTATCGTAGCACTGATGACGGTAACAAGTATGGTGCGCCACAGAGTTTGTTTTACAGCATTCCCCGTTCAACTGGCAATGGAACTTGGTTGGGTCCGATTTTCTAATATGCCTTTCAGGAATTCCGTGATAGGAAAACAGGATATGGTCGTAATCAAAACCCTTGAGTCCTTCGGCAATGCTTTTTGATAATATTTTGATGTAATCCGGATTGCTGTAAAAAGCGGGCAAGGTGGTCAAATGCATTTCGGGGAAATCCTTTTGTTGCACTTCCAACGCTTTCACCACCACTGTTTCGTAGGAAGACATGGCATAATGTGGATACAAAGGCACCAAGAACACCTCATCCACTCCTTTCTTCTTCAATTCTTGTAAACCTTCTTTAATGGACCCAGAACCGTAACGCATCCCCAAAGCCACTGGAAGTTCTGTGTGTTTTTGTACTTTTTCCGCGAATCTTTTGGAAATAATGATCAAAGGAGACCCTTCATCCCACCAAATTTTGGAATAGGCCTCCGCGGATTTCTTCGGACGCGTGTTCAAAATAATTCCGCGCACGATGATATTCCTTAAAACAGGATTGACATCGATGACACGTTCGTCCATCAAAAATTCATCCAAATACGGCTTTACATCTTTGGCAGTCGGGCTATCTGGCGACCCCAAATTGACCAATAAAACTCCTTTTTTCACGGCTTGTAAGTTTAGGCCGCTAAAATACAACACGAAGTGGACTTGACCTTTTCCGCATCAAAATACTTTCTTATGACCAAATAATGTTTCTCGATTTTGTTTAAGCAATCTTACTTTCTTGACTTTTCTACCTTATTTTTGAAAATATGGAGTCCTTTTACGACAACGTTTCCAAAGAATCGCTCATTTACTTGGGTGTGACCCTGCTTGTCCTCATTATTCTGTATTGGGGCACTTCGGTCCTAATGAAACGTTTGGGCAAGAATCCTAAATATTTGCTGCCCAAAAGTGCTTTTCGGCGCTTGGCCTTCCCATTAGTATTGATTTTTATATCAATTCTCCTACGAATGAAGGCGCTCCGCGACCTATTAAATTTGGAAGACGCGGAGTACTGGTTTAAAAAAGCAAGTACCATTCTCTTCATTTTTGCCATGGCCTGGGCAATGATCGCTTTGCTCAAAATCATCAAAAAAGCGGTCATTCAAAATTATGACATTGGAGTTGCGGACAATTTAAAGGCACGAAAGGTCTATACCCAGTTCACTATATTGGAACGCATTTTTATCTTCATTATAATTCTGTTGGCTACCGGCTTTATGCTGATGAGTTTTGAAGAAATCCGCGAAGTGGGCATCAGTATTTTTGCTTCTGCGGGAGTCGCGGGAATCATCATCGGTTTTTCGGCACAGCAGTTTATCGGGACAATTTTGGCAGGTATCCAAATTGCCATTGCCCAGCCCATAAAACTGGATGATGTGGTCATTGTGGAAGGCGAATGGGGCCGCATCGAAGAGATTACCCTTACCTATGTTGTGGTGAGCATTTGGGACAAAAGACGTTTGATAGTGCCCACGCCCTACTTTATCAACCAACCGTTCCAAAACTGGACCAAGACGTCCTCTGAACTGTTGGGGACGATATTTTTATATATGGACTACAATGTTCCGTTCGATAAAATCAGGGAAGCGCAAACTGAAATTTTGAACAATACCGACCTTTGGGACGGCAAGGTAAATGTGGTGCAAGTCACCGACACCAAACCCAATTATGTGGAGATACGCACCTTGGTAAGTGCCAAAGACTCGCCAACGGGTTGGGATTTGCGGGTACATGTCCGTGAGAAGCTTATTGAATATTTACAAGAAAACTATCCAGAGAGCATTGCGAGAACCACCCGATTGACTGTTGAACGTAAAGATGATAAAAATGAAGATTAGGATAATTGCGGCTTTTTTGATGTTGGGAGCCTTTGTAAATGCACAAAAAATTACCTGTTCTCCTGAGGACAAGTCACTTTTTGAGGCCAAAATCGCTGACTTGGAGCAAACAAAAGCATCAAACTTAGGGGATACCATTGCTTTGGTTGGACAATCCTTTTTGGGAACGCCCTATGTGGAAAAAACCCTTGAAGTCGGCGATACAGAAACCTTGGTCGTGAATTTTGGAGGGCTGGATTGCACCACTTTTGTGGAAAATGTGTTGGCTTTCAGTTTGATGTTGCAGCACCAGCAGACAGCTTTTGAGAATTTTACCGACAATTTAGAGACCGTTCGGTATAGAAATGGTGATTTAAACGGATATCCCTCTCGTCTCCACTACTTTACGGAATGGATTCGCAACAACGAGAAAAAGGGATTGGTAAAAGATATCACTGCGGAACTGGGTGGCGTGGAGCTGGAAAAACCCATCAATTTTATGGGGACGCACCGCAATCTGTATCCATTTTTGGCCAGTGATGAAAATTTTGAGTCCATGTTGGCGGTGGAAAAAGAAATTGCCAAAGAAAAGCTTTGCTATTTGCCACAGGATCAAATTGAAGACAAGGAGCACCTCATCAAATCGGGAGACATTCTTGCCTTGGCCACCTCCATAAAAGGATTGGACGTGACCCATACGGGAATCGCCATCCATCAACCTGATGGAAGATTGCATTTATTGCACGCTTCAAGCAAAAATGGCGAAGTGGAAATCTCAGAATTGCCTTTGGCGGATTACCTGAAAAACATCAAGAGCAATATTGGAATCATAGTGGCAAGACCGACCTTACTTTCGCTTTAGGCACCATTCAATCGCTCCCAAAAGGTGTTGACGGAACATGGGTTCGTCATAGGACTCTTCGGTATGGCCTCCTCCGGTGTAAAAAGCCCTTCCACCATCAAACTCGTGATACCAAGCTATGGGGTGATTGGAGCCGTTGGTTCCGCCTTCGTAAGTGGTCTCATCCAAATTGAGCAAAACAGTAACGTCCGGATTTAAATCCTTAAAGTTGTACCACTCATCGGTTCTAGTCCAGGAATCCTGTAAGTGCTCCGTGGACGGATGCGCCTTGCTCACCACATCAATTTTTGCCTGCCGGACGTTGGGGTCGTTGGGATGGCTCACAAAATAACCCCCGACCAACTTACCGTACCAAGGCCAATCAAATTCGGTATCCGATGCGGCATGAATGCCCAAAAAAGCACCTCCTCCTTTTATGTACGATTCAAATGCACGTTGCTGTGCGTCGTTCAACACATCCAACGTGGTGCTTAAAAACACAACAAGTTTGTAATTTTTAAGGTTTGATGCTGTAAAATCCTCCCCTGATTCCGTTTGTAAAGCGATAAAGCCGTTTTGCCTACCAAGTTCTCTTAAGGTCTGCACTCCTTTTTCTATGGACTTATGCCTCCAACCCTTGGTTTTTGTAAATATCAGTACCAACTCGGGCATTTTTTTAGCTTCCGATTCGGTTGTAGGTGTGTCTTGCGCAGCCATTTGAAACATAAAACAAAAGGCAAGCAGGGATAATGTGAAGATTCTCATTTGTTGTTTGTTTAGACGTTGGAAGTTAAGTATTTTTTGGGTGTTGTGCCGAACTTCTTTTTAAAAGAGGCTATAAAATGACTTGCAGTACTGTACCCGACCTTTAGTCCTACTTCGTTGACATTGTGCTTCCCGGTTTCCAACATTTTGCGGGCATATTCCATTTTATAATCGAACAAAAAACCAAATACGGAGTCTCCGTAGATCTGTTTGAAGCCTTCTTTCAACTTTTTAAGGCTCAACCCCACTTCTTGAGACAGTTCGGCCAATGTTGGCGGCTCGGCCATTCGGGAAATCATGATCTCCTTGGCCATACGGATACGACGCACATTGTCCTCATCGGCCAAATAGGGGCATTGTTCCAAATCGGCATCCTCGGTTTTGTTGAAATAGAGCGAGATCAATTCGTAGACCTTGCCTTTTAAATACAGTTTTTTGACGGATGGATGCAGGTTGAAATTCATCAACTGGCTCAACACAACGGCAGTTGCCGGCGACACCATTTCCTGTGAGTAATATTTCTTTTCCTTGTTATCATCACTTAAAAAAGGGATATAATCAGCTTCATCCGAAAACAGGGAATGAAACTTTCTGATGGTCATCACTACGGATACCAACCAAGAACCCGGTGAAACTACCAAGTCCAGAGGCAAATCTTTTTGGGTATTGTAGAGCAACAAGGAGTTTTCTTCATTGACCTCCAAATAATAGTTTCCCTCGTTAAAATTAAACTTGGACTTTCCTTTTAAACAAAAGTGAAATTGAATGTAAGAGCTGTCAATATCACGTTCAATAAGTTTAGGTTCTTTGGCATCGTTTTGAATTTTAAGTATATAAATCCCGTCCTCGACCAAAATTTCGTCATAAGAACCGCTAGCGATATTTTTCATATTGGTTTTCAATCTGATTTTGCGTTTTAGTTAATTTAGAATCGCTCTAAATTGTATTGTTCATCATCAAATTTATCAATAATAACAATGCTTCACCCCAATTTTAAGAAAAATAAACCATAAAATAACACTTGCAGTTATTTATAGTGCCGCTAGCGTTATTTTTTGATCTACAAGCCTGTTATTTTTGTGCTGCGATTTATATCCTTTATGAGGGACTACCATATTTCAAAACATAATTCCTTCTATGCCGTTGGTTTGAGTTACAAGAAGGCGGATGCAGAGGTTAGAGGAAAGTTCAGTCTGGATGTTCCTGCCATTGACCATATTTTGGGCAAGGCCAAGGAAATCGGAATTGATGGTCTTCTGGCCATCTCTACTTGTAACCGTACCGAACTCTACGGTTTTGCGCAACATCCCTACCAGCTCATCAAGTTGCTTTGTGACGAGACCCACGGAACGGTTGAAGAGTTTCAGGAAGTGGCCTACGTGTACAAAAACCACGATGCCATTTCGCATATGTTCAAAGTGGGAACTGGTCTTGACAGTCAGATTTTGGGCGATTTTGAAATCATCAGCCAAATAAAACAAGGCTTTTATCGCTCCAAAAAGCAAGAAATGGCCAATCCGTTCTTGGAACGTTTGTGCAATGCCGTGATTCAGGCCAGCAAGCGCATCAAAAACGAAACGGAAATATCTTCTGGTGCCACATCCGTAGCTTTTGCTTCGGTAAAATATATTTTGGACAATGTAGACGACATCTCCAACAAGAACATCCTCTTGTTCGGAACGGGGAAAATTGGAAGAAATACCTGTGAAAACCTGGTGAAGCATTCCAATAATTCCCACATTACATTGATCAACCGAACTCGGGAAAAGGCGGAGGACATTGCGGGCAAATTTCATTTGACCGTAAAGGATTATGGGGATCTGCAAACCGAGATACGCAAAGCTGATATTCTTGTAGTCGCCACGGGTGCCCAATTGCCCACCGTTTCCAAAGCACTCATCTATCCCAAAAAACCCTTGTTGGTGTTGGACCTTTCGGTACCTAAAAATGTATCGGACGATGTGAAGGAACTGGACAATGTGACCTTGGTGCATCTAGATCAACTCTCGCAGATTACCGACGAGACCTTGACCAAACGAAAAGAATACGTTCCCAAAGCGGAGGCTATCATAGAAAAAGTAAAAAAGGATTTCCTGAAATGGCTGGAAACCCGCAAGTTTGCCCCTGTGATCAATGCACTCAAGGACAAACTGAACACGATGAAAACCGAGGAAATCGATTTTCAGACCAAAAAAATTGAAGGATTCGACCAACTTCAGGCAGAAATTATCTCCGACCGGATCATCCAAAAAATCACCAAACAGTTTGCCAACCACTTAAAGAGCAACGAGGTGGATACCGATGACAGTCTGGAACTGATCCAGAAAGTATTTCAGCTAGAACTCCACTCCAAATGAGCAAAATAATCCGCATTGGAACCCGCGACAGCGAATTGGCGCTGTGGCAAGCCACCACCGTGCAACAAAAGCTGGAAGCACTTGGGTACGACACCATTTTGGTGCCGACCAAATCTTTGGGAGACCAAGTATTGGACAAGCCACTTTACGAGTTGGGCGTTACGGGCATTTTTACCAAGACCTTGGATGTTGCCCTGCTCAAAGGAGACATTGACATTGCGGTACACTCTATGAAAGATGTGCCCACCAAGCTGCCGAAAGGAATAGTACAAGTTGCGGTTTTGGAGCGCGCGATGACCTACGATATTTTGGTTCACAAAGGGTCCAATTTTTTGGAAAACGACCAACCTGCCACCATTGCCACAGGCAGTTTGCGCCGAAAAGCCCAGTGGCTGAACAAATATCCCAACCACAAAGTGGTTGATCTTAGGGGAAATGTAAACACCAGGCTCCTAAAACTCATTGAAAACGATTGGCAAGGCGCCATTTTTGCACAGGCCGGATTGGAACGCATCAAACTATTGCCCAAAGATGCCATTCAATTGGATTGGATGATTCCCGCCCCAGCGCAAGGTGCGATGTTGGTCGTGGCCAAGGAAGAGGACGATTTCACCAAAGAAGCATTGGACAAACTCAACCATTCCGAAACTGAAATCAGTACTACTATTGAGCGTGAATTCTTGCGCACTTTGGAAGGTGGCTGTACTGCTCCGATTGGCGCTTTGGCGCAAATAAAAGACCATATGGTTTATTTTGAAGGTGTTGTTTTCTCTTTGGATGGAAAGCAGAAAATCGAAATCAAAAAAGAAGCAAAGCTATCGGATGCCAAAAACCTAGGAAAAGCAAGCGCCCAAGAAGTGTTGCAAAAAGGAGGCGACAAATTGATGCAAGAAATCAGAAATGAAAACAGTACTGTCCACTAAAATGTTGAGTCCGTCCCAAAAGGAGCTTTTTCTAAATTCTGGTTTGGGATTGGTGGAGTACGATGCCCTAAAAATTGAGCTGTTGGATGTAAAAATCCCGTTCACTTACAACAACTATATTTTCACAAGTAAGAATGCCGTTAAGGTATTTTTGAATCAATCCGAGGGTCACGAGAAATCAAATTTCCGCGCCTACTGTGTGGGTGAAAAAACAAAAGCACTTTTGGAAGAAAATGGCGCAAAAGTGGTTGAAATGGTTCAAAACGCATCAGAATTGGCCAAAATTCTTGTGAAAGACCATCAAAATGAGTCTTTTATATTTCTTTGCGGCAACAAGAGAAGGGATGAACTCCCTGATACTTTAGCGAAAAATAACGTTCAGTATAAAGAATTGGAAGTTTACCGAACCCATTTAAATCCAAAGGCGTTTCAAAGGGATTTTGATGGTGTTCTGTTCTTTAGTCCAAGTGGCATCCGAAGTTATCTTTTGGAAAACTCATTAGGGAACGGCATCTTGTTCTGTATCGGAGAGACCACAGCTGCTGAAGCTCAAAAACATTCAAAAAATATAATCATTGCCAACAAACCGACTGTGGAAAATGTGTTGGTGCAGGCGATTAAAGAGTTATCAATACAAACGGATGCTGAGCGGAGTCGAAGCACCTTTCAACATCGAAAAAACAATTAAAAGATTCCTGCCTTCTCAGGAATGACAAATTAAAATCTATGATAAAAAACGACTTGTTCCTAAAAGCTTTGAAAGGCGAAACCGTCGAACGTCCGCCCGTGTGGATGATGCGACAGGCAGGGCGTTATTTGCCCGAGTTTATGGAACTCCGTAAAAAATACGATTTCTTTACCCGTTGCCAGACCCCAGAATTGGCTTCGGAAATTACCGTACAGCCCATTCGCCGATATGGAATGGATGCCGCGATTTTGTTCAGCGATATTTTGGTGATTCCCCAGGCTATGGACATCGAAGTGCAGATGAAACCGAATTTTGGACCTTATCTCCCCAACCCTATCCGCTCGCAAGCTGATTTGGACAAAGTAATCGTGCCCGATATCCAGGACACTTTGGGCTATGTGATGGATGCCATTACAATGACCAAGGAAAAATTGAATGATGAAGTTCCCTTGATCGGATTTGCAGGTTCTCCGTGGACATTGCTTTGTTATTGCGTCGAAGGCCAGGGAAGCAAGAGTTTTGACAAGGCCAGAGGGTTTTGCTTTACTCAACCGGAAGCTGCACACGAATTGCTTCAAAAAATCACGGATACCACCATCGCGTACCTAAAAGCAAAGGTCGAGGCGGGTGTCAATGCCGTTCAAGTATTTGACTCGTGGGGCGGGATGCTTTCGCCTCAGGATTATCAAGAGTTTTCTTGGAAATACATTCAGCAAATCGTGGATGCATTGAAAGATGAAGCGCCTGTAATCGTTTTTGGAAAAGGATGCTGGTTTGCCTTGAAAGAAATGGCCAACTCCGGGGCTTCGGCCGTAGGTGTGGATTGGACGTGCTCCGCTCAAAATGCAAGGTACTTGACAGGTGGCAATGTTACCCTTCAAGGTAATTTTGATCCTGCTCGCTTGCTTTCGCCCCCATCAACCATCAAGGAAATGGTCACGCAAATGATTCGTGATTTTGGCAAGGATAAATATATTGTAAACTTGGGTCACGGTATTTTGCCACATATTCCCGTAGAGCACGCCAAAGCATTTATTGATGCGGTAAAAGAGTATCAAGAGTGAACCTTTTTGCAGTACTGAAACGGGTTGATTTTAAAAATATACTGAAAGTTATTTTTATAGGACTGAGCCGTCCTCACTTTATATGGCCGACCATTAAAGCCACAAAGGATTGCATCGCCATATCGACCAAAAACTATGGGAAACTGCATCATAAAAATGGCCCTGCCAATGCTTTTAGACACGCCTTTTGGAATTATTTGATTGCCAAACGGTGTTTTAAATGGCAGCAAAATAAGGAAACCGTTTTGGCGTGGGCCAAAAAAGTCACCGATTGGCACGAGGATTCATTTCCGAACAAAAAATTGCCAAGGGAAATGGATTTGCACAATAACGAAGTGGGGCGCTTCATTTTTGAACAAAATACAGATAAATCAGAACAAGAAGTCATTGAACTATTGAAGCAAATGGCTTTGGAATCCATCAAAATTGATGAGAACAGCATACTTTCTGAATACAAAAACCGAATGGTACATATTTTGGAACAATGAAAGATAAATTTTACGCATACATTCAACAATTACAGGACAGCATTACTTCAAAACTGGAAGAAATGGACGGAACCGCCAAGTTTCAACAAGATTTTTGGGAACGTGAAGAAGGTGGCGGTGGCAGAACACGTGTCATTGAAAATGGGACTGTTTTTGAAAAAGGTGGTGTCAATATTTCCAAAGTTCACGGTCCCCTACCCAAAAGTATGCAGAACTACTTTGGAGTGGAAGATGTGGATTTCTTTGCCTGTGGCCTCAGTTTGGTGATTCACCCTAAAAGTCCAATGGTTCCAACTGTGCACGCCAATTGGCGCTATTTTGAGATGTACGATAAACAAGGCAACATCGTAGATCAATGGTTTGGCGGCGGTCAGGACCTCACCCCCTACTATTTGTTCGATGAGGATGCAGCCCACTTTCATACGGTCTGCAAAAAAGCTTGTGATGCACACAATTCTGAATTTTATCCAACATATAAAACGAAGTGCGACGAATACTTCTGGAACGCCCATCGCAACGAAGCCCGTGGTATCGGTGGATTGTTCTTTGATTATTGCAAGGCAACCGAAGAGACCAATATGGAAGATTGGTACAATTTTGTGACCGAGGTCGGTGACAGTTTTTTGGATGCCTACGCACCTATTGTCGAGAAAAGAAAGGACCTTCCCTACTCCAAAGAACAGCGCGACTGGCAAGAAATTAGGCGGGGCCGTTATGTGGAATTTAATTTAGTGCACGATAAAGGCACCCTGTTCGGCCTAAAAACCAACGGCCGTATTGAAAGTATTTTGATGAGTCTGCCTCCGCACGTACAATGGCGATATGACCATCATCCAGAAAAAGGAAGTGAGGAAGAGCAGTTGATAGCAGTGCTGCAAAATCCAAAAAATTGGGTTTAATCCGTAGCTTTGCCTTGAAACCAAGCCTATGAGACAGAAAATTTATCAAATAGATGCATTTACCAGCCAGACATTCGGCGGAAATCCGGCCGCGGTCTGTATTTTGGATTCGTGGTTGAGCCCAGAATTGATGCAAAAAATCGCGCAGGAGAACAACTTGGCAGAAACCGCCTTTGCCGTCAAAAAAGACAGGCAATATGAAATTCGCTGGTTTACCCCCGAAGTGGAAGTGGACCTTTGCGGACACGCGACACTGGCAACTGCTTTTGTGCTCTTTCATTTTTATGAGTTTGAAAAAAATACCATTCAGTTTTATTCAAGCCGAAGTGGAAACCTCACCGTGAACAAGGCGGACAATGGTTGGTTGACTTTGGATTTTCCAACTGATAATCTGATTGCCATTCAAAATATTGAAGAGTTGGACACGGCCATCGGGCAAGCCCCCATAAAAACCCTGAAGGGCAAAACGGATTATATGATGGTGTATCAATCACAAAAGGAAATTGAAGCCATTGAACCCAACCATCATTTGCTTGGAAAATTGGATGTTCGTGGCGTTATCGTAACCGCACCAGGGGACGAAGTGGATTTTGTTTCCCGTTTTTTTGCTCCCGCTTGCGGCATTCCCGAAGACCCAGTGACCGGTTCCGCCCACACTTCATTATCGCCATATTGGGCAGAAGTTTTGGACAAAACCAAAATGACGGCCAAACAACTTTCCCAACGAGGAGGTGACTTGGTCTGCGAATATTTGGGCGAGCGCGTTAAAATTTCGGGTAAGGCCGTGCTTTATTTAACTGGCGAGATCGATATATGAATCAGCACATCACTAAAACTTAAACGAAACAGCTTGAAGCTTAAGGCTTACAGCTTAAAACTAAATATATGTACCCACTCATAAGAAACAGAAGACTTCGCGCATCCGAATCCATTAGAAGATTGGTTCGGGAAACCACATTATCACCCGATGACTTTTTGGTGCCCTTGTTCGTGACCGAAGGCAAGGGAATCAAGGAAGAAATACCTTCTATGCCCAACTATTTTAGGCTGAGTTTGGACAATTTGGAGAAAGAAGTGAAGGAACTTTGGAAAATGGGCTTGTGCTCCGTCCTTCTTTTTGTAAAGGTCGATGATAAACTGAAGGATAACAAAGGAACCGAAGCGCTCAACCCCAATGGTTTGATGCAACGTGCCATAAAAACCGTGAAAAATGCCTGTCCGCAGATGTTGGTTATGACCGATGTTGCCTTGGACCCGTTTTCTTCCTACGGACACGATGGCATTGTAGCCGAAGGACAAATCTTGAACGATGAAACGGCTGAATTGCTAGCGGAAATGAGCGTGTCCCACGCCAAGGCAGGGGCCGATTTTGTGGCCCCCAGTGATATGATGGACGGCAGAATCCTTACGATTCGTGAAGCCTTGGAAGATGAAGGCTTCCTCAACACGGGGATTATGGCCTATTCCGCCAAGTATGCCAGCGCCTTTTATGGTCCGTTCCGGGATGCTTTGGATTCCGCTCCCGTGGATATCGCCAATGTGCCCAAGGATAAAAAAACCTATCAAATGGATTATGCCAATCGGTATGAAGCCATCAAGGAAACCCAAATGGATATTGACGAAGGTGCGGATATCGTGATGGTAAAACCGGGTTTGTGCTATTTGGACATTGTTCGGGAAATCAAAAACGAAGTAGAAGTTCCGGTTGCCGTGTACCAGGTTTCCGGAGAGTATGCGATGGTAAAAGCCGCCGCGGAAAAAGGCTGGTTGGACCACGACGCCGTGATGTTGGAACAGCTTACGGCCATTAAAAGGGCCGGTGCCGACATTATTGCCAGTTATTTTGCAAAGGATTTTATTCGAACTTTGGGCTAAAACCTCGACCAAATGAAAAAACTGGTGGCTTCGTTCCTCTTCATCACTTTAGTGATGCCCTCTGCATTTGCGCAACGCGAACTAATCCACGCCTTGCCCTCAAAATTGGGTTTCGATGAAGCTTTCATCAATAAAAAGGTGGATTCCATTATGGAAATGGGCATCGATAGCTTGGCTTTTCCCGGGGCACAACTCTTGGTGGCCAAAAACGATACTGTCATTTTTCATAAAGCCTACGGTTTCCACACCTACGACAGCATTCAACCCGTGGCTTTGAACGACCTGTACGATTTGGCCTCCGTCACCAAAATTTCTGGGCCGTTGCCCGCCTTAATGAAATTGGTGGACGAAGGAAAACTGGATTTGAATCAACCTTTCAGCACCTATTGGAAGCCTTGGCGGCACCGAAAAGACAAAAAAGACCTCACGCTTCGGGAAATTTTGGCGCATCAGGCAGGTTTGGTTCCCTACATTGTGTTTTTACAGAAAGTGTTTCGGAAGAATGGCCAAATTAAAAGAAGGTTTGTGCACCGTTCATCCGGTAAAAGATTTCAAGGGCAAGTGTATGATGGGCTCTACATCAACAATCGGTTCGAGCGAAAGATGAACCGTATCATCAACCGCTCCAAGGTTTCGGATGAAAAGAAATACAAGTATTCAGGGCTCACGTTTCTCATCTTTCCAAGTTTGATAGAACAGCTCACAGGAACCGATTATCAAAGATATTTGGATGAAAATTTCTATCAGCCTTTGGGATGTCACACCTTGGGCTATCTGCCCAAAGAAAACAACTACGTGAACGCCATCGTCCCCACCGAAATGGATTCACTCTTCCGAAAAACCTTGGTAAAAGGTTGGGTGCACGACGAAAATGCATCGCTCAAAGGAGGTGTTTCCGGCAACGCGGGATTGTTCGGTACGGCGGATGATTTGGCCAAATTGATGCTCTTTTATCAAAATTATGGCAAGGTGGACGGCAAACAGCTGATTGCTGCCGAAACCGTGAAAGAATTTACCGAAGTACAGTATCCCGAAAACGAAAACCGCCGTGGATTGGGATTTGACAAACCCTTGCTCGATAACGCCAAGCTTCCTTTGGAAGAAGCCTACCCCTCCCCTTTGGCAAGTCCCAAAAGTTTTGGACATTCCGGTTTCACGGGAACCTTTGTTTGGGCCGACCCTGAAAACAGGCTGACCTTTATTTTTCTATCCAACCGGGTATACCCGTCCAGAAGCCACCGCCAATTGTATGATTTAAATATCCGAACCGCACTTCAAGATGTTTTTTATAAAGCGGCGGGATTAAACATTCAAAATTAATTCCTATTCCCTATCTTGGTACTCAAGCAATAACCATTTATGGGACTACTGATTTTTTACGCCCTTATTTCTATTTTCTTTTCCTTTTTATGCTCCATTTTGGAGGCGGTGCTCTTGAGTATCACCCCAACCTTCATCAATGTGAAAAAGCAGGAGGGAAAAGAGTATGCCGCCACATTGGAAACCCTTAAAAAAGATGTGGACAAACCGCTCATTGCCATCCTTACCCTCAACACCGTTGCCCATACCGTGGGTGCCATTTTGGTAGGGGTACAGGCAAAAGTTGCTTATGCTGAAATGTATGGAACCACGGAGCGAACCATTTTTGGATTTTCACTGACCGAAGATTTGATGGTGGGCATTGTATCCACCCTAATGACGATACTGATCTTGGTGGCCTCCGAAATCATTCCCAAGACCATTGGCGCCACTTTTTGGAAGCAACTGGCCAACTTTACCAGCAAAGCGCTCACCATTATGGTGTTCATCCTAAAATGGACGGGGCTGTTGTGGTTGTTGCAGCTCTTCACCAAACTGGTCGGTGCCAAAGGAGAGCACGGCAGCGTATTGAGCCGGGAAGATTTTAGTGCGATGACGGAAATCGCCCACGAAGAAGGTGTTTTCAAGGAATCGGAATCCAAGATGATCAAAAACCTGCTTTATTTTGATGAAATCCTGGCGCGGGACGTAATGACCCCAAGAACGGTAATGAAAGTTGCCTCAGAAGACACGCCGATAAAGGTGTTTTTTGAAAAAAACCGACCACTGCGGTTTTCCAGAATCCCCTTGTACAAAGATCGTATGGACAACATTACCGGCTTTGTTTTAAAAGATGAAATGCTAGAGGCCATCATCAACAAAAAGGGAAGTGAAACCTTGGCCACCATCCGCAGGGAATTGTTGGTGACCAACCGAAGCAAATCCATCAATGAACTTTTCAAAAAATTTGTGCAGAAGCGGGAACACATTTCTTTGGTGGTCGACGAGTACGGTTCGGTAAGCGGGCTGGTGACCATGGAAGACGTGATAGAAACCTTGCTCGGATTCGAGATCATGGACGAAAGTGACAACGTGGAAGACCTCCAAAAGCTTGCCCGAAAGAACTGGAGCGCACGCGCAAAGCGTTTGGGGATTATTGAAGATGATAATGAAATAGAGTGATGGAAACTGCTTACGTACAGACACCTATCGGAACAGCAGAGTTGAAAGGAGATACGCTTGGACTATCTTCCGTAACCGTTTTGGAAGACAATAAACCAAACGGTACAATTCCTGATGTTTTAAAGGATGCTGCAAAGCAGTTTGAAGAATATTTTAATGGAGACCGAACGGTATTTAACCTTAAATTGAATCCGTCCGGAACCGATTTTCAGAAAAAAGTTTGGGATGCGCTTTTAAAAATTCCCTTTGGAAAAACCATTTCTTATTTGGAACTTTCCAAACAACTCGGTGACGTAAAGGCCATTCGTGCAGTAGCCTCGGCCAATGGCAAAAATCCACTTTGGATTGTGGTTCCCTGTCATCGTGTAATTGGAACCAACGGAGACCTCACAGGCTATGCAGGTGGACTGCATAGAA
Organism: Flagellimonas oceani; assembly: GCF_011068285.1. Lineage (NCBI taxonomy): Bacteria > Pseudomonadati > Bacteroidota > Flavobacteriia > Flavobacteriales > Flavobacteriaceae > Flagellimonas > Flagellimonas oceani. Next base: position 3,986,653 of record NZ_CP049616.1, on the reverse strand, counting down.
AAAAATGGTTATTGGAACACGAGAGTCCTGCCAAGCAGACGACTCTTTTTTAATTTTTTGCCATGCTTTATAAACTTAACCTGGAGCATATCCTTTTTTTGGATATCGAGACCGTACCCCAACACGAAAATTTCTCCGATCTGGACGAAACCGCCCAACTTTTATGGGAACAGAAAACGCAGTACCAGCGCAAAGACGAGTTCACCCCGGAAGAATTTTACGACCGCGCCGGCATTTGGGCCGAATTCGGTAAAATTGTATGTATCTCCGTGGGCTATTTTGTCCATAAGGGCGAACACCGAAATTTTAGGGTGACCTCCTTTCAAGGTGATGAAACCCAAATCCTAAAGCAGTTCAAACAACTCCTGCAAGACCATTTTAGCCAAACCAAGCACCTTTTGTGCGCGCACAACGGCAAGGAGTTCGATTTTCCGTATATCGCCCGCAGAATGATCATAAACGGCATCAATCTGCCCTATAAACTCGATTTGTTCGGAAAAAAGCCATGGGAAGTCCCCCATTTGGACACGATGGAGCTTTGGAAATTCGGTGACTATAAACATTACACCTCCTTAAAACTGCTGTCGTATGTATTGGGAATCCCCTCTCCCAAAGAAGATATGGACGGCAGCATGGTAAAGGATGTATTCTACAAGGAAAATGATATTGACCGCATCATCACCTATTGCGAACTGGATGTGGTGACCACCGCACAAGTTTTCTTGCGACTGCGCAACGAGGAACTTTTGACGGATGATGAAATTAAAAAGGTTTGATTTTAGAAGTCAGAAGTCGGAAGTCAGAAGTCGGAGGTCAGAAGTCGGAAGTCAGAAGTCGGAGGTCAGAAGTCAGAAATCAGTACGCAGTACGCAGTATTGAGTAATGAGAAAATGGTCGCTGAGCGGAGTCGAAGCGACATGATGCCAAACCGGAAGTCAGAGGTCAGAAATCAGTACGCAGTATTGAGTATTGAGAAAATGGTCGCTGAGCGTAGCCGAAGCGACATGATGCCAAATCGGATATCTTGGTTCTTGAATCTTTGCTCTTTTGTCCTTCGTCCTTCGTCCTTTGTCTTGCGTCTTGGCTCTTGATTCCACCCAACCCGCCCATTGTTCATTGTTCATTGTTCATTGTAAACCGTTCATTGAACTGACACGAATTCCACGAATTATCACGAACTCTGGATGAAGATTTCAGAAGTCAGAAGCTCGGCCGCTGAGCTTAGTCGAAGCGACATGATGCCAAATCGGAGGTCTGAAGTCAGAAATCAGAAATCAGTACGCAGTATTGAGTATTGAGGAAATGGTCGCTGAGCGTATTCGAAGCGACGTGATGCCAAATCGGAAGTCAGAGGTCGGAGGTCAGAAATCAGTACGCAGTATTGAGTATTGAGTAATGAGAAAATGGTCGCTGAGCGCCCGCCTGCCGGACGGGCAGGTAGTCGAAGCGACATGATGCCAAATCGGAAGTCTTGGTTCTTTTGTCCTTCACCCTTTGTCCTTTGTTTTTCGTCCTTTATCCAATATCTACCAAAAAAGAAAAGCCCCCCGCTTGCACGGAAGGCCTTTCAATAATTAACCATTAAAATAAATACTATCCTATTTTACAAATACGGAATGGGCATAAGAAGAGGCTTCTGAGGGCAGTTCCATAGGTTCGCCGTCTATCCACAAGGTGGCAAAATCTGACACTTCTCCTGCTACATATACAACATCGTTATCTACAAAAACTTCTTCTGCACTTCCACCATCATCGGAAAGAAATTCTACTTGGTTGTTGGTCCACAGTGCGGGCTTAGCGTTCAAAAATCCTGAACAATAAACATTTCCATTACTTACATATACAGATTTGGCTCTGCTGCTAAGTACACCACTTAATACATTCTTAGCTCCATTTTTCCAATAAACAGCACCTTCATCCTGTCCCTTTCCTGCTACAAAAACATCGCTATTGTCGTCTACAAAAACTGAATATGCATAACTAACAACATTAAACTCAAAAGATACGTCCTCCAATGGCACCTGCAGCCCGTTTTCCCAAAGTGTTGCGGCGTAAGCCTGTGCAAAACCAGTGGTTTGCGTTCCTGCCACATAAATTTTGCCTTCTTTCACATAAACAGATCCTAGTAATCCGTCTTGTGGGTCAATTATACCGCCCTCTAAAAAAGGAAGAACCTGCTCTGTACCATCCACCCATAATAAAGGTGCAAAACTACTATTTCTCCTTTCCTGGCCCGCAACATAGACCACGCCATTGTCAACATAAACAGAAGTGGCCTCGTTTTCTACAGCTTCCGAGTTCTCCGCAAGCAGGGTCACCTCCCCGTTCTTCCATAGGGCAGGGTGTTTGTTCAATTGGCCGGCCACATATACATCGTCCCCGTCCACATAAACAGATCTTGCATAACCGTTTTCTTCGGAGAGGACGGTCTTTTCCCCGTTTATCCACAAAACAGGTTGGTTGTTATCCCGCCCTGCCACATAAACGTTCGGCTGTACCACAATGGTAGAGGTCGCGCTTGCATTGTCCACGGTAACGGTAATGGTGGCCTGTCCCGCTCCAACGGCGGTAACGTTGCCCTCCTGGCCCACGGTGGCCACATCGGTGTTGTCCGAGCTCCAAACGGGGGCGCTTGTTTGCTCCACATCGGCCTCCAGTGCAAATATGGAGAGTTCCCCGGTATCGCCGGTAAACAGTTCCAAGCCTTCCTTGTCCAGTTCCAGTTTGGTCACCGGTCCGTCCACTACGCTTACGGTACAGGTGGCGGTGGTTCCGCCCACATTGGCGGTAATGGTCGTTTCCCCGATTTTCAGGGGCGTGACCAGCCCGTCCGCGTCCACGGTGGCCACGGTCTCGTCGCTGCTGCTCCACGCCACGGTGTCCTCCCCGATAGCGGTGGTGACCTCCAACATGGCGGTATAGGCAGGGTAAGGGTACAGGGTAAGGGCATCCTCGTTCAGGGCGATGCTCAACGGTGCATCCTCTTCGGTAACGGTAAAGGTGCCGGTGCTGGTGGCGATCTCACCGTCCACGGTAACGGTTATCTTGGAGCTTGTGGCGCCTGTTGGCACCTCTACCATGAGCTTGGTGGCGGTGGCGCTGCTCACGCTGGCGGCCACATCGCCGAACTTTACGGTGTTGTTGGCGGAGGTATCGTCAAAATTGGTGCCGTTTATGGTCACTTCCGTGCCCACGGCCCCGGAGGTGGGCGTAAAGCTGGTTATGGTGGGGGCGTCCCCGGTCTTGGGGGTGTCCGGCCCATCGTCCTTGCCACAGGAGAGCACGAACAGACATACGGACAGGGCCAGTGCGGCCCATGTACTGAATTTTTTCATTACAATTACATTTAAAGTTACTAATTCCAACAAAGTAAGGGCAAACGGGTGTGTTTCAGGGGTGCCAATTGACGGATGCCCCGTTTGAATTGACGGATGGGGGTTTTGGGTTCAGGAGAGGTGGAATTTTAGTATTGAGAAGTGGGAAAACGGGGTGGGCTCAGCTATCAGAGGTCGGAGGTCGGAAGTCAGAAGTCAGAAGTCGGAAGTCGGAAGCTCGGTCGCTGAGCGGAGTCGAAGCGACGTGATGCCAAATCGGAGGTCGGAAGTCAGAAGCTCGGTCGCTGAGCGGAGTCGAAGCGACATGGTGCCAAATCGGAGGTCAGAAGTCAGAAGTCGGAAGTCGGAGGTCGGAAGCTCGGTCGCTGAGCGGAGTCGAAGCGACATGATGCCAAATCGGAAGTCAGAAGTCAGTACGCAGTAAGCAGTATTGAGTATTGAGAAAATGGTCGCTGAGCGGAGTCGAAGCGACGTGGTGCCAAATCGGAGGTCAGAAGTCAGAAGTCGGAAGTCGGAAGTTGGAAGCTCGGTCGCTGAGCGTAGTCGAAGCGACATGGTGCCAAATCAGAGGTCGGAAGTCGGAAGTCTTGGTTCTTTTGTCCTTTGTCCTTCACCCTTCGTCCATCTTCCTTCGTGCTTCGTGCTAGTTCTTGTAAAACTTGGTGCTTTTAATCCCTGCATAATCCTGGACCACCAAAACATACAATCCAGCGGATAGCGAGGAAACGTTGATGGAACCTTCGGTCTTGCCTTTTTTGATCACGTTGCCAGAAGTGGTGACAATGGAGAACTCGGCATCTTTGGACAATTCTGCTTCCACGTTCAAATAATCCACGGCTGGGTTCGGGAATATGGAAATGTTCAATTCTTGGGGAACAAACATGGGTGTGTTTTCAATCAAAACGGTGTTCTCGCCGTTAAATTCAAACTCCATGGTCTCCGAAAATTCGGAAACGGCGTTTTCGGTACAAATGGCACGTACACGGGCCTCGTACATTTTCCCTTCTTCCAAAGTGGTAAGTTCAAAGTTGTTTTCCCATATCAGTTCGTTGGTCCAATTATCGGCATCAATACTTTTGTACTGGATCTCGAACAGGGTTTCATTGGCTTCGCTCCAAGAAATGGTAGCACTCCCGCCCGTCAAATTTTCCAAGGCCATATCCGAAGGGGTCTCAATGGAACAGTTGGATACCTGTGCACCGGAAACGATCAACGAGAAATCCTGAAAACCGTTCTTCAAGCTCCCCTTATGTGAGATTGTAATGGTGTAGGTGCCTTTTGCATTGTCCACCTCAACACGCTCAAACGGGTCAACTTTGTTGTCACCTTTGGTGGCGGCATCTGTGGCCTTGGCCGGGTTCAGCTTCCAAGGCAAATAGGTTTCACCGTCCTTGGTTATCCTAATATCCAGATCGTTCACCAAGGCGGCCGTGGTACTGTTCAGGTCTCCGCGGTTTATGGTTTCGGATTCCGGGTCGGTCCACGAAATGGAAGCCATCAACGGTTCATTCTCCATGGCCATTACGGTAATGGAGTACGTTTCTCCTTCGGTCAATGTTTCTTCGTTAACCATGGTGGTATAATCTTTATTTTGAAGTACTTGTGCCGCAGATTTGGCATTTATTATTCCCCAGCCCATTTTGTAGTCGGGTCCCTTTGCATCTACATCGTCGGCAGTATGAAGCGCAAGTCCCTTTAAGGTCGACGCTTTCATATAGTTGCCAAAAAGCTCTTCGTGGTATTGCTGCAACAATAACAATGACCCCGTAACCCCGGGCGCCGCCATAGAGGTCCCTGCCGAAACTTGATAACTGCTATTGGTAGCGGAGCTGGTGGAGAGGATATTCCCGCCATCACCTGCAAGGTCGGGTTTTATGCGCCCATCGTCAATAGGCCCAAAACTGCTGTATCCTGCAACCGAAGCTTTTATAAGTTCGCCATTGCCGCCTATTTCCGTATTGGCACCAGCAATGGTCAATCCATTCTTGGTGGTGGCAAAGCCCAACAGTAGATCAAATCCATCTGCTGTTTTACCGTAGAACGGGGATTCGTTATCATTGGATTTTTGGGCATTTCCTGCAGCGGTCACCATTAAATAATATGGGGCGTTGTACATGATCTTGTCCCAGTCCTGTGTAACTTTAATGTAAGCACCAAAATACCAATCCGGCACCCTGTCCGACAAGATTCCGTAGGAATGGTTGCTCAACAGCATGCCGTTGGCGGCCGCTTCGGCAACTTCGATTTTGTCCCTGCTCCAATCGTGGGTCAATGCTTGTGCGCCATAGGCAACACCTTTGGCATTGGGTTCCACACCAGCGGAAATCAAGTTACCTGTGACCAAAGTGGCATGCAGGCTTACCTCGACTGCATTGTCGGCATTTTTGGCACGGTTGTCAAATTCTTGATGCGATGTTAGCGCAACCCCGGAATCCCATACGCCCACTTCCATTCGGGTGCCGGTAAGTCCCAAGTTCAATAGGCCCTTATCGTAAAGGGTGTAAGCCCTCGAGGTTTTGGATGCTGGGTCGTTAAGCGTGGTGTAGTATAGGGGTGTTCCATCGGTACCAATGTCCTTTAATGCGATTTGCGCACCGTTTGTTTTGTTCTCCATGGCATTGGCGCCTTTGGATTTTATCAACTCGCCTATTTTTTTAAGTTTGGACTGATGCTCTATTTCCATTTCGGAAATCAAAGAGGACATTTTGCCTTGATCGTAAGAAGAACGAATCTGTTTTTTGGCAGTATCAGATTGTGCAAGCATAGAGGCTCCGCTTACAAGCGAAAGTAAAATGGTGAAGATCACTCCCTTGGCCCCTAAAGGAAATCCGTAATCCATAGTTAAGTTAAGGTAAGATTTGGACTACGAATATAATTTTATATGTAGGATTCATCGATAAAATTCCTACTTTATTCGATGAAATACATAGCTGTTTATCGATTTCTGTTGTGAAAATTAACTTTTATGTGGTGTGGGCCTATTCCTACTTTTATGTTTTGTGCTCATCCAAGAGCACGTACACCGGAAAATGGTCGCTATACCCGCCCAAATATTTATTTCCGGCATAGGTTCTAAAGGGGTTTCCTTTGTAACGCCCCTTCCATTCCTTTAAAAAACGGGGGGCAAATATGTTGGCCTTCACAAAACTGTGGGTGCCTACCTCGTAGTTCAAAAAACTGTGGGAAAGCAAAATTTGGTCAAACAAACTCCACGTTCTTTTATAATTGGCGCTCCCGGTAACGGGCGATAACAATTTTTTCATTGGGTTGATGAATCGGCCCGTACCCATGAGCGCTTTTATGCTTTGGGAATTGGGCCCGTCGTTAAAATCGCCCATCACAATGATGTTGGGATCGACCCCTGCGATCTGTTCGATCTTTTCAAGGATGGTCTTGGCCGCTTTTACACGTTTGTAGCTGGTAATATCGGCTCCCTCCCTTCGGGATGGCCAATGGTTTACAAAAATATGGACCTCTTCTTGGTGCAACTTGCCGTGCAAGTACAAAATATCCCGGGTAAGGTCGCGCTCCCCATTGGTGTTCTGCACCATCAATGGAATAGTCTCGGCACTTATTACCCCAAAGTGCTTTTTATGATAGATCAACGCCGTATCAATCCCACGTTCATCGGGCGAATCAAAATGCACAAAATCGTAGTCGATATGCCGTAACTGTTTGGCCTTCAACAACGTTTTTATCACCCGTTTGTTCTCCACTTCGGCCAATCCCACCAAAACGGGCGGGTGATGGCTCTCCTCCAATCCTATGCTGGAAATGGTACGTGAAATCTTATTGGTTTTGTTCCAAAATTTGGATTTGTTCCACCGTTTAAAGCCGTTGGGTGTAAAATCATCATCCAACAGATAAGGGTCGTCGATGGTATCAAAGAAATTTTCGAGGTTGTAGAATGCTATGGTATATCTGTTTTCCTGTTTTTGCAATGAAAAAAGTATAAGGGTTGACGAATAGAAGGGACAAAGTACAAAAATAGCTTCCAAAACATTGTGTAAATTTGCATTCTAAACCCATTTGATGCTAGAAAAGAAATCAATAGAATATGAAAAGGCGGTACTGATCGGTGTATTGAACCAGTACCAAGATGAGGACAAGGTAAAGGAATACTTGGATGAACTTGAATTTTTGACCTATACCGCTGGTGGGGAGGTCGAAAAAAGGTTTATACAACGCATAGATGTGCCCAATCCAAAGACCTATATCGGTAGCGGTAAAATGGAAGAGGTGCGCCAATTTGTAAAGGAAAACGAGATAGGCTCCGTTATTTTTGATGATGAGCTATCCCCGGCACAACAGAACAATATAGAAAAGTTGTTGAAGTGCAAGGTTTTGGACAGGACCAGCCTTATTCTCGACATTTTTGCGCAACGTGCCAAAACAAGCTATGCCCGTACGCAGGTGGAGCTGGCGCAATATGAATATTTATTGCCCAGATTGACCGGCCTTTGGACACACTTGGAGCGTCAGCGGGGTGGTATTGGAATGCGTGGACCGGGTGAAACCGAAATTGAAACGGATAGACGTATTGTTCGCGACCGGATTGCCCTTCTCAAAAAGAAACTTGCCAAAATTGACCGCCAAATGGAGACGCAGCGGGGCAACCGCGGTTCTTTGGTAAGGGTGGCTTTGGTAGGGTACACCAACGTAGGGAAGTCCACTTTAATGAACGTGATCAGTAAAAGTGATGTTTTTGCCGAAAACAAGCTCTTCGCCACACTGGATACCACGGTAAGAAAAGTGGTACTGGGCAACTTGCCCTTTTTGTTGAGCGATACGGTAGGATTCATCAGAAAGTTGCCCACACAATTGGTGGAAAGCTTCAAAAGTACTTTGGACGAGGTAAGGGAAGCCGACCTTTTGCTGCATGTGGTGGATATTTCCCACCCAAATTTTGAAGAGCACATTGACTCGGTCAACCAAATTTTGGACGAAATCGAAAGTTCGGACAAGCCCTGTATTATGGTGTTCAATAAAATCGACCAGTACCGTCCGGAGGAAATAGATGAGGATGATCTGGTGACGGAACGCACTTCGGCCCACTTTACTTTGGAGGAATGGAAAAAAACGTGGTTCAATAAAATTGGGGACAAAGCGCTTTTTATCTCTGCGCTGAACAAGGAAAACATGGACGAGTTTAGAAAACGGGTCTACGATGCGGTACGCGATATCCATGTAACCCGGTTCCCGTACAATAACTTTTTGTACCCGGAACATTTGGACGAGTATTGATCCGGGCAAACTTCCTCGACGAACAACCACTTATTTTTTATTTCACAACAATTTTGGGCCAGTTCACAACAAAAGTTTAGGCAATTACTACCCTTGGCCTACTTTCACATTGTTTTTAAGTCATTTTAGTGTCGAACGCAGATCTTCATCGATCTTAACCTACTTAGACCATGGTCTTAAAAACATAGAAAACATTTTTCACCCCACAAAAAAGCCACCGTTTCGGTGGCTTTTTTTATGCTTCATATTTAAATCAGAACTTATAGCTGAGCCCTAAGGTCCAGTAGGTCTGCAATTCGTTGTCAATCGTATCGAATGTGGCATCCGGGTTTGGAGTCGGAGCATTGTTCACGATATAGTTGAGCGTCTCTTGTTTGTTGTTCCTCAAACCAAAATCGAACCCTACTCCGATCATTTTCCATAGTTTATAGCTGAAGGAGTTGGTCCAGGTCCAGTTGCTCAGGTCGCTGCTCTTATAACTTTGGAACAGGGATAGGTTACTTTTAAAGCTCACGGCACCTATTTGTTTGGTATAATCCGCCACGATCTTGGCACCCATGGAAGATTCGAAAATATTATCCTCGCTGCTAAATACAAAGTTGTAGTTGAGCGGATGCATCACCACCACCAAATCCGGAATCGGGGTCCACGTGGCACCCACACCAAGGTCCAGATAACCGGGGTCGTTAAAGTTGCTCAAAATAGTGGTCCTGTATTCTGCAAGGGCCGAAATGGCGAATTTTTCGCTCAATTTTCTACCATATAAGGATGAAATATTGAATACATCTGTGGCTTGGCGGAAGCTATCATCGTCCGTTGGGTCGTCCTTATCATCCAGTTTTACCCAAGCGAGGTTTACATTGGCCGCGTTCCTCCAAAAGAATTTTTCTTCTTGAAGATTGGCAAAAGCATTTACGGTAAATCCGATATTACCGGATGAGTTGTTGGGAATACCTTGCGCAAACCAATTGTTGAACTGGGACAGGCTTCCACCGATGGTCCCGAAAGCACCGATCTTCCAGCCCGGTAGTGCATCCAGTTGTGCCTGTAAAGCATTTACACGAGATTGTATGGCTGCAATGGAGTCCTTTTTTGGGGCAATCTGTGCTTTGAGTTCCTCTTCTGTCTGGGCCGAGGCCATTGAAACAACAAAAAAGGACATAGCAATAAAAAGTGATTTTTTCATAGTATGGAGTTTTCTGTTTAGAACCGTAAAAGTAAGAAATGTCACCGCTTTATCCTTCAACAATGGAGAATAAGCAATAAACAATGTGATAGGGTCTGGTGGATTCAAGAACCAATACTTCAGATTTGGCATCATGTCGCTTCGACTACGCTCAGCGACCGAGCTTCCGACTTCTGACTTCTGAAATCTTCATCCAGAGTTCGTGATAATTCGTGGAATTCGTGTTGGTTCAATGAACAATAGGTGGATTAGGTGGAATCAAGAGTCAAGACGAAAGACAAAGGACGATGGACAAAGGGCGAAAGAGCAGAGATTCAAGAACCAAGACTTCCGATTTGGCATCACGTCGCTTCGACTCCGCTCAGCGACCGAGCTTCCGACTTCCGGCCTCTGACCTCTGACCCCCTCAATCCAACCCTCCAAAAACACATCAATCCACTCCAAACCCCCATCCGTCAATTCAAAAGGGGCATACGTCAATTGGTGCCTATACGCATGGCGATTTTGACTTTCCTTTGCGAAAATTAATAATCCCATAAAATAAAATGTTATGAAAAGAGTATTGTTGCAAGCCTCGCTTGTTTTATCAATTTTAATGGTTGCCCTGGGCTGTAGCAAGGACGATGCACCTGCACCGATTCCAGCTCCCTCCATTACCAATTTTACCCCGCTTTCCGGTACGGTTGGCACCATTGTGACCATCAACGGTAAAAACTTTGGAAGTACAGAAATCAACAACACGGTCAAGTTTGGAACCGTTACCGCGGAAATAACCAGTGCAACTACCACCAAAATTGAGGTAGAAGTACCCGTAGGGGCTAAAACAGGGAAAATATCCGTGGTCGCCAATGGCGATACAGCAGAAAGTACAGATGTGTTCACCGTAGAGGCGGAAACTCCCGATCTGGCCTTGAACAAATCGGCTTTGGAACTTTATACCTTGGAAGACGAAACCCTTGTTGCCAGCGGAAATGGGGGAGCGACCGTAAACTGGAGTTCCAGTGATCCGGCAGTGGCCATGGTAGATGCCAATGGCAAAGTAACCGCCGTAGGAGCTGGAAATGCCACTATTACGGCCACAGTAGGGAGCCAATCCGTAAATGCAGAAGTCACCATTGTACCCAATGTCTATATTGGAGGGTACGAGAGCAATGGAACCAACAATGTTGCCACCCTTTGGAAAAACGGTACGCAAACCGCGCTCAGCACAACTGCCGACAACTCCCAAGTAAACTCCGTTTTTGTTGTTGGGGCGGATATCTACGCTGCCGGATTCGACGGCAATACCGCTATGGTGTGGAAGAACGGGGAAGAGCTCTACAAGCTCACCAATGGTGCCAATGGCGCACGGGCCAATGGAATATATGTTGAAGGGTCCGATATTTACGCCGTAGGCGAGGAAAATATAGATGGTTTTTTTGTAGCAAAGGTTTGGAAAAATGGCAACCTTTTAAAATACATTACAAACGGGGAAACCAATGCCTATGGCAAGTCAATTTTTGTTGATGGTGTCGATATCTACGTTGCCGGACATGAAAATAACGGGGAGCTAAACATTGCCAAAGTATGGAAGAACTTTCAGGTACTACATGATCTTTCAGATGGTAGCAACCCAGCAGAGGCTTACTCCCTATTTTGGGACGGCACCGATGTACATACTGTGGGCACCGAGATCAAAGTAGGTACGTTCGTAGCTCAAATCTGGGTGAACGAAGTACTTTCCAAGGAACTTACCAATGGAACCAATAATGGATATGCCCGTTCCGTTTTTGTTGATGGCGATGATGTATATGTGGCAGGAAATGATGGCATTGCGCCAATAATATGGAAAAATGGTGAAGTATTGCACCAGTATGCCGATGGCGGAAATTATACCGAAGCCAATGCAGTTTATACCAACATCGGTAATGTGTATACATCGGGATTTGCCTACAACGGCAGCAACAATGAGGTAAAATTATGGAAGAATGATGAGGAAATGACCATTACGGACGGCTCACAAGATGCCAAGTCATTCTCTATTGTAGTCGAGTAACTTTTTTATATTTTTTTTGGTTATAATTGAGCATGAAGGGCTCCACTTTAGTGGGGCTTTTCTTTTGGGTGGATATTGGAGGAAGGACAAAGGACGAAAGACGAAGGACAAAAGACGAAGGAAGATGGACGATGGACGATGGACGAAGGATGAAAGAGCAAAGATTCAAGAACCAAGACTTCCGATTTGGCATCATGTCGCTTCGACTACGCTCAGCGGCCGAGCTTCTGACTTCTGAAATCTTCATCCAGAGTTCGTGATAATTCGTGGAATTCGTGTCGGTTCAATGAACGGTTTACAATGAACAATGAACAATGGGCGGGTTGGGTGGAATCAAGAGCCAAGACGAAGGACAAAGGATGAAGGATGAAGGGTGAAGGACAAAAGAACCAAGATATCCGATTTGGCATCATGTCGCTTCGACTACGCTCAGCGACCGAGCTTCTGACTTCTGACTTCTGACCTCCGACTTCCGACCTCCAATTTGGCATCATGTCGCTTCGACTACGCTCAGCGACCATTTTCCCATTACTCGATACTGCGTACTGCGTACTGATTTCTTACCTCCGACCTCCGACCTCCGATTTGGCATCATGTCGCTTCGACTCCGCTCAGCGACCATTTTCCCATTACTCGATACTGCGTACTGCGTACTGATTTCTGACCTCCGACCTCCGACCTCCGACTTCCGACTTCCGACCCTCCAAAAACCCAACAATCTTCTCCCAAAACCCCCATCCGTCAATTCAAACGGGGCATCCGTCAATTGGCACCCCTGAAACACACCCGTTTGCCCTTACTTTGTTGGAATCGACAACTTTAAAAACGATTATTATGAAAAAATTCAATAGATGGGCCGCACTGGCCCTGTCCGTATGCCTGTTCGTGCTCTCCTGTGGAAAGGACGATGGGCCGGACACCCCGGCCCCGAAACCAGAGGAGACCTCCCCCACCATAACCAGCTTTACGCCCCCCTCCGGGGCCGTGGGCACGGAAGTGACCATAAACGGCACCAATTTTGACGATACCCCCGCCAACAACACCGTGAAGTTCGGCGATGTGACCGCCAGCGTGAGCAGCGCCACCACCACCAAGCTCATGGTAGAGGTACCGACAGGCGCCACAAGCTCCAAGATAACCGTTACCGTGGGCGGGGAGACCGTCACCAGCACCGGCACCTTTACCGTTACCGAAGAGGATGCACCGTTGAGCATCGCCCTGAACGAGGGTGCCCTTACCCTGTACCCTTACCCTGCCTATACCGCCATGTTGGAGGTCACCACCGATATAGGGGAGAACACCGTGGCGTGGAGCAGCAGCGACGAGACCGTGGCCACCGTGGACGCGGACGGGCTGGTCACGCCCCTGAAAATCGGGGAGGCCACCATTACCGCCAATGTGGGCGAAACCACCGCCACCTGTACCGTAAGCGTAGTGGACGGACCGGTGACCAAACTGGAACTGGACAAGGAAGGCTTGGAACTGTTTACCGGCGATACCGGGGAACTCTCCATATTTGCACTGGAGGCCGATGTGGAGCAAACGAGCACGGCCGTTTGGAGCTCGGACAACACCGATGTGGCCACCGTGGACCAGGAGGGCAAGGTTACCGCAGTTGGAGCGGGACAGGCCACCATTACCGTTACCGTGGACAATGCCTCGGCCTCTTCTGCCATTGTGGTGAACCCTAACATATATATTGCTGGGAGTGAGATCAATGAAAACGATATTACCGTAGCCAAGGTATGGAAGAACGGGGAAGTGCTTTATGAGCTTTCGGACGGGATAAGCAGTAACAGCTATGCCAACGATATTTTTGTGGATGGTGATGATGTATATGTGGCCGGATGGGAAAAAAGCTTGAACCAGATATCCACCGTCACGGCCAAGGTATGGAAGAACGGGGTGCCCACTACACTTAGCGCTCCCGCCAAAGCGGAATCCATATTTGTAAGTGATGGAACGGTATATGTGGCGGGTACGACCGATAATGGTACAAAAGGGGCAATTTGGAAAAATGGTGTATTGGAACTGTTACCCACGGAAAATGAGGAGGTCACAATCAATTCTATTTTTATAGAGGACAACAAAGTATATGTGGTAGGTTCCGATTATATTGATGATGGATTAAGAGCTAAACAATGGGTGGATGGCGAGGTAACCTATCTTTCGCAAACAGAATCAGAAGCAAAATCGGTTTTTGTAAGCGATGGAACGGTATATGTGGTTGGTAGCGAAGGAAACTATCCCAACCATAAGGCCACTGTTTGGGTAAATGGCGATAAAGTCTCCGGAGCGGCGCCATCTTATGCGACAGATATTTTTGTTGAAAATGAGGATATTTACACTTCCCTATGGTTCAATGGTGATTCACAGATATATAAAAATGGTGGTTTGCTTTATGATCTTTCCTCTGAAAGCGAAACATTTGTTACATCAATATTTGTTCTCAATGGGGTTGTTTATTCTGCGGGATCATTTTATGGGCAAGGTGGTTATTATCCCAAATATTGGATCAATGATGAATTATTTGAAATTGATGCGACCGCATCAGAGCAAGGTTTTTCCATTTTCGTAAAGTAAATTTATTTTCTTTAATTTAAATAGGTTAAGAAGGCCTTCCGTACAAGCGGGGGGCTTTTCTTTTGGGGGGATATTGGACGAAGGATGAAGGATGAAAGAGCAAAGATTCAAGAACCAAGACGCAAGACAAAGGACAATGGACGATGGACGAAGGACAAAAGAACCAAGACTTCCGATTTGGCATCATGTCGCTTCGGCTACGCTCAGCGACCATTTTCTCATTACTCAATACTCAATACTGCGTACTGATTTCTGACTTACGACTTCTGACGTCTGACTTACGACCTCCGACCTCCGATTTGGCATCACGTCGCTTCGACTACGCTCAGCGACCATTTTCTCATTACTCAATACTGCGTACTGATTTCTGACTTCCGACTTCTTCATCGAGAGTTTGTGTTAATTCGTGGAATTCGTGTCAGTTCAATGAACAGTTTACAATGAACAATGGGCGGGTTGGGAGGAATCAAGAGCCAAGACACAAGAGCAAGGACGATGGACAAAGGACGAAGGATGAAAGAGCAAAGATTCAAGAACCAAGACTTCAGATTTGGCATCATGTCTCTTCGACTACGCTCAGCGACCATTTTCTCAATACTCAATACTGCGTACTGCGCACTGATTTCTGACTTCAGACTTCTGACGTCTGACTTACGACCTCCGACCTCTGACTTCCGATTTGGCATCATGTTGCTTCGGCTACGCTCAGCGACCGAGCTTCGGACTTCCGACTTCCGCCCTCTGACTACTTTTTAAAAAGTTCGTGATAATTCGTGGAATTCGTGTGGGTTTGGTTAACAATTACCCATGAGTAATGAGCAATACCATACGTTGAAGTTGCCCATTTATCGATAAGGATCATAACAGAACAGTCACTCTGTTTTTGTGTGCGGTTGAACGGGAACTTGCCACAAAAAATCGAGAAAATTGAGCTTTTTTAAGCTAAATCAAGGTTTTAAGGCATTCTGCACATAAAAGAACAAATGGACTTTCCAAGGTAATTATCGATGATGGGCCATATGGTTTCAGCTTCCTCTGCGTCCTGCAGGCGGGCGCTGAGCGACCGAACTGTCTTACTGGGCAAATCGAAGTATCTCAAGAAACCAATATCGCTTCGACTACGCTCAGCGACCATCCTCTGACTACTGACTACTGACTACTGACTACTGACTACTGACTACTAAAAACTACTTCTTTCTTTTGAACAAGGGCACAGAGGAACAGGCTTCGCCGTACATCACGCTTTTCGCCACTTCTTGTATCTTGGCCACGGCCATGAGGTACGCATTTTCTGGAACAGGTTTGTTGGAACACCCCTTTATGATCACGGGTTTGTCCGCCAAGTCGCTGACATCCAGCTTTTCCAAAATGGATTGGTAAAGTGCCGTTTCTAAATTTTCCAAACTTCCTTGCACCACCTTTTTAGCGTAGGGCTGCAATTTGGAAGCTATCAACATAAAGGCCCAACCCGGGATAATCGCATCCGAAGAACATTGTAAGGCCACGTAAGCATCTTGGTAGGCCGACCAGTCGTGCGCATCTATGTGGGCACGGAACTCTTTTTCACGTAAAATAAAGCCTTCGTACAACCAATCCTTAATGTCCAGCACCCTTCGTTCCCCTTTTGGATAATAGTCCTCCAGGTTGAAGGTAATCAACTTGCTCTGGGCTACTCTGTTTATTATTTCTTTATCCATAGTTGTCATTCCTGCGAAGGCGTGGATCCTTTACAATTTTTGATTCCGGGACCTAAATCTTTGCGCCGATGATGTTTTTTGATGCTTGGTCTTTCTTCCTTTTACCCGTTTTCTCCACAACTCAAAAGAAGACCGTTTAAGACTGTTCCGCATCACTTCGCGAACATCGTTCTCTTTTAGGCCGAACTGGTATTCAATGGCCTCGAATGGAGTTCTATCCTCCCAAGCCATTTCAATAATTCTATCGATTTGTCTTGTGGTCATTCTATATGGGTATTTTAAAGCAATCCCAGTTCCAATTTGGCCTCTTCGCTCATCAGCTCTTGGGTCCAAGGCGGGTCAAACGTGATTTCCACCTCCACATCCTTCAAAACGTCAATGGACTTTACCTTCTCCTCTACTTCCACTGGCAGGGTTTCGGCCACCGGGCAGTTGGGCGATGTTAGGGTCATCAGGATCTTTACTTCGTATTCTTCGTTCACGAACACATCGTATATCAAGCCCAGTTCGTAAATATCCACAGGAATTTCCGGGTCGTAAATGGTCTTGAGCACCTTTACGATTTTCTCGCCCAGTTCTTGTGTATCTATGGTAGTTTCTTCGCTCATTCTAAGTTATTTTAACTGTGTTTGATAGGCAACGGCATACAATTTCAATTGCTTGATCATACTTACCAATCCGTTCGCGCGCGTTGGCGACAAATGTTCCTTAAGACCGATCTCATCGATATATTGGGTGTCCGCATCAATGATATCTTGGGGCTTTTGATTGCTGAACGCCCTTACCAAAATGGCAATGATGCCTTTTGTGATGATGGCATCGCTATCCGCCGTGAAAACCAACTTGTCCCCATCCAGTTCGGCATGCACCCAAACTTTGCTTTGGCAACCTTTGATCAGGTTGTCATCCGTTTTGTATTGTTCCTCTATCAAAGGAAGTGATTTTCCGAGCTCGATCATGTATTCGTAACGCTGCATCCAGTCGTCGAACATGGAGAACTCATCTATAATTTCTTCCTGTATCTCTTTTATGGTCATGCTGTGGTTTTGTTCAAAAGTACAACTCGGCGGGCTGCCATTCAAGTCTTTATGATAATGATAACGGTTTGGCTACAGCAACATGTTCCTTGCACGCCTAACACCTTCCACCAACTTGTCCACTTCATCCTTGGTGTTGTAAAAGCTAAAACTGGCCCTTACCGTACCGGGAATCTTGTAAAAATCCATAATGGGTTGGGCGCAGTGGTGCCCCGTTCTTACGGCAATGCCCAACTTGTCAACAATGGTCCCAATGTCGTAGGGATGGATTCCTTCAATGTTAAAGGAAATCACCGAAGTTTTGTGCGCTGCGGTTCCGTAGATCTTTAACCCATCAATGGTAAGCAGTTGTTCCGTGGCGTAATTCAAAAGTTCATCTTCGTACTGGTCAATGGCCTCAAAACCGATGCTGTTCATATAATCCAAAGCGGCACCAAAGGCAATACCTCCACAAATGTTGGGCGTACCCGCTTCAAATTTATGGGGCAGGTCGGCATAGGTGGTTTTTTCAAAGGTCACCTCAGCGATCATTTCCCCACCTCCTTGATATGGTGGTAATTTTTTGAGCCATTCCTCTTTGCCGTACAATATCCCGACTCCGGTAGGTCCGCACATTTTATGGGCGGAAACGGTATAAAAGTCAACATCCAAGGCCTGCAAATCAGCTTTAATGTGCGCTGCTGCCTGTGCACCGTCCACCAAAACCGAGGCTCCCACTTTGTGGGCAGCATCGATGATATCCTTTATTGGATTGATGGTTCCCAAGGCATTTGACACGTGGTTACAGAAGACCAGTTTTGTCTTGTTTGACAACAAATTATGATACTCATCCATAATCAGCTCGCCCTCCAGACTCATTGGAATGACTTTGAGCACTGCCCCAGTGCGTTCGCAAAGCATTTGCCATGGCACAATATTGGAATGGTGCTCCATCGCCGATACCAAAATCTCATCGCCTTCTTTCAAAAATGAAGTGAATCCATTGGCAACCAAATTGATGCTGTCCGTGGTTCCTGAAGTTAAAATAACCTCGTAGGGATGGGCTATGTTAAAGTGCTTTTGGATTTTTTGGCGTGCTGCTTCGTAAGCATCGGTCGCTTCTTGGGACAAGGTATGTACCCCACGGTGGATGTTGGCATTGTACCTTTGGTAATAATCAACAATGGCATCAATTACCTGCTGTGGTGTCTGCGATGTTGCTGCATTGTCCAAATACACCAAAGGCTGCCCATTGACCTCTCTTTGGAGGATGGGAAAATCCTTTCGAATGGCCGGTATGTCCAAAGTGGTCTCTATCATTGTAACGTTGAGGTAAAAATATTCTGCTTACAGGTCAAAACCCATACGAACTCCCAATTTGTTGGCAATAATCTTGTTGATTCGCGCCTTAAGCTCGGGAATACGGACACTCTCCAAAACGTTGTTGGCAAAAGCGTACATCATCAAAGCTTTGGCTTCTTTTTTCGGGATTCCCCTTGATCTTAGGTAAAAGAGTGCTTCTTGGTCCAACTGACCAATGGTGCATCCGTGCGAACATTTTACATCGTCCGCAAAGATTTCCAGCTGTGGCTTTGAATTGATCGTCGATTTATCGCTCAACAAAATATTGTTGTTTTGCTGAAAGGCATCCGTTTTCTGGGCAATCTTGTCCACAATGATTTTTCCATTGAACACCCCTGTGGAACTGTCACCGAAAATTCCTTTGTAGTCTTGATGGCTCTCGCAATTGGGCTGTGCATGGTGCACCAAGGTATGATGGTCCACGTGCTGTTTGTCCCCAAGAATGGTAATCCCTTTCAAAGTAGAATCGATGCGCTCCCCGTTCTGATAAAAGTTCAGATTGTTTCGAATCAGTTTTCCGCCCAAAGAGAAGGTATGCACCCTCACAACACTGCTATCCTTCTGAGAAATATAGGTGTTGTCCACCAATGAAGCGGTGGGCTCATCGTTCTGAACCTTGTAGTAGTCCACAATGGCATCCTTTCCCGCGAAAATCTCGGTCACGGAATTCGTGAACACTTCGTTGCCCGTCAAACTTTGATGACGTTCTATAATCTGAACCTCAGCATTGTCCTCCGCTACGATCAAGTTACGAGGTTGCAACATCAAAGCTGCCTCGTTGCCCGTGGCCAAATGCAAAATTTGGATGGGCTTTTTGGGCATTTTGTTCTTTGGTATGTAAATATACGCTCCCTCTTTACTGAAAGCGGTGTTCAAGGAGGTCAACGACTCATCTTTGGAGGCCGCTTTGTTGAAATACACCTCTATCACTTGCTTGAACATCGGCTTACTGAAGGCCGAACTCATCAAACAGACATCCACACCATCATGTGTTGTTTCAGAGAGGTAAGAACTGTACACCCCATCAACAAACACAATTTTGTAGGTGTCTATCTCGTGCAGGAAGTACTTTTTGACATCTTTATATTCCAATGTGGTCTCATGCTTTGGAAAGATGCTGAAATCTATCTTTTGCAGGCCTTTCAACGAAGTATACTTCCAAGCTTCATCCTTTTTGGTCGGGAAGCCTTTGGTCTCAAAGTTCTTTATGGCATTAGATCGTTCCTCATGTACTGGATGATCTAAATCCAGGCCATCTTCAAAAGCCATAAAAGAGGAGACTAATTTTTCCTTTAAATCCATATTTTTTTCAGTTATCAGTTATCAGCTTTCAGTTATAGGTTTTCTAAAATCTGATGTCTGAAGTCTTACATCTGTTTTTTAAACCGCGGCTTCTTCTTTTAACCAATCGTATCCTTTTTCTTCCAGCTCCAAGGCCAGTTCCTTGGTTCCGGATTTAACGATTTTGCCATTGTGCAATACGTGGACAAAATCGGGAACGATATATTCCAACAATCGTTGGTAGTGGGTAATAACGATAATGGCGTTGTCCTTGCCGCGCAATTTGTTGACACCATTGGCCACGATACGAAGTGCGTCGATATCCAAACCGGAATCGGTCTCGTCCAAAATGGCCAATTTGGGTTCCATCATCGCCATTTGAAAGATTTCGTTTCGCTTCTTCTCACCTCCGGAGAACCCTTCGTTCAAGGAACGGGAGAGAAACTTTCTGTCGATTTCCAACATTTCGGACTTCTCGCGAATTTTCTTTAGCATTTCGTTGGCGGGCATATCTTCCAGGCCTTGTGCTTTTCTGGACTCATTGATGGCCGTTTTCATAAAGTTGGTCACGGACACCCCGGGGATTTCCACTGGGTATTGGAAAGAAAGAAATACGCCTTTGTGGGCTCTCTCCTCTGGGGAAAGTTCTTCCAAATCCTCTCCTTCCATTAGGATGCTTCCTTCTCCTACCTCAAATTCCTCTTGACCTGCGATTACTTCGGCCAAGGTACTTTTACCTGAACCGTTAGGGCCCATTATGGCGTGTACCTCACCTGCATTTACCTTTAGGTTGATTCCCTTGAGGATTTCTTTATCGTCTACGCTTGCGTGTAAGTTCTTGATTTCTAACATTTTGTAAAATTATGTTCTTTCCTATAAATTTTAATTTCGACTTCGCTCAATCACCAAGTCATATTGGGTAGCTGAGAGCAGTCGAAGCTATCCTACAGAGCCTTCCAAACTGATTTCCAATAGTTTTTGTGCCTCCACGGCAAACTCCATCGGTAATTTGTTCAACACTTCCTTGCTAAAACCGTTCACGATCAATGCAATGGCCTTTTCAGTATCGATACCCCTTTGATTGCAATAGAAAATCTGGTCCTCGCCAATTTTACTCGTGGTGGCCTCGTGTTCTATCTGTGCAGTCTTGTTCTTAGCTTCGATATAAGGGAAGGTATGTGCTCCGCAACGGTTGCCCATCAACAGGGAATCGCATTGGGAGAAGTTCCTCGCGTTTTCGGCACGACTGTTCACCTGTACCAATCCGCGGTAGCTATTTTGTGACTGTCCCGCAGAAATACCTTTGGAGATGATGGTACTCTTGGTGTTCTTGCCCAAATGGACCATTTTGGTCCCGGTATCCGCTTGTTGGAAGTTGTTTGTCACTGCGATGGAGTAGAACTCACCGATTGAGTAATCCCCCTTCAAAATACAAGATGGGTATTTCCATGTTACTGCCGAACCTGTCTCAACCTGTGTCCAAGAAATTTTGGCGTGCTTTTCGCAAAGTCCGCGTTTGGTCACAAAATTGTAGACCCCACCTTTTCCTTCCTTGTTCCCAGGGAACCAGTTTTGAACGGTGGAGTATTTGATTTCCGCATTGTCCAAAGCAATCAATTCCACAACGGCCGCGTGCAATTGGTTTTCATCACGCATCGGGGCGGTACAGCCTTCCAAGTAACTTACGTAACTGCCTTCTTCAGCAATTACCAAAGTTCTTTCGAACTGACCGGTTCCTGCTTGGTTGATCCGGAAATAGGTGGAAAGCTCCATCGGACACCTTACCCCTTTTGGAATGTAGCAGAAAGATCCATCGGAAAATACCGCTGAATTCAATGCTGCGTAGAAATTATCTTTTTTGGGAACTACGGTTCCAAGGTATTTCTTCACCAATTCCGGATGTTCCTTTATCGCTTCGGAAATGGAACAGAAAATAATGCCTTTTTCGGCCAATGTCTTTTTGAACGTAGTGGCCACCGAAACGGAATCCATTACAATGTCCACGGCAACACCTGCCAGTTTTTTCTGCTCGTCCACGGAGATGCCCAACTTTTTGAAGGTTTCCAACAATTCTGGGTCTACTTCGTCCAAACTGTCGTACTTCGGTTTTTTGTTGGGAGCCGAATAATAGGAAATGTCCTGAAAGTCAGGTTTTTTGTATTTCACATTGGCCCACTCGGGTTCCTCCATTTCTTGCCAAGCACGAAAAGCTTCCAATCGCCACTCCGTCATCCATTCCGGTTCTTCCTTCTTTTTGGAAATGGCAATCACGATGTCCTCGTTCAACCCTTTAGGCAGGGTATCCGATTCAATATCCGTGTAGAAACCGTACTCGTACTCTTTGGTCTCCAGTTCTTTTTTTAATTCTTCCTCTGTATAAGCCATATATTGTCTCAGTTAAAAGTTAAAAAGTCAAAACAGTTAAATACCGCTTCGTTTTTTAACGTACTTGATATAATTTGCAAGCTGTTTGGAAATGTTGATTACCTTCTTTTTGTAATCGACCAGTTCTTCAGCTTTAAAATATCCTATCTCTTCCATTAAGTTAAGAAGATTTCTGACTTCTCCGGCAGAACCTTTGGAGAAATAAAGGAATCTTATCAACTCTTTGTCTGTTTCCCTTTCAAATCCCTCCGAAATGTTGTTCGAAATTGAAA
Source organism: Flagellimonas oceani (assembly GCF_011068285.1). Lineage (NCBI taxonomy): Bacteria > Pseudomonadati > Bacteroidota > Flavobacteriia > Flavobacteriales > Flavobacteriaceae > Flagellimonas > Flagellimonas oceani. Next base: position 3,964,257 of record NZ_CP049616.1, on the reverse strand, counting down.
TCGTTGCTCTTCTCACTTGGTCAACCATCGCAAAATCTTCTTTCAAAGGACTTTTCTTCAATAAATCATAAACTTGAGCAGTAAACTTTACGGTTGTTTTGTAAACTTCCAAGTCTTCAAAAGAGCTGTACATTCCATTTACTTTTTACTGCTTAGCTCTTTAACTCACTTTATAATGAAAAACTTTCTCCACATCCGCAGGTTCGTTGCGCGTTGGGGTTGTTGAAAACAAAACCCTTTCCGTTCAAACCTCCAGAATATTCCAATGTAGTGCCCACCAAATACAAAAAGCTTTTCTTGTCCACGATGATTCTCACATCGTTATCCTCAAAAACTTTATCTGTATCCGTTGCAGCATTGTCAAATGTCAATTCGTAAGACAATCCGCTGCACCCTCCGCTCTTTACGCCAACACGCACATAATCCGTGGTGGCATTATAACCTTCCTCGGTCATAAGCGATACCACTTTGTGTCGTGCTGATTCTGAAACCTTAATCATCTTCTTGAATTTAATCTAAATAGCCCACAAATATACTGTATATGTAGGGTTTTACCATGGCAACTAACATTATTATAACGAATGATTCCATAGGTGTTTCTTATGGAAATTGAGGCCGATTTAACGGTAAGTCGCATCAATGGCGTATTCCCAACTATTTTCCATGATTTTTGATACGCTTTTGCCAAAAAAATTTTATGTTCCCGACAACACCAGATTTTACGATTATCCTCATTATTTTTGCAAAATGCTAGAAGACAAGAATCAAGAACGTACATCTTTGGAGGAATTGGGCGAATTTGGCCTAATAGACCACCTTACCAAAAACTTCGAACTCAAACAACCATCTTCCGTGGTCGGAGTGGGCGATGATGCTGCCGTAATGGACTATAACGGCAAAAAAACCATTGTTTCCACCGATATGCTGGTGGAAGGTGTTCATTTTGACCTGAGCTATATGCCCCTGAAGCATTTGGGCTACAAATCGGTGATGGTCAACCTTTCCGATATTTACGCAATGAACGCCATGGCCACGCAGGTTACGGTTTCTCTGGCCATTTCCAACAGGTTTCCTTTGGAAGCGCTCGAAGAATTTTACGAAGGCGTTGCCCTTGCCTGCAAACTTTACAATGTTGATTTGGTAGGTGGAGATACAACCTCATCTACCCGAGGAATGATTGTCAGCGTAACCGCTCTAGGGGCAGCTAAAGAAGATGACATTGTTTACCGTAAGGGCAGCAAGCCCAACGATCTTTTGGTGGTCACTGGCGATTTGGGCGGGGCTTATTTGGGGCTGCAAGTGCTCGAAAGAGAAAAAGAAGTCTTCAAGGTGAACCCCAACAGCCAACCGGATCTGGAACCCTATTCCTACATCGTGGAGCGTCAATTGAAGCCCGAAGCTCGAAAAGACATTGTGGAACTGCTCAAAAAACTGGAAGTAAAACCAACTTCCATGATCGATATCAGCGATGGTCTATCATCCGAAGTGATGCACCTTTGCAAGCACAGTGACATCGGTTGCAATGTTTTTGAGGAAAAAATTCCGTTGGACCCCACTGTGATTTCTGCATCCGAAGAATTTAAGATGGACAGCACCATGATCGCCTTGAGCGGTGGTGAGGATTACGAGCTGTTGTTCACGATTGACCAAGCGGATTTTCCAAAAATAAAAGGGAATCCTAATTTAACGGTGATCGGCCACATGACAGAAAAGAGCGAGGGTATCCATTTGATCACACGGGCGGAGACAAAAATTCCGATTACCGCACAGGGCTGGAACTCGTTCAATAAATAAAAAAATCCCGAAAATCAAGGGCATCCCTACATCATGGTATTGGGGCACGCAACCATTAGCAGCAGGCAATTACTTAAGTTTCCGGGATAAGATTTGGGCCTTTCCTAAAACAAAAAAGGGCTATGCCACTTGGTGCACTACCCTGCTTTTACGTTTTCTGTACATATCTTCCAATGTACTGTTGATCTCTTGCATTTGTGGCGTCAATGCGGAAAGCTTTCCACTGACATCCGTTGTGACTTGCTTTTGGCAATGAATGCATTTGTACTCTTTAATGTGCTGCGTCACTTTTTTGGAGACCGTGTAATGGTGCCCGAACAGACTGCAAAAGAAAGAAGAAAATTTGTTGCCATGTTGCGTAGTAGTTGTTTTCATAGGCGGGTTTTGTTTGGAGAAAAGCATTGAATTACGAAATGGGGCTTCGAAAAATGCTTAATTTGGTTAATGGTAATTTTTTGTTATATAAATTATTTTTGAGATTCAACTTTTTACAGGAACGGATGTTGATAACTTTTTATTTTGTGAATGTATCGAGATAACATTTTTTTCGATGAAATACCTCAAAATCGACAAAAAGCCGTCTTTTTTCGTCCAAAAACACTTTTGTAAGATACCGTATTGAAAACAAATTATCAACAATCCATCAATAAAAAATCGTTAACTGTAACCGCATTTGCTCTTTTTTCGCTCTTTTTTGGTGCGGGCAATCTGGTTTTACCCCCCTTACTCGGATTTAAATCGGGCGATTTATGGTGGTTGGTGGCCTTGGGTTTCTGTATTTCGGGAGCACTTGTCCCTATTTTGGGTATAATTGCCCATGCCAAATTGCAGGGCACCTTGTTCGATTTTGCCAAAAAAGTGTCCCCGACATTTAGTGTGGTCTACTGCTATTTGATCTATGCCATCGCCATTGCCCTGCCATCGCCCCGAACCGCATCGGTTACCCACGAAATGGCCATACAGCCCTTTTGGGACTCTCCCTCATTCCTTACAAGTCTCGCTTATTTTTTATTGGTATTCTTGTTTGCCATCAACCGAACCAAGGTTTTGGATGCGCTGGGCAAAATTTTAACGCCTGGCATCTTGATTATTTTATTGGTGATGATATTAATGGCGGTCTTTACCATGGATTTTGATTTTGCCCCTTCAGGAATGAGCCAACCTTTTAGCTCGGGTATTTTGGAGGGATATCAAACTTTTGATGCCATTGGCGCCGTTGTGGTAGGTGCCGTGATCATTATATCCATTAATATTAAGGAGAAATCTGCAACCTTTGAAGAAAAGCGAAGGCTGATCGGTAGGGCCGGACTTTGGGCGGGAGTCGGTTTATTATTGGTTTACGGTGGACTGATTCTTACTGGGGCTTTGTTCGGGGGTTCGTTCGACCAAGAAATCACCAGAACAGCACTTTTACGCGGAATAAGCACCAAGACCATGGGGCCAACTGCCAATCTATTGTTGAGTATATTGGTAAGTTTGGCCTGTTTTACCACGGCGGTCGGAATCGTTACCGGAACTTCTGACTTTATAAAAGGCCGTTTCAACAATTCTATTTTGGCCTATCGAATTACAGCTTTTATTGGATGTTTGTTGGGTATTTTGATAGGCCAGTTTAATGTTGGCTATATCATCGATGTGGCCGTACCGTCACTAATGTTCATTTATCCCATCACCATTATTTTGATTTTGTTGAACGTTGTCCCAGATAAATGGTCTTCACTAAGAGTGTTCAAAAGTGTTGTGTGGACGACGGTTCTGTTCACTGTTCCTGATTTTTTGGGAAGTATTGGAATGAGCGAAACCATTTTACCTTATGTGGATTGGATTCCGTTGAGCCAGCATCAAATGGGGTGGGTGTTGCCGGCTTTAGTTGTGTTCGTTGCCTGCAACCTTGGCAAAAAATCTAAAAAAAGGCCTCCCGATATTCGGGAGACCCAGTCATTATTTAATTAGTCACAAGCGGTAGACCAATAATCAAACATACCCTGTACATTGTCCGCTTCAGCTTTGGGAAGCCCTTGCTTCAGATTATCTCTCCATTCTTCCCACGTATTTCCAAAAGCGTTTTCAAGATCCTTCAATGTAAGTTCTGCAAAATGTGATTCATAGTTTGGATTCAGAGAATCGAAACCATTATTATCTTTCTCTGGATACAATAAATCTTTCACAATATATCGGTAGAATGATTCGTCAAATTCACAGGTTGTACTACCTAAATAACTTTTATGAATGATTGGGTAGTGCGCCTTAATAAGTTCTCCCTCAACCCCCATGGCCCAACTCTCTCGAACCACTTTCTCAGATTTACTGTAATTAAGTTCATCATTTATATAATGGAGGTTACGGTGAGATGCATGACCAAATTCATGTAAAACCGCCCTAGCTAGTTCATCATGCCTTACATCATAATTTTCCCCATAAAACCATCCTTTTTCTTTGTTCTCATCCTTAAACGCTCCATAAACCCAAATCGAATGGGGGGCCAAATTATAGAAATACCCGGCAACCGGTGCAAACTTTGAAGGTCGGTTATAGGCCCTTATCCATATCCTGTCATTCCCCGGTTTATTGTGCATCGGCCTGGTTATGCCATAATTTTCTCCATAGAAGGAATGATATGCAGCTCTGTGAATCTGCGCATAAAAGGATTGGATGGAACCGTTGATAATGGCATCCCAATCACTTTTCTTGTTAGGGCCAAAGTACCAGGCACGGATGACACCAGAACCCTTGATGATGTACCATTCGTGGTTGGACCATCTCACACTGTATTCCACCGAGTGTTTAAAATCCTTCTTTACCCTGAACTCGCCCTGCTCATCTGTTGTTCCCCATGACCATTTGAGTCCCCGTCGGGCCAAAACTTGGGCCCCGGCTACCGGGACAGGTTGGCCATCGGTAGGCTCTCCTGCAGCATGGTCTATTACACGTATCCTTCCTTCGGGTCTCCATTTTTTCTTCTTGGCGGACAAGCTTTCTTCAAAACCTTTGAACGCATCGGTTCCCTCGGCTAAGTTTTCTGCAACCGCCTCCAGTGCATCGGCCAATTCCAGTTGGATGGTTCGGTCTTCATCGGGCATGTATAGCTCCATAAACACCTCGTGGTCAATTGTTATGGGAAATACATAATCATGGTCTACAACGGTGTACATTGGGTTAGGGGCCTCCAAAGGCAATGTCCTGTCCCTATAGCCATCATTGTGGTCCGATGTGGGCTCGAAATTGTAGTGCAAAGGAAAATCAAAAAGGTCCAATGAACTGTCGTATCTGGACAGTTCCAGAAGTTGCTCTTTGCTCTTGGGCAAGAAACGTACGTAAAGTTTGTTAACTTTTACAGGGTTCTCAGTACCCATATAGAGTTCCCTCTCTTGCAATTTTTCCCACGCGTATTGCATGTTTTGAACGGTCTGTGGTATTTTTATTGGTTCTCCGAGGGTGACAGACCCCTCAAAATCAATGGGCGAAATGGGTTCTTCCTCATTGATCATACATGTCCGGCCCTTGTCCACATCGTGATCAAAAAAAGCTTGGACCTTCTCTGCTTCAATCGAATTATTGTCCAGTACTTCCTGCTCACATCCCGTTAAACCAATTGCCATTGTCAAGATGAACATTACTGGCAAAAGAAACTTTTCTCTTTTCATTTTCTGATTTTGTTTATAGTTATGGCTAAACTCAGAAAATTATTAGTCTCCAAGGGCAGTGAATTGACGGATGGTATTATTTAGGCAATAAATGCACCGTATGAATTGACGAAAGCCAAAAGCAACTGATATTGGGTCATCTAATTCCCACTCCCTTGATGAAGTCGTAGGGATAATCGTAAGCTGTTTCTAACTCTTATCATATAGGGACAAATAAAAAATCCAGTTTGGTAAACACTTCCGTCTACCAAACTGGACTTTAATATTCCAAACGTTATCCTGTTTAATCCGTATCCTTTATCAATACAAAACCGAATCAAAAAAAGATTTCATTTCGGCTGCGTACGGAACACCATATTTTGCAAATGTTGCCCTTGTCTGCGCATCCGGTTTCCAATCAAAAAAGGCATGTCCTGCACCATCGACCTGTAAATATTCCACGGTCTGACCATTCTCTTTCAATAATTCAACATAGCCCTGAATCATCTCGTTTGGTATCAACGGGTCCTCAGTGCCCCTTACAATAAAGTGTGGTATGGCACGGTCTGCCACATTGGGAACGTGCATTGCGGGGGAAACGGCATCAAAATAGGCTTGCTTTACCTCTGGCATAAACTGCTTAAAATCCGAAGCATTGAACGGGCCATAACTTGGTGCAACCACTTTTATGGCTTCGGTAATTTCGTTCTTAACGGCATCAATAGTCTTTCCTTTGGGCATATAACTTGGCATGTATTCGTAGACACCATTGGCCTTGCCAAAACCACCATCGCCGATCATTGGGCCCAAAATAGCGGCAGATGCGGATAAGTGGCCGCCCGCACTATCTCCGGTAATTGCAATTTGAGTTGGGTCACCGCCGTATTCGGCAGCGTGCTCTTGAATATGTGCAATGGCTCCGAAAACATCCTCTATCAATTGGTGCATGGCATTGGGCTCTTTATCCCCGTCCAATGGACCTACCCACCTATAATCTATACTGTAGACTACATATTTGCCTCCTTTTATGAGCTCCCGGGCAAGTCCCCTCATAATATCTTCATTGTTGGAGGACCATCCTCCACCGTGAACAATTATGGCCAATGGCAAATCCTTGGCTCCCTTTGGTGAATACACATCATATTTTAAGGGCTTCACACCTGGTTGCGCATAGACAACATCTTGTGTTACGTTTATATTATCGACCAGGTCATTTTCCACAAAGGTGGCGCCAACGGACATGTCCTTGTCAACGGTAACCTTCATTGTTGGTGTAAAGTTCTCCACACTGGTAGTTCCCCACATTCCCCCTTTAAAGGTATAATAAATTACATCCAGACTATATCCATCAGCGGGAGTGGCCTCTACCGTTAATTCGGTCCCGGCGGCAACCATTCCGTCTTTCGGCAATTCAGGGGAAACGGTGTACGACCCATTTTCGGGCGAAACGAGCGTAACTTTATGCATGTCTTGTACTGTTTCCGGGTTGATTTTGGCAGAGGAAATACTTGTGGCCAAAACAACCATTGATAGGGCAATTGCTGTTTTCATCATAATTTTATGTGCTTGATTGATTAGTTGTGGTTTGCAAAAACTAAAGTTAACACATTTTCTCAGTCACAACAACAGTGTTTGTTGCTGTTGGCTTTTTCAAAGCACTCCTTTCCTTCGGAAAATGCAAAGTAGGCCAATCCCAAGGTTCCCAAACTATCTATATAGGGTATTTTGAAAAGCTCATATATTCCACTACTGATCAACAGGATGATCGACATGTACACACAGACCAAGGTGCAGTTGGCATCTGCCAAAATGGGCGCGGAACCGAGCTCCCGTCCAACTTTTCGCTTCCACCAGACCAAGACCCACATTACAAGTATGGATATGCCCGAAATAATGACGCCCCAGAATGTGGTGAGCGGTTTGTGGCCCGTCCAAATATTATAGAGGCTGGAAACTACAAGACCGACGACCAAAATATAAAAGGCCACACCGGTAATCCTTAGCGCTGTCCGTTCAAACGGATCACGATCGCTTTCCGGATTCCTTTGGATACGCAGCACCATATGGGCAATGCCCAAACCAGAAATCACCTCGATAAAACTGTCGGTTCCAAAGCCAAAAAGAGCAAGGCTTTCATCTTCAAAACCTAGATATGTGGAAATAATGCCTTCTGCCACGTTATAAATAATGGTGAACAAGGCAAGGGCAAATGCAGTTTTATAAAGTTTATCCTGCTTTTCCAAACTATTCGAATTTGCTTTTGCTGAAGTTCGCTTTTTTGTATTACAATCACAAAAGATATAGGTAACTTATCTACTCCGAGTCCCGCTTCTTTTTAGTGTAATGGTAAATGGCGTATGCAATGACCGCCAAGACCACGAAAGGAAGGTAACTCCCGATCACCACTCCTATTTCGTAGGCACTGTCGGGAGCTTCCTCCATCTTTTTTTCAATGTTTGATTGTTGGATAAGGAAAAATAGCAGCTTCATTGGCACTATTTGTTCATTAAGTCTTCTATTTCTTCGATTTCGATAGGAATGTTGCGCATCAAATTGAATGGTTCTCCTTTTTCCTGAATAACGACGTCGTCTTCCAAACGGATGCCCATTCCTTCTGCTGGAATGTATATGCCCGGTTCTACGGTAAATACCATATTGGCCTTCATCGGCTTTTTCAATTCCCCATAATCGTGGGTGTTCAATCCAATATGGTGACTGGTGCCGTGCATGAAGTATTTTTTGTAGGCGGGCCAATCCAGGTTTTCGTTCTGCACATCGGCTTTGTCGAGCAATCCCAAACCTATCAGCTCGGAGGTCATCAATTTACCCACTTCTTTGTGATACTCGGCCCAAATGGTCCCGGGCACCAACATTTTGGTAGCTTCGTCCTTCACGCGAAGCACGGCACTGTAAACCTCTTTTTGCCTGTCAGTGAATCTACCGTTGGCAGGAATGGTGCGGGTCATATCACTGGAATAGTTGGCATATTCTGCGGCAAGGTCCAGCAAAATCATATCGCCATCCTTTACTTCTTGGTTGTTCTCCAAATAATGCAGCACGTTGGCATTGTTTCCTGATGCAATAATGGGACTGTAGGCAAATCCTTTGGAGCGGTTGCGGACAAATTCGTGCAGGAACTCCGCCTCCATCTCGTGTTCCCAAACACCGGGTTTCACAAACTCCAAAATTCTCCTGAAACCCTTTTCGGTAATATCGCAGGCTTTCTGCATCAACTCGATTTCCTCGGGCTCCTTTACCCCTCGAATGTTCTGTAAAATGGGGTTGCTCTTGGCCCATTGGTGCGCCGGATACTCTTTTTTGCATTTTTCGATGAACCGATCTTCGCGGGTCTGCGTTTCCACCGCTTGGCGGTAATGCTCGTTGGTGTTGAAATAAATGGTGTCCGCTTCGGTCATCAGATCAAAAAAGATCTTGTCAAAATCGGAAAGCCAGTACACGGTTTCTATCCCGGACACTTCCGTTGCTTTCTCTTTGGTAAGCTTTGCCCCCTCCCAAACGGCAATATGGTCGTTGGTCTCCCTTACAAAAAGAATTTCTCTATGTTTCGAATCCATGGCATCTGGGAACAACAACAATATGGTTTCCTCCTGATCTGCGCCGCTCAAATAAAAAAGATCGCGGTCCTGCTCAAACGGCAGGGTGCTATCGGCACCAATGGGGTAAATATCGTTGGAGTTGAACACCGCAATGCTCTTGGGCCGCATTTGGGCCATGAATTTCTTACGGTTTTTCACAAAAAGATTACTGTCTATCTGGAAGTATTTCATAGTTGTATTTTGATTTCTTCAAATGTAGTTAATTGCGTTACCGAAGACAAATTCTTACCTTCCCTATCAAATTGAAAAAATGCAGCTCAACCTCAGCATCCCGGCACTACTTTTCCCTGCCATTTCTTTGACCATGTTGGCCTATAATGCAAGGTATTTGGCCATAGCGGCATTGATCAGGCAACTCCATAAACAGTTCGAGGAAACATCCGCTCCGCCATTAAAACAACAGATCAACCAGTTGAGAAACCGTCTGGGCATTATAAAGAACATGCAGGCTACGGCCATCATCAGTTTTTTGTTGGCAGCAGTAACCATGTTCCTAGTGTATGTAGAAATCGAGGTGTGGGCCCACATTGTTTTTGGCATAAGTCTTGTTTTTTTAATGATTTCCCTGGTTCTCTCTCTTTTAGAGGTACAGTTATCCACCAAGGCATTGGGGATTCAACTGAAAAATATGGAAAAATAATAGGCTGTTTAAACAATGTATGTAGGAATACTTCTTCTTACGCTCAGTGCTTAAAAATCAACCGTCAATTGAAAAGGGCCCTGTACCAATTCTAACGGGTCATTGGTAAACCCAACCCGAATAGAACTGCAGTTTACTTCTACTTTTGCGCATAAATTTTAAACATTTTTAGTGAAGGTTTATGCAGCGTGTTAGGGATTTGGAGTTTTTTAAAAAAATAAAACAGATCAGGGAGTATGAGTTTGGCACCTTTTATTTTTTTGAAGGTCTGGTCATTTCAGAAATGAACGAAGGTGAAACTTTCGATTGGTCCATTGCCGAAAAAATAATCGATGTGGCCTATGAGGTATTGGGAAAGGACAAGCCAATTGCCTATATCAGTAATCGCATCAACAATTATTCTGTAGTGCCGACCGATTGGCTGAAGTTTTATAAGCATCGCCATAAATTGGATTTTTATTCCATTGTGGCTTACAATACAAGCGGATTGACGAGTGTAGTTTTGGAGAAATTGTTCTTCAGGAATAAAATTCGTCAGTTTTCCGATCTTGAAGACGCCATCAAATGGAGCATGGCGAAGATCAGCAATCAAATCGACCTATCTGCTTAAATCTTGTTCACTATCTGCTCCGTTTTGCATTTTTCTCTACGTACTGAACTATAGTTTTGGCCACGTTTATGCCAGTGGCCGCCTCAATACCCTTTAAGCCAGGGGAGGCGTTTACCTCGATAAGCAAGGGGCCGTTTTTGGAACGGATCAAATCCACTCCTGCCACACCCAGGCCCAAATGTTTGGTGGCATTGATGGCGATGAACTTTTCACGAGGCGTCAGCTGCACTTTTTGAGTCTCGGCCCCACGGTGCACGTTCGACCTAAAATCGTCCAGCCCGCTGGTCCGCTTCATGCTGGCCACAATTTTATTGTCCACAACAATGATACGAAGATCTTCACCATTGGCCTCCTCGATATACTCTTGCAACAAAATACTGGTATTCATATTGTACAGGGTATCGATCACGGATTTTGCCGACTTCTTGCTTTCCGCCAAGATAACCCCTTTGCCCTGGGTGCCTTCCTGCAGTTTGATGATTACCGGAGCTCCGCCCAAAAGCTCGATTTGGTGCTCTACATTATTGGGATTGATGGAAAACACGGTTTTTGGTACAGGAATCTGTTTTTGGGACATCATTTGCAGGGTGGAAACCTTGTTCCTTGCCCTAATGATTCCCATGGACTTGGCCGTACTGAATATATTGTTCATCTCGAACTGCTTTACTATGGCCGCTCCGTGTCTGGTAACCGTGGTTCCGATTCTTGGGACAATGGCATCAAATTCGTTGGTTATGTTATCGGCTCCATAAAAAATCTGGGGCTTTTCGTCTCCCAACTGTACGGAACATTTGGTATGATCAATATGCTCTACATAATGCCCTGCCTTTTCAAACTCCTCTGCTATCCTTGCGGTGGAATACACATTGAGGCTTACGGAAAGTATGGCAATGTCCATTGGTTTTTTAAATTTTATCCAAATTCGGACAATTATTTGGATTTTCCTTTTGCCCGCTGTTTTTCTTTTGGTGAAATAGGGTTATTCCGTAAGTTTTGGGAGGTTCACAATAACCCTTGTTCCCAGTGCCTTTCCAGTCTCTTCGTCTTTTCCATCGTAAATGGCGTAGCTAAAATCCTCATGGTATTTTTTGGAAAAAAAATCCAATCTATCTTGGACGATCGTCAATCCCAACGATTGCCCCTTTAACGGGTTTTGACGGTTTTTAAGGCGGGATGCTTCCCGTCCTATACCATTATCCTCAACGATAACCGTAAGACAACCCCCTTCATCGGTTTCTTGGACTTTAATGACCAACTGTTTTTTGCCTTTTTTTGTAGTAAGTCCGTGCCAAATGGAATTTTCCACAAAGGGCTGTAATATAAGGGAGGGAATCAAAATAGCATCCGGAGATATCCCACCATCAATTTCTGCAATGTATTCAATGTTGTTTTTGAATCGGTCGCTCTCAATTTCGGTATACATTTCAATAATATCCAATTCCTCCTTTAAGGTCACCAAATCCTTCCTTGAACTTTCCAAGATTCCACGGATAAGTTTGGAGAACCTGCCAAGGTAATAAATGGCCTTTTCTTGATCATTTTCTATTAGATAGGATTTAATGGAATTGAGCGCATTGAAAATAAAATGGGGATTCATTTGACTGCGCAGGGCATCGAGTTTGAGCTGTGCGAACCTGTTCTCCATTTTCATGGTGAGTTTTTCGGTCCTTTCCCTTTGGGCCTCCGAACTTAGCCCCTCTATTTCGGCCTTGGTCTGCAAGAGCTCATCCGATAGGGTTCGGTTGATACTCTCCTTGATCACTTGGTTTTCCTCCAGTTGTTCAATGTATTTTTTCTGTACATGGGCCTTATCCTTGTAGACCATTTTCTGTTCCAATCCAATGGCGAGGGCGAACAACAGACTTTCCAACAATACACCCAGGTAAAAAATATACAGTGTTTCGTCATTGGCCCTGCTATTCTTAAACGAATACAAGGTGATAACGAGGTATGAAACAAAAAGTGCCGACATGCCCGATAGAATGTACCACTTGATTATGCGGTCCTGTTTCAGTACCAAATAGAATCCTCCCACGAACACGATCAGGCTCATCGGCAAAAAGAAAAACCCATGGAAATAATCGATCAAATAAGACCTGGGATTCATCAATTGAACGCCCCATAAGATCAAGTATATCGGTGCAACTCCCAAATAGGCCCTGTATGTCCATTTTACGAATTTCGGATGCCCGTTTTTCAACTGCATAATGTCCAAGACAAAAAAGCTGAACAGCATGGACGCAAACAATTGTGTAGGGTAATGAACCCAAGCTACAAAGCTTCTCCCGGAAGGACTATGGAAAAAATCAGAAAAAAAGACACCTTCCACATATTTCATCAAGGTTATGCCGGTGACCAGGGCATACAGGCAGTAAAATAGGTAAAACCGTTTCTTGTGCTGAAAAAACTGTATCAGAAAAAAAACAAAAAGATAGAACAGTACGGAAACCACAAGGAACCCGAATCCATTTTGGTTACTATCCTTGAAAAAGTCTGTCAAATTTTTCAGCATACGTGCAGATTAGCTCATCCGATTTAAAAAGGCCTCCTTTTTGGTCCTTGAGACCGGTATCTTCTTTTGGTTCGATAAAACCAAATACCCTTCCGAACGTAGATACTCCTTCACTTTGAGCAAATGCACGATATAGGAATTATGTACCCTGAAGAACATTCGGTTGGGAAGCATGTCCTCCAGCTCTTTCAATTTTTTTGATACCAACAACTGTTCCCCGGATTCCAAAAAGGCTTTTGAGTAATTCCCGTCCGATTCGCAATACACGATCTCATTTACCCGCAGGAACAAAATTTTTCCGCTTACGGGAATCTGAACGATCTGCGGTGAACTTGCCCGGGAAAGGGCTTCAAAAGTTTGCTCGAATTGGTGTTTGAAATTTTGTGCCCCGTTCAATTTTTTCAGCTTTTCCACCACGCCCAAAATATCATCTTGGTCTACCGGTTTCAAAAGGTAGTCCACAGCGCTTTCTTTAATTGCCCTAATTGCATATTGATTGTATGCTGTGGTGATGACTATGGCAAAGTTGCGATATTCCAATTTTTCCAAAAGCGAGAAACCGCTCATTTCGGGCATCTCAATATCCAAAAAAACACAATCGGGCTTTAAGTAATTGATTCCCGATATGGCCTCTACGGGAGAAGTAAATGTTTCAACAATTGAGATAAAGTCCGAGTGCCTCCTCAACTCCCAAGAGAGGCTGTTGATAGCGGCCAACTCGTCATCTACAATAATTACCCTCATGATGGTTCCTTATTTACCCCAAATTATAAATTGAACCGCTACAAAACCCACCTGTAGTGATATTTAACATAAAATGGTGTATGTCCGGCAACTATGCTGTACGGATGGTAAATCCTTCCAAAAAAGAACGGAATGCCCCATTGGCAATAAAAAACAACCAGCCAGCATAATAATATGCACCTACGGTAAGGAGCGAGTTCATCAACTGGTCCAGCAATTCTAATTTGACCGCTGAAACCCAAAAAAATTAAAACATGAAAACAAGTGAATTGTCCATTAAAGCATTCTTTTTAACCGTAATGTCGGTTGCAATGATCGTCTCATGCTCTCCAGAGGATGGTGAGGACGGAGCCGTTGGCCCACAAGGACCCCAAGGGGAACAAGGCGTCGCCGGACCTGCAGGCCCACAAGGAGAACAGGGAGAACAGGGCGAGCAAGGAGAAACTGGTACGGCCAATGTGATTTATTCGGATTGGGTAAATACCGAATTCGGCAACAACATCATAGCCACATCCTCTTCCTTTACCATTGATGCCCCGGAAATTGATCCCGACATGCTAAATTTTGGGACCATTTTGGTCTATGCAAGAAGAATTGATCTGGGTGCCGGAGGAAACCTCGTCTACCAACTCCCTATAGTATTCGGGGCAGGCAGGCAACAATCCTATTATTATAGGGCACTAAGTGATGAAATCAGAATCACGGTGGCAGCCAACGAAGAAGGCGAAAGTGTCTCTGACGGCTCATTTTTGGAGCAGTACCGTTATGTTCTCATTCCCGGTGGCGTATCCACATCTGCTAAATCAGATTTAGATTTTACCAAGATGAGCTACCAAGAGGTGATTGCACATTTCAATATTCCTGAATAATCAGGTATTATAAAGTTCCCCCTAACTTTTTTAATACGTTGAAGCTTATACAAAGTATGTGAACAAATCGGATGTTATTCCAGGTATCTAACTTTATAAATCATCTAGGCTTCACCACGGTTCATCTGTTCCGATAAACCTGATGGGATACAGGAAACAGTCTCTTTTTATCCAACTCTCCATAACTTGTGTGGAAAATTTCTCCATTTTAAGGACATTTCCTAACGCAAAATCCAACCTCGGCCATACCTCGCTGCCTTTATTCGATCATTTTCAAAGCTTTGACCCTTCTATATAATGTTTCTAAATAAGGGGGTACAACTTGTTTATTCCTTGTTAAAAACTCATCCGTGCCGTAAATTTGTGTAAAAACTAACTTCTGATGAGTTTGATAAAATCTTCGTTGGCCCGAAAATATGTTATGGCCCTATCGGGTCTTTTTTTGGTCACATTTTTGATTCTTCACGTGACCATTAATTTGGCCTCGGTATTTTCCCCCGATTTTTTTAACGAAGCATCCCATTTTATGGGCTATAACCCCATAGTCCAATTTTTGATGCAGCCTATTCTAATCGCAGGTGTCATTGTTCACTTTGTAATGGGCTTTGTTTTGGAGATCCAGAACAAAAAAGCCAGGAACGTGGGCTATGTTAAGTACAATGGCAGCGCCAATGCACCATGGGTTTCCAGAAACATGATCTATTCAGGTTTGGTGATCCTTGCTTTCTTGGCATTGCACTTCTACGATTTCTGGGTACACGAAATGACCTATAAATATGTGGAGGCCAATCCTGAGGACCCAACACGTTACTACCACGAGACTGTTGAGAAATTCGCTCCTTTTTGGAGAACCATTCTTTACGTGGTTTCCTTTGTGTTGCTGAGCCTGCACTTGTGGCACGGCTTTGCATCCTCTTTCCAATCCATGGGTGCCAACAACAAGTACACCGTTGGATTTACAAAATTTGCTAAAATATTTGCGGTAGTGGTACCCTTGGCATTTGCATTTATCGCCATATACCACCACCTTAACCCAATAACACAGTAAGTATGGGCATATTGGATTCTAAAATTCCATCTGGGCCGTTGGCCGACAAATGGACCAAGCATAAAAACGACATCAATCTGGTTAACCCTGCCAACAAAAGGAACATCGACATCATCGTTGTAGGTACAGGACTTGCAGGTGGTGCCGCTGCCGCAACTTTGGCCGAGTTGGGTTACAACGTAAAAACATTCTGTTATCAAGATTCACCGCGTAGGGCGCACTCCATTGCTGCCCAAGGGGGTATCAATGCAGCAAAAAACTATCAAGGGGATGGCGATAGTAACTACCGCCTTTTCTACGATACCATCAAAGGTGGCGATTATCGCTCCCGCGAAGCCAACGTTTACCGACTGGCAGAAGTTTCAGGCAACATCATCGACCAATGTGTGGCTCAAGGGGTTCCCTTTGCCCGTGAGTATGGCGGTATGTTGGATAACCGTTCTTTCGGTGGGGTACTTGTTTCAAGAACCTTTTATGCCAAGGGACAGACCGGTCAGCAATTGTTGCTGGGTGCCTACTCTGCGATGAACCGTCAGATCAACCGTGGAAAGATTCAAGCCTTTAACCGTCATGAAATGATGGATTTGGTCTTGGTCGACGGTAAGGCAAGAGGAATTATCGCTAGGGACTTGGTAAGTGGGGAAATCGAAAGGCATAGCGCCCACGCCGTAGTTTTGGCTACGGGAGGGTACGGAAACGTATTCTTCCTTTCCACCAACGCCATGGGAAGTAACGTAATGGCTGCATGGAGAGCGCACCGAAAAGGAGCCTTCTTCGCCAATCCATGCTTTACACAAATACACCCTACCTGTATTCCCGTTTCTGGGGACCATCAATCCAAATTGACATTGATGTCCGAGTCGCTAAGAAATGATGGTCGAATCTGGGTACCTGCAAAAAAAGAGGATGCCATTGCCATACGCGAAGGCAGATTGAAGCCAACGGAAATTGCCGAAGAAGATAGGGACTACTATTTGGAAAGAAGGTATCCCGCCTTCGGTAACCTTGTGCCCCGTGATGTGGCATCAAGAGCCGCCAAAGAACGTTGCGATGCCGGTTTCGGAGTGAACAAGACCGGTGAAGCGGTATTCTTGGATTTCGCATCTGCCATAGAGCGTTATGGAAAAGAAAAAGCATTGACCTCTGGAATTAAAGATCCGGACAAGGCGACCATCACCAAACTAGGTGAAGAAGTTGTTGAGGCCAAATACGGCAACCTTTTCCAGATGTACGAAAAAATCGTAGACCAAAATCCATACAAAACCCCGATGATGATCTATCCCGCGGTACACTATACCATGGGAGGTCTTTGGGTGGATTACAACTTGCAGACCACTATCCCCGGCTGTTATGCAGCAGGAGAGGCCAACTTTAGCGACCATGGTGCCAACCGATTGGGTGCTTCAGCGTTGATGCAAGGACTTGCCGATGGATATTTTGTATTGCCATATACTATTGGTGATTACTTATCCGATGATATTAGAACCGGTGCCATTCCAACGGATTCCAAGGAATTTGAAGAAGCTGAGCAACAAGTTCGCGACAGAATGGAAAAGTTGATGGGCGGTTCGGGAATCCATTCCGTGGATTATTATCACAAGAAACTTGGTAAGATCATGTGGAACAAATGTGGTATGGCCCGTAACGAGAAAGAACTGAAAGAAGCCATCAAGGAAATTTCCGAACTTAGAAAGGATTTCTGGGAGAACGTAAAAGTTCCCGGAAGTATCGATTCCAAAAACCAAGAACTGGAAAAAGCTGGACGCGTGGCCGATTTTTTGGAGTTGGGCGAGCTTTTCGCAAAGGATGCACTGCACAGAAACGAATCATGTGGAGGGCACTTCCGTGAAGAGTACCAGACCGAAGAGGGAGAGGCGCTCCGTGACGATGAAAACTTTAAATATGTGGCCGCATGGGAGTACAAGGGCGAGCCCAAGGATGCTGAACTTCACAAAGAAGATTTGGTATATGAAAACATTGAACTGAAGACAAGATCATATAAATAATTATTGTGTTATTGGTTATTAAGTTATTGGATAAAGAACAGCAGTAGAATCAGTAGTGGGAAGTTTTAAATCTTTTGAAGAATTGGCTTGCTGGAAAGAATCCAGAATACTAAGGAATTATGTTAAAGATGAAATCATTCCACTTTTGCCCGATTCTGAAAAATTTGGACTTGCCAGTCAAATACAACGTTCTTCCCGGTCAGTTGGGAACAATATTGCAGAAGGGTTTGGAAGGTTCAACTATCAGGAGAACATTCAATTTTGCCGCATGGCAAGAGGCTCTTTGAATGAAACTTTAGACCATATGATTATAGCGTTGGATGAAAACTATATCGAAGAGGAAAAACTTAATAACTTTAGAGGATTATATAACAGAACATTGAAAATATTAAACGGTTATATCAAATATTTAAGGGATGCTAAACTAAAGTTTAAACCAATAACCGATTAACTTAATAATTAGCGAAGCAATGAAGCTACATTTAAAAATATGGCGTCAAAAGGACGCATCCACACCAGGAAAAATAGTTGATTATACCCTCGACGGTGTAGAAGGAGATATGTCTTTCTTGGAAATGTTGGATATCCTAAATGAAGAATTGGTCTCCAAAGGTGAGGAACCTGTAGAATTTGACCACGATTGTAGGGAAGGGATCTGCGGAACTTGTTCCCTTCAAATCAATGGGGAACCTCATGGACCGGATAGATTGGTAACCACTTGCCAATTGCACATGAGAAAGTTCAAGGATGGGGATACCATTGTAATTGAACCTTTCCGTGCCACCGCATTCCCGGTTATCAAGGATTTGATCGTAGACCGTAGCGCTTTCGACCGCATACAGCAAGCTGGTGGTTATATTTCGGTGAACACATCTGGAAATACCATAGACGCCAATGCCATACCCATTAACAAATATGATGCTGACGAAGCCATGGATGCCGCCACCTGTATTGGTTGTGGCGCCTGTGTGGCCGCTTGTAAAAATGCAAGTGCCATGTTGTTCACCTCGGCCAAAGTTTCCCAATTTGCCTTGTTGCCCCAAGGTCAGGTTGAAGCTACCGAGCGCGTACAAAACATGGTCCGCCAAATGGATCTGGAAGGTTTTGGCAACTGTACCAACACCGGAGCCTGTGAAGTGGAATGCCCCAAAGGTATCTCATTGACCAACATTGCCCGTATGAACCGTGAATATTTATCCGCCACTATAAAAGGATAAACAAATCACATTTCGGATATACAAAACCCAAACTCCAGTTGGAGTTTGGGTTTTTTGTTATCTTACGGTATGCCCAAAGAATACCCAAAAGAACGCATCAAAGTCCCTCGGTTCAATGAGGAATCTGGTTTCTACACCACACCGGAACGTTCCAAGATCATGGGAAAAATCCGCGGCAAGAATACCAAGCCGGAACTTGCTTTTAGAAAAGCCTTGTGGCAATCGGGCTACCGTTACCGCATCGACTACAAAAAACTCATAGGAAAGCCGGATATCGCCCTTAAAAAGTACAAGACCGTTATATTTATTGATGGGGAGTATTGGCACGGCCATAATTGGGAGAAACGCAAGGAAAAAATAAAGACCAACCGTGAGTTCTGGATTCCAAAGATTGAACGTAACATGCAGCGCGATGCAGAGGTGAATCAGGCCCTAAAGGAAAAAGGATATACGGTATTCCGATTTTGGGAAACCGAGGTAAAAAAGAATCTGGATGGATGTTTGGAACAGGTACTCACCCATTTGAACGAGGTCAAAGCTGCTTTTTCACAACCTTGAATACTTGTAGCACTTCATCCAAAGGCAGCTCAAAATCCTGAAATTCCGGTGAAGTATTCAAGTTATGGCATAGCAAACTCTTATGTACCCTATCAAACCCTGTAAGCTGCTTACAGATAATCCTATCGGAACAGACCAAGATATATGGTTGTTTCCAATAAGTTTCGTTATTACGGGTCAAAGATTCCTTTTTGATTTCGAGCCCAAGCACATAGGCCTTGTTCGGGATTGCCTCGGAAGTGCCATCGTCCATGGAATCACCGGACACTTCAAATATCCGATGGGCCTCATCCGTTAAAAAATCGATGATAAATCCACCCTGGAAAGGATTGCTAAAAATATCCTTCGCTATGTCCCGAATGTATTTTTGATGCCACTCCACCAACACCAATGGTGCCATCACCAAGTATTTTCCATATTCCAACGGGTAAAAAACGCTCCCGTGCTTGGTAAATGGCTGACGCTTGGTATAGGCCTCGCCCATATCGTTCACCTCGTGCATGTAGAGCTCCGCAATGGTGAGTCCAAAGTACTCAGCAATCTTGGTAAGGTTTTTTATAGGGATGTTGGCATCCTTGCGTTCGTAGAGCTGAATCGTTCGAAGACTGACGCCAATTTCCTTGCCCAATTGCGATTGACTTAAATTATTTTTTCTTCGTAATTGCTTAATTATATACATTTATTTCTATATTGTGCAATATTGTTACGCAATAAACACACGACGCAGCAATCTATCTAGTTTTCTGTAATTGGGTTACAGGCCAAATATAGAAAATCGGATCTGACCCCGACATATAATTATTTAAACTTGAATTATATATGGGTTCAATTAAAGGCCATGGGCCATTCCTAAAAGCCGAACTGATCTTTAAAGATGAAGATTATGGCAAGCCGATAAGCGCAAGACTCTCGGAAGTACTCCGTAGAAACACATCCAAAAACGATCTGGCAAATATTGCCATACAGAGCAATGTGAGCTTTTCCACCATTCGCGATGTGGTGTACCGCACCAATAGTTTGACCAAGCTGAATGCGAAAGCCATGTCCTTATTGATTCATGCGGCTTTCGAAAATTCCTTCGCCTACAAATTACAGGCCGAGGGGGATATTGTTTTTTTGGGAGGCTTGCTAAACCTGTAAGCGGAGCAACCAGTCCGTTTGCCTGTCAGAACCGATATAGTACGGATGTTCACCAAACTTGGCAAAGCCGTGCCGTTGGTAAAACCGAATGGCTTTTGGATTGCGTTCCCAGACGCCGAGCCAAATGTAGCTC
This sequence comes from Flagellimonas oceani, assembly GCF_011068285.1. Lineage (NCBI taxonomy): Bacteria > Pseudomonadati > Bacteroidota > Flavobacteriia > Flavobacteriales > Flavobacteriaceae > Flagellimonas > Flagellimonas oceani. The sequence continues at coordinate 3,943,746 of NZ_CP049616.1, read as the reverse complement.
TTGTTCAATGTTCGGGCCTTGGCAACTATTTTTTGCAGCATCCAAGAACCGATTTTTTTGCCTTGATGTTCCCCGATGACATAAATACGCTCGATTTCGAGGGCATTGGAATCGTACACATCGGTTTGTGCGGTATTGATATTTAGTTTGAAATAGCCCGCCAGAGTTTCATCATCATAAACAAAATAAAAAAGACTATCCTTCTTTTTGAGTTCGATTGCCAGCTTTTCGCTGCAAAAAGCTTTATGGATATATGCCTGGAAATCTGCTGGATTATTGTCCTTCTCAAAAGCTTCGGAAAAGGTAGTTTTAGAAATAGCCACCAAAGTGTCCAAATCGGTAAGGGTACATTCTCGAAAATGCAGTGCCATTGGTATGGTTTTCCTTAAAATTATAGCAAAAAAAAGAGCCTAACAAGATGTTGGCTCCAAATTTTTCAGGGGGATTATAACTGACTAAAGCATAAAGAGCTTTTTGATCAAAAGCATAAACCCTGTAAAAAAATCGTTTCGGTAAACTTGGACGTTTTCGTCCATCGTTGTGTGTGTTTTTAGTGCCATGGTTAAATCGGTTTTGGTGGTGTTAATTTGGGTAAAAATTTCGATATAACCAAATATATAATCGATGAATGGCAATATAAAACTATTGTTGTGTAATAGCTTTAATATGTTGTAAAAATGCCGGGGATATTTATTAAATATTCATTTCGGGGATGTCGCCTTCCACAACCAGCCTTCCTTCGGTAGCCTTCTGTATTTCTTCTACGGAGACACTTGGCGCTCTTTCCAACAATTTAAATCCTTCTTCGGTGACTTCCAGAACAGCTAGATTGGTCACTATTTTGGTGACACATCCAACACCTGTCAATGGCAAGGAGCATCTTTTCAACAGTTTTGAATCACCGTCCCGGTTGGTGTGCATCATTGCCACGATAATATTTTCCGCTGATGCCACCAAATCCATGGCACCGCCCATTCCCTTGACCATTTTTCCGGGGATTTTCCAGTTGGCGATATCTCCGTTTTCGGCAACTTCCATTGCCCCTAAAATGGTCAAATGGACATGTTGGCCACGAATCATTCCAAAGCTAGTGGCCGAGTCGAAAAATGAAGCTCCCGGCAACGTGGTAATGGTCTGCTTTCCGGCATTGATGATGTCGGCATCTTCCTCACCTTCAAACGGGAAGGGGCCCATCCCTAGGACACCGTTCTCGCTTTGGAATTCCACACTTATATCGTCCCGCACAAAATTGGCCACCAAAGTGGGAATCCCTATACCTAGGTTAACGTAGTATCCGTCCTTGACTTCTTTTGCAATGCGCTTTGCTATTCCGTTTTTATCTAACATTTCTTTAGTGTATCTTATATGAACACCCCTAAAGTCCCCTCAAGGGGACAATCTTGATGCTTAATTTTTGGTTCTTACAGTTCGCTGCTCTATTCTTTTCTCATATTTCTGGCCTTGGAAAATACGCTGTACAAATATCCCGGGAATATGAATCTGGTTGGGGTCCAAACTGCCTGCCGGAAGCAATTCTTCGACCTCCGCAACGGTAATGGTGGCCGCCCCACACATGCAGGGGTTAAAATTTCGGGCAGTGCCCTTAAAAATCAAATTGCCTGCCTCATCTCCCTTCCAAGCTTTTACAAAAGCAAAATCGGCTTTAAAAGCAGGTTCCAAAACATACATCTTGCCATCAAATTCTCGGGTTTCCTTACCCTCGGCCACTTCAGTTCCATATCCCGCAGGGGTATAAAAGGCCGGGAACCCTGCCTGGGCCGCCCTGCATTTCTCGGCAAGCGTTCCTTGTGGTGTGAGTTCCACTTCCAGTTCCCCACTGAGCATCTGGCGTTCGAACTCATCGTTCTCGCCCACGTATGAGGATATCATTTTTTTAATCTGATGTTTTTGTAAGAGCAATCCCAGTCCAAAATCGTCCACTCCGGCATTATTGGAGATGCACGTGATGTCCTTAATGCCCAATCGAACCAATTCATCGATGGCATTTTCGGGTATACCGCATAGGCCAAATCCTCCCAACATAAAGGTCATCCCGTTTTCAACTCCCTTCAGGGCATCGGTTACATTGGCAACTTTTTTATTGATCATAGCATTCGTATTAATATTCCTTGAAATTACGATTTAAATAAAAAAGCCCCAAGCAAATTAGGATATGCTTGGGGCTTTATTTTATCAAAACGGTTTGAACTAGAAATCCAAGTCGTCCAGATCGTCTTCGGTATCGATATTTTCGTCCTTCTGTTGTTGGGAACAATCCAGATTAATTGACATTTCTTCCGGCACTTCAAAAGCATCCTTGGAAACACCGATTTCTTCGTTGGCATAGTTCTTTTTCATGTAAAGTCCCCAGATAGGCAGCGCCATGGACGCTCCTTGTCCATATAACAAACGATTAAAGTGGATGGACCTATCTTCTCCTCCGACCCAGACACCGGTCACCAAATTGGGCACCATGCCCATAAACCAACCATCACTCTGGTTCTGCGTGGTTCCTGTTTTCCCGGCAATCGGGTTTGTCAATTCGTATGGGTAGCCGGTAATAATTTCTTTGTAAACGGTGTTGTTCTTGCCGTAGGTGTGCCTTAAACGTCCACCTGAACCGTATTGGGTAACACCTTCCAAAAGGTTGATCATGGCATAGGCGACATCCTTGCTCAACACATCCTTTGTTTCTGGTTTGTACTCAAAGAGTACGGTGCCATTTTTGTCCTCGATACGTGTTACCATTACAGGTTTTACATAAACCCCTTGGTTGGCATAGGTTCCAAAGGCTCCCACCATTTCGTACACACTCACATCTGGCGTACCGAGTGCAATAGATGGTACTGCTGGAATTTCCTTGGTAATCCCCATGTTTTTTGCCATAGAAACAACAGCTCCGGGGCCAACCCTATCTATAAGTTGTGCCGTAATGGTGTTTACCGAGTTGGCCAATGCGGTTTTTAACGACATATCCTCCCCTGAATATTTTCCATCGGAATTCTTTGGCGTCCAAGCCAACATGTTCCCATGCTTTCCTGGCTCGATGCTATATTGATTGTCCGGCAAGGTATAACAGGGAGAGTAACGTAATTGGTCTATGGCAGCTGCATATACAAATGGCTTGAACAATGAACCTGCTTGCCTTGACCCTTGAATTACATTATCGTACTGAAAGTGTTTATAATCTATTCCACCTACCCATGCCTTTACGTGGCCTGTTTGTGGCTCCATGGACATCATGGCGGTACGCAGGAAAGTCTTGTAGTACCTAATGGAGTCCATCGGGGTCATGATGGTGTCTTTTTCGTAGGAATCGCTGTTCCAATCAAAAACGGTCATTTCCGTTTTTTTGTGGAAGGTGGCCTCGATATCTTTTTCGGACAGCCCTTCTCTTTTCAATTGACGCCATCTGGGTGAACGTTTCATGGCATTCATCAAAATGGTGTCTATTTCCCCTTTACTTAAATCCAAAAAAGGTGCGGTCGGGTTGCGGTCGGGTGTATTTTGGTGAAAGAATTCTGCCTGCAAATTGCTCATGTGTTCCTGCACGGCTTCTTCCGCGTTACGCTGCATTCTGGAATCGATGGTCGTATAGACTTTTAGCCCATCCAAATAAATATTGTAGTTCTCGCCATCGGGTTTTGGGTTTTCACGCACCCAATTGTTCAGATAACGCTGCATGTACATTCTAAAATAGGTGGCCAATCCTTCTCGGTGCGATTCGGGATTAAAATTGATCTTCATCTCACTGCTTTGCAATGAGTCCTTCTCCTTTTCGCTGATGTACCCATACTTTGCCATTTGGCCGAGCACGGTATTTCTCCGATTATAAACCAATTCTTCACGGCGCATTGGATTGTAGAGTGAAGAGTTCTTTAGCATGCCTACCAAAACTGCAGATTCTTCGGTCTTGAGCTCTGTCGGCTCTTTTCCAAAATAGATTCTGGCAGCGGAACGGATTCCATCCGCATTGTACCCAAAATCATAGATGTTCAGATACATGGCAATGATCTCCTGCTTGGTATAATTCCTTTCCAAACGGGTGGCAATCACCCATTCCTTTATTTTTTGAAGTATGGCGTTAGTGGTACTTTCCTTGTCCCTGACCCCAATAAAGAGTTGTCTTGCGAGCTGCTGGGAAATGGTACTGGCGCCCCCTTTTGTCCCCAAATAGGCCAACGCCCTAACAAATCCCCTTGCATCTATCCCTGAGTGATCGTAATAACGGGCGTCTTCGGTAGCTACGAGTGCGTTCACCAAGTTTTGGGGGAGCGTTTCATAATCTACCCATGTTCGGTTGTCGTCCAAGTATAGTTTTCCCAAGGTTTCCCCGTCGGATGATAAAAATTCCGTTGCCAAATTGGTCTCGGGATTTTCGAGCCTTTCAAAAGTGGGCATTTCTCCGAACACCCCCCAAGAGGCGAGAAGAAAAATCAGGACTGCTGAAAGAACGCCTGCCCCGAATATGATCCAAAACCACTTAATAAAAGGAAAAAAATTCTGTTGCTGTTTTTGTTGACGCTTCTTTGCCATTATAATTTGGGTGCTTTTTCTATTTCCAAACCAACATCCGTTATTCCCTCCAAAACATGAAGGCCTTCCACATCGCCATTTTTGCGCATAGCGTGGGAAATGTTCACCTTATATACGCCGGAATCGGGAAAATCGATGTTTTCCTTGAACCAAAGTTTATTTTCCTTGACACTGCCCATTCCTTTTCCGAGCCATTCCCCATTGGGCTCTGCCATTCTATATTCCAACGTGTCCTTAACGGTATTCCCGCTTGGATATTCTAACTCGGTTATCAAAAATAAATTGCTGAAGGCAAAATTATCGTCGTTTCTGATGTTGATGAACAGATTATAGGTTTGGGTGGAATCCAGTTCGGAAAACTGGAAATCAACATCTTGGCCCATCTCCCATTTGGCCTCCTTGACCGGTTTATAGTCGGAATAGACCAGTGAATCATTACAGGATGCCAAGCTAAAGACCGTGACCAGCAGCAACAAAAATTTATTTTGCATTGGAAGATGCTTTGGATTTTGGTTTTCTACGTTTTTTCTTTCTTCTCTTTTTATTCTTAGGCCTGTCAAAACGGGTAAGGCTGTCCTGACCTACGACATTTTCGAAAGTAGTCTTTTCTTCCGCTATATTATCCGCGGCATACTCTTCAAGACTGGCAACTTTATCGCCCTTCTTGTTAAGTTCCATAATTTCCAAAACCTGATCTTTGGAAAGGGTGTGCCAAGTTGCTGGCTCATCTTTATACGAAAACCAGAGCGTTTCCTTAAAAATATCCGCTTTTTGACAGAATGCCATTCCTTTTTGGGTCTTGAGCTTAACGTCGGACGGCGGGAAGTTCTTGAGTGCTTCCAGATACATATCCAGCTCATAATTGAGGCAACATTTAAGCTTGCCACATTGCCCCGCCAGTTTTTGCGGGTTCAGGGCCAATTGCTGATAACGTGCCGATGCCGTGCTCACGGACCTGAAATCCGTCAACCAGGTAGAGCAGCAAAGCTCACGACCACAAGAACCGATACCGCCCAATCGCTGGGCTTCTTGTCGGTAGCCTATTTGGCGCATCTCAATACGGATACCGAAGGCCTTGGCCATATCCTTGATCAACTGCCTAAAATCGACCCTGTCTTCGGCCGTGTAGTAGAATGTGGCCTTGGAACCGTCTCCCTGAAATTCCACATCACTGAGCTTCATTTCGAGCTTCAATGAAATTGCTATTTCCCGGGAACGCTTTTTGATTTCTTCTTCCCTATCCCTGCATTTTTGCCAAATATCAATATCGCGCTGGGTAGCTTTTCGGTACACCTTGGGAATAGCCTTGTCATCTGGCGAAACTTTTTTGCGCTTCATTTGAATACGCACCAATTCGCCGGTAAGGGTCACCACACCAACATCGTGGCCCGATTTGGCCTGTGTGGCCACCACATCGCCAATGGACAAAGTGAGATTCTCCGTATTCTTGAAAAATTCTTTTCTACTATTCTTGAAACGTACCTCAACGCAATCAAAAGGTTTTTGACCGTTGGGCAACGACATATTGGAAAGCCAGTCAAAGACTGTCAGCTTGTTACAACCATCAGTGCCGCAAGTACCATTGTTCTTGCAACCACGCGGTTGTCCATCCTTGCCGGTTGAACAACTGCTACACGCCATATATAATATCTTGATTTAAGGAAACTTAATGCGCTTCCCTAAAAAGGGTTCATAAAAAATTACTAGTTGTAAATATACTACAAATTGTTGCAGCATTGAAATACTACTTCTTGTATTTAAGAACCGGTGACCGCCCTTTTTTGAATATTTTATTGCTGGCTCCCTTGCCCTTGCGCAAACGTTTTTGTTCTTCGTAGGGCAACGCATGTACCTCCATACAATCCACCGAGCAACAATTATTCATTTTTTCGGCACATTCCCCACATTGGATAAACAAAAGGTGACAAGCTTCGTTGGCACAATTTACATGGGTGTCGCAAGGTTTACCGCATTGGTGGCAGTGGGCGATAACATCTTCGGAAATGCGCTCTCCCCTTCTATGGTCAAACACGAAGTTTTTGCCCAAGAATTTATTCTCCAGCTGTTTTTCACGCACCTGTCTGGTGTATTCGATGATCCCACCTTCCAGTTGGTACACATTTTTAAAACCTTTGTGTTTGTAGTAAGCGCTCGCCTTCTCACAACGGATACCCCCGGTGCAGTACATCACCAATTTTTTGTCCTCCTTGTGCTCGGCAAGGTCTTGTTCAATAATATCGAGGGAATCGCGGAAGGTGTCGACATCCGGGGTGACGGCATTCTTAAAATGCCCGATTTCGCTTTCATAATGGTTTCTCATATCCACAAGAACAGTGTCCGGGTCTTCAATAAGTTGGTTGAACTGCTCTGCCCCTACATGAATTCCTTTGTTGGTGACATCAAAAGTTTCATCGTTCAAACCATCGGCCACAATTTTGTCCCTGACCTTTACTTTCAACTTCAAAAAAGATTTGTTGTCCTGCTCTATGGCGATGTTCAACCTCACATTTTCCAAAAAGGTGATACTGTCCAGATGTTCCTTGAAAACATTAAAGTTTTCTGCCGGAACCGATAATTGGGCGTTTATCCCTTCGTGTGCCACATAGATACGCCCAAGGACTTCCATGTCGTCCCAAGCCAAGAAAAGGTGGTTTCTTAAAATTTGCGGATTGCCGATTCGTGCATATTGATAGAAAGAGATGGTAAGCCGTTCCTTCCCGGCCTCCTCGATAAGGGCTTCCCTTTCTTTCGCACTTAATGTGTTGTACAGTTGCATGCTATACTTGATTAAGTTAAAGAATGGTTCTAAAATTTGTGCAAAGATAAAAATTAAAGGGAGAGTAAATTAAAAGGGCCGCGAAGGCCCCCTTAATCCATTACCGTTTTCATAGCTGAATTTTCTTCCTCATAGCAATTGCGAGCCCTTAAAAAGGCTCTATGGAGATGAGTTAGTATTGTTAAGATGTATTGTTATTAAAAAGGTTGCGTGCCCTTTTTTTCATGTGGAAAGAAATGGTATTTTAGCCTTCCTAACAATTTTTACCATGAGCAAAGAGAAAGAAGCAAAATTAAAGGCACTAAAACTTACATTGGACAAGTTGGACAAAACCTATGGCAAGGGTGCTGTCATGAAAATGGGCGATAGTGTTGTGGAAGATGTCGAAGTGATTCCTTCCGGCTCTTTGGGATTGGATATTGCACTTGGTGTAGGCGGATATCCGAGAGGAAGGGTAATCGAGATTTACGGCCCGGAATCTTCGGGTAAAACCACATTGACATTGCACGCCATTGCAGAAGCACAAAAAGCGGGAGGCATTGCAGCTTTTATTGATGCAGAGCATGCCTTTGACCGTTTTTACGCCAAAAAATTAGGGGTTGATATTGATAACCTTATCATTTCCCAACCCGACCACGGGGAGCAGGCCTTGGAAATTGCCGATAACCTGATACGTTCCGGTGCCATCGATATTGTAATCGTGGATTCCGTAGCGGCATTGACGCCTAAAAGCGAGATCGAGGGAGAAATGGGGGATTCAAAAATGGGTCTTCACGCCAGATTGATGTCCCAGGCATTGCGAAAACTCACCTCTACCATCAGCAAAACAAAATGTACCGTAATATTCATCAACCAGCTACGTGAAAAAATTGGTGTAATGTTCGGGAACCCTGAAACAACCACCGGTGGTAACGCACTTAAATTCTACGCTTCCGTTCGACTGGACATTAGACGTTCCACACAGATAAAGAGCACCGATGGCGATGTTCAAGGGAACAAGACCAGGGTAAAAGTGGTAAAAAACAAAGTCGCTCCACCGTTCAAAACTGCAGAGTTCGATATTATGTACGGCGAGGGAATCTCTAAAATCGGGGAGATACTCGACCTTGGAGTTGCATACGAAATCGTGAAGAAGAGCGGTTCGTGGTTCAGTTATGGCGATACCAAACTGGGGCAAGGCAGGGATGCTGTTAAAGCACTGCTCTTGGACAACCCCGAACTATCCGACGAATTGGAAAGCAAGATCAGAGAGGCCATTGCCGCTGTAAACGAATAGTGCTTTTATCGATTTTTTTGGGAGTTTAACTTTTGGTTGTGATAATCCTACGCAACCCCTGCGCATACTGCACATCTAGGGAATAAAAGGATTATTATGAAAAAAGTGTTAATGCCCTTTATGTTGATCGTGGCATGCTCATGGTTCATCTCCTGCGAGGTGGATGATGATTCCCCCAATTTTTACTTTACTGCCCTTACCGCCGTGGAGGCCGAGGTGCCAGAATCATTCGAAGTTGGAAAAACTTACGATATTGAAGTAACCTACCTAAGACCAAATGGTTGTACCTTTTTCGAAGGTTTCGATGTATCGCAAACTGCCGAAACGGGCCGTGATGTTGTAGTGGTAGGTTCCGTGCTCACCGATGAGGACAGGGCCTGTACCGAAGCTGTGGAAGAAGTAGTCGCTACCTTAAAATTTAATGTAATTTATACCAAGGACTACACATTTCGCTTTTATGCCGGGGATGACGGGGAAGGAAATGCTAAATTTTTAGAATACACGGTTCCAATTGCAGAGGAAAGCGAACCAACAAATTAAAAATCCATAATCCAAAATTGACCAACATTTGGATCTTGAAGAATTGATACATAACTGTCAAAAGGGTAACCGACAGGCACAAGCTGAACTATACCGGAGATATTCCGGTATTCTTTTCGGCATGTGCCTGAAGTACTCTCGCAACAAAACGGAGGCTGAAGATAACCTGCACGACAGTTTTATGACCATATTCGACAAAATTGACCAATACGGTTTTAAAGGTTCTTTTGAGGGTTGGATCAAAAGAATAACCGTAAATACCGTTCTTCAAAAGTATAGGAAAGACCAACACCTCAACGTGGTTTCGGAAAACACCGAGGATGAGGTGGAGGTAGATACGGAAGATGCGGACATAAGCCTCTCTACCCTGCTGGGATACATTCAAGAGCTACCACATAAATACAGGTTAACGTTCAACCTATACGTGTTGGACGGTTACAGTCATAAAGAAATCGGTGAGATGTTGGGGACATCCATCGGAACATCAAAATCGAATTTGGCAAGGGCAAAGGCCATTTTGAGGGAAAAAATAGAAAAAGCCAAAATAAACATTGCTTAAATAAAAAGACAATGGGGAAAAAGAATTTAGAGCAATTGTTCAAAGAAAGCTTTCACGACTTTCAGGAAGTTCCGGACGAAAAGGTCTGGACCTCCATCGAAGCTTCTTTGGACAACAAAAAGCAAAAAAAGCGGGCCGTTCCTATTTGGTGGGGCCTTGGGGGTGCAGCGGCGGCCTTGGTCATCGCATTGCTGGCCATTAATCCGTTTGGTGAAGTACCAGAACAAGAGCAGATCATAACGGATACAGAAAACAGTACCGCTCCCGAAAGTAGATCCAGTTCAGAAGAAAGGGTAAATCGAGATTTAATCCCTCCAACGGCTAACCAAAATGAGGAAAGCGGTTTGGCAAATACTTCTGAGCAAAACAACCTGGATCAAAGAGACGATCAAGCTGTAGATAACGGCTTTGCCAAAACCAAGGCTTCAAGTAGAACCGGAAATACTATTTCCTCATCAAACCAAAATGGTTCACAAGAGTTGGCTCAGGTCGATAATAACCGTTCACAAGAAACCGAAAGGGGTTCTCGTGATGAAGCAGTGGTAGAAAAAAGCAACAGTGCCGTTGCGATGCACATTGACCAAGAAGAGCCTGCCAAAAGACAAAAAACTTTATCATCCGAAAAGAATGGTGATCAGGTCGCCGAAAATACTGCGGAAAAAAAGGATGAAACTGAAAAGCAATCCATTTATGACGCCATTGCGGAGCAGGAACAATTGGAAGAAGCGGTCGCTGCAAACAAATCCGGAAAATGGTCCGTTGGCCCATCCTTAGCGCCCGTATATTTTAATGGCGCCGGTGATGGTTCTCCCGTGGGTGCGGATTTCGCTTCCAACTCCAAAACCGGAAACCTCAACTTGAGTTATGGTGTAAACGTGGCCTATGAGGTTGGTAAAAAGGTAAAGATACGTTCCGGTGTGCACAGGGTAAACTTTGGCTACAACACCAACGATGTGGTGTTTTCCTCTACACTACAGGCAGCGGCGAGCAATAGGATCACGAATATCGATTACGCTCCAAACTCCCAGACCATTTTGGTACAGAGCAAGGAAAGTGCAAAAAATTCGCCGGTAATGAGCTCTAAAGAAGTCCCTTTTAGCGAGGTTCCCAGCTTGGAAGGCAAAATGGTGCAGCAATTGGGCTATATCGAAGTTCCATTGGAAGTAAACTATGTTGTTCTGGACAAAAAATTCGGGGTAGACCTGATCGGGGGCGTTAGCTCTTTGTTCCTTGTGGACAATTCCGTATTGTTGGAATCCAATGAACTCGTCACCGAAATGGGAGAGGCGAACAATATTAACTCGTTAAACTTTAGTGCAAACTTTGGTATGGGGCTCAATTATCATTTTACCCCAAAGTTCAGGTTCAATGTGGAACCTGTTTTTAAATACCAGCTAAATACGTTTTCGAACGTGTCCGGTAATTTTCAGCCCTACTCCATTGGGGTGTACAGCGGATTTACCTTTAAGTTTTAGCACAGAAGAAGTTGGTTAGGAAGATTGCTCCTTTAAGCAATCAATTAAACACCCCTCTTTTAGGGGTGTTTTTTGTTGGCACACCGAAAATTTATCATTTCCTAAATTTATGTAACTTCAATAAAAAAGAACATGTCGGTTTCTTTATCCAAGTTTTTATTGACCTTTGCTTTTGCCCTACTTACGGTGAACGGTTATTTGGCTCAAAACCGACATACTGAAACCCTTTTTGAAGATTCCATCGAATTTAAGGTGTTCCGAACCACGGATGCTCAAATGTCCTTTGACCAGGTTTATGATAATTTGGATGATTTTTTGCCTAAAGAGCAAATCAATGAGAAGACCCATCCCAATGAGATTTATTGGATCGCATTGGATCTTGGAAGCATCAAGGAACCTTTCCCAAAAAATGGGGATTATTTTATAACGTTGAACTGTTTTGATTTTGGCCATGCCTTCTATCAAAAAAATGGCTCTATTGCAAAAAAGCCCATAGGACAGTTTGATGAGGGTACCAAAAGCGCCAAAACAAGCTCCTCCATTTATCACTGCGAAATCCCATTTTCTAAAAGCTCACTCATTGACAATCGCTACCTGTTTTTACGGGTGAAGCGGATAAAGTTTATCGAATCCATTAAAAATTGGACATTCACTATTCAAGAAGAATCATCCCAAAACACCTACACATGGGCCGATATAAAATCATCCATACCCACTTATATGTACATGGGGGTAGGTTTTATTATGGGCGTTGCCATGCTGCTGTTCTATGTGTATTTTGGAAAGATGGAGTTTCTGTTTTACTCCCTCTTTGTGTTGTCCATAATAGTTTATCTGTTCCAAGGGGAATTGATTCTACCGGAAAAACTCCAGTTGAACAATTCCTTTGTCGTAAGCTGGCTTTTGGATGCCAACACCATACTCTTGGGAACACTCTACCTTTTGTTCGCATTGTTCTACCTTGACCTAAAAAAGGTGTATCCCCGGGCCTATACTTTTATCAAAATCGGGATCTATGCACATGTGCTCCTGTTGACAACGGATGTCTTTTTCTTCTCATTTAGGTATCATTTGGGACACATCTATCTCTTGCAAATATTGAGAATCGTGTCATTTTTGATAACCATATCCTTTTTGATCTACTTATTTATTTACAAGAAGAACCGTATAAGTATCATTTTTCTGTTTGGGGGCAGCATTTATATGATCAGTATTTGTATCTATTATTATTTTAATATGGGTTCCGATGCCGACCCCATGCTTTACGGAAATTCGTTGGTACTGATCGTGGGGTCTATCCTGGAAATCATATTTTTTGCCTATGGGCTTACCTACAAAGCGTTTAACGAGTACCTTAAGGGGCTCCATTTTGAACAAGAGGCCATTACCAACAAAAACAAGGCGCTAAGGGCACAGATCAACCCCCATTTTATCTTTAATGCCCTAGGGTCCATTCAACACCTTATCCTTAAAAAGAAGAACGATAGCGCCCTGAACTATTTGAGCAAGTTTAGCCGAATGGCCAGAAATGCCCTGGAAGCATCCGCAGAGGGAACAGGCACATTGGATGAGGAAATAAGTATGTTAAAGGATTATTTGGAACTTGAGTCGCTCCGTTTCGACAATGTTTTTTCATACGATATACAAATAGATGGCCAATTGGATACATCCGAGATAGAAATACCCTTTATGATTTCGCAGCCCTTTGTGGAAAATGCGATCATACATGGTCTTTTGCCAAAAACCTCGGGCAAAAAAGAGCTCACCATAATTATGAAAGAGCAAGACGGTACATTAAAAATAATCATCGACGACACCGGAATAGGGCGAAATAGGGACGATAGATCAGAAGGAACAAAAACGGTAAAAAGAAAGCCAAGAGGAATGGGGGTCACCGTCAACAGGTTGGAATCTTGGCATTTTGGTTCCGGAAAAGTGGAAATATTGGACAAGGCGGATAACGATAGCGAGTCAAAAGGAACCAAGGTCATAATTTCCATTCCGCTGGAACAATACCAATAAGGCCCCATTGGTACAACTGCTGGGGTAAAAGTGAATTAACTATACCGCTTCGCAAAAATTATCGATAAATTTCTTACATTCAAATCCTAAACACTAACTAACCCTTTGATACTGTGAATTCTGAGCAGTTTGAAGATATTCTCATATACTTTTCCAAATCATTGATGGGAAAAGAAAATGAAGAGGACATCCTTTGGGATCTGGCCAAAAATTGCATCTCCAAACTGGGGTTTGTGGACTGTGTGATCTATCTGGTCGATGAAAACACAAAGCTACTTGTCCAAAAAGCGGCCTACGGACCCAAAAATCCCAAGGACAGAGCACTGTACAACCCCGTTTCCATTGCGCTTGGCAAGGGCATTACCGGTAACGTTGCAAAAACCGGCAAACCAGCATTGATCTTGGACACCTCAAAAGAACCCGACTATATCGAGGACGATGCCAACAGACTTTCGGAAATATGCGTACCCATTGCCTACGAAAAATACGTGTACGGAGTAATTGATTGTGAGCACCCCGAAAAGGCCTATTTTAATGAACGCCATTTAAAAATGCTCTCTGCCATTGCCTCAATCTGTGCCATAAAAATTAGGAGTGTACGGGCAAGCCAAGAAGTTATTAAAAAACAAGAAAAGCTCTTAAAAATAAGGGAGGAGATGGTAGAGCTAAAAGTACGCGCCCTCAACTCCCAGCTCAACCCGCATTTTTTGTTCAACTCCCTCAATGCGATCCAATATTTTGTTACTTCAGAAAAGAAAAAACTGGCCCTGGAATACCTGTCCACCTTTAGCCGGCTCATACGTTTTTATTTAAGGCAATTGGGGAACGATACCGTCTCGCTCTATAACGAAATTGATATGCTCCACTGGTATCTTAAGCTCCAAAAACTACGGTACGATGATTCTTTTGATTACATGATTGCCATGGAAAAAAGCTCGGAAACAAATCACGAAGCCATTATACCTTCATTTGTGATCCACACCCTCTTCGAGAATATCATAGAACGGTCCATGTTCAACCAAAAAAAAGGGCAACACTTTAAGATTACCTTTAAATCTTCCGATGCCGAAGTTGTTTTAGTGATCCAATACCAAGAGTTTGATTCCAAGAACGCTAACCCGCCAGAATATAGGGAGCGCATTTTAAAATGGCAGGACCAGATCAAACTGCTCAATACAGTAAAAGGGTACGCCATTAAAAATGAAAGCAAAATCCATAAAATCGGGGAAAAATGGGTCGGCAACATAACCCTTACCCTACCCAATCTAAGATAGCTACATGAAAGTTTACGTAAAAACCATTTTACTCTTTCTAGTTGTTCTTTCTGCAGTGGACCTTTACCCCCAAGATCCCGATCATCGTCTTTTTGAAAAAGAAGTAGGCTTTAAAATTCTGAAAACAAATAACGATACGGACTATGATGGTTTTTTGGCCGTAAAAAACCGATTGGCGGAACCCGGCGAAATTTCCGAAAAAACTTCTCCGAACGACTTTTATTGGATCCGTTTGGATTTAGGGGACCATGTATCAAAAGTTGGCAAGGATGATTCATTTTACCTTAGGTTCAATTCCTTTGATCACGCCACCATTTATCTGGAATCCCAAAATAGAATAGTCCCTAAAAAAATAGGCAAGTTCGACAAGAACAGTGAGAGCATTCAAGTAGACCATTCGTATTACGATTCGTTTTTAAAATTACGAAGGCACAATTTACCGGACGACGGCTATATAACCCTTAAGGCACGGCGCATTACCTTTAGGGAAGATGTACAAAACTGGAGTTTTACCATAAGCAATACCTCTCCCAACACCTTTGTCACACAACAGGATTTTGAGGATCAGGTGCCCTATTATTTTTTTACCGGGCTTTGCTTTATTATGTGTTTTACAACGCTTTCCTTCTACTTTTTTATTAAAAAATCCGAGTTTTTATGGTACTCCATTTATATTGTGGTCACCTTTGTGTACGTATGTGGGCTCAATTTTGGCATTTACGACTTTGTTTTCAACAACCACTATATTTCCTATTGGGTTTCCCAAAGTTTCTTGTTCGTCGATAACATCGTGTATCTTTTCTTCTTTGCCAGTTTTCTTCAATCCAAAAAAGAATACCCGTTTGTGCATTTTTTGGTACAGGTACTCGCAGTCCTCAATGTCATAATTCTGCTCTGCATTGGTGTTTTGTTTGCCCTGGGGGATACCATTGGGTTCATTTTTATCACCCAAAACGCTTATGCGCTGCTTAATTTTACGGCTCTTTTGGGGCTCGCCTATCTTATGTATGTTGGCAAGGACCCATTGGCTTACGTTATGGCCTTGGCAACATCGGCCTATTGTGCCGCCCCTTTGGTCAGAACATTTTATTCAACGCCGGAAGATGGCCTGCTGTTGGATGGACTTTATTATATAATTATCGGCTGCTCCATTGAAATGGTCATATTCTCTTTCGGCCTTTTCTATAAAATCCATTTGGAGTTCCGCGAAAACCTGATGCTTCAGCAAAGAGCTCTTTTTGAAAAGACAAGGGCATTGCGAGCACAGATAAATCCTCATTTTATTTTTAACTCCCTTAGCGCGATTCAACACTTGGTGTCCGTAAAAAAAATAGAAAGTGCCCTAAAATATTTGAGCAAATTCAGTCGGCTTACACGGAATGTACTGGAAAGCTCCATGGATATCAACATTCTCCTGGCAGAAGAGATAAAAATGTTGGAAGATTACCTATCACTGGAATTGTTGCGGTTCGACAACAGCTTTTCGTACACAATAACTACGGATGAAGGCCTGGATCCCGAAGAAATAGAAATCCCCTCCATGATTTTACAGCCTTTTGTAGAAAATGCATTGATCCATGGCCTGTTGCCCAAAAAATCCGGAACCAAGCAACTTGATATCAGTTTTGGGAAGGACAACAACCATTTGATTTGTACGGTGGACGATACGGGCGTGGGCCGGTTGGCAGCAAAAGAAAGGTTGCACATCTATCAAAACGAAAAAAAATCAAGGGGACTGGAGGTCACCAAACTCAGGTTGCAATCGTTGGGAGAAGGCAAGGATTCCATTACCATAGTGGACAAATATGATGACAACAACCAACCCATGGGAACAAAAGTGATCGTTCGTATTCCTTTGAAGATTCTTTAATCATTCCCCAAATCATCCAAAATAACCTGCCTTACCTCTTCCCGAAGCGTTGAGGTATCGGAGGCAGCCAAAATTCCCGTCTCAAAAAAGGGGTGGACAATGGCACGGATCCGTCCAGGTCCACCACTGAAAAAAGTAAAGGAAAAACGCTTTTTATTGTCCAAAAAGGTCATGGGCACTACCGGAATTTTATGGGCTATGGCCATTTTAAAGGCCCCATCCTTGAATTTGTCCAGAACAATGTGCTCCTCTGGAACGCCCCCTTCGGGAAAAATACAAATGCTCAGTCCTTGGCTAAGGCGTTTCTGGGCACGCCTGTAAACCCCGGTCCGGCTCTTTACACTTTCGCGGTCCACCAAAATGCAGACCCGTTTGTAGAAAAATCCAAAAATGGGAATGCTCACCAGTTCTTTTTTGCCTACGAACACAAAAGGGTTGCGGCTCACGATCAGCATCAACATAATATCCAGCATACTGGTGTGGTTGGCCACCAACATATAACTTTTGCCCTTCTCCATTCGCTGCTGGCGCACAATTTTTGGAAAACAGCCCATTCCATACAGAATGGGACGGGCCCAAAAATTACGGGCAAGCCAAAAAAATTGGTGGTAAGTACTTTCAGAAATCGTCAAAATCAACAAGACTGGAAAAAAAAGGATAATGGGAACGGTAACCAAAATATAGAACCAGATCCTATACAATACATGCCCCACATTTTTGATTACTCCAAGCATCTTCCAAATGTAAAGTATTTCCAAAATTTAGCGTTAGTAGCATCCTATCTTTTAGACTAAGAGTCACTTTTTTTATAAGTTAGGGATGCGTACTTTTACGGGCAAAAACAAAGAATGGCGCGAATACTGACCGGTATACAAAGTACGGGAACACCACACTTGGGAAATATTTTAGGGGCAATTGCCCCTGCCATTTCAATGGCACAGGATCCCAAAAACGATTCTTTCCTGTTTATTGCAGATATGCATTCACTCACCCAAATAAAAGATGGTGAACTCTTGCGCAATAATACCTACGCCATTGCCGCAGCTTGGCTCGCGTTTGGGCTGGATATTGAAAAAACCGTTTTTTACCGTCAGAGTGATATTCCACAGACCGCGGAATTGGCCTGGTACCTCAGCTGCTTCTTCCCCTATCAACGGTTGACGTTGGCACATTCCTTTAAGGACAAGGCGGACAGGTTAGAAGACGTTAACGCAGGCCTGTTTACCTATCCCATGTTGATGGCCGCCGATATTTTGTTGTACGATGCGGATATTGTTCCCGTAGGAAAGGACCAGCTACAGCATTTGGAAATGACCCGCGACGTAGCCTCCCGATTCCACAACCAAATGGGCGAAACTTTTGTAATGCCCGAAGCCAAGGTACACGAACAAACCATGTACGTGCCGGGAACCGACGGAGAAAAAATGAGCAAAAGCCGTGGAAACCTCATCAATTTGTTCCAGCCGGACAAAAAACTGCGCAAGCAGATCATGGGCATTGTTACCGACAGCACTCCCATGGAAGAGCCCAAGGACCCTAGCAAGGATAACGTGTTTGCATTGTACAAATTATTGGCCTCTCCCGAACAGATAGAGGAAATGAGCGCCAATTATTTGGCCGGAAACTATGGCTACGGACATGCCAAACAGGCCTTGTACGAACTTATATTGGAAAAGTTTGAAGAGCCCCGCGAAAAGTTCGAATACTATATGAACCACCTGAACGAAGTGGACGAAGCCTTGGCCTTTGGTGCCGAAAAAGCCCGTAAAGTAGCGGATGGGGTGTTGGCCAGGGTTCGTGAAAAGTTGGGCTATTAGTTTTTTATCGATTATTTAAAACAAAAGCCTGTTCGTTTTACGTTGCAGGAATTTGGTAAATGCTCCGATTTGACTTAAAATCAGTAAAATCCTCGATTTTTAGTGGTTGCTTTCCGTTGAACTACACCCATAAACAGAGTGACTGTTCTGTTGTCATTTCATACGACGAAAGTCATTCCTGCGCCACATTCTGCAACGGGATAAAAAGGCAGGAATCCATCGTCAAACCATTCAACCGTCACTTCCATAGCTCAGAAAAACAGTTGAAGAATCTTTAGATTTCTCGACTGCGCTCCGAATGACAAAAAAGAATATTCGAGACAATTCGTGAGATTCGTGTGATATCTAATCAATAAGCAATGATCAATTTCCAATAATCCAATAATCGAACAATCCAACCATCCATCCACCCTTCGACTCCGCTCAGGGCACACCTCTCCAACCATCTAATTCATTCCATGTCAACTGCCCACTGAACAACCGCCGATTGTCGCTTCGACTACGCTCAACGACCTACTGCCGACTGCTCTCTGCCAACTGAACCTCAAAACCTACACCGCCTCGAACATTTTACCGGGCAATGGTCGGATCACGCCTTTCATTTCCATGTTCAGCAAAGTGGACGAAACCTTAAAAATGGGCAAATTGCACTCCAAAGCCACGGTGTCCAGCAGTTGTTTTCCGTTCAATTGCAGGTAGGAGTAGATTGACTGTTCTGTTTCATCCAACTCGACGAACAGCTGTTTCTGCACTGTTTTTTCCTGATTTTCCGCCTCAATATCCCATCCCAAAAGGTAAATCAGTTCCGCGGCAGAGGTCAATAAGTGCGCTTTTTGATATTTGATGAGGTCATTGCACCCTTTGCTCCATTTATCGGTCGCTCTACCCGGAACGGCAAACACTTCGCGATTGTAGCCGTGGGCCAAATCTGCCGTTACCAAACTGCCTCCTTTTTCCGCTGACTCGATTACAATGGTCGCTTCGCTGATTCCAGCAATGATGCGGTTGCGTTTAAGGAAATTCTCCCGGTTGGGTTGACTGTTGCTCCAAAACTCCGTCATAAAACCGCCATTTCGCTCTATTTTAGATCTGTATTTGGCGTGCACCTTCGGGTAAATTTGGTTGAGCCCGTGCGCCATACAGGCGATGGTCTGTAAGCCATGGTCCATTGCTGCTTTTTGAACGGCGATATCAACGCCATAGGCCAATCCGCTCACAATAATCGGGTTCAGCGGTGCTAATTCTTCAATAAATTGTTGACAAAACGATGTGCCGTAGTTGGTCACGTTCCTGGTGCCCACGACACTTATGATTTTTTGGTAGTTCAAATCGATGTTTCCCCTTTGAAACAATAAAATGGGTCCATCTACACAATGTTTCAATCGGGCGGGGTAACCATCATCCATAAAATAGGAGATGGAAATATCTGCTTTGGACAGAAATTCGAACTCCTTTTGGGCTTCTTCCAAGTGGATGGAATCGAATAAACCTTTCAAGGTCATCTTGCCAATGCCATCTATTTTTAAAAGATGGTGCAGTTTGTCCTCAAAAATAGCTGTTGGACTTCCGCAATGGGCAATTAATTTTTTTGCCGTCACATCTCCGATATTGGGAATGTTTTGCAGGCGCAGGGCCGCAATAATTTCAGGTTCAGTCATTTGATTTGGGCGTCAAAGTTGTCCACAAAATACAGATTTTCAAATGTTAATAAAAAGTTATCCGGCTTATTTTCTACTGTCTCATTTTTTACAATATTTGTGCCTATGCGGATAGACTCATACATAGAAAAATTGTTGTTTGATTACAATTGTGTTGTAGTACCTGGTTTTGGTGCTTTTTTGGCCCATGGCAAATCCGCAGAAATTGATTTGGCGACCAACACTTTGGTACCGCCGAGCAAAACCATTTCCTTTAATGCCCAACTCTCCAAAAATGATGGTCTGTTGGTGTCCCATATTTCCAAAGAAAAGAATTTGGACTATGAGGATATGCTTCAGGAAGTGGAAAACATTGCCCAAAATTGGAACACCAGATTGTCCCAAGGAGAGAGCATTGAACTTTTTGGAATTGGAAAACTCTGGCACAATAGCGAACAACGTATTCAGTTCCAGCCCGAGGAAAAAATCAACTTTTTGACATCTTCCTTTGGCCTATCCACTTTTGCGGCCACTCCAATACAGCGAGAAGTCATCAAAGAAGAGGTGGAAGAAATGGAAGAGCGTATCCCGTTCATCATTACTCCGGAAAAAAGGGAGCAAACATCGTTTAGGCCTTGGTTAAAATATGCTGCCGTTATTCTATTGGCCGTGTCTTTTGGTGCGACATCGTACCGCACGTACGGTGAACTTCAACAAAAAGAGGTGGCTGCCCAGCAAGATGCCCAACAAGAAGTTTCTCGTTTGATACAAGAGGCCACTTTTTTTGAAAGTGCTCCTTTGGAACTGCCCGCCATCAACATTAAGGTGACCAAAAAACAATTGGGCAAGCATCATGTAATCGCCGGAGCTTTCCGTGAAGAACAAAATGCCGAAAAAAAGGTAAATCAGCTAAAAGAGAAGGGGTATAATGCCTTTTACTTGGGCGTGAACAAATATGGCCTGCACCAAGTGGCCTACGATAGTTTTGACGACCCTAAAGAAGCTATCACCTTTTTGAGAAAAGTCAAATCCGAAGATTCGAGGGATGCTTGGTTGCTTTCCGAGAAATAATCGAGCTTTCCTTTAAAACCATCCCGCACTTCAATATCTTTGCGCAAAAATTTAAGGTATGCGCGCTATAAAACCGAGTGAATCCCGCACGGTAATGACCGATTTGGTATTGCCCAGTGAAACCAACCCCCTCAACAATCTTTTTGGCGGGGAACTTTTGGCCCGTATGGACCGGGCGGCCAGTATTGCTGCCCGTAGGCATAGTCGCAGGATTACGGTGACCGCTTCGGTAAACCACGTAGCTTTTAACCGATCGGTTCCCTTGGGCAGTGTGGTCACGGTCGAAGCCTCGGTTTCCAGAGCTTTCAACACATCTATGGAGATTTTTATCGATGTTTGGATCGAGGATCGCTTTACCGGGGAGCGCACGAAGGCCAATGAGGCGATTTATACCTTTGTTGCGGTGGATGATACCGGAAAACCTACGGAAGTGCCGCCACTGGAGCCTGAAACCAATTTGGAAAAGGAACGCTATGCCGCCGCGCTTCGCAGAAAGCAGTTGAGTTTGGTACTTGCCGGCAAAATGAAGCCTGCGGATGCAACGGAGCTTAAGGCGTTGTTTACCTCTTAGGTTTTAGAAGGCAAAATTATCTGGGTCTGGGCCAAATCGTTTGCCCTTTTCCAATCCATCGAGCAATTCAACATCTTCTTCGGACAATTCAAAATCGAAAAGGTCGGAATTGGCGATGATGCGTTCTTTTTTGGATGATTTTGGGATGGTGACCACTCCCTTTTGAAGGTCCCATCGCAGCACAATCTGGGCAATGGTCCTATCGTATTTGGACGCCAAATCCTTCATAATGCCCAAATCAAAGATATTTCCTTGCATCAAGGGAGACCAAGCTTCGTATTGAATTCCTTTGGAATTGCAGAAATCAATCAAATCCTGTTGCACCAAATAGGGATGAAATTCCATTTGGTTGACCATCGGCACAACCTCGGCAGAAGTCAACAAATCTTCCAAATGATGTTGCAGGAAGTTGCTCACACCAATGGCCCGCACCCGCTTTTCCTTGTATAGTTTTTCAAGGGCCCTCCAGGTTTCCTTCGAAATTTCGCCTTTGGGCCAATGCACCAGATACAAATCCAAATAATCGGTTCCCAAACGTTCCAAACTGGCATCAAAAGCTTTTAAAGTCGTATCGTAACCTTGATCCGTATTCCAGACCTTGCTCGTTAAAAAAACATCGCTCCGGTCCACATTGCTTTCGCGGATTCCTGTGCCAACCCCTTCTTCGTTTTCGTAAATGGCAGCAGTATCAATATGACGGTAACCGTGGTTCAATGCCGCCTTTACCGCATTGATCACTTCGCTTCCATCCTCGGATTGATACACGCCCAATCCAAAATAGGGCATCTGGACCCCTTTGTGCAGTTCAAAGGCGCCTTGTAAATCTGTTATTTTCTTCATAGTGTTAGAGTTGATAGATCCAATCTTCGGGATTCAAGCGATTGGAGTCCTTATATAGATAGAACTTCAATTTGGTGGTGCCGTCCAACCGATTGGTATTTATTTCTCCCAATACCTCTTTGGCGGCCACCTTATCCCCTTTTTTTACGTACAGATTGGATAGGTTATAGTATGTACTTATGTAGTTTCCGTGTTTTATCTGTACCCCTTTGTTCCCACCGGGCACAGATAGTATGGCGATGACTTCGCCTTCAAAAATGGCTCTCGCTTTGCTCCCTGCGTCGGTGGTAATGGTTACACCGTTGTTTCGATGCTTGATTCCCGGGTACAATTTATCCGCATACACACCATATCCCTGACTTTTAATGCCTTTTTCAACCGGCCAGATCAATCTCCCTTTGTTGGAGGTAAAATTATCGGCCAGCAACCTAGTTTCTGGCGTCATTGCAAATGTGGCGCTGCTTGCAGAGTTACCAGAGCTTTTGTTGGAACTCGCGATGGCACTTTTGATCATTCGTTCTATCTCACGATCAATTTTACGGGCCTCCTTTTGCTTTTCCGCAATGGCAGCAGTGTATTTTGCCTCGTTTTGTTTTATGCTCGTCAACAGGCTTCTTTGGGATTCAATTTCTTTGGACAGTTCTGCCTTTGCTTTCTGGTTCTCCGCAATGAGTTGGTCCTTTTCTTTCCGTTGACGAACCAAATCCTGATTTAACTGGGTGAGCTCTTCTGTTTTTTTAACAATGCCCTCACCTTGCTTTTTACGATGCTTTGCATATTGTTGCATGTATTGAAGCCGTTTAAAAGCTTGATAAAAATTTTCAGAGGACAATAGGAACATCAACCTATTGTTCTGGGATTTGTTTTGATATGTTTTTTGAATGAGTTCTGCGTAATCTTCTTTTAAGATCTTTAAATCTTCTCGGAGCTTACTTATGTTTCTGATGTTGACATTGATTTGCCGGTTGAGCAAATTGGATTGTTGATTCGTCACACGAATAAGTTCTTGCCGAACATTGATTTTATTGTCCAAGGCTTCCATTTGGTCCAACACGGTGCCCTTTTCCTTACGTTCGGCGAAGAGCAATCTATTGATTTCCTTTATTTCCTCCTGAAGACGTTCACGTTTGGACTCCAAAGCTTTTTGCTCACTAGTTTGCGCAAAAGACCCCGTTGAAATAAAAAATACAACTATCAGATAATAAATACAATATGAAATTTTACCTTTCATATTACTTTAATATAATTTTGTCATATCCGTTGGGCACTTTGTAAGGAAATGTCATCGATTTATTTAATTCCAAGTTACGAAAACTTAAATCTATCGTGGTCAACTCTCCTTTTTCTTCCGCAACTATCTTAATATCCTCGGGAAATATTATTCCCGAAATATCTTGATAGGTATAATTTGCAGCAAGCTGTCTGCCGTTTTGGGGTTGGGATATTTGTTGGCTGGCCACCTTAAAGTTTTTGGGTTCCAACTGAAACAAAATCTTAAAGAACTCCTGCGCCGCTTTTGGCTTCAATTGGTAATTGCCGTTGTACACTTCCGTATTGAACTTTTCCTTTCGCATATCCATAACAGCGTTTCCAAGTAGCAGGTTCTGTACTCTTTCAAAATCCAATTCAGTGCCGAGCATCTCGCTCAAATAACTAAAGTCCCCATCAAAATATTCATTTTGTAATTTATTGTAAAAAGATACCTTGTTCGGCGTTATATGGGCCTTGACCACGCCCAGTGGAGCGCTCATCCAAATCACCTTGTCCTTAGCCATACGAAGGCTCACATTTACCCCTTGTGAATCATCCCCATTGGTATAATCTATCTTAACACGCCCCCTCAAAGTCTTAAATTTGGGCTCATTGGAATAATGGGCATTTATGATGTTCTTCGCTGATAGTCTTGGGTTAATTTCCCCTCCAGTGATGGACTTGGTACTTTTACAAGCTCCAATAGTGAGCAGAAAAACCGTTAACACTGCGATTCCAGGTAATTTTTTATATAGATTCATTATAATCCTGAATTGATCTTGTTCAAATACTCGTTTGCTTTTTGGGTGTTTCCTATTTTGGAATACCCCTCGGAAAGCTGTTTGTATATCCTATTCTTCAAATTGTCATCGTCCAAGAGATAATCAAGTCCGCTTTCCAAAACTTCTATGCCCTTGTTCGGATTGCCGGTGTTGTTCAAGGCTGTCCCGTAGGCATAATAAAAATACGGCTGTAGCGGATAGGAATCCAACGCTTCCTGTGAATCATCCAACAGGGATTTGTAGTCAGCTGCTGTTATCAATTGTTCCATTTGTGCTTTCAAATCTGCTAAAGAATCGTCCAGATTTTCCCTTTGTTCAACGACGGGAGCTGCTTCGGTTTGCGTATCACGTTGAAGGGAATCGCTTATTTTTCGATTCAATTCGGATTTTAGTTGGGAATTTTCCAAATCATCGAGCACCTTTGAGGCTTCCTCATATTTCTTCATTTTGAACAAAGAGACGGCCATATTTTGCAGAAGTTTTTTGTTCTCGTAGGGTATGCGTTGCTTTACGCTCTCCACAGGGCTTCCTTGTTTGTCCAGAATGGTCAGTAAATTGTCCAAATACCAATAGTCGTTCGGTTCGGATAGTAATGCTGCAATGGCATAGTCTTGCGCTTGGACATATTTTTTATCGAGCATATACGCTTTGGCCAGTTCATAGTCCACCACGCTGTTGTCGGGCTCCAATTGCTTGCATTTCAAGAACAAATCCACGGCCCTGTCATAGTTCTGGATGCCTTTTTGCTTTAAGGCCTCAAAGAAATTTTCTTGAAACTCATCGGTATATTCTTCGAGATAGACATCGGCGCTTTCTTGTTCTTCTTGGGCATAAGACAAAATGCACAAGAAAAAAGCACACGCATATATGATACTATTTTTAATTAATTGCTTCATTTACTACAGTCAATATCATTTTATCCCTCTGCAAATATTCGAGCAGATATTTGCGCTTGATTTTCGTAAAACTATTATCAGTATAAGTTCTTTGTTTAGTGATTGTAATAAAATAATAATTCCCGTCTTTGTTTAGTGTCCAGGATTCCGATGCCGAAGACACAGTTTTACTTCTTAAATCATTCCCACATCTACCAAATGATTTAATATTATATTTTGCTGCGGAATATATATTTCCCTCCTTTTTTGATAATTTTATGACTCCTGATGGTCGAACAAAATCATTTTTTACGAAGAAATCATCCTTGTTTCTAAACACAATTTGCTCTTTGCTAGATTCAAGTGATGATATGACCCATTCATTTACCAAAAAATCAGAATCAATGTCATTTTCTTGGGCGTAGCTATAACAATACATCACCATTGATGCTCCCAAAATCAGCCTAAAAAGAAACTCTTTTTTCATTTTAACTCTACCTAATTAAAAACCTCATCCAACAATTGGAGTTTTAAATAGTTCTGGTTCAAACTAACTATTTTATAAATACTGGCATATATTGGGCTTTGATTGTTTCCAAAATAGTATCCTCTGGTAAGTTGGTTACCCTCATAGTTTAAGGACCAAACCTCCTTTTTGAGCGAACCATTCCCTGAACTTATAGGTTCTGAACCACAAATCCAACCAGAATAGTTTTTTATCTGACTTGTACAGACCACAGAATCCAGACCTATTTTGAAAGTGTAAATTGTCTTCAAATCTTCTTTTGACAATGTTTTGGTAAAGCCTGGTTTTCTAAGTATTATTTGCTTTAAAGTAGATTCCTTATCGGAAATGACCCAATCATCAAAAAGAAAGTTCAGATTCACTTTTTCTTGGCCATAGGTATCACAATACATCACCATTGATGCTCCCAAAATCATCCAAACAAGAAGTTTCTTTTTCATAGTAACATCCTAAGTCCCCATCAAACCAAAAATCCATTCTAAAGTTATTCCAAAACGGAATAATCTCCAATACTAATGGTCTCAAAATTACCATTATAAACAACATGGTTGCCAATCATGGCATTATCGAGATTGGCATTGCTGATTTTACTGTTGCTCTGGATGAGGCTGTTCTTTACGGTCGAGTTCTCCAAAACAGTATTCGCGCCAATAGAAACATAAGGCCCCACTGTGGTATTCTTGAGCACTACGTTCTCTCCGATGAAGCAAGGCTCAATGATATTGGCATTTTCCTGTTTCACGGAATCGGCAATCATTTGTTCCCCTTCTTTCTCCAAAAAGCCCAACATACGCTGATTGGTTTCCACGGTAACGTTTTTGTTGCCGCAGTCCATCCATTCATCCACCTTACCCGGAACAAATTTCATACCCTTTTCCATCATCCGTTTGATGCCATCGTTGATTTGATATTCTCCCCCGTGCTTGATGTCATTATCCAATACGTGCTGGAGTTCATTTTTGAGCACTCCAACATCTTTGAAGTAATAAATACCGATCACGGCCAAATCGGAGACAAATTCCTGAGGCTTCTCAACTAATTCAACAATTTCATTGGCATCGTTCAACTGAACCACTCCGTAGGCCTCTGGATGCTCCACTTGCTTCACCCAAATAACACTGTCGGCCGATTTATCCAAATCAAAGTCAGCGCGAATCAAGGTATCGGCATAGGCAATCACAGCAGGGCCGCTCAGCGACGCTTTGGCGCTCATTATGGCGTGTCCTGTGCCCAGCGGCTTGTCTTGTCTGTAAATGGACCCTTTGGCCCCAAGTTCATCGGCCAGTTCCATTAAGCTTTCCACAACGTCATCTCCAAAAAAAGCAGGGTCGCCCAAAATAAAAGCGACTTCCTCAATGGGTTCTCCCAACACCTTGGCGATGTCACTCACCAATCGGTGCACAATGGGTTTGCCCGCAACGGGAATCAATGGTTTTGGAACTGTCAATGTGTGTGGTCTCAGACGGGAGCCTCTTCCCGCCATGGGTACGATTATTTTCATATGTCACACACCTGCGAAGGCAGGTGTCTCCTTTTTAGTGGTTAATACTTTCTCCTTGATTCAACAAGGTTTATCTTAATTTATTATAATTCAATTTCCAGTTAAGACTGATGTCAACCCAGTTTGGGTTAAACTCTTCTATTAAATTGATTTTCCACCCTCTCTTCCACTTTTTCATTTGCTTTTCTCTTTTTACAGCTTCTTCTCCATTTTCAAACTGTTCAAAATAAACCAACTTGTCACAATTGTATTTTGCGGTAAAGGACTGTGAAAACGCTTTTAATTTATGTTCTTTTACTCTTTCATCCAGATTATCGGTAACGCCTACATAAAGTACTCCATCAGGTCTATTGGTCATTATGTACACATTCCAAAATTTCATAATTTCAATAGTATTAGGACGACCCTTCTTATAAAGGCTTTGTAGGTGTCCTTCCCTAAGAGATTCCTGCCTTCGCAGGAATTTTACTTGATTCCAGTACTCCCGAATCCCCCTTCGCCCCTATCCGTTTCCGAAAGGGTCTCAACTTCGTCCCATTCGGCACGCTCGTGCTTGGCGATGACCATTTGGGCAATGCGCTCCCCGTTTTCCACGGTAAAATCCTCATTGGACAGATTGACGAGTATTACCCCAACGTTTCCGCGGTAATCGGCATCGATGGTTCCAGGTGCATTAAGCACTGTAATCCCTTTTTTGGCCGCCAATCCGCTACGTGGTCGTACTTGTGCTTCATAACCCACGGGGAGTTCCATAAAAAGTCCTGTAGGGACAATGGCCCTTTCCAAAGGTTTTAATGTTATGGGGGATTCCAAATCCGCTCGTAAATCCATCCCTGCGGATGCAAGGGTTTCGTAATGCGGCAGCTTATGGCCTGACTTGTTGATGATCTTAATCTTCACGTTTTATAAATATGCTTCGTAATTTATCTCCTTCCATCTTGTACACTAGCCCTAAAAATAACAAAAACAGTAGGCTGCCGGCTATTAAATTTCTATTAAAAACATAGAAGGAGAGGATTGACAACACAAGTGATACGGATAGATAGAATACAATCTTCCGCATATTATAGGGCACGGGATAATATTTTTTTCCGTAGTGATAGGACAAAAACATCATACTGGCATAGGCTGCCAAGGTTGCCAGGGCGGACGCCATATATCCAATTTTTGGAATGAGGCTTATGTTTATGATAAGTGTGATGATGGCTCCCACGGATGAAATATAGGCCCCATACTTGGTTCTGTCCGTTACCTTGTACCAAACGGATAGATTATGGTATATGCCCAAACAGAAGCTTGCCAGCAATATTATAGGAACCACGTCCAAGGCTTCACGATAAATTGGGTTATGCAATAGCAACCTGCCAAGAACATCTATAAACACAATGACACCCAACAAGATAATGCTACCTAGAATTACGAAGTAATTAGTGATTTGCGCATATGTCTTTTGAGGATTATTACTATTAGAGTGGCTGAAGAAAAAGGGTTCCACTCCCATACGGAAAGCGGTTCCAAACAGTGTCATAAACATGGCTAGTCTATAGCAAGCCCCGTATTTGCCCACTTCGCTTTCCGCTATGTCTGATGGAAGTAGTTCCGTCAACAATATCTTATCAAACACCTCATTTATAGTAAAAGCGATTCCGGCAACAAGAATTGGTCCTGCATATTTCAGCATCTGTTTCCATATATCCAAATCGAAATTATAGGATACTTTGATATAGGTGGGAAGTAAAATCAGCAATGTTACTCCACTGGCAATAACGTTGGATATCAAAACATAATGGATTTCCCAATCAGGTTTGTACAGCGATGCCAGAAAGCCCGTATCGCCTTCTTGGGCCATCTCCGGGAGAATAAGCAGAAAGAACACATTAAAAGCCAAATTGATGGCCACATTAATCGTTTTTAATACTGCATAGCGCATTGGTTTTTCATTCGCCCTGAGCAATGCAAACGGTATGATAACCACCGCGTCCAAAACCAAAATATAAGTGGTGAACTTGAGATAATCTGAGTTGATGTTGGTTACTCCGGAAAGCCATTCCCGCACGGAAAGTGCAAGAATCAGAAACAATAAAGAAGAACCCAATAAGGATATCAACGAAGTGGAAATCACCTTGGCCTTGTCTTCGGTTTTATGGTAAAATCGAAAAAAGGCAGTTTCCATACCATAGGCCAAGAATACATTAAAGATTGCTATCCAAGCGTAAATATTGGTGTACTGTCCATAGCCTGAAGCATTCTCAAACACCGAGGTGTACAACGGCAACAGAAAGAAAGAAATGACCCGCGGCAATACCGTGGCCAAACCGTATATAAATGTTTGTTTAAAAAGCCTTTTTAGTGGATTCAATAGGTGTTGCTTCTTTAAAAACCTTGATTAGGTGGCTACAAGTTACGCAAAAGCCATAAGCTGTAATACTAAGAAAAACAAAAAGGCCACCCATTCGGTGGCCTTTTCTCTTTTATTGATTTGCGATTCCATTTACCTAAGTTCTATGAAATCATCCAACCTATATTTTAATCTTGGATAAAATATATAAAGCCAATCCATATAGCAAGACCGAAATGACCAATACCCTTGGGTCAATTTTAAATGACTTCCACACCATTTTAGAGGTTGAAGTCTTTTCAACTCCCAATATGTAAAGGAAAACCACAAATACTATGGTTACAATGATAAAATAAATCACCTAGCACGTTTAAAAGAAACCCAGATTTCTCTTTCTTGGAAATTGTTTGCGGGATTTGTCCTATTTTTAATCAAAAGGTCGGTCAAAACACCATTGTTTTTCTTGTTAATATCGTACCACGCCAAACTTTGAATCTCATGGAAGTCTTTTAGCTCTGGTTTTGGAATTTGTTCGTAATATTTACTCAAAGAATCCTTTTGCACTTCAACGGGTAATTTAAATCCATGTTTTTCCAGATAAAATTTGGATAAGCTGGATGTATTGGGCATACCATATTTGTCTACAACTTTTTGATAAAATTGTTCCACATCCCATACCTTAAGGATTAGAAGAATTTCTTTGAACTTTTTATCCTCTCCCAGTTTTACCTTGGCGGCTATCTTTTCTACAGAAAATCCCAGAAAATGATATTGGCCTGCCATCTCATCAACTGTGCAATAGTCGTAGGATGTTAGACCAGAATCTACAGAATTGCTCATATTTAATTCTATGTAAGTAGAATCTTTAAACACATCTGAGAACGATTTGCATAAAACACTTTCATCAATAACCATTGTCTGAGCGATTAAGCACGATAAAACTAAATACCACGAAATTGAATTCATGAGTAGATTTATGTATCTTTAGTGAGCAAATTTACCATTGCCTCTTTCAAGAAATCCAATCACTTAGGACATAATTGGCCTTCCATTTTTCATCAATCTTTTTGAAAACTATCAAATCTCCACCTCCTGTGCTTTCCACATATATTAAAGCATATTCCCCATCATTTGATAAAATGGGCACAGAGAGGGTCAAAGTATTAAAATCATGTTTTTTAGAGATTGTAATGTTATCGAACATCCCTTTATTAAAACTTATTTTCTCAACTGCTTGAGCTTTTCGTTTAAGCCTTATCATCTCCTCTTTGTCAAAAATTTTTCTAAATTCGACACCAAACTTTTTTTCAATGATATCATGGGAACTATTCAATTCACTGTAGTTGATTAAATCAACTAATGTTGAACTGCTGGAAGGTTTGACCAAAGATTTGAAAAACAATTTTTTCTCCTTTCTGTTTTCAAAATATGCATTGATTACTTCGGATTGTTCCAATGTTATATTTTGAATACCGGAAGTGCTTTTACAGTTCAAGCTAAAGAGAATTGCAACGGCACAGATTAAATATGTTATTCCTTTCATATTTTTTAGAAGATAGCAATACTAAGCCTATAGGGCTCATGCTTGATATAGACAACTGACAAAGTGAATCCAAAAACAAAATAAGGTTATGAGCAGCCGACAAATTGATTACCCTCAGCTAATCCAAAGATGCAAATAAAAAATATCCTCCCAAGCATCATCATCAAATCTGAACAAGGTTATTCCTCCAGCAGCACTTTCTGGGCCTTCATAGATTTCTTCATACATCAATGCATACTTAGTTCCGTTATTAGTAAAAACATATGGGAAAGAGATACTAATTTTAGCTTTCTGATTGAGCTCTATGTTTCCATTGAGCTTGTTTTTATTTAACCTTTGTTGAATTGTACTCTGATTGACAAATTCTCTGATAATACTACTAAATTCCTCGTTGGAGAACATGGAATGGAAATCAACTTTAGGTCTATCGTAATTTCCCAAATCGTTATTTGCTTCTTGCCAAGCAGATAGGTTGTCCAGTTCTTTACTATACTGGCTTATGTCAACTGTTTTTCTTGCCAACACTTTTTCATCCATAGAGCCATAATGTGAATTTATCAAATTATAGGCTTCGCTTGATGTTTCTAGCTTCATTGTATTGCATCCTATTGTGATAAGCAAGACAAAAAAGAACATAAAAATACATTTTATTGTAGTTTTCATCTTATGGACATTTTTCTCCTTTTGCATGACATTATTAATCCACAAGCACATAAGCCAATTTCACTGGAATAACTCTTTTTTTCCCATTTAAATTTTGTTGTACAACATATACATCATGCTCTATTATTTGAGGAGGTGCCATATGCCTAAAAAATTGAGTCAAAGAGTCAAGAGTAATGGTTTTGTTAGTTGAATTTGAACCATAAGAATATCTTTCAGGGTTCTCAATAGGGCTCATTTCTATATGTTCGTTATTATACAAGTTGATTATAATTGGAAATGAATCGGTATCTTCTATATGGACATATATTTCTTCTCGAGGATAATAATCTAGAAGCTTATATGTGATTAATACAACAATAACCAAAAAGATAGCTATAATAGTTCCAATAAAATATTTTCCTTTCATAATAAATTAATTACAATCTATTCCTTTTGCATATGCTTTTTGTAGAGCGGTTACAACATTATTTAATTGTACTTCATTTAACTCTTGGTGCAAACCAGACCAAGCTAAATTTTCGTAATATGAAAAATTTTCGGATGAGTTATCGAATGCTTGTAATCCCTTGGCAATAGGTATTACATACTTATCTCTCATTATTGAATGATGTAAATCATTGGTTCCAGTAGTGGCCTTTATGTACTTTTTGAATAATTCTACAAATGAATCTTGGCCATCTCCAAATTGATGCTTTAAAAGTAATGCATGAATACTCTCATGCAATATCGTTCTAGCTATATCGATAGGTGGTCGATTATCTATCTGATTAGTATTCAAAATAATCTCATAATTGTTTTGATAAAGAAATTTTGTAATCCCATTAGGTATTGTACCATCACTGTTGGGGCTTAATTTCCCCAAATTATAGGTAAGATAATATGTGTTGTGATTAAGTTCATCATTAAATGCAATGTAGGTATTCTGAATTATTCCTAACTCGGTTAAGTTTGTGGAGTTCAACTTATCATAAACACACTTTGCCTTCCCTGTAAGGTTGTTGATGATTTTTTCTTCCTCCTCATTAATGGGCAGCAGGGTGTTCTCCTCCGGGCAGTCGGCGCTCTTCCCCATAATCGCATAGGCCTTTAAAATGCCATCGGTCCCGGGGCCACCAAAATTTCCTTCGCCCACTTCCACAAAGGGTTCGTTGTCACCTCTGCTGAGTTTTCATTGTTCAGAAAACAATCAATTGTTTACTGTTTTGAGAAAAACAGATATTATGATTTTCATTCAGACAAAGATGTATGGACATTGACCTTGAGAAACTCGTTGTCCACAAGAAAAAACACAACGAATTCATCAAAATACTTCATTATTTTATAGGCATCCAGTTTTCCAGTAGAAGCGTCTCTAAAGAACTTCTTCTTTTTTAGGAACCTTTGTAGACTGTAAACTCTCTTTGGTTTTAAACTATATTTTTTTGGCGGAAAACCTGATTGAGTGAAGAAGAACAAATCTTCCTTTATAATAGGTCCAAACGCTGATGTAACCAGTTCTTCAGTCTTGAATCTGAAAGCATGAACACCTTCATGATTTTTTTCCGCCGAGATATAATTCGAATCAAAATTAAAATACAAGGTGTCTTTGGGTACTTTTTGTCCCCAACAACTAATGAAAAATATAGATATTGTTAAGCTTAATAAAAAATTCATAACTTTTGATAGGCCAAAAACATACAAAGCCTAGTCTGATGGCTGGCGAGTTAAAATTATTTTTTCCTTATTTGGCAATTGTATTAGTTTGATTTTGTTTTTGGTTCTTTCCTGTATCAAAAATCGTTTTTCGATTGACATATTTTTATGGATTATATCAATGGGTTTCAACTTCACTTCAATGCTAGAGCTATATCCAAAAAAAGGTTCTGTATAGATTTCAATTTCTTTATGTTCTATAGTTGATAGAATCAATTTCTGGAAAATTGGGCTCTGCATATTTAGTTCGGGAAATTCTCCACTCTCATCAGATACGAGGGCAATTAATGTTTTGTTATCTAAATCCTTCAGCAAAAGGTTTGTGCCTTTTAAGGGCACCCCATTTACGTCCTTTACATAAATTTTAATCAGACAATTATTGCTGTTATCAAAAATTGGAAGAGATTGTAATTTGTTTTTACCAAGGATTGTTACATCTTTTATGGTATCCATTTTTCCGTACGGCTCAAATTGTAATATTAAAGTGTCCTTACTAATGGTGTATAGTCCTTTGGAGAGTTCTTTTGAGCCTAAATGAAGTAGTTTGGTCCGATTAAAGGTTCCATCATCATCAAAACTATACTCAACCCCAATATCATTGACCATGACCGTTGGCGATTTATAAATAAAATTTCCCGAAAGAGTGTTTTGGCCATAGCAACTATTTATAACAATAGGAAATATTGCAAAAAACAAAATAAATCTAACAACCTGCATTATTTCCTTTTTGGGGTTTAGGATTTCCATTTGTGTCTTTTTTTGTTAATTCAATTAAAATTACATCATTAATTCTTTTTTGTGTTGCCAAAGGCAGTCCATTAAAGGCACTAGTAGAATGAAGACCAGCCCAGGCCATATCTTCATAAAACTGTCTACTATGATGATACCCTTTTATATTACCAAACTCTTGTAGAGAATCAGCCATTGGTTTAATATAATTGTTGGCAATATAATCATGTCCATAGTTTAAGTACGCAGAAGCCCAATCAGGTCCTAGCAAAGCTTGTTTTTGAGCAATGGTAGCAGCATTGTAGGATGATGCAACAACATATGCGTGTATAGATTCATGCATCATTGTCCTTGCCCATGAAAGGTCTGTTGCATTGCCCCATGCTTGTGAATCAAAGGTTGTGGTAACAGTGCCTGTAAGCTTGTTGTATTTGGTAGATGTGGTTCCCGTAGCGCCACCTAGGCTTCCATCCTTCACTTCCCAGTTAAAGCCCGGGGTATTGCCCGCAAACTTTTGTACAATATATCCAACTCCCTTATTCAGGGTCTTCAAATCATTCAAAACGTTCTTAAGGCATGGTTTAAGTGCCGTGTCATCGATTTTTTCTTCAAAATCATCTTCCTCATTAATCGGCAGAAGGGTGTTCTCCTCCGGGCAGTCGGCGCTCTTCCCCATAATCGCAATGGCCTTTAAAATGCCATCGGTCCCCGGGCCACCAAAATTTCCTTCGCCCACTTCCACAAAGGGTTCGGTGCCGGCTCCAGAACCGCCGCCCCCATTGTCCGGTGCATAGGTGTTCCAATAGTCGTAGTAGCTGCCGGGGTCGTGGTTCCCGCCACCGCCGGAACCTGAGCTTCCTTCATTTCCTCCGTTACTGCCGCCGCCACTATTACCACTGTCACCGTTGCCTCCTTCGGCATTTACACTCAAACAGGGCTCCGGTTCGCTGCCCATTTTGCCGTTCTGGTCCATCTGCAGGCCAAAGGCTTCCAAGGTATATACCCCTATGGTGCCCTTGAACGGTTTTTCCTGTCGTGGCCCCGCCACATATTCGGGCCAGTAGTCCTCGTCCACCTCGTAGCGCAGCACAAAGGGCTCGTTATGTACCCCTTCGTGGGTCTGCTTGGCCACCACGTTGTAAAATACATTATGGGGCGTATCCGCAACGTACATCCGAAGGGAATAGGTGGTATTCCCCACGGAGTCGGTCACGGCCAGCACGCGGCTGCCGTCCAGCACCACGTCCGAACCATCGCTTTTGGAGGCCCAGCCCACCTTGGAGGTCTGCTGTGCTATGGAACTTGAAAAATCGGGCAGCTCATCAATGGTCAATGCCTTTAGCTGCACACTGTCTTCCGTTACTTGGATTGGTTCTAGGTAGTTGGTCTCTTCTTTTTCGCAGTTCCAGGCCAAAAGGGCCAATAGCATTACGGGGAGTAGTTTCTTCAGTAGTTTCATTACTTGTCAAGTTTTAAGAATTAATAAGACTTGGGGAATCTTTGAAAACACACAACATACGGATATACGCAGTCTCTGTTGCGCATATATTTTGCTACGCTGTACAAGTAAGGGGGTAGTGTTCCCGCTAAACTAACAACTTTTTTTGACAATGGATTGGACGAAAACCTTAAAAAAACTGGGGTTTTTCCATAATTTACGAGTAAATCGCCATGAAAAATGGGCCAAAAAGCTCAAAACAAAAAGGCCACCTGATCGGTGGCCTTTTTCAATATTGTGTAATCGCACTAATTGTTCAACGCTTCCGCTCCACCAACAATCTCGAGGATTTCGTTAGTAATGGCAGCCTGACGGGCTTTGTTGTACGTCAACTTTAATTCGTTTCGAAGCTCAGCGGCATTGTCCGTTGCTTTGTGCATGGCGGTCATACGGGCACCGTGCTCACTGGCAAAAGAATCCCTGATCGCCTTGAACAACTGTGTTTTCAAGGATTTTGGAATCAATTCTTTTACGATCTCTACTTTGGATGGTTCAAAAATGTAATCCGCTGCAATGGCTTCGTCACCTTCTGCACCAACAATGGGCAAGAACTGTTCGGTCATTACAATCTGTGTAGCGGCATTCTTGAACTTGTTGTACACCAACTCGATTTTATCATAATCGCCTTTGGTGAACAAACGCATCAACAATTCGGCGATTTCGGCAACGTTGTCAAAGGTCAAATCATCATACACCATACTTTGATCCCCAAGAATCGTGTGCCTTTTGCGAAGAATGTCGTTTCCCTTCTTACCAATGGTGTAGAAATCAACTTGTTTGCCCGGATATTTGCTGGACACCAAATTGTTGCTCTGCTTAATGATGTTGGAATTGAATCCACCACAAAGTCCCCTGTTGGAAGTAATGGCAACCACCAAAACTTTGTTTACGGGCCTATTGTCGGCATACTCACTTCCTCCGTCTCCTTCCAAACTGGCGCTAAGCCCTTGCAAGAGCTCGGTCAGTTTATCGGAATAGGGACGCATCGCCGTGATAGCATCCTGTGCTTTCTTCAACTTGGCAGCCGATACCATTTTCATAGCACTGGTAATCTGCATCGTTGATGAGATGGATGATATCCTGTTACGTATTTCCTTTAGATTTGCCATTGTTTTAAATTATGGGTTATGAGTGATGAGTTAAGAGTTTTTGACTATTGCCACTATGATTCTTATTAACTCCTCACATCTATCCATCAAATCTTTAGGGACTTCTCTACCAGTGGCTTCTAAAATCTCAAGCCAATACTTTGTTTCGTCGGCTTCCTTTAGAGCTATCCCAAATTTATTTTTAAAATCTTTTGCGCTAACCCCTCTTTGCGCTTCCCTAGTATTTGCACCGATACTGGTGCCACTTTTCATCAATTGAGAGGCTATCTCAAAATCCTTTTTATTCTTTAAATCATCACAGTAATGAACAATTTTACAAGCAAACTCGAAACTTCTAATTCTTATAGGACTCGTTTCAAGCTTTCCCATAACTCATCACTCTGAACTCTTAACCTTTGTACTTACTAGAAAGCTCCTTACAAACAGCTGTCAACGTATCGGTAACCTCATCGGTCAATTTACCCGCTTTAAGGGTGTCCAATACATCTCTGTGCTTGGCGTTCAAGAACTCCAAGTAATCTTTTTCAAATTCTTTTACCTTGTCCACAGGAACATCTCTCAACAAGTTCTTGGAACCTGCAAAAATGATGGCCACCTGATCTTCCACGGTAAATGGATCGTTCTGACCTTGTTTCAAGATCTCAACGTTTCTACGTCCTTTTTCAATAACGTTCAAGGTTGCGGCATCCAAATCGGAACCGAACTTGGCAAAAGCTTCCAATTCACGGAACTGGGCCTGGTCCAACTTCAAGGTACCCGCCACTTTCTTCATGGACTTGATCTGCGCATTACCTCCCACACGTGATACGGAGATACCCACGTTGATCGCAGGACGAACCCCTTGGTTGAACAAGTCTTGCTCTAAGAATATCTGACCATCGGTAATGGAAATTACGTTGGTAGGGATATATGCGGAAACGTCACCTGCCTGTGTTTCGATAATGGGAAGGGCTGTCAAGGAGCCTCCACCTTTTACCATAGGCTTCAACGAATCCGGAAGGTCGTTCATGTTTTTTGCGATATCATCATCACCGATAACCTTAGCGGCACGCTCCAACAATCTTGAGTGCAAGAAGAAAACGTCACCAGGGTATGCTTCACGTCCCGGAGGTCTTCTTAAAAGCAAGGATACCTCACGGTAAGCCACCGCTTGTTTGGACAAGTCATCATAGATGATCAAGGCCGGACGGCCTGTATCCCTGAAGAACTCACCGATAGCTGCACCGGCAAATGGAGCATATACCTGCATCGGGGCAGGGTCGGAAGCATTGGCGGCAACAATGGTCGTATAGGCCAAAGCTCCTTTTTCTTCCAATGTTTTGGCGATGGCGGCAACCGTTGATGCTTTCTGACCTACGGCAACGTAGATACAGTAAACCGGCTCACCTGCATCATAAAATTCTTTTTGGTTTAGGATGGTATCGATACAAACGGTGGTCTTACCTGTTTGTTTGTCACCGATCACCAACTCCCTTTGCCCACGACCAACTGGAATCATGGCATCGATTGCCTTGATACCTGTCTGCATGGGTTCGTCAACGGGTTGTCTAAAAATTACACCAGGAGCCTTACGTTCCAAAGGCATCTCGTAGGTTTCGCCGGAAACAGGTCCTTTACCATCGATAGGTTTACCCAAGGTATCCACCACACGGCCAACAATTCCCTCACCAACGTTGATGGAAGCAATACGCTCGGTTCTCTTAACAGTAGCGCCTTCCACAACTTCTTTGGACGGGCCCAACAATACAACACCTACGTTATCTTCCTCCAAGTTAAGAACGATACCTTGCATGCCCCCGTCGAACTCTACCAACTCCCCGTACTGGGCATTGGAAAGTCCATATACACGGGCAATACCATCACCTACTTGTAATACGGTACCTACTTCATCCAAAGAAGCGGATGCTTCGTAACCTGATAACTGTTTTTTCAAAATTGCTGATACCTCAGCGGCTTTTACTCCTGCCATTTTTATAGACTATTTGTAAATTCTCTTTTTAATCCGTTCAATTTGTTTGCGATGCTTGCATCGTATTGGGTATCTCCTACCCTAAGCACAAATCCTCCGATGATGCTCTCATCGATCTTATTCTCCAAAGTGACCTTGTTTCCGGTCGCCTTGGTCACAGTATCCAAAATTTTCTTCTCCAATTCGGAAGTCAATGGAACCGCTGTTGTAACATAAGCCACCTCTTCGCCCTTCAATTTTTCGTTAAGGATGATGTATTTAAAGGCCACTTCCTGCAACATGGCAATTCGCTTGTTGCTGATCAACGTTTGAAGAAGGCCTTTGGTGATTTCGTTGGCCCCATTGAAGATTTCCAACAAACTGTTCTTTTTTACCTCTGATCTTACAATCGGGCTCTCCAACATATTTTGAAGCTCCACGCTCTCAGAAATGGTCGCAGCTATCTCCCGCATGTCCTTTTCCACGGCATCGGCCGCTTTCTTTTCGACTGCGAAATCCAAGGTTGCTTTTGCGTAACGTATGGCTGCCCTGTTTTGGTTCATGGTCTACTAGTTCAGTTTAATATCGCCCAACATATCCTCGACTAACTTTTGTTGTTTGCCTTTCTCGGACAGTTCTTGTTTGATTACTTTTTCGGCAATCTCCAAGGATAGGTTGGCCACTTGTGCTTTAATATCGGCAACAGCGGCTTTCTTTTCGCTTTCGATGGTAGCCTGGGCCTGCTTGATCATTTTATCACCTTCCACCTGAGCTTGTTCTTTGGCTTCGGAGATTATGCTGGCCTTTATATCCCTTGCTTCTTTTAGCAGAACATCCCTTTCGGCTCTGGCCTCTTTTAAAAGTCTTTCGCTGTCGGCTGTAACGTTCTGTATCTCCTTCTTGGCAGCTTCTGCAGCTTCAAGGGCGCCTTTAATGCCTTCTTCACGTTTTTCAACGGAATTCATTATAGGTTTCCAAGCATATTTGGCCATGATGAAAATCAAGACCAACATGATCAATGTTTGCATTACAAACAAGCCTGGAGAAAAATCGTTTAATAATTGTTCCATAACTAAATTAAAATTTAAAAGGCTGCCGATAGATAACCAACCGTTACCATCGGCAGCTTAATGATTTTGCTTTTTGGATTACTTTCCTAAGAAAAGTGCACCAAATGCCAAACCTTCCAATAGTGCGGCAATGATAATCATCGCTGTCTGAATTTTACCGGTTGCTTCTGGTTGACGTGCAATACCTTCCATTGCACTACCACCAATTTTACCTAGTCCGATACCAGCACCGATTACAATCAAACCTGCACCTACTAAATTTGGAACTGTCATAAAAGTCAATTTATATAGTTAAAAAATAAACTCAATTTAAATAAAGTCCGCTCTTACATCCTCTGCATCAACTTCTTCATCATGATCATGTCCATGATCATGTTCGGCTACCGCCATACCAATAAACAGCGCGGACAACATGGTAAATATATATGCTTGCAAAAATGCAACCAACAGCTCTATCAATGTAATGAACAATGAAAGAACAAACGACAATAGACCGGAACCGAACACGGTCAATTCCGATTTCATGGTTATCAGAATCGCTATAAGGCTCATCACAACAATATGACCCGCCGAGATGTTGGCAAACAAACGAACCAACAATGAGAACGGCTTGATCAAAAACGCCCCGGCCAATTCGATCACGGCCAAAACAGGACGAATCAAAACGGGCACTCCTGGCATCCAAAGCATATGCTCCCAGTAGTCTTTGTTTCCTTTAAAGGTATATATGACCAATGTAAAGATGGCCAAGGCAGCGGTTACTGCAATCTGACCCGTCACGTTGAAACCAAAAGGGGTAAGCCCCAAAAGGTTCAAAATCCATATGAAAAAGAAAACGGTCAGAAGGTATCCCGTGAACTGACGATACTTGTGCCCAATATTTGGCTTTGCGATCTCATCTCGAACATAGAGCACCAAAGGCTCCAAAATACGGCCAAAACCGGTTGGGATTTGTTTGTTTTTGTATTGTCTGGCCAATCCGCCAAACCAAATTATCATCAGAATGCCTATCAACAACATCCCGAAAACACTCTTGGTAATGGAAAAATCCAAAACTTTGTGCGCGTTGACCGGATGGTGCTCCTCATCCATAGCGATTTCCTCTGCACCAGGCTCCAACTCGTAAATTTTACTGTGTAGTTTAACAAAACGGGTTCCTCCTGCCTCAACAATGTGATGACCTGAATCATCATGGTGAAATCTTGAGGACATAAAGGTAACAAGGCCTTCGCTGGACCATACGATTACAGGCAGCGGAAACCCAACATGCTTGCGCTCTCCCTCTGAGTTTGTATAGGAAAAAAGATGAAAATCGTGAGAATCTTTGATGTGGTGTAGGATGTAGCTCTCAACCTCTTCTTGGGTATTTACCGCACCCTCTTTTTCTTCGTCGGAGGAGGAGTTTGCGCTAACCCCAATGGAAAACAACAATATAAACAGTGTGGCTGCTAAATCAATGGATCTTTTGAATACCCGCATTGCAATTAAAGAAATTATCCGTTCGTCAAATTCCGCGCAAAGGTAGTATTAAAATGTCAAAAAATAATTTTTTTTCGAGATTTCATTCCATTCTTTTCAAAAGTTGACTCAAAAAGAATACCTCACAGCCCAAACCCAAAAATACCGGTATCAGAAAATGGCCTTTATTTATCTCGGCTTCAGCGATGTCACCAAAAAAATAATTCTGAAAAACTGCGACGAAAAGCAGCAATTTCAACACCAATGTCGCCAAATATATGAACCCCAATTGGTCCTTCAATTTTTTGATTTGAGCCAAGAAATGGAAAACCAATATCAGTACCAACACAAAAGACAGTAAAAAAAGGTATGGTTTGAGCAGCATACAGTCTTTGGAAAGGTAAGGGCAGCCGATTAAATATGCATGCACCAGGTAAACCATTAAAAACGACAGCGTAAAAACACCTGTCTGCAAAAGACCTTTTCCTCTCATTTGCCCAATTGAATCGCCTGTTTTATCAAAATATACATGGCCATGATTATCGCGACAAAAGTAATCAGTTCTTCAGCAAATGAAAACTCGTACTTAGTTTCTACCCAAGAACCCAACAAGTTTCCCAGATAAATAGTAGCGCCCATTTGAATGGCGGAACCAGACAAACGGGCGGCTGTATTGATTGTTTTTTTATATTTTTTAGGAGGCTTTTGCTGGCTCATTCTTAGTGGTTGACTGCATTTTAGTGGCAGCAGTTGCAGCTCCTTTGCCCATGGTACAGGCGGCATTAAACGTTGCTCCAGGTTCCACGGCCAATTTTGATACACTTACAGTGCCTTCAATATATGCAGACGATTTTAGGGAAAGAAGGTCCTTTACGTTGAGTTCGCCATTGAACTTGCCTTCAATATCGGCAT
Organism: Flagellimonas oceani; assembly: GCF_011068285.1. NCBI lineage: Bacteria > Pseudomonadati > Bacteroidota > Flavobacteriia > Flavobacteriales > Flavobacteriaceae > Flagellimonas > Flagellimonas oceani. The sequence continues at coordinate 3,901,584 of NZ_CP049616.1, read as the reverse complement.
TCACACACTCTACTTTTCCGTTGATGTAGCCATCTTTTCCAATGACGACCTTACCGGACGTGGTTACATTGCCTTCCAACTTGCCATCTATCCTAAAGTCGGCTTCGGAGGTAATGTCTCCCTTTATTTTTGTGTTTTTTTCAATACGGTTGGGCTGGCCGCCAAATTCATTCATAGGTCGTGGTTTTTTGTTGTCAGAAAACATAGTGTTCTTGGGTTTTGGGGATTAAAATTGTGCTTTGTATGATTCTAGATTCTTGTGGACCTGTATAATTTTATAATTGTCCGATAAAACTACAAAATTCTCATCTTTAATAAGGTAGTCCCTATTGTTTTTTATAAGCTCGGCAAAGCCCAGGGCAAAATCTTTGGAAGGAAAACCATGTACCACCACAAACTCATCTTCCAAATTATAAATGTCCTTGGATACAATGTTCTTGTAATTTAGTTCGTCCACCACCTCGACCAAACGGTTTTTGAGCTTGGTCGCATTTTCATCATTCTTGATTTTAAACGGAAAAACCACTTTCCAGTTTCCTGTTCCGGTAGAGCCTGTTTCCGGGGAAAACTCCTTGGTCTCCAATTTGGGCAATTGTTCCTCTACCATCTGCTCCGCTTTCTTCCCTTCTGGATTGTTAGGGTAGGTAAGTGCAACGTAGTTCAATGCTTCCTTAAAAGGTTCAAACCCCTGCAAACGACCAATGGCATTTGCCTTTAACATCTCGAATTTGGGCACAATGGGGTCTCCCGTAAATTGGTTGATGTATTCTTCCGACCGGGTAATGACCTGCAAAAATTGCTGTTCTTCGTACTGTTTAAATAGTGAGGCATACCTCGCATCGGGACTATCCGAGTTTCCGTCCAGTACAGCTTGCGGGTTCAACAAAATTTCGGCGTAACGGGTATCGGGATGATTGCTGATGATGTTCTGCTTCATGCTCACCGCCAATGGGCTTCCGGATTCCTCGTAAATCTTGTAGAGGTTATATTTTGATGGGAGAATCAAGCGTTCCTCGGGGTTTGAGGAGAGCACGCGCTCCAACTTGGCAGCGGCCAGCATGTTGTCCTTAAACTTTTCTTTGTAGATCAATCCCAACTGATAATTGGCAAAATTGCGTTCGCCCTTTAAACTATCGATAACGGCCACATCGGTGGGAACTTGCTCCAAGTAATAGTCCACCGAATACTTTTGGTCTTCGGTCAACACTTCATCATTGGCGGCAATCTCTTCCCCTGTTGCCTCGGAAACCAGTGTTTTGGATTTGTTGCTCCAACGCCAATCGTCCTCGAGATTCCTTGTGCCCCATCGGGTCTTGAAATCGTTTCTGCCGTGGCCCAGACTCGTAATGTTATAGAAATAGAACTTTCCTTGGTTCTCTTTGCCTCCCTTACTGTTGGCAAAAGTGGCAAAACCGGCATTGGTGCGTTCCAATTGTTTCTCGGCCTCAGCTTCTTCTTTCCGCTTCATCTCGGCAATGTAATCTTCAAAATAGGCTGTACGCTCCGCAACGGGCATTTGGTACAACGTGATCACACTGTCGGCGTGCTGTACAATATCTTCGTACTTGATCACATCCTCAAGGTTGTCCAGTCGCTTTTTGATATCGCGATGCTTTCTGGTATTCTCGTTCAGGTTGGTCAACGTACTGTCATAGTAAGAACCTGCCATTCGGTACTCGTCCTCATCAAAATAATAATCCGCCAAACTCTGATAGTTCAAGGCGTATAATTTGCGCTCGCCCTGGGTGGCCTGTATGGATTTGTTGTAATAGGCCAAGGCCAAACTATCTTCTTCGTAGGCCATGTGATATTGGGCCACCTGTCTGTAGATTTTGTCCAAAAAGGGCCTGTTCTCCCGATTCTCTTCCAAATCGGTAAGGTATTCCAACATTTCTTCCCGGTTCCCCTCCGTAAGTTCGGTGTTCTGTATTTTTTTGAGGTGCGCATTGATCATGTACACCCTTGGCGATTTACGGTTCAGCTCAATGACCTTGTTGTACGCATAGTTGGCACTGTCCTGATGCCCCAATTGGTCGTACAACTGCCCAATGATGAACAGGTATCTTCCCTTTTCGGGGTTCTTTTTGGTGTAGGCCTGGGATATTTTCAGTTTTTGAATGGCGGTATCCGGAGCATTCAGGTTGATGTAGCACTGTGCCAAAACAGCGTTGGCATCGGCATATTCCTGATCCTTGAGTTTTTCGTATTTAAAGAGCCGCTTCAAATTTTTGATGGCCACTTCGGGGTTGTCCAAACGCATGTTGGTCTTTTCCCGCCAAATGGTGGCTTCATTGAGTTTGTCGCTCTTGCTGTATTTTCTAAGGATGTAGTTGAAGGATTCCAAAGCCGGAATATAGCGTTGGTCAAAATAGCGGGACTTCCCGAGAAGAAGGAATGCCTCGTCTATTTGAGGGTTGCGTTCCTCATCCTTAATGTCCATGCTGTGCTTTTGAATGGCCTTGGTGGCCTTTTCCTCGGCAATAAGGAAGTTGGGGTTGTTGTCCTCTGAGTCTAGTTTTATCTCGTCGGTGACCTTTAAGCGCTCCACGGGAAGGATTTCCCAATAGTCGTCGCGATAAGTGGCATTGATTTCCTCCAATCCTTTTTGAAAGGCCAAATTACCGTTGTACAAGGTGTTGTACTCGGTGTTGAGTGCGTGCCAATTTCGGTTGATGAATTTATCTTTTTTGGTGGAACATGCATTGAATGCAAGCCCTCCCAAAACCATGGCGCCTAAAAATGTGTGATGAAGCTTCAAAATTATCGATAATCTTGTGTAACCTTAAACTCAAAAATGAGCGGATTATTATAAGGCTTATCGATAAAATGCAAGAATTTTTGGCGATGCTTTTCAAACATCAACCGGCAAAGAAAGCTTCGAGCTCCTTCATGGTTTCCGCAGAGGTGTGGATATCCTTCACGATTTCGCCTTTGTTGAGCACCACGATACGTTCGCAGACTTCGGTCACATGAATCAAATCGTGACTGGAAACCAATACGGTAACACCTTCTTTGGCTGCCAAATCCTTAATGATCCCTTTCAATCGTATTTGGGTGGTCGGATCCAAATTGGCAAAAGGTTCGTCCAAGATCACCACTTCGGGGTTGCCGATAAAGCTGGCCACAATGCCCACTTTCTTCTGGTTTCCTTTGGAAAGGTCCCGCAAATACTTTTTCTGGCCCAATATTTCCCCGTGGAAAAAATCATCAAATCCGGACAGCAAGGCATCCACATCGGCCTTGTTCCTGCCGCGCAGTTCCCCGATAAAGTAGAAGTATTCTTCGGGGGTGAGGTAGCCTATCAAAAAGGTCTCATCAATAAAAGCGGAGGTAAAAGGTTTCCAATCCTCGCTCTGGTCCACTTGCACATCCTTGTTGATAATGTGCCCGGATGAGGGCTGAATCAAATCCAACAACAAGCTAAACAACGTTGTTTTCCCCGCTCCATTGTTGCCCACAAGGCCAAAGCTCTGTCCTTTGGGTATCTCCAGGTGGTCAATGTTCAAAACAGTATTCTGTCCGTAGGTCTTGGTCAAATTATGAACTGTGATCATGTATCTCTTTGTTAATGGTGGTTATTTCTGTTTGTATGCTTGTAACGTTTTGTATTTCTCTTTTTTGTAAATGCCCTCGATCATGGTGAACACCTTGTTCTTGAACACGAAACCGAGCAGGCCAAAAACGGCCACAAAAATGTATCCTGCCATGGGGTTGATCAAAAAGTGGCCAATGGCATAAATCCCGATGGGCAACACCAGCTTGGGCAACGTAAGCAAAAGGGTCTTGGCATTAAAGGCCTGCTTGTCGCCAAACGCCTTTTTGTTCGATGTAAGGTCTATCGGGGTCTTTACATAGGCGCCGCCCCAAAGCACCAAATAGCTGTTGATGCCAATATTGTAAATGGCGCCCACCAATACAGCTGCATAGGCCTCCCAGCCAAAATAGATATAGAACGTGGCCAAAATGGTGGAAATGATGGTCGCAATGATCACCAGATACCATTTTGATGAGAGATACTCCCGATATTTGATGTTCTGGCTCATCATTAAAGGATAGTAGCTACTGTCCCAACTGGGCACGTACTGCCCAAAACTGAACAGGAAGCCGCCCGTGACAAAAATTCCCGCAAAAATCTTCCAAAAAGGTCCATCGTAAACCTCAAGTGCGCCCGTAAAAAAGAGGAGTCCGTAAAAAATAAAAAACGCTCCCGCAATCACAGCGGAACGTGATCTTTTGTTTCGCTTGATCAGTTTGATGTCGTTCTTCAAGAAAGTGCCCAAGTTCCCAAAACGGTCCAACCATTCCAAGTTTTCCGTTTTGGCCTCGGTCTGTTTTTTGGCCAATCCGCCATCCAGGTACATATGTTTTTTGAAATAGGCGAAGGCCCCGTAATACAATCCAACCAAAATCACCCAAGGAATTACTGCGGTCCAGGGCATATCATAGAAAAAATCGAAAATGGGCTGGGTATAAATGGTAATATCAAACCATTGGTAATACTGTGATGCCCCGGCGACAATGAACAATGCCGCAATCGCATAAAAAACCACGTTCTGGTTGTTCACCATTACATTAATGAAGTTGTTACAGTAGATCAAGGCCATCAAAGCGAGATGCCAACCTATGACCTGCAAAGGCGGATAGCCCTGGGCAAGCAACACAATACTAAAGGGAACAAAAAAGAAGGCATGGGCAATATTGAAAAAGGATATCACCGTTTTTCCCAACGAAAAGTTTACCACCTTGCTCTTGCTTATGGGCAAATAGAGCAGTGGTTTTATATTGGTGACCGGCATTTTTTGAAGCATGTATCGGAACACAAGGTCAAAGGCCAGATAGTAGACCATAAACTGGTTGACGACACGAAGCGGGTCGCCGATCTCCATTTCCTTGATCAAGAAAAAGGCCCCGACACCCATTCCGAGAAATACCACAATAAAGTAAAGGGCACCCAAAGCCATCAATATCTTAAACCAGATCTCTGTTTTAAAAGTGGCTGACCTAAAAAATGACTTCCATTGGAGTCCAATAAAATGTTTGAGCATGGTTGGCGTTTTTTTAGTTGGTGTCTAATTTATCGGATTTGTTACATAAGAGAGATGCTTTTTATAAAAATAGGCATGCAAAACGACTGTAATGCTTAATTTTGCAGCAAAATTCGATACATGAGCCATTTTCATGCCTTAAAAATAGCCGCGGTGGACCGATTGACACCAAATGCCGTGGCCCTTACCTTTGATATTCCGGAAAATTTAAAAGAGGCTTACAGCTTTAAAGCGGGCCAATACATTACCCTAAAACACACATTGAACGGAAAGGAACTTCGCAGGGCCTATTCCATTTCTTCCCCTCCCTCTTCAGGAAAATTAACGGTGGGCATCAAAAAAATGGAGGGCGGAACCTTCTCCGTTTATGCCAACGACCAATTAAAGGCGGGCGATTCCATGGAGGTTATGGTCCCCGAAGGCCGATTTGTTTTTGATGCAACCTCACCTCAAAAAATTGCGGCCTTTGCTGCAGGAAGTGGCATTACTCCGATTATGAGCATTGCCCAAACGGTTTTGGAGAGCCATCCGGATAATACTTTTGTACTGGTCTTTGGAAATCAATCGCCCGATGAGACCATGTACTTTAACAACATCCAGTCCATTAAAGAGCGTTATGGTGATCGCTTTTTTGTGCAGTATGTATACAGCAGGTCCACTGTGGAGGATGCGCTTTTTGGACGGATTGAGCGGTCAACCGTGAACTTTGTGCTCAAAAACAAGTTCAAGGGAACCGAATTCGATGGTTTTTACCTTTGCGGTCCCAAAGAAATGATAGCACAAGTCACGGATACCTTAAAGTACAATGGTGTTTCCAAGGAAAAAATCCATTTTGAATTATTTACTGCCGATGATGACGGCGATGACGAACTTGCCGAAGAACTCGAAGGCAAAACTCGGGTAGAGGTTCTTTTGGATGATGAGACCTTCACCTTTGTGATGGACAAAAAGGAACGGGTTCTCGATTCCGTTTTAAAGGAGGATATTGATGCGCCCTACTCTTGCCAAGGCGGTGTTTGTAGTAGCTGTATTGCCCGACTTACGGAAGGCAAAGTGGAAATGGTAAGAAATCAAATACTTACCGAAAGTGAAATTGAAGAAGGGTTTATCCTTACCTGCCAATCGCATCCCATTACCTCAAGTATTAAGGTGGATTATGACGATGTATAGATAGATGGATAGGGCCAAACTAGGTTTTGGCCAACAATCTTTCCAAAGCCCTACTTCCGTGTTCGTAACCAATATTAAAGGCATTTTCGATGCCTTTTTTGTCCAAAACACCAATGGTCTCAAGTTCGCTCGGTTCAATGAACAGATCACATTCCATCATCTTCTCATGGTTGGAGGCATGGATCATTAAACTGGTCACCCTTGCTGTCAACTGAAAGGAATTCCGCAGATCTTTTTTTTCCAGCGGAACCGTTATGGAAACATTGCTTCCAATGGTATAGTCCGTAATATGATCCACATATTCCTTCGGAAAATTGTTCATGATGCCCCCATCGGCATACAGGACACCATCTATGGTCACAGGGCTAAAAACAGGCGGCAAGGCGGCGGATGCCAATAATGGTTTAATGAGTTCGCCGTCATAAAAAACCTTTTCCGTTCCTTTAAGTAAATCCGTGGCGACCACAAAAAGGGGACGTTTCAAATTTTTGAAGTCGTTCTCGGGAAAAAAATGCTTAAAAATATTAAAATACCGCTCGGTGTCGATAAACCCTGGCTTGTTGATGGCAAAAAAGCTGTACTGAAACAGTGGCGTCTCCTTAAAAAATTTAAGCATATCCTCCACCGAGTTATCGTTGGCGTACAGTGCTCCCACCAAGGCCCCAATGCTTGTTCCCGCCACCACCTTGGCTTCAATTTGGTGTTCACGCATGGCCTTTATGAGTCCTATATGTGCCATGCCCCGTACACCTCCTCCGGAAAGTATCAAGCCTATGGATTTATCTTCAAGCATTTGTTTTGGAATCAATAAACCGTAAAGTTAATATAATGATGGTTTGCCAAGGTTACTACAACATTGTATTTCGATTAAAAGGCATCCCTCAAAACACAAAAACCAAACCTCCCCGGTCAAAACTCCGTAAGTGATGATATAAACTAAAAATTTAATCTCATGAAATCTATTAAAACATTAACGTTACTATTTGCTTGCGCTGGATTTTTTACCATCACAACCGGTTTTGCACAGACTAAAATGGTGGGAGGAGCCCCCATGTACCCAAGTAAGGATATTGTTTCCAATGCCGTAAACTCCAAAGACCACACTACTTTGGTCGCTGCTGTAAAAGCTGCGGGATTGGTAGAAACTCTCCAAGGAGAAGGGCCATTTACCGTATTTGCCCCCACCAATAGTGCATTCGAGAAATTGCCCGATGGAACCGTAGCTACATTGCTAAAGCCAGAAAACAAAGCAAAATTGCAAGGTGTGCTTACCTACCACGTAGTGGCTGGAAAGTATAATGCCAAAGACTTGAAAAAATGGATAAAAAAAGGTGACGGTATGGCCGAGCTTACCACGGTGAACGGAGCTAAGTTGACCGCCATGATGGACAAGGGCATGATCATGATCAAGGACGGTGCTGGAAATGTGTCCAACGTAACCATTGCCGATGTGAATCAATCCAACGGGGTGATCCATGTGGTGGATACCGTAGTATTGCCATCAAAATAAAATTTTTATCGGTATTTGAATTAGTAAAAGAGCGGCCATGGTGTCGCTCTTTCCTTTTTAGAAGACTGATAATCAAATTCTACGGTAACCTTAAATGATTATTTTTTCGAAATCTGTAATCCAATCCAAATACTTTCGACCCAATTAAATAGTGATAATTGTTGTATGTTTAGGTATAACATTAAATCAAAGAAAAATGGCCAATTCATATTACGACCCGGCAGACCTAAAAAAATTCGGTAACATCACAGAATGGAGCGAAGAGCTGGGCAAAAAGTTTTTTGACTACTACGGAAAGGTTTTTGAGGAAGGTGCGCTCAGTGCCCGTGAAAAATCCTTGATCGCTTTGGCAGTGGCACACGTGGTAAAATGTCCGTACTGCATAGATGCCTACACCAAAGATGGTCTGCAACGCGGCATCACCAAAGAAGAGATGATGGAGGCCGTACATGCCGGTGCCGCCATAGAAAGTGGAGCAACCTTGGTACATGGTGTTCAGATGATGAACAAGTACGACAAACTTTCCATGTAATCTTGGACCGCTTCGCTTATAGGAGTTGGACAGAAAAATATATCCAGTGGAATCTAAAAGTTTTCCACTGCGATCATAGCAATTAAAAAATGACGCAAAGTATACTCACAGACATAAAGAAAGCAGCTAAAAAATCACTGAAAGCGCGGGAAAATGAGCTTGCCAATACCCAAAAGCAGTTGGAGATATTGAGCGGCAATCTTTTTACGGGCGGAGATCTTCCGTTTTTTAAGGATAAAATTGCAGAATCAGGTCAATTTCCGCTGAAGCCCAAAAAGTTGGAAGTACTCCAGATCAATGTAGGGTACATGTGCAACCAAGTCTGTGCGCACTGCCATGTGGATGCGGGGCCCGACCGACAGGAAATTATGACCCGAGAGACCATGGAGCAATGTCTGGAGGTCATCCGAAACACTGGGGCCCATACGTTGGACCTTACCGGTGGTGCTCCCGAAATGAACCCGGATTTTAGATGGTTTGTGGAGGAAGCGTCCAAAGCGGGCATCCAGGATTTTATCGTCCGCTCCAATTTGACGATTATTTTAGCGAATAAAAAGTACCACGACCTGCCCGAGTTCTTTAAAAAACACAATGTCCATGTGGTATCGTCCATGCCGCACTATACACGGGGCAAAACGGACAAACAGCGGGGCGATGGTGTCTTTGACAAATCCATCAAAGCGTTGCAGATGCTCAACAAAGTGGGTTACGGAATGCCAAACAGTGATCTGCGCTTGGATTTGGTGTATAACCCTTCCGGAGCATTTTTGCCAACGGACCAAAGTGCGATGGAACGTGATTTCAAAAAGGCGTTAAAAGAAGATTTTGATATTGACTTCCACAACCTGTTTGCCATTACCAATCTGCCCATTTCCCGGTTCTTGGACTATCTTATCGCATCCGACAATTACGAAGATTATATGTATTCCTTGGTAGAGGCCTATAATCCGGCCGCGGTTGAAAATGTAATGTGCACCAATACCATCTCGGTAAGTTGGGATGGTTGGCTGTACGATTGTGACTTTAACCAGATGTTGGACCTGAAAGTGGCGAGCAAGGTGAAGCACATCAAAGACTACAATGATGATGTACTCAGCAATCGAGACATTGTCATTTCACAACATTGCTACGGCTGTACCGCCGGTGCGGGAAGTAGTTGCCAAGGTACGGTGGCTTAATCCACTACGGAAGGGAAGACGCCCCGTGTGCCCATGTCCACGACATTTTCGCCCAACAAAGGTTCATATTTACCGTTGGCGTTGGTATCTTCCCATTCAAAACTTTGGTTGATGGATATGACCACTTCAATGTTGATGTCTTCAGTGGCATTTGCGGGTATCACCAAAGCCGATGGAAATTGTCCTGTGACAACACAAGACCCTTCCGGAACCGGGGAAGTTTCGTTAATGGGATTGGGCACGGTGGTCTGGGGGGCTTCGCCTTGGGTCAATTGCGTAAATACAAACCCTTCAATATTTCCCTTGGTCTCCAATCCGAAATACCCTTGGGCCTTGTTCCCGTTCACCGTAACTGTTTGGTCTTCGATCACGTAATTGCCAATGTAGGTATTGTACCCCAAAAAGGAAGCAACGATGCCGTCCACATCAATATCATCATCCACTCCGGCCGGCCAATCGGGAATCTCAGTTGCGGCTCCTTCCAAATTATAAACAATTGTATACTTCTGATAGCCAATGGAAGCCCTGATATACTCATAGGTTCCGGCCGTAACATAGCTCAGCGGCACACTTAGCGTATTGATTTCCTCATTAAAAAACACCTCGCTGTCAAAATCGATGGCCAACGCTCCCCCACTTCCCGTGGTCGCAGTGGAGGTAATGGTGACCCCATCATCGTACGGGGTAAATTTATCCGGGTATAACCCGATAAAGTGCAGTCCCAAAATGTCAAAATCGGGGTTTTGCGCTGCATTTCCTTCGGGAACCGTTACGGGATTGCCCAAATTGTCCAACCGCTCTGCTTCGGCATCCATGATAAATGTAATGTTCAATCTCGGTACTTCTTCCGCTGGAGTTCCAGTTGGTTCATCAACTGAACATGAAAGCATGGAAATTCCCATAAGTGCGGAAAATAGCAAGTTTGTGTTTTTCATAGTTTGTGCTTTTATGTGATTTGGGTTCTTACTATCCGAAAATGGATACGGAAAGTTAAGATAATTGTTTGTATGAAAAAGATACGACTATCGGTTAATGGTTGCTCAACCCTCCAAAATCCCCACCAGCCTCTCCAGCACTTCTTGCGGTTTGATGGTTTTCATGGCGTCCCTATACCCTTCGGGAACCTTGTTACCGTAAATTGATGTTGGAATCAAGGGGTAAGTTTCACGGTCCGCCATAAGCGCATTTTCCATGGGCTGCCCAAACGGATAAAAACCGGCATATGGGTGGGTAACCCCCCAAAGCGTGACCACCGGAATTCCATAATTGGCGGCCATGTGCGCATTCCCACTGTCCATGGACAACATCACATCCAAGTTGGAAATGAGCTGTAGTTCTTCCGCTAGATGGAGTTTGCCCGCCATGCACTCTACATTTTTGTATAGCTTGGCAAGCCTCCCCAACACCTCCACTTCCTTTGCTCCACCGCCAAACAACAGAATTTTATACTTATCGGTATTGTTGAGTTGTTTGATGATTTCTTCCGTAGCTTCCAACGGATACATTTTACCCTCGTGGGCCGCAAACGGTGCAATTCCGACCCACTTTTTTGTATCCTGATGTACCAAACCCAACACTTTCTCGGAGAGTTGGATTCTGCCAAGTGGTTTAGCCTTGGTTAAATCAATTGGAAAACCAAGTTCTGCAAAAACATCGGCGTAGCGTTGGTGTGTGCTTTTTAATTGTTCAAAAACTTTGTTTTTGGTCCGGGTAAGCGCCTTTTTCTCTTTTCTGCCCTTATCAATTTGGGCAAAAGGAATGCGTTCCAACGAAAAATATTTCTTAAGCACACGACTGCGCAACACATTGTGAAGATCCGCAACAGCATCAAAGTTCAGAGGTTTGAGTTCCTTGTACAATCGCCAAAGACCCATTAGGCCCTTATGACGATTTTTAACATCGGCCTCCTTAACTTCCACATTCCCCAGCCCATCAAAAATGGGCATGAACGGTTTTTTTGTGAGTACGGTAAGTTGTATTTCCGGATAATTCTCGGTAAGCGCACGTAACACCGGAACCGTCATCGCCACATCGCCCATGGCGGACAGGCGAATGACCAAAATATGGGTATGTTTACCCTTTTTGTCCACGCAATACTGGGTTAAGTTCGTCGTCGTTGTACATTTTCATCTGTTTATAGACTTTCATGTACTTTTCGCCTGCTTCAATATCGGCCAATAATTGGTCTATGGCCATGGAAAGATCCTTTTTCTGTTCCAAAAGAACCGCTAGCTTATCGCTGCATTTTTTAATATGCTCCGGAGAGGCATCAGTCCGGTTCACCTCTTCCTGCATGTGATATATTTTCAAGGCCAAAATGGAAAGTCGGTCTATGGCCCAAGCCGGGCTTTCGGTGTTGATCATGGCGCCTTCCTTCACCTGTACCGATTGGTATTTGTTCAAAAAGTAACCATCGATATACTCTACCAAGTCCGTACGATCCTGATTACTGGCATCAATTTTACGTTTAAGGTCCAAAGCGGCAACAGGGTCAATTTTTGGGTCACGGATAATGTCCTCGTAATGCCATTGCACGGTATCTATCCAGTTTTTTCTGTAAAGCAAATGCTCTACTTTATCCTTTGGATAGGGATTGCTGAATTCTTGGTACACATCGTCCTTGATGTGGTAAGTTTCTATACTTTCCTGAAATATTTTGAAGGCAAAATCGCTGAACATAGCTTAAAATTTGTCCAAAGATATTGCTTTATGCCCTAATTAGTTGAGATGGACGGCAAAAAGCGAGCAGGCCAATACCAGACAAGCGACCATTACTGCTTCTTGTAGCCTTCTTTTTTTCATCGCTTCAAAATAGTTGGTGAAAAATACCGTAGCAGGGAAGAAGGTAAGCAAAACGGGCGATGCATCGGCGGGAGTAAACAGAATTATGCCTGTTCCCAAAACGAAGATCAAAAACACTATCCGGAGCAAAAGCAATTTTCCTCCGCTCACATTTCTCAGTCGTATGAATACCGTAATGGAAACCAGTATGGTCAAAATCAGATAGATCAATGTCTGTATGTTCAATACCTGGAAGAACGATTTACTGGTAAAAAGACCTAGGGAAAACTGATAATGGTCCTCAAAAAAGCCCATTGACCCTTTTACTTTCAATACGGCAAACGTTAACATAAAAATCGTGGCCACACCCAAGAAGGGCACCAACCAATTTTTGAACGTTTTGCGATCGTAGACCCCTATCACAAAAAAAACAAGGAACATAAAGGCCAAGGCCCAATCGTAGAACAAGCTTGCTATGGCAATCAGCAGGGAGGCATCAAAAATTTTGTGCTTTACGTTTTTTGTGGATTTGATGGACAAAATCCTCCAAAAGGCCAAAAGAAGAAAAATATTGGCAAAGACAACATTTTTGAGTACCAATTCATCGGAAAACGCAATCATCAAAAGCAGAAAAAACAACATGGAATAGGAATTGGATTCCGTTGCCTTTTCGCTTCTCACTATTAGGTTGATGGTAAAAACGGACAGCAAATGTGTAACAAAGAGCAACAGTTCCAACGGAATAACTTGGTTGATCTTTTGTTCCCCGAGCTGAAAAAACACGTTGCCGAAGTAAAAAAGAAACAGAACGATGGCAAGAACAATAAAGTTTATGGGTTTAGTTTTTCCGAAAAAGCTTGAAATCATCCTATCTTTTGCTACTTTTGTAAAGTAAATATAGCCAAGATGAGCAAGTTTTTTTACGGTATAGAGGACTTATTTGTAAACTACCTTTTCGCACCACTGGATTTTTTCCGTTTTATGCACAGCTGGTGGGGTTCCAACTCCATTAACTGGATCTTTATGATCATCGGTTTTGTGGCGATGGTCTATTGGATGGGCCAGTTGAAGATTTTCAACGAAAGCGGTGAAGAGGACAAGAGCATAAGCTCCCACTCATACATCTAGATCGAACCCTAAATCTTTTCTGTAATACATTCCATCAAAATGGAGTTTTTCCATGTTTTGATAGGATGTTTTCAGTGCTTCCTTAAAGTCTTTTCCAAAGGAAGTGACTGCTATTACACGTCCACCATTGGTAACTACCTTTCCGTTGGACAGTTTTGTTCCGGCATGAAAAACAATGGAATCCTCAATATTTTCCGTTCCGGTAATTTCTTTTCCTTTTTCATAAGCTTCAGGATATCCTCCCGATACGGCCATTACGGTTGTCGCCGTTCTTTCATCGATTTGCAGGTCAATTTGACCTAGGGTACCGTTGGCCATTGCCAATAACACATCCACTAAATCATTTTTAAGGCGAGGAATTACCACTTCGGTCTCGGGATCTCCCATACGAACGTTGTACTCGATTACCTTGGGCTGATCGCCGACTTTTATCAGTCCAATAAAGATAAAGCCCACATAGGGCAAATTATCCTTTTTAAGGCCGTCTACGGTCGGTTTTACGATTTGACGCTCTATCTTGTCCATAAAGACGTTATCCGCAAAAGGGACCGGGGAAATGGCACCCATACCGCCCGTGTTGAGTCCGGTGTCCCCCTCACCTATTCTTTTGTAATCTTTGGCGGTGGGAAGGATTTTATAGTTGGTGCCATCGGTCAGTACAAAACAGCTCAGTTCGATACCGTCCAAGAACTCTTCGATGACCACCGTTGCGCTTGCGTTCCCGAATTTGGAATCGACCAGCATGGATTTGAGCTCATCCTTGGCCTGCTGCAAATCTTGAAGAATCAAAACCCCTTTTCCTGCGGCCAGACCGTCAGCCTTGAGCACGTAAGGTGGTTTTAGGGTTTCCAAAAAGGCATACCCCTTTTCCAATGTTTCACTGGTAAAACTTTCGTAAGCAGCCGTTGGAATATTGTGCCTCATCATAAATTCCTTGGCAAACTCCTTGCTTCCCTCAAGTTCTGCAGCAGCTTTCTCCGGCCCGATTACAGGAACGGCCTTGAGTTCCGCATCGTTCAAGAAAAAATCATGCACCCCATTTACCAGGGGGTCTTCTGGTCCCACAACCACTAAATCGATGCTCTCTTCCAGCACCAATTGCTTGATGGCTTCAAAATCGTTCACGCCGACCTCAACATTTGTGGCAATTTGTGAAGTTCCCGCATTGCCGGGCGCTACAAAAAGATTGGATGTTTTAGGACTTTGCGAGATTTTTAGGGAAATGGCATGTTCGCGACCGCCAGAACCCAGGACCAGGATATTCATGATTTGATGTTTTGGCAAAAATACGTTTTGATGGGAACTTTTGTCTAGTTATTTGGAGAGAAATCTCTGTGGGCCTCCCATAACTTTTCATCCGAAAGGGATTTGAAATACTCGAACACTTTTTTGAGTCCTTCGGAACGATGCACCTTGGGTTCCCAATCCAGAATTTCCTTGGCCCGGGAAATATCGGGCTGTCGCTGCATCGGGTCGTCTTGCGGTAATGGTTTAAAAACAATTTTCTGGTCGGTTCCCGTCAGTTTGATGATTTCTTCGGCAAACTCCAAAATGGTGGTCTCATCCGGGTTCCCGATGTTGATGGGTTCCACATAATCGCTCATCAAAAGGCGGTAAATACCCTCGATTTGGTCATCGATATAGGTAAAGGAACGGGATTGTGAGCCATCTCCAAATACGGTCAAATCCTCTCCGCGAAGGGCCTGGCCCATAAAAGCGGGAACCACCCGGCCATCGTTGAGGCGCATTCGAGATCCATACGTATTAAAAATCCGAACAATACGGGTGTCCAGTCCATGGTGCCGGTGATAGGCCATGGTGATGGATTCCATAAAGCGTTTGGCCTCATCGTATACTCCTCGCGGCCCAATGGGGCTAACGTTGCCAAAATAGTCTTCATTTTGGGGATGTACCAAGGGATCGCCATACACTTCGGAAGTAGAGGCCACCAAAATGCGTGCTCCGTGATCTCTTGCGAGCCCCAATAAATTCAAAGTCCCCAAAGAACCCACTTTAAGGGTTTCTATCGGAATTTTAAGGTAGTCGATGGGACTTGCGGGCGAGGCAAAGTGAAGAATGTAATCCATCTTGCCCGGAACATGGACAAATTTCGTGACATCGTGATGGAAAAATTCGAACCGTTTTAGGTGGAACAGGTACTCTATGTTCTTGATATCCCCTGTAATGAGGTTATCCATGCCTATGACGTGGTGGCCTTCGGCAATGAACCGATCACAAAGGTGGGACCCTAAAAAACCTGCTGCTCCTGTGATGAGTGTTTTTTTCATTTGATTCTAATATGCTTTGGCTTCACCTTTAAATGCATTGAGTACGGTTTGTACAATGATTTTTATATCAAGAAACAAAGACCAGTTTTCGATATAGAAAATATCGAACTTAATCCTATTTTGAATATCGGTTTCAGTTTCGATTTCCCCCCTGTAGCCTCTTACTTGTGCCAAACCGGTGATGCCGGGTTTTACAAAGTGGCGGACCATATACTTATCTACACTGGTTGCATATTCGTTGGTATGCTTAACCATATGTGGGCGTGGACCCACTACGGACATGGTACCAAAAAGGACATTATAAAATTGGGGGAGTTCATCGATACTTGTCTTTCTTATGAACTTACCAATTTTAGTTATTCGCATGTCATTCTTGGTTGCTTGGATGTTATCCGCATTAACATTTGGAGCCATAGAGCGAAATTTATAACAATAAAATTCCCGATTATCTATCCCGTTCCTGGTCTGCCTAAAAAAGACAGGGCCTTTGGATTCCAACGTGATCAATATGGCCAAAATAGGCGTTAACCAAGACAACAAACCTAATATAATTATCAATGAAAAAAGAATATCAAAACTTCTTTTGATAAAGGCATTAATCGGGTTCTCCAAAGGAATATCCCGAAGCGATAGTACTGGTATATAATCGTAATATTCGAACTTGAGTTTCTTGGAGAAGATGTTTTTATTGTCCGGTATAAATTTGAGTGTCTTTAAATTATTATCGGCAAAGCTGATAAATTTTGCAATCTCCTCATTTTTAAGTTCTGAAACGGAGCAGTAAATTTCATCAACATTATTTCCCAAAATGTACTCAAAACAAAGGTCTAATTCGAAACCCACTGATTTTGGTGAAAATTGTTTTGTAAAATTATATCCAAACTCTGTTCTTTCCTGAAAAACTTTTCGCAACTGGTCTGTTTTCTTGTTTTTACCTATTATTACAACGTTTCTTAGGTTTCCTTTGACCTTTTCTCTATACTCCATGAGTAAATAGTAGCTCAAAAGTTTAATTGTTGATACAATTATAAAAACAATTATAAAGTACTCGCCCAAGGCAAGCCTACTGATAATAGGTTGCTTAAAGAAGCCGATAAATGCATATAATACCAAAAAGTAAAAAACGAACTGGACAAAAATCAACCGAAATATATACGTTACTTTGGAAAACCTATAAACAGTGTAAAATTCATTTTTCATGGAAATAACAATCCAAGCTAATGAAATATATACATGAATTAGCACTGGGGTTTGGAAGTTAATCGGAAGGATATACAGGAACATATTCAAAACCGCCAAATCAATAATATATGAGGTTGGGGTTATTAGGTTTGAATATCTATGTTGTTTGAAAAACATTCACCGAAAATAGAGTTAATGAAATCATACGTATTGAAGTACAGTAAAGTGTTCTAACCGGAGTACATTTCTTTGAGCGTATCTTTCAATAAAAATACGGAATCTAACTTACCAATGATGCCCTGAAGTTTTTTTGGTGAACCCTTCAATTCATGTATTTCGTTTTTTCTAACAAATTCTGGATTAACTCCTACTTTTATGTGGTAGCCAGTCAATTCAGCCATAATTTCCAAAATTTCATTAATGGAATAGGTCCTGCCGCTAGCAATGTTGACTATCCCCGACCTGAAAGAACTAAATAATAATTTTTCATAACTTTCTTGGAGCAATCGTATATCGTTGTATTCTCTGAAGGTGTTTAGGTTGCCCAATTCAATTTCTTTCTTTTTTTCCTTAAAATGCTTTACAATTTTTGGAACCAAAAAATGGTTTTCCTGACCCTTCCCAGTATAATTAAAAGGGCGTGTGATAATAATATCCAGTTTATCAAAGTAGTTAGTTGCCATATTCTCCATTGCAAGTTTACTGTTACCATAATGATTGATGGGTCTTGGGCACATTTCTTCCGACAATTGAGTTCCAATATTCCCATAGACAGCTGCACTACTTGCGATTAGCACCTTTTCTACTTGAGGGACGTTTTCTACCAAAGCATCTAAAAGATTAATGGTTCCTCTAACATTGGTGTCATATATTTTTGGAATGTCCTTTGTTGCAGCAAAGGAAATCGCCGCCAAATGGACGACTAGCTCTGGTTTTACCTTTTTCAAAACCTTTGCCATCTCATCATATTCTAATATGTCGCATTGCGTATGGTTATTCTTTAAAGGTTTTGAATTAGTGGTCCCATGGACATTATAACCTTTTTCACTAAAAAAAGACTCCAAATGTGCACCTGTAAATCCTGTAATACCAGTAATCAATACCGTTTTATCAATAGGATTTTCCATTTTTGTTTTTTTCAATGTCCGATTTAACCATCATTTCGCATAATTCTTCCAAGGAGGTCTTGGCTTCCCATCCCAAAATATTTTTGGCCTTCGTTGGGTCACCAATAAGCAATTCAACTTCTGCAGGGCGATAAAATTTTGGATTGACCTTTACTAAGGTTTTACTTGTATCTTTGTCTAATCCTATTTCGTTCTCATCTTTTCCTTGCCACTCCATATCCACCCCAATGGCCTTAAATGCCATTTCCACAAAATCTCTAACGGTTTCGGTCCTTCCGGTTGCCAAAACAAATACATCCGGATTTTCAGCTTGCAAGATTCGGTACATTCCTTCAACATAATCTTTCGCGTATCCCCAATCCCTTTTAGCGTCCAAGTTCCCCAATTCGATTACATCCAACATTCCCAAAGAAATTTTAGCTACGGAATCTGTAATCTTTCTGGTAACAAATTCTTTTCCTCTCAAAGGTGATTCGTGGTTGAACAATATGCCGCTGGATGCAAACAAATCATACGACTCTTGATAATTCAAAGTGGCCCAATGTGCAAACACTTTGGCGACACCATAAGGGCTCCTTGGGTGGAAGGGTGTCTCTTCTGACTGGGGTATTGCCCTGACCTTTCCGAACATTTCAGAAGTTGATGCTTGATAAAACTTGATTTTAGGGTTGATGGTTCTAATAGCTTCCAATAAATTCATCGCCCCCACACCAGTGATTTGAGCGGTAGCTATTGGTTGTGAAAATGAAACGCCGACAAAGCTTTGTGCTGCTAAATTATAGACCTCATCCGGTTTTATGTCTGAGATAATTCTAAAAGCACTGGATAAATCAACAAGGTCATACTCCAATAAATGAAGATTTGGATGTTCCTCTATGCCCAAATCTTCTATTCTCCAAAAATTTGTTGAACTGGTTCTTCTATAAGTACCATAAACTTCATAATCTTTCGATAATAGTAATTCTGCCAAATAAGCAGCATCTTGTCCGGTGATTCCCGTTACAATTGCTTTTTTCATAAGCGGTGCTTTTCAAATATTTCTTTAAATGTCTTACTTACTTCTTCCACAAAAATGTTTCTGTCAAATTTTAATGAAAATTGTCTTATTTCGGATGGCTTGAAAATATCTTCATATTTTTCAAAATGGTCAATGCTTTCTTTTAGTGAAGAAACTGTTTGCTCTTTGAAATAAAGACCGGTTAATCCGTTTTCTAAAGATTCATTAATGAATTTACCTCTCACGGTTTCAAGAGATCCTCCTTTACCGTAAGCTATGACCGGTGTTCCGCAGGCTTGTGCCTCTATTGGTATAATCCCGAAGTCCTCCTCAGCAGCAAATATGAATGCCCTTGCTCTTTGCATATGGTCTTTAAGCACTTCAAATGGCTGGTATCCGAGAAGGGTGATATTTTCGCCGGACTTAGCTTGTATTTTCTTCATTTCTGGACCATCCCCAATTACTATTAACCTTTTATCTGGCATAGTGGAGAAAGCCTCCACAATCAAATCTATCTTTTTATATGGAACCAACCTGGAAGCAGTTAGATAAAAGTCTTCTTTATTTTCACACAGTGTAAACTCACCTACCTGAACTGGAGGATAAATCACCTTATAGGATTTTCTTCTATACGTTCTCCAGACTCTTTTCTCTACGTAATTAGAAATTGGAATAAATTCATCAACATTATTTGCTGTTTGCCTATCCCATCTGCGGATGTAGTGCAGTATTCTTTTGGCAACCAGTCCCTTCAATCCTGTTTGAAGCCCAGATTCGTTTAAATATTGATGATAAAGATCCCATGCATACCTAATAGGTGAATAAATGTAACATATGTGAACTTGATTAGCGTTGGTTATTACCCCTTTCGCTACCGCATGGGAAGAAGATATTATCAAATCATATCCTGATAAATCAAATTGTTCGACCGCAAATGGAAAAAGTGCCAAGTAATTTTTCCATTTAGTTTTAGCCTTTGGAAGCTTTTGAATAAATGAATTTGTAACCCTTTCTTTCTGAATTCCCAGTTTTTCAAGGCTCTTTTCATCTGAGACCAAAACAAAAATGTCTGCCTCTGGATAGATGTTTGCAAATTCCTTAAAACAACTTTCGGAACCAGCTACAACTGTTAACCACTCATGTACGATTGCTACTTTCATTTATTGAAAATCTTCGGGTGAAACGCCTTTCCAGTGCCTAAGGGCCGAACGAAAATCATACCTAAATTCGAATCCATTTGCTTGTAAATATTCAGATTTAATATTTGTAGGAAAACCTGCCTTTTTCACCCTAACCGGATGTATGTCTGTTTTTTTTCCAATAATTCGAAACATTACCTGGACACAAAATGCTATTAACACCAACAAAGGAACTGGGAGTTTTAAAACCGGCTTATTAATTTCCAATTCCTCCTTCGCTATTTTAACCATCTTGTTTAAGGGCTCTAGAGCGCTTTCGGCGTAGTTATATAGTATTAGACGTTCCTGCTTTTTAATTGTAAAAAGAATACTGTCGATTAAACCATAAACATAACCATAAGCCTTTACTATATTTCCCCCATTCGGTAAAATAAATGTGCCTTTTTTTAATGAGCTTATCATCCGGTAAACATTACCGGGGTCATTGGGGCCAAAAATAACACTAGGCCTAACAATTATTAATCTTTTTGATTTATCAGTAGCCAACCATTTCTGATGAATTTCTTCTGCAAGAGCCTTAGAAATGCCGTAAGCAGTCTCTGGGTACAAGCTTGAATTTTCAGTACGCTGGTCTTCCGATCTCCCGTACGGGGCAATGCTACTTGTGAAAAATATATTCTTAACCCCTATCTTCTCCGCAAATTCCACCACATTTTTTGCTCCAGGCACATTTGTGTCAAAATATTCTCGGAAATCATGCCCTGGCTCCCTATGAATCGCTGCAAAGTTAAAGATCCAACTATTTACTGGGTCAAAATCAACAATTGGTATTTGATTTATCGGATGTCGCACATCACATTTAATATGCTGAATATTGTGCTTCTCATAAAAAACCTCAGAAGCTTCTGATTTATTAATGTCCGCAACTATAAGATGGTCAAACAAGCGATTTTGGGCTAATCTCAAAATCAAGTTCCTACCAATATATCCGTCTCCTCCAAACAGAACTGCAACTTTAGGTTGCTCTATACTATCGGCCATATTTTATTTCCATTATTAAACCAAAAGTTCAAAAGTAGTGATTAAATAAACCTTTACACAATCAATTAAACTTTAATTGTTTGCTTAAAAAACCATTCAAAACTGAAATCATTGAGCTAAAAACGCTAAAGAAAACCACTCCTTTTAACCTTATAAGATAAGACTCTGTCATCAGAGCCAGACCGAAAAGAATTAAAAAAGAAAATGAGATGAAATTCACTGGATCAAGAGGGTTTTTAATTGGCAACATATGTCCGATCAAAAGAAAGAGTAAACTTACAAAACCCAAAATACCCATATCCACATAATGTCTTAGGTATTGGTTGTGTAGGTCGTACGCATGATAATTGATTCGCTCGTCTCCATTTTCTAATATGTAATTACGCACCACCTTATTGCTTTGCCCAAGACCTTCTCCCAACAAAAAATAGTTGTCTCTGATTGTTTCAATTGCCAAGGGCCAATATGTGCTTCGTTCGTCGTTCTTGATTGCATCATACTTTACTTTAAATAACGGAAGTTTGGACATAGTTGCCAAACCCAAAGACAATACTATCAAAACAGAATAGATTATCCATTTTTGCCGTCTGTATTTTTTAATCAGCAAGAAAAGATAATAACAGTTTATAAAGACATAGATTAATATTGAGGTTCTTGCTGATAATAAGAAAAGATTTAAGCTAAAAAACAACCACAAAAGAAGGTGACTTTTCAGGTTTCTTCCATCTTTAAAATTAAGGTCGGCCAAAATCATAACAATAGCTCCTAAAATCAAATAGCTCCAGTAGGTTGGGTGAACTTTAATAATATGAGGAAACTTATATTGAAGATACAATGCCTTCGAGCTGTTTTGTTTTCCCATATATTCAATCCAGTCAGCATTATTTTGCATAAATAGCAGAAACTCTATAAAGGAGTAAAAAGCAATCGCAAGCAATGCCGCCAAAAAAGTAATGAAAAAGATTTTGATGTCGTTTTTTTTCCATTCAAAACCTATTACGACTAAGGGAATGATTAAAAGAGAGGACTGTCTCTCCAGAATTTTTAGACTGCTTATAATTTCAGGGGAAAAAATTGTGTACATCAAATAAACCAGTACGGCAAAGACATATGGTACTAATAATCGTTTTCTTTTCTTGATTATTTTTATTGTTCCATATCTAGTAAAAGAAAAAAATACCAGTGCAATGAGAAAAGGGGGGTAATACTTTTCGCCAAAAAAAATAGGTGTTAGCGGCAGTGTTGCCAATAAAAAAGGAACCATCCATCTAAAAAGTTTTTTTATCATCTTTTCACACCTATTAAGGGCTATGTTTTTCTTAAACGGTTTCTTCTAATAAATAAGGCAAGGAACAAACCATATATCCATCCTGTTTGTGCCGCATAAACAAATGGATTTACCATAATTTCAAAATGAAGAAAAACAAATATTCCAAAAAAAACCAAGTCTTCGTTCTTCCTATTATTTAAAAAGGACAGGGTTAAATAACAAATCAAAACTATAAAGCCTATGAGAGCAAATGCTCCATTTCTGAACAGAATATCAATAAATATATTATGTGAGGATTCGTAGGGGTATCCGTTTACTTCAAAGTCAATACTACCCATGCCATGACCGAATAGTACTTCAAAAGTATTTGCTTTCAATAAATGGTTTTCATAAATATCTTTGAAAATTATAGGCCTACCGGAAGATGCCTGTTCAAAAGTTACCTCTCCAGTGAAAAAGCTCAAGAATCTATCGCTGAATTTTTCAACTATTACTTGTACGCCATCCGACATAAAAAAAAGAAACACTCCTAAAATTGAAAGCCCAAAACTAATTCTCAGCAAGGAAACAAGGGTTTTCCCTTTTTGGTCATAAACAGCAACCAAAAAAAGTGTGAACACGACACCAAACAGTGCTCCTCTAGACATGGTCAAAACAATCACCAAAAGCAGATACAAGCATGTAATCAGCCTTTTAGATCCTTTGTTTAGGTAGAAGAAGGCAATGATAAACCCAATACCCAAAAGTAGTGCAAAATTATTTGCTCCTCCAGCAAATTGACTTTCAACTCGCAATCCTCTAACCGTACTTAAATTAAACACTTTATCAAAATCATCTAAAAACAATCGTATCGAAAGTAATAGCAGAACAATTATTAAAGACTTGTAAACAAAGTCCTTGCTTAGTTTAGTGGCGAAGTAATTTCCCAACATAAATGCAAGCACCAACTGAAGATGGACTATAGTAAAAATCAATTGATCCTTAAATGTTCCTGCACTTCCAAATAGAACATTAACTCCTGTACTTGCGATAAATACCAGTAAAATAAAAAGTGATAATACGCTTGAATAATTAGCTATGATTTTACCATTTGTCAACAATAAAAGTGTTGAAAAGACAAAAAAAAGAATTATCGTGCTAAGATACACGTTCCCAACGCCCTCAATTGCCAAAAAATTAAATGGTAGGGACAGGAATAGTATGAGCCAACTGATCTTAGGCAGTGAAATTGTCTTCAAACTTTAAAGTGGAGTCAAATGTTGTATAAATCTGTGAGTCAATTTTAAGTTTATCTATTTTAACGCCAACGGTTCTCAAATTGAAAATCTTAGCGTCCAAAAGTGCTGTTGAGAAAAAACTGTAAGCCGTTTTGCAGCGGGCAAAGCCATCAAAAATATTGTCGAGTACAATGACATTGGCTGGCAGTTGCAGCTGAGATAGTAGATTTGGGCAGCCTGGATGTTCCTTTACAAAAAGCTTATTATACTTTTTGGAAAGTGTTTCAATAATTTTCTTGTTATAAAAAGCTTCTTGCAAAGGGCTGCAAAGTCCTGACCTACTCAAACACTGAAGCAAAAAAATTGCATTTGCTTTATCCTGTTTTAAGTCTCTCTTTTTATACTCCAAAAAAATGTCTGCCTTTATAAAATTAAGCTTAACATATACTTGACTACTCTTCCAACCTCTTGTGCCTATCAAATATTTTTTTTCCCTTTCAGTGTAAACATAATACTTGTCGAGGACCAAGCCACCAAATCCTGCGCCAAAGGGAAAAACCCCAAAAATCTTCTTACACAATCCGTTCAACGAGCTTCGGAAAGCCTCTCTAGTCTGAGAATAATTGAGCGGAAACAATCCATGCTGTAGTGCAATATATTCAATGTCGGGTCGCCGACTTTGCATATGTTTGATAACATTGTGACTGGCATACCCTTCGGCGGTAGAAAAAAAAACTTGTTCCACTTTTTTGTTACTGACAAATGCCTCAAGCTCCTTAACTGCTTCAAGTAATCTTTGCTTGGACTTAAGTCTTCGAATTAGGTTTACTATTTTGTTTTGACTTAAAAAATTATCCAATTCAGTATGAAAAACAGATATCTCATGGATTTTTGCAATGGCCTCAAATCTTTTTGCCATTGAGCTTTCCATGATTACTAATACTTGGCTTTCGTCCATTTGTTGCGGGCAATAATACTTTTAAGCAAAAGTACTAAAGAATACGTAAGAATAAAGGCGTAACCTGCGCCAATAATACCAAATCGTGGAATTACAAAAAAATTTAGCCCAAGATTTAATAAAAAGGACACACCCATTATCTTCATAATAATCTTCTCCTCCTCAATAATGTACAGGTATAAATGAGGTATTAGTGAAATATTATTTAAGACAAAGCCAATGAGCAGTAAATAAAGCAAGTCCATATGGTCAATGAATTCAGTTTTTCCAATCAAAGAGAAAATATATGGACTCGCCACAGAGATAACAGCAGTTAGCAAAATGCTTGAAATTATCGTTATAATACCAAAATTCTTTATTTCTTTTCTGAACTTCTTGAAGTCAGTTAAATGATAATGGATCATTTGCGGAAGATATATGATATAAAAACCACTAATGATAAATATGTGTATCGAAGAAGC
This sequence comes from Flagellimonas oceani, assembly GCF_011068285.1. NCBI lineage: Bacteria > Pseudomonadati > Bacteroidota > Flavobacteriia > Flavobacteriales > Flavobacteriaceae > Flagellimonas > Flagellimonas oceani. The sequence continues at coordinate 3,876,560 of NZ_CP049616.1, read as the reverse complement.
TACTTGAAACACAAAAGAATAAACTCCAGTTTCTTCAAGACCAAGCTGCTTGCCTATTATGAATTTATCAGAAAATTCTATCCCCTTCAAAAAAAAAACAAGGATGACAAAGGGCAGTACAGCTTTAAGGTTTATTATAAGCGTCTTTTTCTTCAATCTTTTGAAGTCATCCCTTTTAAAAGCATGTAAAGTTTTTGAAAACGTATTGTATGCCGATAAAAATAATAGTAGGTATGATATTAACATAATCCATAGAACAATGGAAAATGTAAGTTTCTTGAATATTTGAGCATATATTAAAAGCAATAGTATAAAGAGAGCACTTTTAAGTATCAGTTGAATATTCCCTTTTCTAAAAAATCCGTTTATCATTAAGTATCTGTACGCTTCTTGAGAGAAATAATCGCACAACCCAATAATCAATACTAAGATGATATTTGTAGCGGAAATAAGTTTGCCAGGAAAAATCAGTAAAAAAAGGACAATTTGAAAAACAATAAGCACTGGGGATATGCTAGCAAAGAATGAAAGGTGCCCCTTATAGACTCTTTTCTTGTCTACGGTTTTCACAACAGACCTATTCGTGAGATTATAAAACTCTAATCCGAAAACTGTTGTTGAAATCAGGACAAAATATCCTATCAATTGGTAGCTTCCGTAGTCATTTAAGCTTAGTTCTTTGGCCAAGTACCCGACCAAAAGAAACTTAGAACCAATGGAAATACCCCTTGTGAATAGACTCTCTAAACTATTTTTCAAGATTCTGTTTTTTAACTATTCTTCCTTATCAATTGTTAGTTTTCCTAGACCATTAATATTATATGATATTCCCTCTTTGGTTAGAATGTCTCTGGCACATACTCAAATATCCCGATATCTTCATTGTTCTCCCTAAGTGTTCTTGCTATTTCTGTCCCTAATAGCAAGTGATCGACTCTCCACGTAATACTATTGTCTTTAGAATACCCATACTGACCTAGATTAAGTTTTTTAATTTTAATGTTGGGCAAAGCTTGGCTTGAGACAAAATACTTTTTACCAGAAATTTCAAATTCCTTTACATTATTCTTAAAGTCATATGCCAAATGATCTATGCGTTCTTTAAGTAAAGTAGAATCAATAGGGTAAACATGAACAAAAAATTTACTGTCCCTTTGTACTTCTGCTAAAGAGTCTTGTGCCAAAAATATTAACTGTGTTTCATCCTTTATGTTTGCAATGTAAACATTGTATATCGAATCTGCATAAATACTCCTATGTCTTAATAATTTTATGTACGGGTTTGGGTTATTCTTCAAAAGCCGCTCAAAAGCTCGTTTGGAATCCAATTGTTGGTTTAACTTATTGCTTTGCAACACAATCAGTCCAAAACCAAAGATAAAGGCAGAATACTTAAAGATTTTCTTCAATGGTATCTGTGAACCAGACCACTTTCTACCTAGGTCTATAAACTTTCTTTCGACAGCATAATAGGTTAAAAAACTGAATATTAGACTTACTAAAACACATATTACAAACAAAAGTAGGCCTTTTTCAATGGATGGAAACCATTTTAATAAGCTCCAATAAACGATTGGGTGAAGTAAGTAAATGGAGTATGAAGCATCTCCCATCACCTTTAGAGGTCTATGCAACATACCTGCTCTCACGGTGCCCAACAATAATGCTCCGCCACAAACAAGAAAACATCCTAAAGAGTAAATTAGTCTTGGTGCTCCAGATATTATCCCCAACAAATCACCCCTTTTAAATACCGGAACAAAAATCAATAAGCCTAGGATCAGGCATGAGATTGCTACATAAGGGAGTTTTTTGCCCTTAAAGTATTTGGCAAGCAACATGCCTCCAACAAAAAGATATACTTGATTAAAAGGATTAATATAAGTTTTCCAAGCGGATGCAAGAACCTCAAAATCTGGTAGCCTATAAAACGAAAAGTAGACCGTAATTAATACAGTCAACCCGAATAAAGCCTCCAGTCCATATCGACTTTTGTTCGTTAAAAACAAAGCAATTGGAAAAATAGAATAAAAAACCAATTCATTCCCAATGGACCAAGCTCCTGTTGGTATATATTGGTCGTGTGCGACAAAACCAAAAAAACCAGTAATGTTTAATAATATTTTTTGGATTTCATAGTTTTTGCCCAGCAAGATGATGGTCAAGAAAATGCTTACCCAAAGCAATGGAAATATTCTGGCTGCCCTTTTTATGAAAAAAGATTTAAGCCTTGAAAGACTATTTTGGTCGTGATAAACCAAGAATAGGGTTAACCCACTTAAAACATAAAAAATCGAAACACCATATATACCTATTTTACCTAAAAAGGTTTCACCTCCTAAAAGACCATAGTTCCAAACGGAGTAATGATAAAGCATTATGCCAATGGCCGCTATGCCTCGTAAATAGTCTAACGTAAAGATTCTCATCAGGGCCTTTCTTTATTTTAAACAGGCTATTATCAATTGTTCTATTGAAAATTAGATTGTGACTGACTATTGATTAAATTAAAAACATCAGCAAAAATTGTCCTACAAAATTATTCTACCACGACCTGAAGTCTAGAACCATCTTGTATATGACAGGCCGAAGCATTCCATTCTCCAGGGTAGCCATTATTGACCACTGAACGGATTGAAAACTCATAGGTCTCCCCTTGATCGAAATTGCTTTTGTCCAAAATGTGTTTATAGTAAGGATATTCGTCAGGAACTCCCTCTGTTTCCAAAAGCACTCCAATATTGTTTTCAAAGCCAACAGGTCCGTACTCGATTTGGTAAACTACAACATCATACGGGTTGCAATACAGTTGATTAAATCCAAAATCAATCGGCCATCTTAACATAATCGAATCCTCCGTTACAGACACATCAACTAAATATGCAGTATTTGCCTTGGGGGTTTTGTGTTCATATATCACTAATGGCTCTGAGTAGCTGGAACCACATTGGCTCCTCACCAAAACGTCGTATAAAGTGTCTGGCTCAAAATACTCTGGATATTCATTATGTAAATTGGTTTTGTTAAATGAGAAATTTCCAACTGATTTTGCAACCAACATGCCTGAACCAACCCCATTACCTTGCTTTACAATTTCAACATCAACAGGTAAATCAATAAAATCAACACTAAAGTTATATCCATCATTATTTGTTACATTATAAGCGATGTCACAATTAAATGCATCGGTTGAAAACGATTTTATTACCCAGTTAGTTTCTGCGTTTTCACAGATTCTACGTGCATAAAAGTCATAAGTACCGTCCTGTTCCAACTCATTTGATTCCACATTAAATTGATACTTCCCTTTAACTTGATTGATGTCCGTTGGCTTCAATTCAGTGCCCATTGGTATAATTGCATACTCCCACTCATTTGAAGTTCTCTCTTCTGGATATACAGCAATTTCAAAGCCTTCAAATTTCCAACCAAGCAGGACGACGTCTTGTTCGTCAAAACCGTTACAATCATTTGTACTGAAATTGTATGGATTTGTAATGAACTCCCCTTCTACTTCATCCGGACATATGGATTTCAAATAAAAGTCATATTGAGTTGAGGGAATTAGACCTTCAAGTAAAATCATCTCTTCTTGTGTTTCTATTTGAGTGCCATCACCCAATCGAAATCCCTCGGGTCCGTATTCTACAATGGAAGAATATCCTTGTGTTTCCACCCATTTTAATACAGCACTGTTCTCTGTAATGGATACCAGACCAATTTGTACATTGGCAGCACAGATGTTATGGGCTTCATTATGTTCGCAACAAACAATCAGTAAGAATAAAATAATTTGCAAACTATATTTAATTTTTCTCATACCTACTAAATAGCGATTTGTTTGAGTTCATCTAACCGACTGTTGATTAGAACATCTGTCAATTACTCGTTTACAAGTTTCTCCGCCATTAACCAATCAAATTCGTCATCAATATCCAAAGAACTTTTTTTGTCCATAGGATACTTTTTTATGTTCTTGAACTCAGAAATTTTATTCCTTTTTAGGGCAGTCACATTTATAACATAGATGGCCCCATTAAATTCCCAGACCTTGGGGCAATCTTGCCTTCTGGTAAAACTTCCTTCTTTGGACTTCTTTAAAAAACCATTTGCGTCCTCCTCAAAAAGAGAAAAGTAAGGGTTCGATTTGGCCTCCTTTGTCGAAACAACCATATCCAGGCCTTGGTTTTTATAAAATAAATCTATGGCTTCTTGGATATGCCGACTTGTTCTGAAAGGTGAAGTTGGCTGAAGTAAGACCATAACATCAAAACTATATCCTTGATTCTCATAAAAGTCAATGATATGGAGAAGTACATCTTGGGTACTAGCAACATCCGTAGCAAGATTTTTAGGTCTCAAAAAAGGAACTTTTAGTCCTGTTTTTTCGACTATCTTTTTGATTTCCAAATCATCTGTTGAAACCACAATTTCCTCATCATTAAAGACTTCCCTAGCTGCACATATGGTATATTCAATCAGAGGCTTGCCTCCAAGTTTTTTGATGTTCTTACCGGGAAGGCCTTTAGATCCGCCCCTTGCGGGAATGACGACAATTGAATTCATTTTAGAACTTTATCTGTTTTATGTCTTGTTGAGCCTTTTTAAAATCCTCGTGTTTTCCTATATCCAACCAATATCCTGACAATGGATATGAAATAACTCTTCTTTTTTCCTTTAAGAGGGTTTCCATTAAATCTGTTGCATTGAAAAATTCATTTTTTGGCAAATAAGACAATACTGATTTTTTTATCAAATAAATCCCACCATTGGAATAGTAAGTGTAAGTTGGCTTTTCTCGAAGATTGATGACATGTCCGTTACTGGTTTCCAATACGCCATAAGGTATATCAACCATATAGGGAATTGTAACCACCGAAAGATCGGCATCCTTATTCAAAAAATCTAGGAAAAAATCCTCATAATCCAGATTCGTCAAAATATCAGAATTTGTCAGCAATACATATTCATGTTCAAAATCAGTGATCTTTGAAACAGCGCCAATGGTTCCCATTGGTCTGTCCTCCCAAACATACTTTACTTTAACATTTCTTTTATGTCCATCGCCAAAGTAATCCTTGATCTGTTCACCCAGATATTTTACAGAAATCCAAAAATCATCAATTCCATATAAGGCAAGTCTATCCAGGTTATGTTCCACAATAGGTTTATCTCCGACCTTTAACAATGGTTTGGGTACAGTATCTGTCAAAGGCCTTAGGCGACTACCTCTTCCCCCTGCCATTATAACGGCATCAACAGGCAAATACGAGCGAATATTCCGGAAGTTGATAATATTTACAATTGTTCCTTCCCCATTAAGCACCGGAATTATTCTAAAGTTCTTTTCACGATATTCTATTATTTCCTTTATGTTCTGCTCTCCTTTTACGACATATCTAGGGTTAGGCTGAATAACAGAATCTACTTCATCTTCTATGGATATGCCTTTAATCAATCCTCTTCTAATATCCCCATCGGTCAATGATCCTTTTAGCTTATTATTTTCGTCAATAACAAACAATATGGCATCACTCGCAAGCTCATCCAATTTTATTAAGGCTTGCCTAATTCTACTTCCTGATAAAATGAGGTGATTTCTGTAGCTTCTCAATTGACTTCGTGTTTATGGTTAAGGTCATAAAAGGGTTTCTGAATTTTGGAAAGGTCTAGGTTTCGTAATATATTTATAATCTTGGATGTAGTATCTCCGTTTCCATATATCTTATCCTGATGTGGGATGCTGCTTAAAAACTCTTTTGACTGTGCTTTTTTTATGGCAATCTTAATATCGGAATATACTGGAATACAATTGATTATGCTATCCGACATTATCCTTCCTTTTTGTCTATCGCCAATATTTATGGTTGGTTTTTCAAAATAAGGCACCTCCAAAATTCCACTTGAAGAATTCCCTATAACAAAATCCACGTATTGCAGTGATGATAGGTATCGGAGTTGACCCAATGATGCAAAACCCAAGGCCTTGCTTCTATTAGAGTCTACATAATCTTCTATCATTTTATTGATTATAGCGCCCCCCTTATCAGAGTTTGCTTTCGTAAAAATCAAAGTGTAGCCCTTCAGGTCGTCCAAAGCCATCAAAAGTTGGTTGAATTGCCTTTCTGCCGTTAGGTTTTCGGTAGTCACGGGATGAAAGGTAATTAAGGCTGATTTATCTTTGAGCTTTGTCCCCAGCGACTCCTCCAATTGATTCTTAGACATCAATTTTAACCGTTTTATGCTGTCCACCCCAATAGCACCAACATTGAATACTCTTTGAGGATGTTCTCCCATTTGAATAATTCTGTCCTTGTAAAGTTGGGTCGAAGCAAAATGAAAGTGACTCATTTTAGTAATTGCATGCCGTATAAACTCATCATATGCTCCTTCTGTGGTTTCTCCTCCATGTAGATGAGCAATTGGAATGTTCGCGATTGTAGCTGCTGTGGCTGCCGCCAATATTTCAGTTCTATCTCCCAAAAGCACTAGCAAATCTGGTTTTAGCTGATCAAACACTTCGGCAAAACCCTTTAAGGCGCGACCCACCGATTTCGTTATTGATTTTGCCGAATCTCCATCCCAACCATCTTCAATTTTTGCATCAATGGTAAAGCCATCAGACTCTATTTCCCTATATGTATTGCCAAATTCGGGTATAAGGTGCATTCCGGTCACTAGTAGTTTAAGGTCAAGTGACTTGTCTTCCCTGATCGCCGAAATCAGAGGTCTCAACAATCCATACTCAGCTCTTGTGCCTGTCACCACTGCCACCCTCTTCATATCAAATCATCTTCTTCATAGTCCTTGGTAGCTTTTGTCCCAAGAAGCTGGTCCCATTTCATCGGTGAAATACCATTGCCCGGCCTTTTCACGGTCAAATTTTTCTCTGTAAATATTTCACCTTTTTTTATTCTCGTTTGTGCTACTATGCTCTTCCTTGCAATAGTTTTGTTTTTCATTTCACTTTGACTAGGAGCCTTTTTTCCTGTCCCTAAAGCTAATTCGATATTACGAATAGCAGTTACCATATCCTTAAGCTCCTCTGGTTCCAAGGAAGCTTTGTGGTCTGGACCCTCCATGTTTCGGTCCAGAGTGAAGTGTTTTTCTATCACCTTAGCACCTAAGGCAACCGCGGCTGTTGGAACCTCGATTCCGAGCGTGTGGTCAGAATACCCGACTTGAACTTCTAATAAATCTCGTATGGTCTTCATAGCGTTCAAATTAACGTCCTCCATTGGTGTGGGGTACTCGGTATTACAATGCAAAACAGTTATGTTAGATTTATTCGTTCCGGCTTCTATTAGGATGTTCAAAGCATCCGATATTTCCTTAATATCTGCCATACCTGTTGAAAGTATGGTTTTCTTGTTAAACTCGCCTATTTTTCTAAGATAAGGTAGGTTGGTAATTTCGCCCGAGGGGATTTTGAAGAGCTGCAGTCCAAAATCGTACAAAAACTGAAGGCTGTCTAGGTCAAAACCTGTTGAAAGAAACTTTACTCCTTTATAGTCACAATATTCTTTTAAAACATAATGGTTTTCCTTTGAGAGCTCCAATTTCGATAGCATTGAGAGCTGTCCACCATCCTTTGATTTCGTGTTTTCTATTTGATAATCTGCCTTTTTGGCCGATTTGCTTACCAAACTTTTGGCATTGAATGTCTGGAATTTGACGTAATCTACACCAGCGGATGCGGCAACATCAATCAGTTGCTTGGCCAACTCAAGGTCTCCATTATGATTAACTCCGGCTTCTGCAATAATTTGTACTCTTTTCACATTATTCTTTTTAACGGATTGCCTCCATATATGCTTGGGAAATCAATACTCTTTCTCACAAGACTGCCCGATGCTATTATAACATTGTCAGCAAGCGAAACACCTTGATTCAAGACTGTCCCACTACCAATAAAAACATTTTCTCCACAAACCACTTCACCATTAAGTATTGACCCTGTTGAAACATGCGTGAAACTTCCTATTGTACAACCGTGTTCTACAATAGCGCCCGTATTTAGGATGCAGCAGTTGCCTATCTGGGTATTTGCGTTTACGAATGCATTATGAAGTACGACAGTTCCTTCTGAAAGTTTGGCAGATGACGATACATAGGCTGATTTTGCTATAATCACGGGTAGCTTGCCTCCGTTATCGGTAACCAAGTCAAAAAGATTCCTTCTAACTTGACTACTTTTTATCTGTCCCACAGTAATAACAAATTGACGCTGCTTGTTTACATGTTTCACTATATCCGTATCATCTCCTAATATTGGAAAACCCATAACTTCCTGTGGTTTTGATGAATTGTAACTTGGGTCAAGAATCCCGCGAATGGTATATTCTCGTAGACCTAAAATAACCTCGATTACTGACTCGCAATGGCCTCCACCTCCTAGTAGTATTAATTCTATCATATTACTGCACTGCTAGGTATATTAACAATCCTATCTTCCAACCATTGTGCGTTTTCTAAATCCGTTGGCAAAGTGTTTTTAAACATATCCAAATGATTCATTAATTTCCAAACAGGTCTAGTCATTACACCGTTTCTGTTGGTTTGTTCCAAGAAAGAATCTCTCTCCTTACGGTCCTTTAAAATGATTGCATTTAACCAATAGTTACTCCGTGCATTTTTAGGCTCTACAACAAAGCTAACTTCCTCCATGGCGCTAAAAAAGGTTTGGTACTTTTTGGCTGTCTCTCTTTTATTTTCAATAATAGAAGTTAATCTTTCCATTTGAGCGCAGCCCAAGGCAGCATTAATATTTGGTAGACGATAGTTAAAGCCGATTGTATCGTGATCAAACTCCCATTTATGTGGAATCTTTGCAGTTGTAGTGAGATGTTTGGCTCTCTTAGCTAAACCTTCGTCGTTTGTGACTAACATACCACCACCACCGGTAGTTATAGTCTTGTTGCCATTAAAGCTGAGTGTTCCCATCTTTCCGAATAAGCCAGTGTGTATCCCATCATAATAGCTGCCTAACGATTCTGCTGCGTCTTCAACCAATTCAATGTTGAAGTCATTTGCAATCTTGGCGATTTCCTTTATTCTTCCCGGGTGCCCAAAAGTATGCATGGGAACCATGGCTTTAATAAGCCTGCCTGTAAGTTTGTTTTTACAACGCCCATCCACTTGTTCGGTATTGGTTTGCAAAAAAGTTAATAGTTTTTCAGGAGACAAACTCAACGTATTTTTATCCACATCAATAAAAAGAGGATGGGCCCCAATATAACTTATTGCATTGCAAGTGGCGACAAATGTTAAAGGTTGTGTTATTACCTCATCATCCCTCTTTACATCCGACAATAAAAGGCCTATATGTAGGGCTGCGGTCCCATTTACAGTGGCAACGGCAAATTTGGCTCCAGTAAAATCCACAACCATTTCCTCAAAATAATCAACATATTTTCCAACGCTTGAAACAAATGTAGAATCTATACAATTGTTCAAATACTTTTTTTCGTTGCCATTAAATATAGGTTCATGCAATGGGATAAAATCCTTCCGCCCATACAATTCGCGAATAAAGTCAATGGTTGCTTGGCACATTTTCAAATTACATTTTACTATCTAAATATTTTCCTTTTTCCAAATGGCCAAAACCTGGTATCATTTGATGGAACAAGGAAACTATTTGCTCCTTCGACCAGCCGCCCTTAGATTTCATCTCAGCTATGGATTTCTCAAATAATCTAATTTTTTCTACATCATGTCCTGCCTTGTTCTTTATTACTCCCAAGTTGATAAATCTATTCATGTCCAGAGTTTCATTTTTCGTGAAAAACTCCTCGAAATCCTTTTCTCCCGTGGTATCACTGCTTACAAACAGACATGGCCATTGATTATTATTTGGTAGGCTTTTGGCCAAATTACGGGCTTCCTCTTCCGATTCACATAAAATAGGTGATAGCCCCCTACTTATTAGGTATTTTTCAGCAATCTCGGAAAAGGTGATTAAATGCAGTTCCTCGCTCAATTTGGGAAAGAATATATCCCTGTTTTCCCCAAAAATACATGACATTAAACATAGTTCTCCCGACTCTTTTGGGGTCACAAAATACCGCTTTATGTCAGTTGGGGCTACTAACGGCTGTTTTTTTGAAATTCGCTTTTCAAAGCCATGTAAAAGAGACCCGTCAGAAAAAGCAACGTTGGCGAACCTGGCTGTAGAAATAGATATGTTCTCACTTCTGTACATCAAAAACAGCTCCATAATGCGCTTGGAGGCACCCATCATGTTTACCGGGTTTGCTGCTTTATCCGTTGAAACACAAAAGTATTTTTTAGCTCCCCCTTCTATAGCCTGTCTTATTGTTTTGTCAGTGTTAAAAATATTTACGTTAATCATTCGCATCAGGGTAAAGGGGTCTTTCTCACTTCGGACATGTTTTAGAGCAGATAAATTCAAAACATAGTCATATTTCCCGTCTGATGCTATAAATGCATCATATTCATCCGAACCAATATCTAAGGCATAGGTTGAAAAATCTCCATCTATGTATCCCAATGAACTTCGAATATCCCTTACCAGTTCAACCAAATTATTTTCACTTATGTCAACAACATGAAGTTTTTTGGGGTTTCTTTTAAAGATTTCTTTGGTAACGGCTTGTCCTATTGAACCAGCTCCTCCTAAAACCAAAAAAGATGAGTTTATGATTTTTTGTAATAGTATCTCTTCATGAGCCTTAATATCCTCCCCGAAGAGCTCATTTTTTCTTCCAATCAAGGATAATATATTGTCCATTGTTTTAATTTGTAATTGTTTTGTATCCTTTTCGGCTTGTCTTAATCACTAAAATTTATCCATTAAATTCGATAAAACTTTATCTTTATTAGACAGTACAATGTCGCTATTTTTCAATCTCCACTTGATACCTAAATCCGAATTATCATACTTAATCCCCCCCTCAGCCTCTTTATTATAATAATTATCGCACTTGTAAAATACCTCTGCTGATTCGCTCAATGTTAAAAACCCATGGGCAAATCCTCGTGGAACAAATAACTGCTTCTTGTTATCACAACTTAACTCTATGGATAAATGCTGCGCAAAGGTAGGAGAATCTTTACGCAAATCAACCACTACATCCTGAATTCTTCCTTGTAACACCGAAACCAACTTGGCCTGGGCATGCTCTCCTTTTTGAAAATGCAATCCACGCAACACTCCTTTTTTTGAGAAGGATTGGTTATCCTGTACAAAATTTACCTCTCGGCCAATAGCTTCACAAAACGCTCTGTGATTAAAGCTCTCAAAGAAATACCCCCGTTCATCTTCAAAAATTTCCGGTTCTATGATAAAGCATCCTTTTAGTTTCGTCTCTGTCGCTTTTATCATTCTTCTTTATTCAAAATTCCCAACAATCTTTTACCGTAACCACTCTTC